>NZ_LMJH01000008.1:906330-1045073 GCF_001428965.1 Acidovorax sp. Root275 | reverse complement strand
GGGGGGGGGGGGTGAATGGAGGCTTTGCGCTCACTGCGGCAACAGGCCCAGGGCCTGGCGCAGGGTGGAGACGGCGGCGGCGGCATCGATGCGGGCGCGTGCCCACTGGCGCTCGGCCTGCACGGCTTCGAGCTCCACGCGCAGGCGCGTGGGCCAGTCTGCCTCGCCCAGGCGGAAGGCCTTGTCGATGAAGTCGCGCGTGTCGCGCGCCAGGGCTGCATGGCGGGCCATGGCCTCGCGCTGGGCCTGGGTAGCCTTCACACGCGCCGCAGCGGCGGCCACGTCGGCCGCGAGGCGGTCCTGCTCGGCGCGGGCGCGCACCTCGGCATCGAGTGCGTCGGCTCGGGCCGCTGTCTCTTTGGCGCGCGCACGGTCGCCACCGCCCAGGGGCACGCGCACGCCGACGGTGAAGCTTTGCAGATAGCGGTCGCCGGCCTGCTCGCGCCCGCGCGTGGCGGCCACCGTCAGCTCGGGGTTGGCGCGCGTCTGCACGGCGGCCAGGTCGGCGGCGCGGCGCGCCACTGCGGCCTGGTCCTGCCAGTCGGCCACCGCCGGGTGGTCGGCGGGCAGGCCGGGCGCTGGCAGGGCTTCGGCCTCGGGGTCTGCGCCGTCGGCCAGCACCACGTTGCCGCCCCAGGCCGCCAGGGCTGCCTGCGCCACATCGCGCGCGCCCATGGCTTCGGCCACAGCGGCCTCGGCCTGGGCCACGGCGCCGTCGGCCTGGGTCTGGTCGGCACGGGACATGTCGCCCGCCTTGAAGCGGCGTGCCACATCGGCCGCCAGGCGCTGTGCGTTCTGCAGCCGGTCCTGCGCCAGGCCCAGTTCTGCCTGCGCGCGCTGCAAGGCCCACCAGGCTTCGCGCACAGTGGCGGCAAGCTGCAGCTGCGCGGCCAGGCGGCGGCTTTCCACGGCCTTGATCTCGGCGTCGCCCAGTGCGGCCTTGCGCGCTCGCTCGCCGGGCAGCCACAGCGGCAGGGCCACGCCCACCTCGTACTCGCGGCTGCCCTGGTTGCTGCCGGGGCGGTCGCTCTTGCGCGACAGTTCCAGCGCGGCGGGCTCGGCCGTCCAGGTGTCGGCACCGCTGCGTGCAGCCTGTGCGGACTCGCGTCGCAGGGCGGCCGACTGCGCCTCGGGCTGGCGCTCCCAGGCCCTGTCGAACAAGGCTTTGAGCGTGAGCGGCGGCGGCGGCGACTGGGCCAGCGCGGCACTGCCGGCCAGCGCCCATGCCAGGGCTATAGCGGCCATGCGCAGCCGCGGTGTGTGCTTGGTTCTTCTCTTTCGTTGCATCCGATTCCTCTGCAGTGGCCGGAGGCCACGGGGTTGAAATCGGCAAGGCACGACACCCGGCACGCATGCACGCGCGCACCGCTGCTGCCCGCCAGGGCAGCGTGGAATCGTCAGGAAGGGGCTACCCGCAGCCCGCCTCGCCGCTCAGGCGAGGACGGACCAGTTGGGGCGTTCGGGGCGGGAAAGCGGGGGATGCACCCAGGCCGGAGCCATTTGGGGCGCAGGACGGCTCACCGAGACCACGATGGCCTGGGCGCTCGCGCTCAAGGCCATGCCGCTGCCCACGCCGTGGCAGGCATGGCAGTCCATGTCCGCCGTGCCGGAGGTGGCGAGGCCCATGTGGTCCGGTGTCTCGCTCGCCAGGGAAGGCGCCGCATGCGCACCATCGGCCTGGTGCTCGTGCACGTGGTGGCCGAAGTGCGATGCCTGCGGCGCTGCCTCGTGCCCGCAGTACGGCGATGCCGCGGCCCAGATGGACTGGAGCGGCATGAACAGCAGCAGGAAGACGAGAAGCAGGCGGCGCATGGTGTGCGCGCATTCTAGTGACAAGATGGCGCGGCGCAGCATGCGCCACTGCGCATATCCCCATGCGCCCAAGGGCAAGGCTCCGGCAGATGACCGAATCGTCATCTGCGCTTCATCCAGCCGCCACCAGGAACTGCGGCGTGCCGTCGTTGGCGCACACCTCGGAGCATTGCACGCCCCATACGCGCGCGATGGCGGCAGCGTCCAGCGTTTGCCCCACGGGCCCCACGTCGCAGCGCCCTGCCCCCATCAGCACCACATCGTGCGCGTAGCGCAGCGCCAGGTTCAGGTCGTGCAGCACCGCCACCACGCCAATGCCCTGCTCCACCGCCCAGCGGCGCGCCAGGGCCATGGCCTGGTGCTGGTGGGCCAGGTCGAGGGCGGCGGTGGGCTCGTCCAGCAGCAGCCAGCGCGTAGCGCCGTCGGGCCGGGGCTCCCAGATCTGCGCCAGGGCACGGGCCAGGTGGGCGCGGGCCCGCTCGCCGCCCGACAGGGTGTTGACGCCGCGCTGCGCCAGGTGGGCCACACCGGTGGCCTCCATCGCATCGCGGGCGATGCGCGCCTCGTGCTGGCTGGGCGACTGGCGATGCGGAAAGCGCCCCATCTCCACGACCTCCTGCACCGTGAAGTCGAAGGCCACCGCAGTCTCTTGCGGCAGCACGGCGCGCAGGCGCGCCAGTTCCAGCGCGGCAATGACCGAGAGCGCCCGGCCCCCCAGGCTCACCGCCCCCGAGCGCGGCGCGCGCTGGCCCGAGAGCATGGACAGCAGCGTGGACTTGCCCGCCCCGTTGGGCCCCAGGATCGCGGTGAAACGCCCCGGGGCCAGGCGTGCATGCACGGTGGCCAGCAATGGGCGGCCCGACAGGCCCACCCCCAACTGATCGCACACCAGCGGATCGCCGGCATGGAGCGAGGCCGCGTTCATACCTTTCTCCTGAACTGGCGCAGCATGGCCAGGAACAGCGGCACACCGATGAAGGCGGTGAGCACCCCCAACGGCAGCTCCGCCGGCTTGACGACGGTGCGCGCCACCACGTCGGCCGCCAGCACCAGCGCCGCGCCCAGCAGGGCCGAGCCCGGCAGCACCACGCGGTGGTCGGGCCCGGCCACCAGGCGCACCCAGTGCGGCGCCACCAGGCCGATGAAACCGATGATGCCGGTAGCGGCCGTCACCGCGCCCACCGCCAGCGCGGTGACCAGCACCGCCAGGCGCTTGGTGCGCTCCACCGGCACGCCCAGCAACGCGGCCTGCGCCTCACCCAGGGCAATCGCATTGAGCGGGCGAGCGAGCGCCAGGCCCAGCCCGCAAGCGACGGCGACGATGGAGCCCACCAGCGCCACGGCGCTCCAGCGCGCACCGCCCAGGCTGCCCAGCAGCCACATCTGGATGTTGCGCAGCTGTTCGTCGGTGGAGATGAAATTCAGGTAGCCCAGCCCCGCCAGCGCCAGTGCATTGACGGCCACACCGGCCAGCAGCATCAGCCCCATGCGCGTGCCGCCATCGGCCTGAGCCAGCCCGTAGATGAGTGCGGTGACCAGCACGCCGCCGCCAAACGCCATGCCCACCAGCGTCCAGCTGCCCAGCGTGCGCGGCAGGTCGGGCAGCCAGTGGCTGCCCAGCACGATGGTGAGCGCAGCGGCCAGCGCGGCCCCGCTGCTCACGCCGATCAGGCCCGGGTCGGCCAGCGGGTTGCGGAACAGGCCCTGCATCAGCGCGCCGGCCAGCCCCAGGCCTGCCCCAGCGGCCACGCCCATCAACAACCGGGGCAGCCGGATGTTGATGAACACCAGATATTCGGGCGCCTGCTCGGCCGACGGCGCCGCGCCCACGGCCTGCAGCAACACCTGCCACAGCTGGGCTGGCGCAATGGCGTACGCGCCTTGCGTGCTGGCCCAAACGAACGCGAGGCCCACCAGCGCAACGCCCCACAGCAGCGCTGCGCGCGGCGACAGGCGCCGCAAAGACCAGCGCGCAACCGACTGCGCCACGGCCACGCCGCTCACGCCGTGATCGCCTGCGTGCGGGTGTGCAGCTCGCGCACGGCCCCGGGCAGGCGCGGGCCAAAGCCCAGCAGGTGGCTGGCCTCCATGGCCACCAGCGCCTTGCGGCGGAACGCGGGTGTAAGCGCCAGTTCAGGCCGCTGCCAGAAGGCTGCATCACCACCCAGCGCTTCGATGCCCTGCGTGCTGTTGAGCAGCACCTCCGGCGCGGCGCTGGCCATGGCTTCGGCCGTCAGCGGCCGGTAGCCTGCGAACTGCGTGATGGCGTTGGTCGCGCCCGCAAATCGGATCAGCGCATCGGCCGCCGTGCCGGTGCCCGCCACCATGGGGCTGCCGCCGTGCGACAGGATGAAGATGGCGCGCGGGCGGCGCGTGGATGCGGCCACCAGCTTTTGCACCGCTGCCCACTGCGCATCCAGGTCCGCCTGCAGGGCCGTGGCCTCGCGTTCGCGGCCTGCCACGCGGCCCACGGTCGCGACCTTGCGCTGCACTTCGTCCCACGTGTGGTCGGCCTTGACCAGTTCCACCCGCACACCGGCGCTGCGCACCTGGTCCAGCACCACGGGTGGCCCGGCCTCGGTGGTACCCACCACCGCATCGGGCTTGAGGGACAACAGCCCCTCGGCCGACAGCTGGCGCATGTAGCCGACCTTGGAGGTCTTGAGTGCGGCTTCGGGGAACAGGCTGGTGGTGTCGGTGCCCACCAGCTGGCCCTGTGCGCCCAGCAGGTAGACCACCTCGGTCAGCGCGCCGCCCAGCGACACGATGCGCGCCGGGCCGGCTGCCAGTGCGCGCTCGGCGCCCAGGGCAGACAGCAGTGGCAGCGCGCCCATGCCGCGCAGCAACTGCCTGCGCTCGCTGTCGGTCAGGCCATCACGCAGCATGCGCCACCTCGTCCTGCTGCGCCTGCGGCAGCCGCGCCACCAGGTCGCGCCAGCCTTGCAGCTCGGGCTTGCCGGGCTTGCGCGCACCGAAGAACATGGCCATCAGCTCGCCCGCATGGTCGAACGCCTCGACCGAGGTGACGACGCCATCGGCCGTGGGTTTTTCAACCACCCACACGCTGGCCACCATGTCGGTGCGCAGGTGCAGGTTGAAGCCCGCGTCCAGCACGTTGATCCACTGCGCGTTCGGCGTATCGAGCGGCTGGATGTTTCGCACCGGCCCGGTGTGGATCTGGATGCAGCCGCCGCTGCCCACGAACACCATGATGGGCAGGCCGTCCACCGCGGCCTCGTCCAGCAGGCGCGGCACGGCCTGGGGCATGGCACGCCAGGCGAACTGGCCTTCGACCAGCCGAAAGCTCTGCTGGCGCTCCACGCCGAACTTCTTGGTGATGCCGAAGAACTCGTGCGTGTCCTTCATAGCGGCCCAGGCCGCGCGCAGGCCGTCGGCGTCGATGTCTGCGTCAGGCAGCACGGCCGCAGGCGTTGGCGCTGTGCCGAACACGTAGCCCGCACTCGGCTGCGCGAAGCGGCTCACCACCGCGTCGAACGCGTCCAGGTCGGTCGCGTCGCGCGTAAAAATCTTGTGCACCGCACGGCCCTGCGCGTTGTAGAACTGCAGGCTGCGCGATGGCGGCTTGGCGGGGTCGTTGGCCAGCTCGGTCACCGCAAAGCCCGCGTGCCACTGTGCAAAGAAAAGGCGCAGGTCGATGTCTTCACCCAACGCGATGCCCACTGGTCCGGTAGCCGACACATGCGCGTACACGCCGGTCTTCTCGTGCACCGTGCCTTCGTTGCGCGTCAGCGCCATCAGCGGGCCGCAGGCCTCGAGCGCCTGCAGAAGGTGCAACCACGAGCCCTGCAGCGGCACGGCTTTGAGCGGGTGCGCGTGCTCACCCGCGTGGGCTGCCACTGCGGCGCCTTCCGACAGCCCCAGGCTCTCAGCCGCGTCCTTGGCGCGTTTACCCGCTGCGCGTGCGGCAGCAAACTGCGTGCGAATGTCCGGCGCAGCAATCGGCGCAGCGGCTGCCCCAACGCCTTGCGTGGTCGTCACGGCGGCGATCATTGCATGGCCTCCGGCGCGGTGTGCCACAGCACGCGGCGCTGCTCGGCAGCCACCATGGCGGCGCTGGCAGCGGTGTCCTGGCGGGCCTTGCACTGCTCTTCCCAACGGCCTTGCAGGCTCCAGACCACCGTGCGGAAGTGGGCGGTGAAGCCGTCGGCGTCGGCCAGCAGCTGCAGGTTGGCCGATATCTTGCGGCCCATGGCGTCGCGGTGGCTGTCGCAACAGGCCTGCACGTAGCCCGTCATCAGGGCGAGCGTGCCGGCCAGCAGCGCCTCGGCGCAGGGCAGGCTGTATTCCTCATCGGTGTGGCTGCCGGCATCGGGCCGGTCGGGAGCGTGGCTCATGGTGGTCTCCTGGGGTGGGTGCCTGGGGATGAAAGCGGAACTCAGAAATCGGCCACCAGCGACACCCGCACGGAGCGGCCGGGCTGGCTGTAGGCGTCGATGAAGTTGGCGTTGGCGGCCAGGCCGCGCACGTCGGCCCAGCGCCAGTGCTTCTTGTCGGTCAGGTTGTAGATGCCGAGGTTCAGGCGCAGGTCCTTGCGGATGCGCCACTGGCCCGACAGGTCGAGCACCGTGTACGACGGCGTGAGGTACTGCGTGCTGCCCGTGGCCAAAGCCACGTCGCTGGGCTTCTTGGCGGCAGCGTGGGTGGCATCCAGGCGCGCCATCCAGCTGCCGGTGTCGTAGCGCAGGCCGGCCGACAGGCGCGATGGGTCCACCGTGTTCACCGGCCTGCCGGTGGCGGTGTCACGGCCGCGCGTCTGGCCGTAGCTGAACGGCGATGTCCATTGCCCACCGGCCCACTGGCCCCAGCGCATGTCGCCCTTGACCTCGAAGCCGTTGAGCTTGACGCGGCCGATGTTGACCGACTGGAACACCAGCGGGTTGCCCGGCGCACCGGTGCCACCCACCTGGCGCAGGTCTTCGATGAAGTCCTTGTAGCGGCCCGTGAACGCTGCAGCTTCGACCGACAGTGCGTCCAGCCGGCCGCGCACGCCCAGCTCGAAGTTCTGGCTCTTTTCGGGCTTGAGGTTGGCGTTGGGCACCGTGCGGTAGTTGCTGACCGGGTTCTCGAAGAAGGCATTCACCTGCCCCGCGTTGGGCGCCCGGAAGCCCGCCGCGTAGTTGCCGAATACGCTCCACTGCTCGCTGGCGCGGTACAGCACACCGAGCTTGGGCGAGGTGGCGTTGCCCGACAGGGACACGGCCTGCGCGCCGAAGCCCGCCTGGTCGGCCTTGATGCGGAAGGTGTCGAAGCGCACGCCGGGCGTGATGCTCCAGGGGCCGGTCACGAACTCGTCCTGCACGTACAGGGCGGCGCTGGTCTCGGTGGTGTCCGGAAAGCGCTTGAGCGGGAAGGTCTCGCCCACGGGCGGGGTCACGCCGGTCTGCAGGTTATCGACCTTGGCGGACGTGTAGTCAAAACCGTAGGTGATCTTCTGCACCAGGCCGCCCGGGCCCGAGCGCAGCACCTTGCTGCCCTGCAGGTTGGCCTGCCAGGTGCGCTCGTCGTAGGTCACGTCGCGCACGCGGTCGGCAGCGGTGTTGCGGTCTTCGGTGACGTACTCGCGCGAGTGGGAATCCTGAAAGCTCAGCGTCGCCTTCACGTCGTCGGCCAACGCCGAGTTCACGCGCCACGAGCCCTCCCATGTCGCGCGGCTGCGCTGCATGTCGGTGAACGAGGTGGAGGCCAGCACGGACGTGGCGACCAGCGGCGGCTTGGAGCGCGCGGTCAGCAGCTCGTAGTCGGAGGTCTTGTCCACATGCTCCAGCGTGAACACATGGCGCTGGCCGCCGCCGGGCGTGAGGATGACCTTGCCCAGCAGCGCGCCGCTCTTGTCCTTTTGCGGATTGGGGCGGGTGCGGTCGGCATTGGCCGCGCTGTTGGTGCCCATGTTGTCGAGCTCGCTGGCACGCGTGACGTTGCCGCCCAGCAGCCACTGCACCGTGTCGCCCGCCTTGCCTGCCAGCGTGGCCCCCACGCGCTTGCCGTGGTCGTCGCCGTCGTAGCCCAGGCTGACCCGGCCACCGATGCGCTTGTCGCCGTCCAGAAATGCCGATGGGTCCGCCGTGATGAAGTTGACCAGGCCCGCCATGCCGTCGGAGCCGTACAGCGCCGACGTGGCGCCGCGCACGACCTCGATGCGCTGCAGCAGGCCGATGTCCAGGTAGTCGCGCCCGAACGCATTGGCGCTGAAGACGTAGCTGCGCGGCAGGCGGATGCCGTCCACCATCATCAGCACGCGGTTGCCGTCCAGGCCGCGGATGTTGAAGCCGGCGTTCTGCTCGCGCCCCGTGGAGCCGCTGGCCAGCGTGAAGCGCGCGGGCGAGCGGGTGACGGACACGTTGGGCAGCTCGCGCGCCACATCGCGGATGTCGCGCACCTGGCCTTCTTCGATGGCCTGGGCGTTGATCACGTCGATGCTCATGGGCAACTCGTCGCGGTCCTGCTCGCTGCGCGAGCCGCTGATGACGACCTCCTTGAGCGCCGGGCCGGCGGCCACGAGCTGCGCCACATCCTGCGCATGCGCGCTGCCGATGGCAGCGCATGCACAGGCCACCAGCCAGGCCAAAGGCCGCAGGTGGCTTTGCGGCGAAGGATTGGATGGCTGCGCCAGGGCGCGCCGGGAGGAAAACGGAGGGGAATGGAATGGCTGCGCCACGGACGGAGATCCTTCTCTGAAACGACAACGAATACAGAGCTGGCTCCATGCAGACGGCCCTGGCTTCTGCGGGCAGAAGAAAGGGCCGTTGTGGCTGGCTGATGCGGTCAATTATATGAGAATAGTTCTCAATACGTAACTAATTTGCAAGGGCCCAGGTAGTACAGGCCTATTGCCAATCTTTCCATCAGAGCATTTCGAGCGCCAGCGCGATGCCCTGACCGCCGCCGATGCACAGGGTCACGATGCCCCGCTTCAAGCCGTCGCGTCGCATCGAATGCAGCAAGCGCGTGGTCAGCACGGCGCCCGTTGCGCCGATGGCGTGGCCGTGGGCGATGGCGCCGCCCTCGACGTTGACGATGTCTTCCGGCAGGTCCAGCTCACGCAGGCAGGCCAGCGTGATCGCAGCGAATGCCTCGTTGATCTCGATGCGTTGGATGTCTGTATGCTTCCAGCCGGCGCGCTCCAGAGCCAGTTTGACCGCTGGCACCGGCCCGATACCGAACATGCCCGGCTCAACCGCCGCGACACCGTGCGAGACCAGGCGCGCCCATGGCTTCAGCCCGTGTTTCTCCGCAAAACCTCGCTCCGCAACGATCATCGCCGCTGCGCCGCTATTAAGCCCTGGCGCGTTGCCGGCAGTGATCGTGCCGTCCTTTCGAAACGCTGGCTTGAGCTTGGCCAGAGATTCGACCGTGGTGTCGGGCCGATGGGCTTCGTCCCTGGAGAAGCTCACCGGTCCCTTGCGGCTGGAGAGTTCGATGGCGACGATCTCTTCCGCGAACTTGCCGGCAGCCTGAGCCGCACTGAACCGTTGCTGTGAACGCGCGGCCCAGCGATCCTGGTCCTCGCGCGTGATGCCGTACCGAGCGACGAGATCCTCGGTATGCCAGCCTGAGTGTTGACCGCTGAACGCATCATGGAGACCATCCCGCAGCATGCTGTCCAGCATCGGGGCGTCTCCCATGCGTTGTCCCCAGCGCGCGCCGGGCACCAGATAGGGGGCCTGGTCCATGTTCTCCATGCCGCCGGCAACCGCAGCCGAGGCATAACCCGCCGCGATCTCGAGTGCCGCCGTTGCGATCGCTTGTGCACCCGATCCGCACACCCGATTCACCGTCAGGGCGGGCACCTGCACAGGCAGTCCGCCGCCGATGGCAGCTTGTCGTGCCGGATTCATCCGCGCGCCGGCCTGTATCACGTGTCCCATCACCACGGTGTCGACCGCTTCCGCGGCCAGACCGGAGCGATGAATCGCCTCGCGAATCACCGCGGCACCCAGTGCGGACGCGGACGTTTCCTTGAGCGAGCCGCCATAGCTTCCGATGGGTGTTCGGACCGGCGAGCAGAGAACGATGTCAGGGGTAGGCATAAGAGCTCCTCAGGTTGTTGCAGGTTGATCGAAGATCAGAAGGGATTCGCGTCGAGCGGCATCAGGCCGCGGCTTTCGGAACGCTCGCGATTCGCATCGCGTCGTTCAACACCTTGGCAGCCACGTCCGGCCGCTCGAGGACGATGAAGTGGCCGGCGCCAGGCACCTGGACAAACTCGGCCGCTGGGAGGAGCTGCTTGTTGGCTTGCCGGTCCGAGGGTCTGGACCAATCCGTCTCTCCGTAGATGAGGTGAACGGGTGCGCTGACCTCGGGGTAGCGGGCGCGGGCCGCGATGAGGCTGGGCAGGTTGCCGTACACCGCGCGGGCGACGACAGGATAGCCGGGCCGACTTCCGACCTTCAACAGTTCATCAAGGTAGTCATCGCGTAGGGCGGCCGTGTCGCCGAGACCTCCACGGAGCACGGCTCCCACGATCGGCTTGGGTTGGACGCTCGCGATGGTCTCGCCGATACCCGGCGCAAGCGCGCCGGTCACGACGAACCGGGCCAGCAGGCTGGACCGCTTGATGCCGCCCGCGTAGTCATAGGCATTGATCGCCACGACCCGCCGCACTCTCTCGGGCAGATCGGCCGCGGTGGTGAGGGCGAGCGTGGCGCCCATCGATTCGCCAAGCAGCGTGACGTCGCGCAAGTCGAGTCGGGTGATGAGGCTCTTGACCGCCTCGCGCATGGCCGGCTCCTCATAGGAGGCGCCCGGCACGATCTGCGAGTAGCCCATTCCAGGCAGATCGAGGGCGTATACCGTGTACCGCTCCTGGACCAGCGGGATGAGGTGACGGAAGTGCTCGGCCTGGGTACGCACGGTGTGCAGCAGGACCAACGCTGGCCCCTTTCCGCCCGAGAGATAGCGCAATCGCCCCAGGCCTCCCTTCTTTGAGCTGAGCGGATCGAGAAAGTGTTCCTCGGTCCCGGGGATCTTGATGTCGGACAGTGGATCATTGCGGGTTGTTGGCACGGTGGGTTTCCTTGAATTTGGGGGGACGTGGCCCAGGGGCCATGGATGGATACTTACTGGCGCAATCAATGCGCCTTCACTCAGCGCAAGGGCTGGTAGCGCGGCGCCACTTCGTTGCTTGACAGGTGGGGCGCCATCGACTTGCGCGCGCCCTCAAAGGCATCCCAGAGGGCACCGTCATGCAGCGCAGGAAGCGTCACCGACTCGCCGCGCTCGAAGCCCTGCAAGGCGGCATCCACCAGGTCTTCGGCACGCATCACGATCTGCGCCGGCAGGTGCTCCACCGGAAGGCCGCCGCGTGCCCAGAACTCGGTGGCCGTCGCACCCGGCAGCACGGCTTGCACCCGCACACCCTTGCCGGCCAGTTCGTGCTGCAGCGATTGGCTGAAGGCCAACACGAAAGCCTTGCTGCCGCCATACACGCCATTCAAGGCTTCTGGCGAGACGGCCGCGACAGAGGCGATGTTGATCAACGCACCGTTGCCGCGTGCCACGAAGCCGGGCACCGCCGCGTAGCTCAGCCGGGTGAGCGCCGTGATGTTGAGGTCGATCATGCGCGCCATCTGGTCCACGTCGCTCTCCAGCAGCGATGTGTGCGTGCCCATGCCGGCGTTGTTGACCAGCAGGGTGATGCTGGCATCGCGCTTGAGCTTGTCCTCCACGCTGCGCAGCGCCACCGGATCGTTCAGGTCGGCGGGGAAGACCTCCACTGCGCGTCCGTGGCGGCTGCTGATCTCCGCGGCCAACGGGTTCAAACGCTCGCGGTTGCGGGCAACGAGGATGAGGTCGTAGCCGCGCTGCGCCAGGCGGTCGGCGTAGAGGGCCCCGATGCCGGAGGAGGCTCCGGTGATGAGGGCGGTGCCCAGGTTCGTCTGCGTCATGGTGGTAATCCGTTTGTGGTTGCGATGGAGCGAATTTTGTGCCGTCTGGTGTCTGGCGTAAATGACGCTTATAGTCACGTTTTATGCCATCAGCTTCGGAGGAAAAAATGCACAAAATCGGCTACGTCCTGCCGGCCGGCTTTCAGGTGATGGCGCTGGCCACGCAGGCGGTGTTCGAGTTCGCCAACGTTGTGGCGGGCGAACCCTTCTACGAGCTGGCTTGTCACTCGATGCCCGGCGGCAGCGTGAAGGCATCGCTGGGCATGGCCCTGCAGACGCGTCCCTTCACCGCACGCAGCACGGCCGACACCTGGATGGTGGTCGGCGTGCTCGACCCGTTGGCCACGCCCTCGCCGTCCGACCTCCTGCATGCGCTGCGAAAGTGCAGCGCTCGGGCGCGTCGGACCGTGGGGCTGTGCACTGGAGCCTTCGTGCTGGCCGAGGCGGGCTTGCTAACAGGGCGACGCGCCACGACACACTGGGCTTATGCAGACGCACTGCAGCAGCGCCATCCTGATATCCAGGTCGAGCCGGACCGCATCTTCATCGCCGATGACCCGATCTGGACCTCGGCCGGCATGACGGCGGAGCTGGATCTTGCGCTGGGCCTCGTCGAGAAGGACCTGGGCGACGACGTGGCGCGAGCGGTGGCGCACCGGCTGGTCATGCACCAGCGCCGCTCGGGCGGCCAGTCCCAGCATTCGGAGATACTGAATCTCGCACCACGCTCGGACCGCATCGCGCGGGCGCTGGAGCATGCCCGCAGCCATCTGGCGCAGTCGCTGAACGTGGAAGAACTCGCTGCGGCCGCAAACCTCAGCCCGCGCCAGTTCAGCCGTGTGTTCACGGCCGAGACCGGCCAGTCGCCAGCCAGGGCGGTAGAGCGTCTGCGCGTGGAGGCAGCGCGCTTGATGATCGAGCGCAGCCGCCATCCGCTGGAGGTGGTTGCACGCGAAACGGGCTTTCGCGATCGGCGCCATCTTCGCGAGGCGTTCATGCGGGGCTTCGGCAAGCCGCCTCAGTCACTCCGGCGCGACGCCCGCCCGGGGTCCTGAAGCGTGCCGAGATGACGGTGAAAGTCTTGCCATGCGACGTCTGGATTGGCGTTGGACATGTGCGTTCTAGGAAGCGCGACACCTCAAGCGGTCGCGCGTTGGCCACGGGCCAAGGGCGACGGCTTCTCGCACGAATGAAGGACTGCGGAGTGCCCAGAACGGAATCTCAACCGTCGAGCAAATCGCAATAGAGCACAAGCTCGGTGGCGCCCTACGGTCCAAACAAAAGCGACCGGCTGCACAAGACAACCAGTCGCTCTTATTTTGATAGCTACCAGCGCTTTACCATCAGGCGATAGCGGCCATTTTCACCTAAAAATTAGGCAACTTCTGCCACAGGCTCGGCGGCCGGAGCCCCCGCAGGTGCAGCCGCCACCACGGGCATGCGGATCAGGTGGTCAAACGCGCTCAGCGCGGCCTTCGATCCGTCGCCCGCCGCGATCACGATCTGCTTGAACGGCACGGTGGTGCAGTCGCCCGCCGCGAACACGCCGGGGATGTTGGTGCGGCCGTGCGAGTCGACGATGACCTCGCCGAACTTCGACAGCTCCACCGTGCCCTTGAGCCATTCGGTGTTGGGCACGAGCCCGATCTGCACAAACACGCCTTCAAGCGGCACGAGGTGCTCCACGTTGGTGGCGCGGTCCTTGTACTTGAGGCCGTTGACCTTGCCGTCAGCACCGGTGATCTCGGTGGTCTGCGCGTTGGTGTGGATGGTCACGTTGGGCAGGCTTTTCAGCTTGTTGACCAGCACGGCGTCGGCCTTGAGCTGGTCGGCAAACTCCACCAGCGTGACATGGGCCACGATGCCGGCCAGGTCGATGGCGGCCTCGACACCCGAGTTGCCGCCACCGATCACCGCCGTGCGCTTGCCCTTGAACAGCGGGCCATCGCAGTGCGGGCAATAGGCCACGCCCTTGTTCTTGTACTCGGCTTCGCCGGGCACGTTGACGTTGCGCCAGCGCGCGCCGGTGGACAGGATGACGGTCTTGGACTGCAGCGTGGCGCCGTTGGCCAGTTGCACCCCGATCAGGCCGCCGGGCTGGGCTGCTGGGATCAGCCGGTCGGCGCGCTGCAGGTTCATGATGTCCACGTCGTAGGCGCGGGTGTGGGCTTCGAGCGCTGCGGCGAACTTGGGTCCGTCGGTTTCGAGCACGGAGATGTAGTTCTCGATGGCGAGCGTGTCGTTGACCTGGCCGCCAAAACGCTCGGCCGCCACGCCGGTGCGGATGCCTTTGCGGGCAGCGTACACGGCGGCTGCGGCGCCAGCGGGGCCACCGCCGACGATGAGCACGTCGTAAGGTGCCTTGGCCGACAGCTTGGCCGCGTCACGGGCGGCGGCGCCGGTATCGAGCTTGGCCACGATTTCTTCGATGGTCATGCGGCCCGAGCCGAAGACCTGGCCGTTCAAAAACACCATGGGCACGGCCATGATTTCCCGGTCGGTCACTTCCTGCTGGAAGGCGCCGCCTTCGATCACAGTGGTCTTGATGTGGGGGTTGACGATGGCCATGAGCGACAGCGCCTGCACCACGTCCGGGCAGTTGTGGCAGGTCAGGCTCATGTAGACCTCGAAGTTGAAGTCTCCGTCCAGCGCCTTGATCGAATCGATCACGTCCTGCTCGACCTTGGGCGGGTGGCCGCCGGTCCACAGCAGGGCCAGCACCAGCGAGGTGAACTCGTGGCCCAGAGGCAGGCCCGCAAAGCGCAAGGAGTTGGTAGCGCCGACGCGCTGCAGGCTGAACGAAGGCTTGCGCGCATCGTTGCCATCGGTGCGCAGGGTGATCTTGTCGCTGCGCAGCGATTGAATGGTCGTCAGCAGCTCGCGCATGTCGCGCGCCGTCTCGCTGTCGTCCAGGGAAGCCACCAGCTCAAACGGCTGCTGCACGCGCTCCAGGTAGGCGGCGAGTTGGGTCTTGAGTTGTTCGTCGAGCATGGTGGTGTCCTTTGAATTTGGAGTTGTATGTGGGGAGCGTGATGGCAAGCGTGGTTTGTATCAAGCCTGCGGGTCAAACTCCGGGCGTAAAAAAGCCGGACGGCATGGCGCACAGGCGCCATGACGCTGTCCGGCTTTAGGGGCCGAGATAAGAAAACTTAAATCTTGCCAACCAGGTCCAGCGAAGGCGTCAGCGTCTTGGCGCCTTCCTTCCACTTGGCGGGGCAGACTTGGCCAGGGTTGGCGGCGGTGAACTGGGCAGCCTTGAGCTTGCGCAGGGTTTCCGACACGTCGCGGGCGATTTCGTTGGAGTGGATTTCCAGGGTCTTGATCACGCCATCGGGGTTGATCACGAACGTGCCGCGCAGTGCCAGGCCTTCTTCAGCAATGTGCACGCCGAAAGCATTGGTCAGCTGGTGCGTTGGGTCGCCGACCAGGGGGAATTTGGCCTTGCCCACGGCGTCCGAGGTTTCGTGCCAGACCTTGTGCGAGAAGTGCGTGTCGGTGGTCACGATGTAGACCTCTGCACCGGCAGCCTGGAAAGCAGCGTAGTTGTCGGCAGCGTCTTCGATTTCGGTGGGGCAGTTGAAGGTGAAAGCTGCGGGCATGAAGATCAGCACGGACCACTTGCCCTTGAGGGACTGCTCGGTCACTTCGATGAATTCACCCTTGCCGTCACGGTTGACGAAAGCGGTGGTCTTGAAGGGCTGAACTTGCGTATTGATCAGGGACATTGCTGTTTCCTTAGTGGTTGGTTGACTGAACAGGACTGAAGTCTAGGCCTTTCGAGACCATCAATCCAATTAATTGATTTGATTGAATCAATTGCCTGTGACTATACAGTGACACCCTACCCTCAGTCCGGGGATCGGCATTTTGCCCCTTTCAACCCCAGAAACCAGCGTTGGCAGCCTGCAAGGCAAGCACGCCGATACAGCCAACCCTTGTGGCATGTCAAACATTCAAATACAACTGATTCGTATTTAGTCATATCATCTGCCGCACTGCAGCAAAGCCGCTCGGGCAGCGCATTGCAGCGGGAAGGCCGTGCACTTACGCCATTCTCAAAATATTGGTCAAAAAGGCCTGTAGCGCTTTAAAAATAAGCGCAAGCAGCTCATTAATTTATAGCAAGACCTGACTTCACCATGTTCCAAACACTGCTGATCTGTTTCCGCGAAGGGCTGGAAGCCCTGCTGGTGGTGGCGATTGCCACCCTGTACCTGCGCAAGACCGGGCGCTTGCACCTGCTGCTGCCGCTGCGCGCAGGCGTGGGCGTGGCCGCCCTGCTCTCGCTGGTGCTGGGCTGGGTGCTGTCGCAGGTGGGCGCGTTGTCGCCCGCAGCCGAGGGCTGCATGGCGCTGGTGGCGGCTGCCACCGTGGCCTGGTGTGTGGTGCACATGCGCAGCGCGGGAAAAGGCATGGGCCAGGAGATCGCCCAGCGCATGGACCACGCCAGCGTGCTGGAGGGCCCGCGCGCCTGGATGGCCGTGTTCTTGTTTGCCCTGTTCATGGTGGGCCGCGAAGGCGTGGAAACCGCCACCATGCTCGCCGCCCTGGCACGCAGCGCGGAGCTGGCTTACATGGCCTGGGGCGGCCTGGCAGGCCTGGCGCTGGCCATTGCCATTGCCTGGGCCTGGACGCGCTACGGCCGCGCAGTGAACCTCTCGCGGTTCTTCCGCGTCACCTCATGGTTCATGGCGGTGTTTGCCGTGCAGCTGGTGGTCTACGCGTTCCACGAGTTCACGGAAGGCGGCGTACTGCCCGGCATCGACAACGCCTACTGGCATGCGGCCACGGAAGACCTGGCCGAAGGAACCATTGCCCAGGCCATCTCGCTGGCCCTGGTGCTGGTGCCCACCGTATGGCTGGGCGTGGCGCACTGGCGTGACCAGCAAACCATGACTGCCCACGCCGCCCAGCCAGGTGCATCGGCCAAGGCGCTGTAAAACCGAAATCCGCCGTGCGGCGCAGGCCGCAGTTTTTCCAGGCCCTGGGTAGCAATACCCAGGGCTTTCTTTTTTGTCGCCCGCTCAGTGCCCAGGGTGGGGCACCGCCAACGGCCACGCCCCCCCGCCAATCCACCATTGTGTTTCTGATTGAAACCAAATGAGCCGTGGGTGCCGCCCTTTCCGCTTTTTACAGAACCATGCCGGTAACCTGACCCACAGGCGTCGCCATGGCTGCAGATGTCATCAACTGAACGAGAGGGTAGTTTCCATGAGCACCAGATCTTTAACCCATGCGGTTGCCAGCGGGATGGCCGTACTGGCACTGACCGCCTGCGGGGGCGGAGGCAGTGAAACGGCGACCACAGCCGCCAGCAAAGAATCCACCAATACAAGCAAGGCCGACGCCGCGAACCTGGTGGTGCGTGCCCGCGCCAGCCTGTTGGCCAATGCGGGCGCGCTCATGCAGTTGCGCGTCAACGGCATTGCCGTGGCAGACACCGAGGTTCGCGAGACCAGCTACCAGAACTACAGTTTCTCGGTGCCTTCGATTGCGGGCGGCGACAAGGTGGACGTGGTGTTCACCAATGACGCCAACGCCAACGGCGAAGACCGCAACCTGTACGTGGAGTCCATCACCGTCAACGGCACCACCGTCGCCGCCACCGCCGAGGGCGTGACCCTGGACCGTGGCATCGGCGACAAGGCGTTTGACGGGCTGGACGTGATCCCCGGCCAGCGCTCCGTGCTGTGGAACGGCGCACTGCGCTTTACCGCCCCTGGCAGCACCGTGATCGCGTCCACCCTGAGCCCCGGTTGCAAGGCCTTTTACGAAGCGCGCCCCGGCTTTGCATTGAGCACCGCACGCACCCTGGTGACCGCGGCCACACTGGCCAAGCCTGCCAAGGGCGCCGTGCTGGCAGAACCCGACTACGGGACCTGCTTTACGCGCGCCACCAACCACGCGGCCGATGGCGTGGCGACCTTTGCGCGCAACGACTACGCGCGCCGCCAGGCCTTCAACGCAGACAGCACCCGCCACCTGATCTATGCGCTCGACGGCCACTGGCATCTGTACGACGCACACACGCACGCGCGGCTGAAGGTGCTGCCCTACCTGGCAGCCGATGCCGAGCCACAGTGGCACGCGAGCAACCCCGATCTGCTGTACTACCTGCCCACCAACGGCGTGGGCATGCAGATTCACGAGCTCAACACCGCCACCGGTGCCACGCGCGTGGTCACCAACCTGTCTGCGCGCCTGAAAACCCGCTGGCCCGGCGCCAACGCGGCATGGACCCGCTCTGAAGGCTCACCGTCCAAGGACGGCCGCTACTGGTGCCTGATGGTGGACGACGCCAACTGGAACAGCCTGGGCGTGATCACCTGGGACCGCGACACCGACACCATCGTCGGCACCAAGAACACCAACGGCGTGCGCCCCGACCACGTGAGCATGAGCCCGAGCGGCAACTACTGCGTGGTCTCGGGTGACGATGCCAGCGGCACCGTGGCGTACTCGCGCGACTTCAGCCAGTCCAAGAAGCTGCTGCACAAGTCCGAGCACTCGGACCTGGCGATCGATGCCAATGGCGACGATGTGTATGTGTCGGTGGACTACCAGGCCAACGTGGGCGACATCTTCCTGGTCAACCTGCGCACCGGCGTGCGCACCTTCCTGCTGCCCAGCTACCTGAACGGATCGACCACGGCGCTGCACCTGTCGGGCAAGGGCTTCAACAAGCCGGGGTGGGTACTGTTGAGCACCTACGCCGACACCGTGAACCGCCAGTGGTTCCACCGCAAGCTCATGGCCGTGGAGCTCAAGGCCAACCCGCAGGTCCACACCCTGGCGTTCACGCGCGTGACCTCCAACGAGTACTGGTCGGAACCACACGCATCCGTCAACCGCGACTTCACCAAGGTGCTGTTCAACTCCAACTGGAACACGGGCAGCGCGACCGACGTGGATGCGTACATGGTGCAGATCCCGGCAGGCGCGCTCAAGTCCACCGGCCTGCCCGGCACCCCGGGCACGCCCCCACCCACCGAGCCCCTGACGGTTGCCGTGGGTTCGGTCACCCACGCCGGCTACAACGCCAGCTACGTGCTGACCACCAACCAGGCAGCGGCTTGCCGGGCATCGTGGAGCACAGGCAATGCCTACGGTGCGCTGTATGACGACATTGCGGCCAGCGCCAACGGCCTCACGCACACCAAATCGCTGTCGCTGGGCAGCACCGGTGCGCAGACGGTATATGCCGTGTGCAAGGCCACCGCCACCGGGGCCGAGAAGGAAGTCGCGATCCAGCTTCCCTGACGCGCGCTGACCGCGCACCAAAAAAGGGGCTGGCAGCCAATGGGCGGCCAGCCCCTTTTTTTGCAGGTCCAGATGCGAACACAACTCAGGATCACACGCAGACAGAGCGACTCAACAGGGGTTTGGCTTGCGGTGATTGATCGAGGTCACGACAATCGGGCCCGAATCCACAGAACAAACAAGGAGTCCCCATGAAAGGCGACGCACAAGTCATTGGCCATCTGCAGGCCCAGCTCAAGAACGAACTCACGGCCATCAACCAGTACTTCCTGCACTACCGCATGCTCAAGCACTGGGGCTTCGACAAGCTGGCCAAGAAAGAGTATTCGGAATCCATCGGCGAGATGAAGCATGCCGACTGGCTCATGGACCGCATCTTCACGCTCGACGGCCTGCCCAACCTGCAGGACCTGGCCAAGCTCCAGGTCGGCGAAGACGTGCCAGAGATCCTGGCCTGCGACCTGAGCTCCGAACAAGGTGCCCAGGCGACCATCAAGGAAGGCATTGCCCACTGCGAAACGGTGCGCGACTATGTCTCGCGGGATCTGCTGCAAAAGATCCTGGACGACACCGAAGAGCACATCGACTTCCTCGAAACCCAGATCGACCTGATCGACAAGGTCGGCCTGCAGAACTACCTGCAATCCCAGATGGGCGAGGCAGAGTGAACCCGCACTGATTTCTCAGAGCGCTCCACGAAAAAACCAAAGAAAAAATCAGAAAAACGGGCTTCGGCCCGTTTTTTTGTGCCCGCGACACCCCGCACTGCTCGTCACAAGCTGTTGCAAATGCACATCAAAACAGCTCAAGTTGCACACCAATGAATGCGAATGCTTCTCAACAAAAGTAGAATGCATTCTTACGACCGGTGCCAACCCCTTTGCAGCCCTATTGGCGTTGCGCCCGATCCCGTGATTTTCTTCCACACCTAGCCAGCCAGTCAGCCGGGCCTCGCCGCCGCTGCAGCCAGCGTTTGTACGTTTGCCGTACGACAACCCTGCCTGGAGCCTCTCTGATGCTGCGCAGCACCGCCAGCCCCTGCATTGCGGGGTCTCTGTTCCTCTCGTTTTTTCACTGCTGCGCCGCCTCTGGCGCCGCCACAGCCCAGCCATGAAGGCCGTTCGCTTGGACTGGCGCTACCGCTTGGGCGTCACCTCCCGTTCCGTGGCGGCCATCGCGGGCGGCTATGCGCTGGCCGCCGGGTTCACGGCGGCTTTTTCGCTGGGCCTGGCGCAGTTCATGCCCCGTGTGGAGGCCGTGCTGACCGCCACCATGCTGGCCTGGCTGGCCTATGCCATCGCCGCCGGCTGGGCGTTTTATGCGCGCACGGCCTGGGGCGCCTGGGGTGGCACGCTGCTGCCCGCCCTGGCGCTGGGCGCCTGCGCCATGGCGCCGCAATGGATGGGAGCCACGCCATGACCGCCGCACACACCACCACCGCTCGCAAGAGCGCCGACCGCGAGGGCTTCCGCCAGGCGATGTCGTGGCTGCACACCTGGGCCGGGCTGATCCTGGGCTGGCTGCTGTTCGCGATCTTTCTCACCGGCACGCTGTCGTTCTTCAGGAACGAGTTCAACCTGTGGATGCGCCCTGAGATGCACGGCCTGCCAAGCATCGAAGTGGCGGATGCGCAGGTGGCCCAGAAGTCGCTGGACGCCCTGGTGCGCAAGTCGCCCGAGGTCACGCAGTGGATCCTGCACCTGCCCGACGAGCGCGACCCTGCTGTCAACCTGCTGTGGCGCGGCACCGGCAACGGCCGGTTTGAAACCCTACGCATGAACCCGCAGACCGGAGAGCCCATCGAGGCACGCCAGACCATGGGCGGCGACTTCTTCTACCGCTTTCACTTCGAGCTGCGCACTGCCCAGAAGGGCCGCTGGACCATCGAAGGCCGCTGGGTGGTGGGTGTGGCGACGATGCTGATGTTTGTGGCGCTGATCACCGGTGTGATCACGCACCGCCGCATCTTCAAGGACTTCTTCACCTTCCGCCCCACCAAGGGCGGGCAGCGCGCCTGGCTGGATGCGCACAACGTCACCGGCGTGCTGGTGCTGCCGTTCTATCTGATGATCACCTTCAGCGGGCTGATGATCTTCCACACGCTGTACATGCCCGCCGGCATCGCCGCCACGTACAAGAATGAAAAGGGCGTGGACTCCAACGCGTACTTTGCCGACCTGCAGGGCGAGAAGGCCGAGAGCCGCCCCCGCCGCGGCGCAAACGACAAGGTGGAGCCCCTGCCCGCCATCGCGCTGCAGCCCATCCTGAATGAAGCCCGCACCCGCTGGGACGGCGGGCGCATCGGCAACGTGCAGGCCCGCCGCGATGCCAAGGGCCGCGCCGTGGTCGAGGTCACGCGCCACGAGGGCGACCGCTTGCAGTACCGCCCGCCGCGCCTGCTGTTCGACGCGACCACCGGCCAATGGCTGGACCAGGCCGACCCCACCGGCCCGGCCGCCAAGACCTATGGCGTGCTGTACGGCCTGCACCTGGCGCGCTTTGCCGACGTGGGCATGCGCTGGGCCCTCTTCGGCTTTGGCGTGCTGGGCAGCTTGATGATCGCCACGGGCATGGTGCTGTGGACGGTCAAGCGCAGCGCCCTGTCGCAAACCAAAGCCGGCCGCCAAGGCGCTGCCGCCTCTGCAGCGCGCACCAAGGCACCCTTTGGCGAGCGTCTGGTCGCCGCCATCAACATCGCCACGCTGGCGGGCCTGCCGCTGGCCTGTGGCGTGTACGTGGCCTCCAACCGCCTGATCCCGGTGGGCATCGAGGGCCGGGCCGACACCGAGCTGGGCTGGTTCTTCAGCGCCTGGGGCATCGCGCTGGTGTGGGCGCTGGCGTGTGCCGTGGTGCGACCGAGCCGCATGGGCTGGTCGGTGCCGCTGGGCGCTGCGGGCGCCGTATGGACGGCCCTGCCTCTGATCAATGCGCTGACCACCACCACCCACCTGGGCGTCACGCTGCCCGCGGGCGAATGGATCTGGGCCAGCATGGACCTGTCGTTCCTGGCCACGGGTCTGTTGCTGTGCGGGCTGTCCTGGCGGCTGCGCCCGGGGCGCATACCCAAGGGCAAGGCCGCGGTGTCCCAGGCGCTGCGCCACGCCGCCGCCAACGCATCCGCCCCGCAGCCCGCTGCACCTGCGCTGTCGGCCACGCCCGACGTCTCCACTTCGGGAGCCTGATCCATGTCCGCTTTTCTGCTGTGTTTTGCCGCATGGTCGGCCATTGCGCTGGGCATGGACCGCCACCACGAAGACGCGCTGGGCCGCGAGGGCACGGCGCGGCGCCAGATGCACCTGCACCTGCGCCGCGCCGGCTGGCTGGTGCTGGCGCTCTCGCTGTGGCTGGCGGCGCGGCCGTCGGGCGAGGTGCCCGCATCGCTGGGCGTGACGGCCTGGACGGTCACCCTGTCGGTCGCGGCCTTGGCGGTGACGGCCATGGTGACCTGGCAGCCACGGCGCGCGCCGGTCGCGGCCGGCGTCGCGCTGGCTGCCGGCCTGCTGGCGCGGGCTGGCGGCTGGTGATGGCGCCCAGCGCCGTGCTGGCGGCCTGAAGGGGCCGCGCCGCAACGGTAGCCCTGCGCACACCCGGGCCACACCGCCTCCTGTTCCCGTCCCGCCTGACCGCATTCGTTTCTCTTTACCGCTTCGCACACCTCCCAGCCAGGGCCGACCACCGGCCCGCGCCAGGCCCGGAGTGCGGGTTGTCTTCACCTGCGCTGCGCACACACCCAAGGAAAAACCATGCACGCATTCCGCCAGTCCCACCCGCTCAGGCCCCTGTCGGCCGCCCTGCTCGCCGCGCTTTGCAGCGCTGCGTGGGCGCAGAGCCCGCCACAGGCCACCGCACCGCAGACGCTGGGCGAGGTCACGGTGCAGTCCACCACGGGCGACGACGGCTATTCGCCCGCCGCCAGCACCTCGGCCACCAAGGGCAGCGCGCCGCTGCGCGACGTGCCCCAGGCCGTGAACGTGGTGCCCGAGCAGCTCATGCGCGACCAGGGCGCACGGTCGATGGAAGACGTGCTGCGCAATGTGCCCGGCGTGGCCATGAGCCACGGCGACGGCCAACGCGACCAGGTGGTGATCCGCGGCTTCACGGCCATTGCGGACCAGTTTGTCGACGGCGTGCGCGACGATGCGCTGTACTTCCGCGACCTGGCCGACATCGAGCGCGTGGAAGTGCTCAAGGGCCCCGCCGCCGTGCTGTACGGGCGCGGATCGTCGGGCGGCCTGATCAACCGCGTGACCAAGAAGCCCAAGTTTGGCGAGACCTCGGGCGAGGCGTCGCTGGGCCTGGGCAGCCATGACTATCGCCGCGCCACCGCCGACGTGAATGTGGGCATCAGCGACACCGCGGCCTTCCGCATCAATGCCGCGGTGGAAGACTCGGGCAGCTACCGCGACCAGCAGTTCGTCAAGCGCCACAACTTCGCGCCGTCGCTTGCGCTCAAGCTCGCCGCGCAGACCGACCTGCTGCTGCAGTACACCAACGCCCGCGACAAGCGACTGACGGACTTCGGCATTCCGGCGCTCAACGGCCGCCCCGTCAATGTGCCCGCCAGCACCTACTACGGCTCCAGCAATGCCGCGCGTGACGACACCACCACCAGCACCATGCAGTCGTTCGCGGCCACGCTGAACCACCGCTTCAACGACGACTGGTCGGTGCGCAACGTCACGCGTCTGTACGACTACGCGCTGGACCGCTACAACACTCTGCCCGGCGGCACCACCGACCCGGTGAACCTGACCGTGGGCCGCACGCGCTCGTTCATCCTGCGCGACGAAAAGGGCTTCTTCAACCAGACCGACGTCACCTGGCGCAACCAGCTGGGCGGCTTCCAGCAGGAATGGCTGATGGGCGTGGAGCTGGGACAGCAGAAGAAGCGGGCCGAGTCCGTCTCGGGCGGCGCGGACCGCGTGCCGATCTTCAACCCCGGCAACCGCCCTGCCCCCGCCATCCCGGCCGCCAGCTTTGCGGCCGACGGCGCCATCCCCAGCCACACCACGCAGGACACCGCCGCGCTGTACTGGCAAAACCAGATCACGCTGGCACCCCAGTGGAAGGCGCTGGTCGGCGCCCGCTACGACGTGTTCGGCCAGGAGACCACGTTCGACCGCAAGCTCACGGGCCTGTCGCGCACCGACAAGAAGTTCAGCCCCCGCGCGGGCCTGGTGTGGCAGCCCAGCGATGCGCTGTCGTACTACGTGTCGTACAGCAAGTCGTTCCAGCCCTCGGCCGAGACCTTTGCGCTGGCGGCCAACAACACCGGCGCCGAGCCCGAGATCACCGAGAACAAGGAAATCGGCGTGAAGCTCGACGTGCTGGACGGCCGCCTGAACTTCACCGGCGCGCTCTTCAACCTGGAACGCACCAACATCAAGAACACCGACCCGGCCAACCCCTCGCGCCAGATCAACGTGGGCACGCAGCGCACCAACGGCCTGGAGCTGACCGCCAATGGCCGCCTGCCCGACCGCTGGGACGTGAGCGCCGGCTACGCGTGGCTCGATGGCCGCATGACCCGGTCGCTAGCCACCACGGGCTCGCTGCAGCTGCCCACGGCGGCCATCGCGGCGCAGGGCAAGGTGGCTGCGCTCACGCCGCGCAACTCCGCGTTCCTGTGGGCCATGAAGGACCTGGGCCACGGCCTGCGCGTGGGCGGCGGCGTGAACTACGTGGGTGCGCGCTTCACCTCGCTGACCAACCTGGTGACCCTGCCCGGCTACACCACGCTCGATGCGGCGCTGCAGTACACGCTGGGCCAGTGGGACTTGGACGTGAACATCAAGAACCTGGCCAACCGCAAGTACTACGTGTCCAGCCACGGCAGCAACGACAACCTGATCCTGCCGGGATCGCCGCGTACGGTGCAGGTGACGTTGCGGACACGGTTCTAAGACTACGGACGCACGTGTAGCAACTAGATTCCAATCTTTTTTGGCCGCTAGCGCCTTATAGATAAGCGCTAGCAGCTATTTAATTGATAGCAATTCATTGACGCGACTGAGTCTGTGGGCGTCTACCGTCGAAGTTGCCCGGCACGCAACGCCTTCCGATATCGCTTGAGGTTCTTTGCCTTGCGTCCTGTCGGAAATTGGGTCAGTTCCATACTGCAGCCCGCAGCCGCAAGCGCAGCAATCAGTTCTGTAGGGAAGTGGTCGGACTGGACGACCACATCCCGCATGGCAATCCCGAAGTCCAAAGTCGCGTGCTCCACGCCTGCGACTTCGCTCATGGCCTTCAAGACGCTTGAATGGGCAAGGAGGAACTGAATTGCGTCGGCCTGCTGCTGCTCCAGGTCCTCAAATTCAGCGTCACTCACCACCAAGGTCAACCCGGAAGTCACTGCAGGACGGCTGTTCGGCCGGGAACTGCGCGGCACACCGCGCCGCCAAACGCTGCACGGTTCAATTGGACTCAGCGCGACGAGGCTTTCCACATCAGCCTCGCGGCCCACGAAATGAAGAATGCAACCCATACGATTTAAAGCTTGAGAAGAGAGCGTCTTCTGGGGACTGAAAATTTGGTGAACAGCGATTGAATACACGGTTTTCATAGTTCGCTATTGCAAGAAAGTGGTTGATGTGTGCGGCAAATACCTACGGTTACCCATCCACATCTTCGTCACGCACAGCAGCAATCTCGCCAAACTCGGACTGCAACGCATTGCGAATCAGCGCCGGATAAGCAAACCAGTAGTGCCGACGAACGGCATCACAAACGAATTCGGCTCCAAACATCTCACTGAAATGGCGCTGCTCCCACGCGGCAAGCGGACTGCGATCATCCGCCAGCAGCGACCTGCGGTGCCGGGTCGTCAGGCGTTTGAGACTTCCTCGGTCTGCTATCCCAAACCGGCGTAGCTCTGGCAATAGGTCCTCGTACAGCGCCATGTCCTCCACGTAGTCGTTTCTCGGCGGAAAGATGCCACGCATGGCCTGTCGCACCAGTTCAGCGTTCAGCAACTGAAGCGATGCTCTCTTTCTTGCGGAAACGTGCTTTTTCATGGAGGCGGCCACTTACTTTTCAGGACTGGGCGGATCGGCTAGGGCGACGCGTGCTGGTAAAGCCTTGCACGTTCACCCAATGAATGCGTCATTGGCGATGCGTCGAAATGCCCGGCCCGGGCCCACGAAGCTGTCATTCTTCAGGAGTGGAAAAAGGTACTTTCGGATCGACGGCTCAAGCCGTGGAGGGGTTTGAATCACGGTAATTCGCGAATAAGCTGCGAGCCACTTCGACAAACCCGCTCCGCATCATGGCGGCGTACCGCCCTTCTTGTGCACCTTGAAACTGTCATCAAGGTACACAGAAGAACTCGTCATGCCATAGCCTTCGCAGACAAACCCGTTCAAAGGCAGTACGCCTGGAGCATCGGTGATCCGGCCTCTCGCCTCCTTGTACTTCTTTCCAACACGCCGCGAATGAATGGCGGCGTTGGTCAGGTAGTTGAGGCTCACTCGGTAGGAGGAGTTGCTGGAGTAGTCTTCGTCGTCCTGCTGCTCGCCGATGTGTTCCAGGTCTTTGGTCTTGGCGTTGTAGCGGAACTGCAGCGTGAAGCCCGAGAACCGGGCGGCGTCTGCGTAGTAGACCGCCTGAACGAACAACGCGTTGTTTTTAATGTCCAGGTTGTAGAACTTGCTGGGGTGGCAGAACTCGCCAGACACCGAGAGCACCTGATAGCTGCCATCTGCCCTTCCGGTCAGGACGAACAGCCGCTCCTCTTTCGGGCCTTCTCCTTTGCGCCCCATCAGCAGCATGGCCCGGTCGGGAACGCCGTCGCCGTTCAAGTCGCCTTCTGCGGCGGCCAAGACAAAGTCGAGATGCCGAAACTCGGGGGCTATTACGAGCCTGGCCTTCTGCTCTGCAGATGTATTTCCGTCTGCGGCATATGCATTGCCCATACACAGAATGGCCAGAACAGCGAGCCCTGGCAAGGCAGCCATGTGCAGCGCTTGACGCAAGGCACCCATGCATACCGCAGATGCGTGCGCGACAGGCTCAACGGCGCGGGATATCGTGGACACGGAACTCTCCTGAAAGCGGCTCGCAGCCTGGCTTCGCAGCCAATGCACTGATTCAATGCCCAGGCACAAAGATCCTGCAAAACCGGCACGCTGGGTCCAAGGGACTATAGCCTGCAAGCGGGCGCTGGTTGCGCGCTGGAGGGCCCACTTGCGGGCTGCCCGCCGGCCGAACGAATGGAACCGATACGGCCTGGGAATGCGATGGCCATCGCCGCCTTTGGCCCCATGCAGCGCGCGAATCTGCAAGCAGGAAACCATCGGCCGCCACTGCCAAGGGTTTCTTCAACAAGCCCTCTGCCCCGATCCCCACGCGCGCTCCGCGCGATGCCCGGCCCCAAAAAGACCATTCCCCGCACCACGGGATCGGGCTTTTTCCCAACACACGCAACCCGACCACCATTACGAATACAAACAATTCCTATTTGCAATGTAAAATTAGGTATACGCAAGCCACAGCCTCCCCCTTAGACCTGCTCTAAGGCTGCAGCCAGCACCCACCGTCCTTCGATGTTTTCGGGTTGTCTGGCTTGAACCACCTTTTCACTCCTCCTGCTGCTGCCATTGCTGCCCCTGCACTGTGGGCAGGCCGTGTGGGTGTGCGCCAGCCCAGCCCCTGCCGCCCCACCCCCGGACCATGCTGAGCCCCACCGCCCTGCGCCGCTGGAGCTGGACCCACAAGTGGTCCAGCCTGGTGTGCACCGTCTTCATGCTGCTGTTGTGCCTCACGGGCCTGCCGCTGATCTTTCACCACGAAATAGGCCACCTGCTGGGTACCGAGGTCGAGGCGCCCGCCATGCCCGCCAGCACACCGCGCGCCAGCCTCGACAAGGTGCTGGCCACCGCGCACGCATTGCACCCCGAGCGCGTGGTGCAGTTCGCATCACATGCGGAGGACGATGACAACGTCTGGTTCGTCACGCTCACGCCCACACCGGCGCCCACCGATGATTTCCGCTCCGTGGCGGTGGATGCGCGCACGGCCCAGGTGCTGGCGCAGCCGCGTTTTGACGAGGGCTTCATGTACGTGATGTTCAAGCTGCATGTGGACCTGTTCGCGGGCCTGCCGGGCAAGCTGTTTCTGGGCTTCATGGGCTTGCTGCTGCTGGTGGCCATCGTCACCGGGGTGGTGTTGTATGCGCCGTTCATGCGCAAGCTCGCGTTTGGCGAGGTGCGGCGTGACCGATCCACGCGCGTGAAGTGGCTGGACCTGCACAACCTGCTGGGCATCGTCACGCTGGTGTGGGCGTTTGTAGTGGGCGGCACGGGCATGATCAACACATGGGCGGATCTGCTCATCAAATACTGGCAGTACGACCAGCTCTCGGTGCTGCTCAAGCCCTATGAAGGCCAGCCCATCGTGCCCGCCGCAGAGCGCGGCCCGCTGCAGCAGGCGCTGGAGGCCGCACAGGCGCAGGCGCCGGGCACCAAGCTGTCGTTCATTGCGTTCCCGGGCACGGCGTTCTCCAGCCCGCACCACAACACGTTTTTCATGCGCGGCAACGAGCCGCTCACCTCCCGCCTGCTCAAGCCCGTGCTGATGGATGCGCGCACAGCGCAGGTCACCGCGTCGCCCCAGCTGCCGTGGTACCTGACGGCGCTGCTGGTGTCGCAGCCGCTGCACTTTGGCGACTACGGTGGCATGCCGATGAAGATCCTGTGGGCGCTGCTCGACATTGCCACCATCGTGGTGCTGGGCAGCGGGCTGTACCTGTGGCTGCGCAAGGGCGTGCAGGCGGGCAGCACCAGCAACGCCACTACCAGCACCACCACCGCGGCCGCCACCGTGCAAGGCCACACCAGCCTGCCGACAACAGCTGCAGCGCGCACCGGCAGCCCGCTGCCCCACACGGAGGGCCGCGCATGAAGCCGAGCCCGTTCTGGTCGCTGTGGGGCGGGCCCATCGTGATGGGCGTGCTCACCACCACGGGCCTGATCACCGCCCTCGTATCCGACACCTGGGGCGACTGGTGGTCGTGGGTGGGCCTGGGCATTCCGGTGGCGGTGATGGGCTGGCACTGCTGGCCCCACACACAGCCTGCGGCCGCCGCCCAGGGAGCCCACGGCCAACCCCACACCGAAACAACCGAAACGGGCACCAGAGCCACGCCACCCTGAACACCGCCAGCACCTTCACCACGCCATGCGCAACACCCATTCCCCACGCCCCCCTGCCCTGACCCCGGCCGCCCTGGCCGCCGCGTTGCTCTTCGCACTGGCCGCGCCTGCCGCTTGGGCGCAAGCGGCGGCCAGTGGCACCGAGCCAGAGGGCAAGGCCCTGTCCACCGTCACGGTCAACGCCAGCGCCGATGCATCGGCGCAGGGCCTGTCGCCCGCCTACCCCGGTGGCCAGGTGGCGCGCGGTGGGCGTGCCGGCATCCTGGGCACCAAGGACGCGATGGACACGCCGTTTTCCATCACCAGCTACACCAACGAACTGATCCAGGACCGCCATGCCCGCAGCGTAGGCGATGTACTGCAAAACGACCCCACGGTGCGCGTGGCACGCGGCTTTGGCAATTTTCAGGAAGCGTTCTTCATCCGGGGCTTCATCCTCGATTCGGACGACACGGCCTACAACGGCCTGTACAGCCTGCTGCCGCGCCAATACATTGCCACCGAGCTGTTCGAGCGCGTGGAGGTGCTGCGCGGCGCATCGGCCTTTTTGAACGGCGCCAGCCCCAATGGCGGCGGTCTGGGCGGCAGCATCAACCTGCTGCCCAAGCGGGCGCCCAACGAGCCCTTGAACCGCGTGACCTTTGGCGTGGCCAGCGGCGGCCAGACACAGATCGCGGCCGACATTGCCCGCCGCTTTGGGCCGGATGGCAACACCGGCATCCGCGTGAATGCGGCGGCCCGCAACGGCGGGACGGCGGTCGATGGCGAAGACGTCCAGCTCGGCCTGCTGGCCGTGGGCCTGGACTGGCGCAGCCGCGACGTGCGCCTGTCCGGCGACATAGGCTGGCAAGACCACAAGCTCAAGAACACCCGCACCAATGTCACGCTGGGTGCTGCGGTCACGGCGGTGCCGGGTGCCCCCGACAACCAGGCCAACTTTGCCCAGCCCTGGAGCTATTCGAACGAACGCGACACCTTCGGCACGCTGCGCGGCGAGTGGGACCTGTCGCCCACCACCACGGCCTGGGCCGCGGCGGGCGCGCGCCGTGGCGAAGAAGCCAATTCACTGGCCAACCTCACGGTGACCAACGCCGCCAGCGGCGCCGCCACCACCTACCGCTTTGACAACACCCGCAAGGACAGCGTGAACACCGGCGAGCTGGGCCTGCGTGGCAAGCTGCAGACCGGCAGCGTGGGCCACGAATGGGTGGCGGTGGCGTCGCACTTCAGCGCCGACAAGAAAAACGCCTATGCCATGGACTGGCGCAACACCCAGGCGACCAACCTCTACAACCCCGTGGCCACCGGCCTGCCGACTTTTAGCGCCGACACCCTCTTCGGCGGCGACCTGGCCCACCCGCAACGCACGGGCAGCACCCGCCTGACCAGCTTTGCGCTGGGCGACACGGTGCAGCTGCTGGACAGCCGCCTGCTGCTCACGGCCGGCCTGCGCCACCAGAAAATCGAAATCGCCAACTACGCCTACGGCACCGCCGTGCAGACCGACCGCTATGACCAGAGCCGCACCAGCCCGCTGCTCGCGGCCATCTACAAGGTGGACAAGGGCCTGTCGGTGTATGCCAACTATGTGGAAGGCCTGAGCCAGGGCCAGACCGCGCCCAGCACGGCGGCCAACCGGGGCGAGATGCTGGCGCCCTATGTCTCCAAACAAAAGGAAGTGGGCGTGAAGTTTGACGCGGGCCGCGTGGGCGGCAGCGTGGCGCTGTTTTCCACCACCAAGCCCCGCGCGTTTTTGAGCGCGGCCAACCTCTTCAGCACCAGCGGCAAAGACCGCCACCAGGGCGTGGAATTGGCACTGCAGGGCGAGGCCACCAAGGGCCTGCGCGTGCTGGGCGGGCTGACCTGGCTGGACGCCAAGCAGCTGACCACCGGCGCTGCCGCCACCGACGGCCAGCGCGTCATCGGTGTGCCCAAGCTGCAGGCCAACCTGGGTGCAGAGTGGGACGTGCCCGGCGTGCCGGGCCTGGCCGTGGATGGCCGCTGGGTGCACACCGGCGCCAGCTATGCCAACGCCACCAACACCCTGCGCGTGCCCGGCTGGAACCGGCTCGACGTGGGAGCCCGCTACCTCACCGAAGTGCAGGGCCGCCTCGTCACGCTGCGCGCCCGCATCGACAACCTGACCAACCGCAACCACTGGGCCTCGGTGGGCGGCTACCCCGGCTCGGGCTATCTGGTGGTGGGCGCACCGCGCACGTTGTCGCTGAGCGTAGGCGTGGACTTCTAAATCGGCACCGCCGCCACGCCGCCCAGGCCCTGTTCAGACCCAATTTAAGGTCAAAAAAGCCACCCAGCGCTTATCCAACAAGCGCAGGCAGCTATCAAAAAATGAGTGTTTATCACCCCTGCACCGCCAGGGGTGTGGGGCCCTGCGCTCCGCTGTTTTTGTTGTTACTGAAACCACCGAAAGGAAATCGTCCATGTCCTCGAACCAACGCCTCCAAGCCCCGCTGCTGGCCGCCCTGCTGGCCTGCGCCGCCCTCACTGCGGTGAGCACCGCCCATGCCCACCAGGTCTGGCTCGAAAACGCCGGGGGCCAGGCGCGCCTGCACTTTGGCGAGTTCAACGAGAACCTGCGCGAGACCTCGCCCGGCCGGCTGGACCAGTTCAAGGGCGTGCCCGCACTGGAACAACGCACGGGCGGCACGACCCAGCGCGCGGAAGGCCAGCTGGGCAAGGACGCTTTTGTCTACACCACCACCGGCACGCCAGACACGCTGTTCGCCGCCGCCACCTACCCGCTGATCGACCGCAGCAAGCGCAACCTGCCCGCGATGTTCTGGCAGCCCTCGGCCCGCTGGGTGGCCGGCCTGGCACAGCCCGTGGCGCCCACCGCCCCGCTCGACCTGGTGCCCACCGGCAAGCCCGGTCAGCTGAAGGTGGTCTACAAGGGTGCGCCGCTGCCCAAGGCCAAGGTGCAGTTGGCAGCACCCTCCGGCTGGACGCGCGAAGCCGAGGCGGGTGAAGACGGCACCGTGACCTTCGTCACCCCCTGGAAGGGCCAGTACGTGGCCGAGGTCAAGCACAGCGACAAGACCCCCGGCGAAGCCCAGGGCGGGCAGTACGGCGAAGCCAGCTACGTGACCACGCTGACCTTTGTGCTGGCCGATGGTATGGCGTCGCCCGCCCTGCCCGAGCCGCCCAAGGCCCACTGAGCCCCGGCTGCCGCCACCGCCGATTCGCTAGCCGCACAAACCACCGCCCTCTCGCGGCGCGTGGTACTGCCTTGGCACGCTCGGGCGGCTGGCATTCATATCACTAAAAACGGGTTGTAGCGCTTTATGTAAAAGCGCTGACAGCTACTAATTCGATAGCGCCATGATTCACCCCAATCTCTTGCGCACCGCTGTAGCGCACGCCGCGCTGCTGGCTGTGTGCGGCACCGCGTTCGCGCAGAACAGCACAGCACCCGCACCGGCCCCCATACCCGCAGACGCTCCAACAGCCGCTCCCTCCTTGCGCCAGGTCGATGTCATCGACTCCACGGCAGGCGCCGCCGCAACGCCCGCACGGCGCGCGCAAAGCAGCTCGCGCCTGGGCCTGTCGGTGCTGGAGACGCCGCGCTCGGTCAGCGTGATCGACAACGCGCTGCTGGAGCAGCAGATGGCCACCACCGAGCGCGACGTGCTGCGCAATGCCTCGGGCATCTCCACGCGCAGCGAGTACTACGGCTCGTACTCGCAGTTCTCCATCCGCGGGCTGTGGGCCAACAACACCTTCAACTTCCTGCGCGATGGCGCCAAGTTCGTCCACCTGCTGGACCCGCCGCTGTTCAACATCGAACGTGTCGAGGTGATCAAGGGCCCCGCCGCGCTGGAGTTCGGCCAGGTCGCGCCTGGCGGCCTGGTCAACTACGTGAGCAAGCGGCCCCAGGCCGACCCACTGCGCACCGTGAAGATCGGCGCCGGCAGCCATGGCTGGCGCAGCGCCGAGTTCGACCTGACTGGCCCGCTCAATGCCGACGGCACGCTGCGCTACCGGCTCGACGGCGGCGCCAGCCGGGGCGGCAGTTTTGTGGATGGCAACACCCCGCGCAAGCAAGGCATTGCAGGCAGCCTGGAGTGGCAGATCACGCCCGACACCGTCTGGCGCGCGCAGGCGGAGACCCAAAGCATCGACGGCACTTCCACCTCCGGTCTGGCGGTGCCAGACCCCAAGAATCCACGCAGCGCCGACGTGCTGCCAGTGGGCGCGTTTTACGGCGAGCCCTGGTTGAAGACCGACGGCCATCTGCGCTTTTATTCCACCGAGCTGCAGCACCGTTTGACGGACCAGCTGGAAGGTCGCGTGCACCTGTCGCGCAACGAGACCTTTCGCAACGTGAACATCGTGTCGCCCATGGGCCCGGTGACCAACGGCCGCGTGGCGCGCACCTACTGGATGGCGCCGGGACAAAAATACACGTCGGACACCGCGCTGGCCGAACTGCGCGCACAGCTGCAAACCGGCGCGGTCAAACACACGATGCTGGCGGGGTTGGACTGGCGCGCCATTGCGGGCTTCTATGGCGCGCGCACCACGGGCAACCTGGGCGCCATCGATCTCTACAACCCCGTCGCAGGCCTGGTGCCACCCGTGGCCTCCACCGGCGTGGGCAAGCTCTCCTCCGACGCCCGCAACACCGGCGTGTTCGTGCAGGACCGCATGGTGCTGGGCGATTTCGGCCTGCTGCTGGGCCTGCGCCATGACAAGTTCAAAGACGCCTACACCACGCCCGTCACCGACCTGAGCCAGACCCAGCCCAGCGCCGCGCTGAGCTGGGAAGTGTGCCCGGGCAGCATGGTGTACACCAGCTACGCACGCTCGTTCCAGGCCAACTCGGGCACGCTGATCTGGGGCGACCGCGCCGCGCCGCCCTCCGAAGGCAAACAGCTGGAAGTGGGCTGGAAGCAGGAGTGGCTGGACCAGCGCCTGATGACCACGGTGTCGGCTTTCGACCTAGAGCTGACCAACGCGCCCGCCACCGACCCGCTGCACCCCGGCTACTCGGTGCTGACCGCGCGCCAGCGCATCAAGGGCGTGGAGCTGGAGCTGCAAGGCCGCATCACCCCCGGCTGGACGGTGACGGCCCAGGCCAGCTTCCAAAACCCCAAGGTGCTGGCCGACACCACCGCCGGGGCCAACGTGGGCAACCGCGTCGCGCTGGCCACGCGCCGCAACGCATCACTTTGGACGCAGTACCGCTTGCCGCAACTGCCCGGCCTGTGGGTCGGCGGCGGCCTGGTGCACCAGGGCGACAAGTTCATCGCCAACGACAACAAGTGGCGCCTGCCGGGCTACACCGTGGTCGACCTGGCCGTGGGCTACCAGTTTGCGGGCGGCGTGCGGCTGCAGGCCAACCTGAAAAACGCCGCCAACCGCCGCTACTACCTGGACGGAACGACCACCACGGCCGGCTTTGGCGCCGTCGTGCCGGGCACGCCACGCAGCCTGCAGGTGTCGCTGGACTACACGTTCTGACGGCCAAGCGCCACCACCCCACCACCACCCAAGGGCCCGAAGCCGGGCGCGTGATGACCATGGCCTGTCGCCTGCGGGCCTGAATACTTTTTCAACGATCGGAGAAACAGCACCATGAAACCTGGCATCACCGCCTGCCGCACCGCCATCGCGCACGCGGCCTTGCTGGCCCTGTGTGGCGCCACCCACGCGCAGCAGGCCACGGCCCCTGGCACCACCGAACCCACTGCGGAAAAGGCGCTTGCCCCTGTCACCGTCAATGCGGGCGCTGAACAGCAAAACCCCACGGCGCCCGTCACAGGCTTTGTGGCAAAACGTGCGCTCAGCGCCACCAAGACCGACACGCCGCTCATCGAAACGCCGCAGGCCATCAGCGTGATCACCCGCGACCAGATGGAGGCCCAGGGTGTGCAAACGCTGCGCCAGGTGACGGCTTACACGGCAGGTGCCGTGTCCAACTACTTCGACAGTCGCCAGGACACCTTCAAGGCGCGCGGCGGCGACGTGACGCAGTACCTGGACGGCATGGTGCGCTTCATCGGCTACTGGAACGACACGCGGCCCGATCCATACACGCTGGAGCGCGTGGAGTTCTTGCGCGGCCCCTCGTCGGTGCTGTACGGCCAGGGCAGTGTGGGTGGCGTACTCAACCTCACCAGCAAACGCCCGCAGGCCGAGCCGCTGCGCGAGGTGCAGGTGCAGCTGGGCAACCATGCGCGCAAGCAGATCGCCGCAGACATGACTGGCAAACTCACCGAAGACGGCCAGTGGCTCTACCGCCTGGTGGCCGTGGGCCGCGACAGCGACACACAGGTGGACCACGTGCGCGATGACCGCCTGGTGATCGCCCCCACCGTGACCTGGAAGCCCAGCGCCGCCACCTCGCTCACGCTGCAGTTCACGCACCAGAAGGACAAGAGCGGATCGCTGATCGGCTTCTTCCCCTGGCAGGGCACGCAGTTGCCCAACCGTTACGGCCAGATCCCCACCTCCACCTTCATCAGCGAGCCGGGCTGGGACCGCTACAACTCCGAAAGCACCTCCTGGGGCTACCTGTTCAGCCACCAAATCGACAGCGCCTGGACCGTGCGCCAGAACCTGCGCCGCAGCGTGAGCGAGGTGGACTACCGCACGCTGTACACCAGCTTTGCCGCCAACGCCGCGCTGGGCCGCCCCGCGCGCCCCGTGTTCAATGCAGACAACCGCACCGTGCTGCGCGACGCATCGTGGACACTGGGCACCGCACGCATGCTGCTGGTCGATACCCAGGTCGAAGGCAAGCTGCGCTGGGGTGACACCGAGCACACCGTGCTGGGCGGCCTGGACGTGCAGCGCAACCACTGGGGCCAGCAAAGCTGGAGGTCTGTGGCGCCCGCCATCGACGTGTACAACCCCGTCTACGGCAACTTCACGGCGCCATCGGCATCGGCCCTGGCACGCGTGCCCAGCGTGGAGCAGCGCCAGCTGGGCTTCTACGCCCAGGATCAGATCAAGTGGGGCCGCTTCACGGCCACGCTGGGCCTGCGCCACGACAACGCCAAGAGCGACACCGAAGGCCGCCCCGCAGCAGCGGCAGACGACAAGGCCTGGACCAAGCGCGCTGGCGTGACCTACCAGATGGATGGCGGATGGGCACCCTATGCGGGCTATTCCGAATCCTTCCAGCCCCTGGGTGGCGCCAACCTTTACGGCGTCCCCTTCAAGCCCCAGCGCGGCGAACAATGGGAGGCCGGCGTGAAATGGCAGCCCCCGGGCCAGGGCATCAGCGCCTTTGCCGCCGTCTACCAGTTGCGGGAGAAGAACCGCAAGACCACCGACCCGACCAACCCGCTCAACAGCCTGCAGATCGGCGAAGTGAAGGTCAAGGGCTTCGAGGCCGAGATGACCGCCAGCCTCGCCCGCAACTGGGACTGGACCGTGGGCTATGCCTTCACTGATGCCAAGATCAGCCGCAGCAACACCGGCGACCAGGGCCTGCCCGTGGCGAGCACCCCTCGCCACACGGCTTCGACCTGGCTGAGCCACCGTTTCGCCAGCGAAGGCCGCGGCGGCTGGACAGTGGGCGCCGGCGTGCGCTACACCGGCTCGCAGTGGAGCGGCACCAGCGCCATCAGCACCCCGGCCGCCACGCTAGCCGATGCCATGGTGGCGTACGACGCTGGCGACTGGCGCGTGGCCTTCAACGTGGTCAATCTGGCGGACAAGGTGCACATCACCCAGTGCCTGGCGCGGGGCGATTGCTTCTACGGGGAGGCGCGGACGTATACGTTGACTTCGACGTACCGGTTTTGATGGCCATGAAGGGGAGACCGCAAGCGACGGATGCAAGCGGTTTCCGGGAGGTATTCAGGCTGTTGGCATATCGCGCTACATCCCGAATTTGCCCACCCGACTCTGCTGTGGCATGCACGCAAGCAGCCAGCGCGACGTGGGCTTGCCGACCCCTCAACGACCCCATCTAGGTCTACTACACTGGGAATTGGAGTTCACTTTACCAAGCCCATGCAACCTAGTCCAAAGCCCTCGAAAGTGGCCGCGCTTGTCCCGGCGTGGCAGTCTGCGGCATTCATCCAAGCAACCCTCGACTGTCTCTCCGCGCAGACTTACCCTCACCTGGAAGTTGTCGTCTCTGTCGATGAATGCAGTGATTCAACTTATGAGATTTGCATGGCGCATGCTCAGAAAGACTCACGCTTCAGGGTGATCTTGCAACCGCATCGGCTAGGGTATGTGGGCAACTGCAACTTTTTATTGAATCAGACCGACGCGGATTATGTACTGTTTGCGTTTCACGATGACATCCTAAAACCCGAATACATCAGGCTGCTGGCAGAAGTGCTGGACATGCGGCCAGAGGTTGTCATGAGTTATTCGGACGTGCATCTTACAAATACCAACGGAACTCAAGAGCACTGGGTATTCACTGAGCTTGAGGGTGTTCGTGACCCGGTCCAACGGGGTGCACTCATGATGAGTGGAAATAACAAATGGTGGGTGCCCAATCGAGGGCTATTTCGCCTCAAACAAGCGCGACAAATCAACGGCCTTAAAACCCATCGCGCAGGAGATTTTTCCGCAGATTGGCCTTGGCTGTTCCATATGAGCTTGCTGGGAGAATTCGCACGCGTTCCCCAAACCCTGTGTTATAAGTATTATAAGCCGGGCAGTTTATCCCGCGGCTGGGAATTTTCCAAACGCCAACTCTATGAAGTCTACGCCGCCATAATGCGCGAAATTTGGATTTCCGACCTCACTACTGAGCAAAAAATGACGCTCGCTAGCCCTTTGGCGAGATGGCTCTACCAAAACAATCCAGATCTGAAAAAAGAGGAAAAGTGATGAACACCATCGCTTCACCCCTCTGTTCCACCTGGTTTGAAGGGCGAGTCCGCTTCATTGATCTCCCCACCCACACTGATGAGCGAGGCAATCTGCTGCCGCTCGATTTTGATAGCCTACCCTTCAAGCCACGCCGAGCATTCACGGTGACAGACGCCCCAACCGGATCCATTCGGGGGGAGCATGGCCACCGCAGCGGGGAACAACTGCTCATTTGCTTGCATGGAAAGATCGGCCTCTTGCTAAGAAAGGGGCACGAAGAAGTTGATACTGTGCTGACGGCGGCGGGACCAGGCCTCCTGTTAGGTGCTGGCGTGTGGTGCCGCCAGACTTATTTGGTCTCGAATTCCGCGCTTTTGGTATTGGCCAGCGAACCTTATGATCCCGGATCATATGTCTCGACCTGGAATTAATACATATGCGAAATCCCCCCCGAATTGCCATCCTTGGCGCTGGAATCATGGGCTGCTCTGCAGCGCTTTTTTTTGCGCGCAAAGGGATCGAAGTATCCATCTTCGATATGGCAGAACAACCGTTCAGTGCGGCGAGCCGATGGAACGAAGGAAAAATCCACTTAGGATGCCTCTACAGCGCAGATCCTTCACTAAGCACGGCGGATCACGTCATTCCCGGCGGTCTCAGATTTCGTCCATTGATAGAGGAATTGATCGGCACGTCCCTCGCTCCAGCCATTACCTCCGAAGACGACCTGTTTTTTTGCCATCGCAAATCCGTGACTTCTGCATCGGAAATGAAGACGTACATGGAGAAAGTCGTTGAGCGCGTGCGATCTCACCCGGATGCAGCGCGATATCTAGCAGATGCGTCTGAAAGTCGGGTTCACCAGCTGAGCTCTTCTGAACTGGCTGGCTTCACATCGTCGCCAGATATTGTTGCCGGTTTCCGGGTTCCAGAAAGATCCGTTGATACCAATTGGGTCGCCGAGCGGTTTATACCCGCGATGGGCGCTGAAAAATTGATTCGACAATTTATGGGAACCCGTGTCATGGCGGCACGGCCCGCAGAGATGGGCATCAACGGCACGTGGAAAATAGAGACTTCCGCAGGCATATTTGGCCCATACGATTACGTAATAAATTCGCTCTGGCAAGGCCGTTTGGCGATAGATCGAACTGCGGGACTAGAGCCGACAGGAGTTTGGTCGAACAGATACCGTCAATCGCTTTTCTTGCGCACTGCAGAACCGGTTCATACCCCTTGCGCTGTCATCGCCACCGGGCCATTCGGAGACATAAAAAACTACAACGGGCGTGATTTTTACCTCTCCTGGTATCCCGATGGTTTGCGTGTAGACAGCCCTAACATTTCCCCACCGGAGCCTCATTTAGCTTCCCAAAATGCTGAGGACATATCGAATTCCATTCTCAACCATCTTCAAGCTTTATTGCCATGGGTAGCGCAAATTCGCGAGCAAGCAGAGCGTTCCACCCTTGAAGGCGGATGGGTTTTTGCCGCCGGCCAAGGAGAACTTTCGGATCGAAAATCAACGCTGCACCGCCGTTCTGATTATGGAACCACAAAATTGGGAAACTATATTTCCATCGACACCGGAAAATACTCAACGGCGCCCGCCCTGGCTCAGGCACTGGTAGAAAATATCATATAAACGTGGAATAATTATCACATTTCGGTGTGATTGATAGTTTCTCAAAATCTCCTTGATTGCTTACCACCGCAGGCAGCGAGCGGCGTCGAGCAAACGACAGCCGCTGCGAACGCACCTCCTCCGACGGCACCAGTTCAGTCTTCGGTCTGCCTGCCCTCATCGCGGTATCTCCGTTTCAAAGATACCTCACTGGTACGCGCGATAAGTACCAGTTATTCACGAGACGGGGCACCAGTCCAGAGAACGGCTATTGCAGCCAGCATCAAGGACAACAACAGCACACCCCACTGGGAAAGCGTTGGAATCCCTGTAGAGGCCGCGGCTAATGCCACACCGCCCGGATCCGGGATAGCGCCATTCAGCACTAGATCATCATCCCCCAAACCGCCATCCGTAAGTACCAGCGTGACTGTATTGCCGGTGATCGTCGCTCCGGGGAACGGGTACCAGTGGGAAGCGCCCTGGCTCGGCGTAGGGCCGTATTTCATGTACACAGCACCGGATGGGAACGGCTGTGGATAGGTCAGCGTGATGGTCACGGCGGCACCATTGGGGCAACCTCCGACGATCACATCGAACAAGCCCTGGGGAAACACATACCCGGCCGTGCCCCCGGAAGGCGGCGAGCCCACGCCTCCGGTGCGAGGGATGAAATTCGCCTGGTCAAACCCGCAGCCCGCCGGCCCCGACAGGCTGGCATTCATCGTGCCTCCTCCGGTGGGGCTGGTGCCCGTCGCCGTGGTGGGTCGCGAACGCGTCACGGTGACCGTGTAGTTTTTGGTGGAGCCGCTCTGGGCGGTCACTTGCACGGTGACCACGTTGTTGCCGACGTTCAGCGCAATGGGGGCCGACGCGTTGCCGCTGGGCGTGGCAACGCCGTTGACGATAACACTCGCACTGCCATCGGCCACGGTCGGGGTGACGGTGATGGAGCTGTCGGGCACGGTAGCGGTGTAGTTCTGCTGGGCCGCGCTGAATACCGGGCTCAGGGTGCCGCTCGACAACAACAATGCGCCCAGATCGTTATTCGACGAGACCGCACGCGTCACGGTGACCGTGTAGGTCTTGGTGGTGCCATTCTGCGCGGTGACCACGACCGTGACGGTGTTCGCACCGGTGTTCATGGCGATGGCGCCGGAGGCATTGCCGCTGGCCACGGCAAAGCCGTTGACCGTCACCGTGGCGTTCGGTTCATTGACCGTCGGCGTGACGGTGATGCTGGTGGTCGCGGCCGCGATCGACATCGTGTAGCCCGTGGTGCTCGGCGCAAACGCCGGGCTGATGCTGCCGCCCGGCAACGCCAGGGCCGACAGGTTGGCGTCGCCCGATCCCGCCCGCGTCACCGTCACGGTGTAGGTCTTGGTGGTGGTGCCATCCTGCGCTGTCACGACGGTGGTAATGGTGTTGGCACCCACCGCCAGCGCAATCGCGCCCGAGGCATTGCCGCTGGTGGTGGCCACCCCGTTCACTGTGACGCTGGCAGTGGCATCGGCCACGGTGGGCGTCACGGTGAGTGAGGTGGTGGCGTTGCCGACGCTGGCCGTGTAGCTGATGGTGCCAGCGGCAAAGGCAGGCGCCAAGGTGCCACTGGACAGGGACAGTGCAGACAGATCAGCGTCACTCGAAGGCAGCGCGCGCGTGATGGTCACGGTGTAGCTTTTGGTCGCGCTGTTCTGGGCGGTGACGACGATGGTGACCGTGTTACTGCCCGGGTTCATCGCGATGGCACCCGAGGCGGCCCCGCTGGTGACAGCCACCCCGTTGACGGTGATGCTGGAGGTGCCCGCGGCCGCGGTGGAGGTGACGGTAAGGCTGGAGGTGCCGGCCGCGATGGAGGCGACATAGCCCGTCGTGCCCGACGCGAACACCGGGCTCAGGGTGCCGTTAGAGAGGCTCAGCGCAGACAAGTCAGCGTTGGACGACGCGGCACGGGTCACGGTGACGGTATACGTCTTGGTCGTGGTGCCATCCTGGGCCGTAACGACCGTGGTCAGGGTGTTGCTGCCTACATTCAGCGCAATCGCGCCAGAGGCATTGCCGCTGGTCGTGGCCACACCGTTCACGGTGACGCTAGCGGTACCGGCGGCCACGGTCGGGGTCACGGTGAGCGAGGTGGTGGCGTTGCTGACGCTGGCCGTGTAGCTGGTGGTGCCCGCTGCAAACACAGGCGCCAAGGTGCCGCTGGACAGCGACAGCGCAGACAAGTCGGCATTGGACGACCCGGCCCGGGTCACGGTCACGGTGTAGCTCAGCGGCGTGCCGTTCTGCGCGGTGACGGCGACGGTGATGGTGTTGCTGCCGACGTTCAGCGCAATCGCGCCCGAGGCGTTGCCGCTGGTGGTGGCCACGCCATTGACAGTGACGCTGGCGGTGGCATCGGCCACGGTTGGGGTGACGGTCAGCGAGGTGGTGGCATTGCCCACACTGGCCGTGTAGCCGGTGGTGCCCGAGGCAAACACTGGGGCCAGGGTCCCGCTTGAAAGCGACAGCGCGCCCAATTGGTTGTTGCCCGACGCGGCGGCGCGGGTGACCGTGGCGGTGTAGGTGCTGGTCGTGGTGCCGTCCTGGGCGGTCACGACGGTGGTAATCGTGTTGGAGCCCACTGCCAACGCAATGGCCCCCGACGCATTGCCGCTGGTGACAGCGACCCCGTTGACGGTGACGCTGGCAGTGGCGTCGGCCACGGCGGGCGTGGCGGTGAGCGACGTTGTAGTGAAGGGCACGCTGGCCGTGTAGGAGGTGGTGCCCGAGGCGAACACGGGGTTCAAAGTACCTGCCGAGAGCGCTAGGTTGCTCAGGTCGGCATTGCTCGAGGGTGGAGCGTCGCGCGTGACGGTGATGGTGTAGGTCTTGGTGGTGCTCCCGTCGAGGGCCGTGACGACGGTGGTGATGGTGTTGGAGCCGACGTTCAACGCGATCGCACCCGAAGCAGCGCCGCTGGCAACGGTCACACCGTTAATGGTGACGGTTGCGCCCGGAGTGTCGACCGTTGGCGTGACAGTCGTGCTGGTTATTGCGTTGGCGACCGTGAAGCCGTAGCTGGTCGTGGCGGCCAAGAATGAAAAGCCGCCGGACGACGCCGACAGGGCACTCAAGTCGGCATTGCCGGTGGGCTCGGTGAACACGAAGTTGTTGAAACCTTCCTGCCACAGCTGGTTGGGCGCGCCGAGGCTGCCGGTAGTGGTGATGCGGACCTCGTCGACATTTCTGAAGCCCCCCGGCAGATTGACGGTGACGTTGGAGCCGCCCGCATCGGCAACAAAGGGATAGCCGGCGACCGTTGCCGCGCCGTTGCGGTAGCCGGTGGCGGTATAGGTCGCTCCCAGCGCCTGCACGTCCTGGATGACGAAACTGGTGATGCCGAACAGGCGGTTCGACTGGCTTTTGATGACAAGCGCGCCGACCGGGTTCAACGTGTTGAAGATCAGCATTGAGTTGCTGCCGCTGCTGGTCAGATCGAAGTTCGTGACATTGCCGCTGAGCGTATTGCCGACGTTGGCGAAGTAGATCTCGTATTCGATGTTGGGAAAATGGATCTGGGCCGACAGGTTGCTGTCGAGGAACTTGGGTACCGTGAACGTGTTGTCCGCGAGGGTCGGATTGATCGACAAGGTGCCGGCTACGGCAGGCAGCACGTGGCGATAGGAGGGAAAGGCCAGCACCGCACTGCGCAGCGGACCAGTACGCCGCTCCAGCAGCCAGTCGCCGCCTTGCGCGGCATCCCCAGTGAAATTGGTAGACGCCGCCACCCGCGCACCGGTGGCATCGGCCAACATGGCTATGAACTCCTGGCCCTCAGCGCCATGGGCTACCTCACAACCGTACAACAGCAGATCGGCCCCGCTCCCAAAGGCCGCACGAATGCGCGCCAAGTCCGCTCCCCGCTCCCGCAGCGCCTGGCGGTCAAGTGTCAGGGAACCCAAACCCAATGCACCCTTGGTGCCGTGCGAAATCAAATGCACAGCGGCAAGATTCTTTCGCTCGGCCAACACATCGGCCATCTGGCGCAAGCCGTCAGCCTGGGCATCCAGTAACACAACCTCGAAATCCGCCCCGGCCTCAGCCATCAACTGCTGGTAGTCGGCCACGTTGCTCTCGATGAACAAGATGCCGGGGGGGTGGAAGGCGGGTGCCGAGGGAGCCCCAGCAAGGGCCGAGGAAGCCGCAGTGAGAAAAATCCACGCCAGGCCGATGCAACAAAGCGCCTGCAAAAAGGCAGATTTTCTGGTTAGTTTCTTCACTGCGCCCACTCCCTGATATTTATAAGTGCACGCAGTAAATCATGATTTTCAATAAACAACTATCTTTTAATTGATCGCTTCAATGACAGTGGATGGGTGCGATGCGTCGCTCTTTTTTCTCGCGCTGCGGCACCACCAACCCGGGTGCGCTGTTTCGCTGCGAGGTCGGCTCATGATTCACACCAATAGCGAACAGCTGCCCGATCAAGACGCTGGTCTCTCCGAGATATTGGGAGCACAAGTAAAAAAGCCCAACGCCGATGTTCTTCGGCGCGGGCCTCAAGAGCCTGTTCAAAATCGTCTTCTCGTGCTGACTTGCTGCAAAGCAGATGCGGTGAAAGGCCTTGAACAGGTTCTCGGCCTTTTCACACCATCGCTTCGCGGAATTTCTCGCACCTTCCGCTGCCCGAGGCTCAGGCCTCGTCCGGCGTCGGCTTTGGCAACCGAGGTGATGAGAGTGCGTGGGATGGTGCGACGGCTGCTAGAAGCAGCACAAAGCCAATCTGACGAGCGGAAGAATTTGCATTCAAGGCCGGAGAATAATCCTGTGAGCCGCGCCCTTTCGGCCGCGAACCCTTTTTGGCACACACACACGCACGGCATGCCGATGTGGGTTTGTGAGCTATCGGACAGCAAAAGAGTAGAGAGGCTTTGTGACATCTGAGCAATATGAGGGACTGGTCCACAACCTGTACCAATCAGCCACGGGCACGCGGCCTTGGCACGAAGTGCTGCAAGTGTTGGTCGATCAGTTCAAAGGACGCTTTTGCCAACTGGTGGCAGTGGATCGCCGCACGGGCCGCATGGCGTTGACGCTGCACTCATCCGGCTCACCCATGGAGGGCGTGCTGGACTACCTGTGCGAATACCACCGCCTGGATCCACACTTGGCCCATGTCGCGGTGCAACCTCCGGGCACCGTGTTCAACTCTGACGACTTAATTCCAGCCCGAGAGGCGCAGGGTCATCCGTACTACCGAAACTTCTGGTCGGTTCACGGTGTGCGCTACATGTCGGGCGGAAAGGTGGCGGAGGACGAGGATTTTGTCGTCTTTTTCGGGTTGCTCCGCAGCCCCGCGCAGGGGCGGTTCGACGCCGCAGCAGATGCGAGCCTGGCAAGCCTGTTCGTGCATATCAAGAAAGCTTTCGCAGAATACCGGCGCTCAGCCAACGGGCGCCGAGCGAGCACTGGCCAGCTGATGATTGAGCAGGCAGAGCGCCCCATTTTGCTTCTGGGACCGGATCGCTTTGTAGTGCATGCCAATGCTGCCGCGCAGCAGTTGTTGAGCGAAGCTGAGGTGATCGTTGCGCGTAGCGGCTATGTCGGTTGCCCCAGTGCGCAAGCGGAAGAGGCGCTTTTGCGGGCTCTCCACGGGCTGAAACTGGCGGAGGGGGAGTATCCGCAAACCCCAGAGCGCGTGGACCGCCAGTCCTTTGCACTGCAGGATTTGCAAGGTCGCCCGATTCCCGCGTGCACATGGGCGCTGCGGCCTTCGGAAACAATGGGCGCTTTTGGCGATACACCGCGTGCCATGCTGATCGCGGACGTGCTTGTGCCTATGGCCCGAGGCATACAACCGCACCAGCATGATGCGATCGATGTGCCGCGCCTGGCGCTGATCCGGCGCGACATCCTGGCCCGCATCGACCGGCCTGAACTGAGCCTGGAACAGATCGCGCGCCAGCACCATCTCACGCCGCGCCAGGTGCAGCGCCTGTTCGCGCGCGAGGACACTTGCTTTTCCGATTTCGTGCGACAGGCGCGACTACAGCGGGCGCGGGACATGCTGAGCGACCCCGCGCAGCGCCACCGCCGCGTGCTGGAGATTGCGCTGGATAGCGGTTTTGACGACTTCTCCGCCTTCAGTCGGGCGTTTCGCCGCCACTTCGGCATGACACCGAGCGAGGCGCGCGGACTGACGGGCTGAGCGGCTCTACGCAGTGCCCATGTCGCATTGGGCACAACGATTGTCGCTGCCGTCCATGACGCGGCATGGCGTGTTCCCAAGAATCGCTGGAGCCCCGGGCACATTGTGTGACGGGAATTCCTTCCAGCATTTTTTGCGTGCTCCATGCCATCTCTTACACGAACATCCACCGCTCCCGGAGCGCCCTTGCGCCGCCTCCGCCAATACGCTACCGCCGTGGCGCTCGCAGGCGCCTGCGCCTGCGCGGGAGCCACGCCTTTTGCCATCACCTACACCGGCACCATCAGCGACTCTTTGATGCCGGAAATCATCAACGGCCAAAACTACACCGTCACCCTCGTTTTCGACAACCGCGACGACAACACGGCCATCAACCAGCTCTGGATAGGCGCGCACCTGACTTGCACCATCTGGCGCATGAACAACACGGGCAATGTGGTGTTCGCGCAAGACCTCGTGGCTCGGCTACCCACGGTCGTGGGCACCACTACGACCAACGCAGTGGGTGCGTTGACCTCGATCTTTACCGAGGTACGCGACACCATGATTCCCGCCGGTGCTTACACCGCCAGCGGCGTTGCCTTGACAGCACCGGTGCATTGGTTCGCCAATGGCGGCAACGCCGTTTTTGCAGATAGCACGAGCGGCTATCGCACCTTCCGAGACTCAGGACCCGGCGTACAGATGAACATCGCCAACTGGAGCGCCCCCCAGCCGTTCAGTGGGCCGTGTTCCGCGTTCGCCAGCCCCGAAGCTGCAACTGCTGTTCCCACCCTGGGCGAGTGGACCATGGTGCTGCTGGGTTTAGCGACAGCAGTCGTCGGCGCTCGCCGCCTGCGCCGCCATTCCCGGCAACCTGCTGGAACTGGGCATCCGAAGCAAATTCGCGGCTAGCTCGAACATACTTTTGCAGCGTGCTCCTGTGTTGTGAAGCCCGCGGAGCCCCTGTTTCCGGCGCGGCTTGTTGTTTGCCACCCACATCCGCAGGCCAAAAGGTGTTTACCCCTGTGGCGCCGCCTATTTCCGCCCAGTAGCATCCTTCTCCGTTGCAATGTGCAACTCACATCACCACAGGCATAAAGCTTGCTTGTAGCGACGGCCCGAAGGCATGTACCCCATGTGTTTTGGCCCGTGATGATTTGTCATCAAACAAAATTTGATAAAGGAAACCTTGCTAATGAAAACGATTAACCGCTGCGCCGTGGCCGCGCTGGCCCTGGTTGGGACATCTGCTGCGCTTGCCCAGAGCAGCGTCACCCTGTACGGCCGGATCAACACCACGTTCGAGCACCAAAAAGAAGGCAATGTCTCCAAGACCGGCCTGTTCAACAACTCCTCCCGCTTCGGCTTCAAGGGCCAGGAAGATCTGGGCGGCGGTTTGATGGCAGGCTTCCAGCTGGAAAGCGGCTTTGACTCCAGCAGCGGCGCTTCGGACTCCCGCGGCATCTTCGCGCGCCAGAGCGAAGTGAACCTGGCTGGCGGCTTCGGCATGGTGCGTCTGGGCAACTTCACTTCGGAGTCCTACTACGCCACCGCTGACTTCATCAGCAACCACAACCACGACACCGGTTCGTCGTCGGATGCGCTGTACGCCTACCCTGCACGCGACGTGAACAAGATCGCCTACCGCACCCCCAGCTTTGGCGGCGCAACGGTAGAAGCGGGCTGGGCCATGCACGAGCAAGCCAACGGCACCGGCGGCAAGAACAGCCTCGACCTGGCCGCCAACTACGAAATCGGCAAGCTGGGCTTGGGCGCTGGCTACTCCAAGCTGGACGACCAGAACCAGTTCGCAGTGCGTGCTTCGTACTCGACCGGTCCCTTCGTGGTCGGCGCCTACGTGCAACGCGACAAGAACGTGTTCATCGCCAACGGCGGCAACCGCACCAACGTGCGCCTGTCGGGCGCCTACATCATGGGCGTGTCCGAGTTCCACCTGAACGTGGGCCGTGCGGGCAAGTACTCCCACGTGGCCGACAGCGCTGCCACCCAATACACGGTGGGCTACAACTACAACCTGAGCAAGCGCACCAAGATCTACACCTACTACACCCGCATCAACAACAACCACAACGCCAGCTACGGCGTGGCCACTGCGGGCAACGACTTCAGCTCCTTCGCCATGGGCGTGCGCCACAACTTCTGATGGCCCCACACCCGCTGCTGCCCTAACTGGTGGGAGGGCAGAGACACAGCTATTTACCCCGCACTTCTTTTGGGAGTGCGGGTTTTTTTTGCGCCCGGCGAAAGTGCATGGACGGACAGTTGCCACGGGGAATGCGGGGGATTGCCTTGCGCCCCCCCTCTCACACCGTGCAACACAAACTGCGCTAGAACCGGCAGACTGCCAAGCTTGCACAATAAAGTGCCAAAAACCTCTCGATGCCCGCCAAACGCCCCCACTTGGCGCAGTCCGCCCGCGATGGACCACATGCGTCGCGGATCAAGCGATCACCGCCCCAGCACGGCCACCTGCATTTCGGTGCGAATCTCAAACCCCAGGCTTTCGTACAAGGCAATGGCCGCTTCGTTGGTGGTCCAGGCATGCAGAAAAGGTTGGTCCCCGCGTTGCTGAATGGCGTGTGCGACCACCGATGAAAGCCGACGGGCAAAGCCGCGCCCCCGAAAATCAGGATGAACACACACACCGCTGACCTCCGTACCGCCCTCAAAACGCATGCGTTCCCCCGCCATGGCCACCAGAACGCCGTCAGACCGGATACCCACGAAGCGGCCCATGGTGTGGGTGCGCGCAAGGAACGGACCGGGCTCGGTCAGCCGCGCCAAGGCCAGCATCTCGGCAGCGTCGGCATCGCCAAGCGCCACAACCACCTCGGCACCAGTCTCTGCAGCAATGGCCCGGCCGGCCAACATCTGCACGCCCTGGGCTCGGCGAAGGACCTGCATCCCCTTGGGTACCGGGATGGGTTGCGCTTGCAGCACGAAGACCGATTCTCCCTCGGTCACCAGGTCGGCTACCGCCGCCAGGCTGGCGCCATCGTCGTCTCGGGCCGACGCAAACAAATTGACATCGCGCCGGTAGCGTTTGGCCAGGCCGCCGCCTTCGGCCAGATCGGGCGCAAAGGTCAGCGATGCCCAGACGGGGCGGTCAAAAGGGTTGATCGTGGTCATCGTGTTTTTTCCTTTCCTGGGTAGTGGGAGTGCTTTTGCCCTTGCGCTTGCGGGTGGCTTGCTCCGTGGCGATGGAGGCCGCCGAGCGCTGCAGGAGCGACGTGCGCGCAAGCCCCGCTTCCAGGGCAGCCAACTGGTCCAGCAAAGGACCTTCAAGCGACGCACAAACCTGGGCGACCGAGGCTTCCAGCACGGGCCAGACATCGCGTTGCGCCCGCTGGACCAGTGCCTGGCCTTGCGGGCTGAGCGCTACGCGGCGCACACGCCGATCGCCCTCCACCGCCTCCGACTGCACCAACCCGCTGTCTTCCAGCCCTTTCAAGGAGCGGGTGACCACAGGCTGGCTGACGCCGACGGCCTGGCTCAGCTCGCCCACGCCCAGTGCGCCATGCCAGTCCAGTGCCGCCAAGAGCGGGAAATGCGCTGCTGGCATATCGATGCCATGTTCAGTCAGCAGTGACTGCGTTTGGGCCTGCAGCGCCTCGCCAATGCGCTTGAAGCGCGTGCCCAGAGTGAGGAATCCGAGTTCCTTGACGACGTCTTCGATCATGGTTTATTGCCTTAGATATATATCATGATATGCATTTGACAGCCTACGTCAACGGATTTCTTTACAGCTGCCTTGGCACTTCCTGCCAGGTTGATTTCCAACGCACAAAAACAAAAGCCTGCAGACGATCTCACAGGAATGCTCCTAAAAGATCGCCCGCAGGCCCTGACTGAGTTACCCAGGCTGCGGGGATGCGCGCAGCCCAGGCGTGCCGGGCATCCAGCCCCTTAAACGTTCATGATCGACACCAGGCGCGTGTTCAGGTGCGCCTCGATGGCTTCCGGGCCCCCTTCCGAGCCATAGCCCGAATCCTTGAGCCCGCCAAACGGCAGCTCGGCCGCTGGTGCAGCGGCCTGGTTGATCCACAACATGCCCACTTCCAGACGCTGCGCCAGCAGGTGTGCATTTTTCAGCGAGGTGGTGAAGGCGTAGCCGGCCAGGCCAAACGGCAGGCGGTTGGCCTCGGCAATGGCGTCTTCGATCTTGGTGAACCCGCGCACGGCGGCCACCGGGCCAAAGGGTTCTTCGTTGACGATGCGGGCCGACAGGGGCACGTCGTTCAGCACGGTGGGCTGGAAGAAGTTGCCTTCGCTGCCAATGCGCTCGCCACCCGTTACCAGCGTGGCGCCCTGCTGCACGGCGTCGGCCATCAGATCGGCCATGGCGGTGATGCGGCGGGGGTTGGCCAGCGGTCCCATCTGCGTGCCTGCGGTCAGGCCGTCGCCCACCTTCAGGCCCTGGGCGTACTTGGCGAACGCGGCCACGAAGTCGGCGCGAATGCTTTCGTGCACCAGGTAGCGCGTGGGCGAGATGCAGACCTGGCCTGCGTTGCGGAACTTGGAACCGCTGGAGATCTTGATGGCCAACTCGAGGTCAGCGTCCTCCGCCACGATCACCGGCGCGTGGCCGCCCAGCTCCATGGTCACGCGCTTCATGTGCTTGCCCGCCAGCGCTGCCAGCTGCTTACCCACGGGCGTGGAGCCGGTGAACGTGACCTTGCGGATGATGGGGTGCGGGATCAGGTAGCTGGAGATTTCAGCCGGGTCGCCATAGACCAGGCCCACGGTGCCAGCGGGCACGCCGGCATCGGCAAATGCGCGGATCAGCTCGGCCGGGCTGGCGGGGGTTTCTTCGGGTGCCTTCACCAGGATGGAGCAGCCCGCACCCAGCGCGGCGGCCAGCTTGCGCACCACCTGGTTGATAGGAAAGTTCCACGGCGTGAACGCGGCGACGGGGCCCACGGGGTCCTTGAGCACCATCTGCGTGGCCTTGAGGTTGCGCGAAGGCACGATGCGGCCATAAACCCGCAGTGATTCGTCGGCAAACCATTCGATGATATCGGCCGAGGCCATGGTTTCGACCTTGGCCTCGGCCAGGGGCTTGCCCTGCTCTTGCACCATGATGGCGGCAATCGCATCGGCGCGTTCGCGCATCAGTGCAGCGGCGCGCCGCATGGTCTTGGCGCGCTCGGCGGCGGGGATGTCGCGCCAGGCTTCAAAGCCCTTTTGTGCGGCGTCCAATGCGCGGTCCAGATCCCCCTTGGTGGCATAGGCCACGCGGCCGATTTCTTTGCCGGTGGAGGGGTTGAACACGGCAATGGTTTTGCCTTCGGCGGCGTCTTGCCACTGGCCTGCGATGAAGAGCTGGGTGTTGGGATAGGTCATGAGCGTTGGGGTCAGCCAAAAAATCAAAAAAAACGACTATACGCCTGCGATGATGGCTGTGTATTTCAAGGAGATTGCATGCGAGAAGTAGTCCAAAGCCTCGAAGAGTCGCGCATCCGCGAGGTGGCCAACGAGGGCCTGGGGCGCAGCGATGTGCTGAAGTTCTGGTTTGGCGAGAGCGACGAGGTGACGCCCGATTTCATCCGCGACGCGGCCATTGCGTCGCTGCAAAAGGGCGAGACCTTTTACGCCCACAACCTGGGCCTGCCCGAGCTGCGCCACGCGATTGCGGGCTACATGCACGGCCTGCACCCGCAGCAGCACACCGATGCGTGGTTTGACCGCATTGCGGTCACCTCCGGCGGCGTCAACGGCCTGATGGTGGCCGTGCAGGCGCTGGTGGATGCGGGCGACGAAGTGGTGCTGGTGACGCCCGTGTGGCCCAACCTGGTGGCGCAGCCGCGCATTCTGGGCGCACAGGTGCGCACCGTGCCGCTGGTGGCGGATGCAGACGGCGCGTGGCGGCTGGACATGGATGCGCTGCTGGCGGCCATCACACCCGGCACGCGCCTCCTCGTCGTCAATGCGCCCAACAACCCCACGGGCTGGACGCTGACGCGCGAGGAACAGGCCACCATCCTGGCGCACTGCCGCCGCACAGGCACCTGGATCCTGGCGGACGAGGTGTACGAACGGCTGTACTACGCGGGCGACACGTCCAACAGCGCGGCCCCCAGCTTTCTGGACGTGGCCGAGCCCGAGGACCAGCTGATCGTGACGCACAGCTTTTCCAAGAGTTTTTTGATGACCGGCTGGCGACTGGGCTGGCTAGTGCTACCGCCGTCCATGACGCCTGCCGTGGGCAAATTGATCGAATTCAACACCTCGTGCGCGCCGGTGTTTGTGCAGCGCGGGGCCACGGTGGCGCTGCAGCGCACGGATGAGGTGACGCCTGCGCTGGTGACTCACCTGAAAACCTGCCGCGACACGCTAGTGCCGTTGCTGGCCGAGGTGCCAGGAGTGTCGGTGGCCACGCCGCGTGGGGGCATGTATGCGTTTTTCCGTATCGACGGGCATGACGAGTGTCTGACGCTGGCCAAGCGGCTGGTGCGGGAGGCGGGACTGGGGTTGGCGCCGGGCAGCGCGTTTGGGGGTGAAGCGGCGGGGTGGCTGCGGTGGTGTTTTGCGAGTCGGGATGTGGGGAGGCTGGAGGAAGGGGTGGGAAGGTTGAGGGGGTGGTGGAAGGGGTGATGGAGAGAGATTTTTGAACGATTTTTGCCGCTAGCGCTTGTGGGATGAGCGCTAGTAGCTATTATTTTTATAGCTATTGGTTCTTGCTCCTGCCGTTCGGGTTGAGCTTGTCAAAGCCGGGGTGCTGATCGGGCGACATGCCTGTGTTCAAGGCGGAAGCCGGGATGTCGCCCCGGCTGGCGACTCCCGGCCTCCGCCCTTTGCAAAGGCACGCGGCCAGATCAGCACACAAGCCCAGGCTTCGACAGGCTCAGCCCGAACGGAGAGAGGGATATCTGAAACTACAAAAACAATAGCTGCTAACGCTTTATAGATAAGCGCTAGCAGCCAAAAATCACCCAAAAACTACTGCGACACCTGCGCCACCTTCACAGCGGGCTGATCCCCCCACCCGCCTCCGAGCGCCCGAATCAACCCCACCGTCGCCACATACTGCGCCGTCCGCACCTGCAGCTCCTGCCGCCGATTGCGCAACTCACTGCGCCGCGCGTCCAGCAACTCCAGCTGGCTCACCAAGCCATTGCGATACCGCGCATCCGACAACTGCGTCGCCCGCCGCGCCGCAGTCACCGCACGCCCCTGCGCCTCGGCCTGGCCGGACAGCAAACGCAGCGAGGTCAGCTGATCCTCCACGTCACGAAACGCGTTGAGCACCTGACCCCGGTGGTCCGCCAGCGCAGCTTCCAGCCGGGCCTTCGCGCCCTCGATCTGCGCGTCGCGCTGGCCGCCGTCAAAGATCGGCAGCGACAGCAGTGCACTCACACCCCAGGCACGGGCCGACCACTTGAACAAATCACCCAGCTCCGGCGACGCGTGCCCCGCATTGCCCGTGAGCGTGACGGCCGGGAACCACGCCTTCTGCGCCACGCCCACGCGCGCTTGCGCGGCCAGCACGGCGGTTTGCGCGGCCGACACATCGGGCCGGCGCGCCAGCACCGTGCCGGGCACGCCCGGCGGAATCACTGGCAGCGCGGCGTCGCCCGTGGCGGGCGGCAACACAAAGCCGCTGGCCACCTCGCCCGCCAGCACGGCCAGCGCGTTGGTCAACAACGCTTGCTGGCGTTGCAGGGCCAATGCTTCGGATTCGGTGGCCGCCACTTCCGTCTGCACGCGGGCCACATCCAGCTCGGCCACGTCGCCGGCCTGCAGGCGGCGCTGCGTGAGGCGCAGCGTGCCTTCGTAGGCAGACAGGCTCTCTTGCACCAGCACCTGCTCGGCCTGCACGGCGCGCAGCTGCAGATAGGTTTGCGCCACGTCGGCCTGCACCATCAAGCGCGTGCTTTGCAGCAGGGCCTCGCGCGTGTCGGCGTCCAGACGTGCAGCGTCGCTGGTTTGCGAGAGGCGACCAAACAGGTCCAGCTCGTACGAGGCATTGAGCCCTGCCGTGCCCAGCGTGGCGGGTGCCGCGCTGCCGGTGGTGTTGGCACCCCCCTGGCGAGAAACACCTGCAGAGGCACCGACCTGGACGGAGCGCGCGGCGTCTGCCGAGCGCAGCAGCGTGCGCGCTTCGGCCAATCGCGCTGCGGCCTGCTGAATGCTGGTGTTGGCGTTGCCCGAGCGCTGGATCAAATCGGCCAGCACCGGGTCTTGAAAACCGAGCCACCACTCGCCGCGCGGCTGCGCCTCGGCGGGGTCAGCGACTGTCCAGGGCGCCGTGGGCAGTGCGTCGCCGCCTGCGGTGAAACTGGTGGGCACAGGCACACCCGCATGCGGCGCGGGGGCCACGGGCTGCGTCATGCAACCGGCCAGCACCAGGGCGGCGGCCAGGGGCGCCAGCAGGCTGCGCTTGCGCGCTGCGAGGGCACCGTCGGAGGAGTTTTTCTTCAATAGCAAATCGGTCATGGTTGGTCTCCTGCCCCGGCCGATGCACCCGCCGCATTCAGCGGCGTGGACATCGGGGAGCGAGCGTCTAAGGCCACAAAGGTCGTTGTCGTCACCGTGGTGAGGCGCATCATTCGTACTCCTTGCGCGGTGCGGCCAGCACAGGGTGGGCGGTGCCACCGCTACCGGGCGCATGCGAGATGGGAGCCACATGCGTGCCATGCTCCACCAGCGGGCGGTTGCCTGCCAGCTTGCGCAGCAGCACGTAGAACACGGGCGTGAGGAACAGGCCAAAAGCCGTCACCCCGATCATTCCGGAGAACACCGCCACACCCATGGCGCTGCGCATTTCGGCGCCCGCACCGGTGGACAGCACCAGGGGCAGCACGCCCATCACGAAGGCCAGGGAGGTCATCAGGATGGGACGAAGGCGCAGACGGCTGGCTTCGATGGCGGCCTGCACGGGGGTGCGCCCGGCAAACTCCAGCTCACGCGCAAACTCCACGATCAGGATCGCGTTTTTGGCCGACAGCCCCACCAGCACGATGAGCCCGATCTGCGTGAACACGTTGTTGTCGCCGTTGCTCAGCCACACCCCGGTCATGGCCGCCAGGATGCCCATGGGCACGATCAGGATGATGGCAATCGGCAGCGTGAGGCTTTCGTACTGCGCGGCCAGCACCAGGAACACCAGCAGGATGGCCAGCGGGAACACCAGCACGGCAGAGTTGCCGGCCAGTATTTCCTGGTAGGTCAGCTCGGTCCACTCGAACGTGATGCCCTGGGGCAGCGTTTCTGCAGCGATGCGCTCGATGGCGGCCTGGGCCTGCCCCGACGAGTAGCCGGGTGCAGGGCCGCCATTGATGTCGGCGGCCAGGTAGCCGTTGTAGCGCATGGCACGCTCGGGGCCGAAGCTAGGCTCCATTTTCATCAGCGCCGACAGGGGCACCATCTCGCCGGTGGCAGAGCGCACCTTGAGCAGGCCCACGTCTTCAGCCCGCGCGCGGTAGGCCGCATCGGCCTGCACACGCACGCTGTACGTGCGGCCAAACTGGTTGAAGTCGTTGGCGTACAGGCTGCCCAGGTAGATCTGCAGCGTGTCGAAGATGTCCGTCACCGGCACACCCAGCTGGCGGGCCTTGGTGCGGTCGATGTTGGCGTACAGCTGCGGCACGTTGACCTGCCAGCTGGTGAACAGGCCGGCCAGCTCGGGCGTCTGGTAGGCCTTGGCCATGAAGGCCTTCACGGCGCCGTCCATGGCCTGAAAGCCCAGCGACGCGCGGTCTTCGATCTGCAGCTTGAAGCCGCCGGTCGTGCCCAGGCCCGCCACGGGTGGCGGCGGGAACATGGCGATGAACGCGTCCTGGATGCTGCCGAACGACTGGTTCAGCTGCCCTGCCACGGCACCGCCGCTCTGGTCGGCGCGGGTGCGCTCGGCAAAGGGCTTGAGTGTGGCGAACACGATGCCGGAGTTAGAGCTGTTGGTGAAGCCGTTGATCGACAGGCCGGGGAAGGCAATCGCGTCTTCGACGTTGGGGTTCTCCTTCATGATCTCGCCCATGCGGCGGATTACGTTCTCGGTGCGGTCCAGCGTGGCGCCATCGGGCAGCTGCGCAAAGCCGATCAGGTACTGCTTGTCCTGCGCGGGCACGAAGCCGCCGGGCACGATCTTGAACAGGCCCACGGTGGCACCCACCAGCGCGAGGTAGATCACGAACATCAGCGCCTTGCGGCCGATGACGCGCTTGACGCCGCCGCTGTACGCCTCGGAGCCGCGGTGGAACAGACGGTTGAAGCCGCGGAACAGCCCGCCGAACACCTTGTCCATGCCGCGCGTGAGCGCATCCTTGGGCTCGTTGTGGCCCTTGAGCAGCAGCGCGCTGAGCGCGGGCGACAGGGTCAGCGAGTTGATCGCCGAGATCACCGTGGAGATCGCAATCGTCACCGCAAACTGCTTGTAGAACTGGCCGGTGAGCCCGCTGATGAAGGCCAGCGGCACAAACACGGCCACCAGCACCAGCGCAATCGCGATGATGGGACCGGAGACTTCACGCATGGCGCGGTAGGTGGCCTCGCGCGGGGTCAGGCCCGCCTCGATGTTGCGCTCGACGTTCTCCACCACCACGATGGCATCGTCCACCACGATGCCGATGGCCAGCACCAAGCCGAACAGGCTCAGGGCGTTGATCGAAAAGCCCAGCAGGTGCAGCACCGCGAACGTGCCCACCACCGACACCGGCACGGCCAGCAGCGGGATGATGGACGCGCGCCAGGTCTGCAGGAACAAAATCACCACCAGCACCACGAGGGCGATGGCTTCGAGCAGCGTGTGGATCACGGACTTGATGGACGCACGCACGAACTGTGTGGGGTCGTACGCAATGCGGTACTCCACGCCTTCGGGCATGTTCTTCTGGATCTCATCCATGGTCTTGCGCACGTTGGACGAGATGTCGAGCGCGTTGGAGCCCGGCGCCTGGAACACGCCCATGCCCACGGCAGGGTCGTTGTTGAGCAGCGAACGCAGCGAGTAGTCGGCCGCGCCCAGCTCCAGGCGGGCGATGTCGCGCAGGCGCGTCACCGCACCGTCCGCACCGGTCTTGACGATGATGTCGCCGAACTCTTCTTCGGTCTGCAGGCGGCCCTGGGCGTTGATGGACAGTTGCAGGTCCACGCCGGGCAGGCCGGGCGATGCGCCCACCACGCCGGCGGCCGCCTGCACGTTCTGACCGCGGATGGCGGTCACCACGTCGCTGGCCGACAGGCCGCGCTGCGCGACCTTTTGCGGGTCGAGCCACACACGCATGGAGTAGTCGCCGCCGCCGAAGATCTGCACCTGGCCCACGCCGCCGATGCGCGCGAGGCGGTCCTTCACATTGAGCACCGCGTAGTTGCGCAGGTAGTCGATGTCGTAGCGGTTGTTGGGCGAGACCAGGTGGACCACCATGGTCAGGTCCGGCGCGCTCTTCACCGTGGTCACGCCCAGGCGGCGCACTTCCTCGGGCAGGCGCGGCTCGGCCTGCGAGACGCGGTTCTGCACCAGCTGCTGGGCCTTGTCGGGGTCGGTGCCCAGGGCAAAGGTCACGGTCAGCGTCATCACTCCGTCGGTGGTGGCCTGGCTGCCCATGTAGAGCATGCCCTCCACGCCGTTGATGGATTCCTCCAGCGGCGTGGCCACGGTCTCGGCGATCACCTTGGGGTTGGCGCCCGGGTACTGTGCGCGCACCACCACGGAAGGCGGCGCGACTTCAGGGTATTCGGAGATGGGCAGACCGCGCAATGCGATGAGCCCCCCGAGGAAGATGAGCACCGACAGCACCCCGGCAAAGATGGGGCGGTCGATGAAGAAGCGGGATAGATTCATGGATGCAAATTCCTTGGGTCCGTGGCGCTCAGGCCGCTGGCGACTTGGCTGCGTTCTTGGCTTCCTTGCGATCACCCGCAATCTCGGCCTTGGCGGTCATGGGAACCGACTGGGGCGCCACCACGGCGCCGGGGCGCACGCGCTGCAGGCCGTTGACGACGATGTTCTCGCCAGCCTTGAGGCCTGAGGTGACCACGCGCAGGCCGTCAATCGGCGCGCCCAGGGTGACTTCGCGGTATTCGGCCTTGTTGCCCTCGCCCACCACCATCACGAACTTCTTGTTCTGGTCGGTGCCCACGGCACGCTCGTTGATCAGCAGCGCTTGCGTGTTGCGGGCCTGGCCCATGCGGATGCGGGCGAACTGGCCGGGCATCAGGACACCGTCTTCGTTGTCGAACACGGCGCGCACACGCACCGTCCCGCTCTTGGCATCCACCTGGTTGTCGATGAGCTGCAAGCGGCCGGCGTGCGGCGTACCGCCCGTGGTGCCGGTGCCCATCTGCACGGGGATGCGCTCGATGAGCTGGCGCGCGCTATTGCCACGCTGGCCGCTTTGCAGGTCGGCCAGGGCCTTCACCACGATCTGCTCGTCGGTGTCGAAGCTCGCGTAGATAGGGCTCACGGACACCAGCGTGGTCAGCACGGGGGCGCCCGCACCGGCAGCCACCAGGTTGCCCACGGTGACTTCGATGCGGCCCACGCGGCCCGCCACCGGGGCGCGCACCTGGGTGTAGCCTAGGTTCAGCTTCGCGGTCTGCAGCGCAGCCTGGGCGGCGCGCAAGTTGGCATCGGCCTCACGCTGTGCGTTCAGGCGTTCGTCATGCTCGCGCTGGGCAATGGCTTTTTCTTCGAGCAGGCGCGTGGCGCGCTCCAGTTCGCTGCGCGTGTACGACACACGGGCTTGCGCGGCCACCACCTGGGCTTCGGCGCGGTCCACCTCGGCGGCGTAAGGAGCGGGGTCCACCGTGACCAGCAGGTCGCCCTGCTTGACCAGCGAGCCTTCGCGAAAGTGCACGGCCTGCACGGCGCCCGAGACGCGCGGTCGCACGTCCACACGCTGCACGGCTTCGAGGCGGCCGGAGAACTCGTCCCACAGTGCGATGTCTTTTTGCAGTACGGCCGCCACCGACACCGGCATGGCCGGTGGCGCTGCAGGGGTGCCATCGGCCTGGGCAACAGGCGCCTGGAACACAAGGATGATGGCGGCCACGGTGGCCGTCACTGCGGTGGCAAGGGTGGCCAGGCCCAGCGGGCGGCTCTTGGAGAAAGGATTGGAGTTCATAGTCGTTTCAATCGTTAAGGCTTCCCTTGTGGGGCGAGCCGGTGGAGGTTTTTTTGCCACGCCCCGGTGCGTGGGCGTTGTGCCGACATGTGTCAGGGCCGTGGATGGAGGGGCAGTCTCGGCAATGACACGGTGGAAAAGTCAAGGCCCCTACAGCACACCACCGGGCCATGTCCATACCGATGTCAGAAGACGTGGCTGCGCTGCGTGTTGTGACAGCCGTGGTTGCGGAGCGGCGAGTGGCCCCATGGTTTTTTCATGCTGTGATTTCCTCCGTATCTATCGTTGACATCAATCGCCCCTGCCTGCCGTCTGGGCCCAGGCGGACACGGCTTGCAGAAATGCGTGGACAAGGCTTCTCCCTCCGGCACGGTGAGGCCGGAAAAATCAGCGTTGAAAACCAGGTGGTTGGCGGGAAGGCCGCAGTATCAAACCTCAACCAAAGTTGAGGTCAACGACTTTCTGCGGCCCGAGTTGCTGGGAACAAACTCTCAGGAAGGCACCGGACATCGGGTGGCTTCAAAAAACAGGCGGAATTGCTCCTGCGCACCCGCGGCGCAAGGGCATTCGTTTTGCCCGGTCTGCAGCAAGGCATCGGGCCACTGCGCCGTTTTGGAGAAAACATGGCGGGTGACCTGCAGGCCTGCGGCCTCCAGCCGGGTGGCGTAGGCCAGCGCTTCGTCGTGCATGGGGTCGGTGTCGCCCACCAGCACCAGCGTGGGTGGCAAACCTGCCAGGCGATGTGCAGCCCCGGGCACGGCGTAAGGATGATCTGCATCGCGCGGGCTGCGCAGAAAATTGCGCCAGCCTTCGGCCCATTTGCAGCCGGTGGCATTGCCCGTGGCTTCGCGCAGTGAGGCCGTGCCCACACACGGGTCCAGCATGGGCGAGAGCAGGATCTGCCCGGCCAGCGGCGGGTGCGACTGGTCGCGCGCCATCAGGCCCACGGCGGCGGCCAGGTTGCCACCAGCTTCTTCACCGGCGAGGTAGACCAGCGCACCTTGCCCGCCGAGCTTGGTGCGGTTGCGGTGCACCCACTTGAGCACGTCATAGCCCGTGTCCACCGGCTGCGGGAACGGGGTGAGCGGGTACGCCACCGACACCACCACGGCCCCCACGCCTTCCAGCAGCGAGGCCACGGTGCAGCCGGTGTCCAGACCTCCCGAGGTGAATGCGCCACCATGAAAATGCACCACCACCGGCGACGCCTGGCCACTCTTCTTGCGCCCATACATGCGCACGGCCACATCCCGCCCCTTGGTCACTTCAATAGTGGAGTCGGAGCACACGGAGGCAGCCTTGCCCCCTTCGGAGGGCTTGGCAACGGGCGGCAGAATGAAAGATGGCGAGGAAAGATGGTCGGGCTGCATGGCATGTACCCAGTAAATTGACGATGGATGAAATGTAGTGGCTTGCGTCTTTCAGATAAACAGGTCAAACACCACCGCACTGTTTCCAAAAGCTCAACAATCGCAGGGTGGCGGGCATGTGAGAATTCCTCAGCACCCACTGGTGGGTGCTGTAGTTCCAGATTCAAGGAGAAGCCATGGACCAAATACAGGCCATGCGCATATTCGTGCGGGTGGTAGAGGCCGGCACGTTCACCCGGGCGGCCGATTCACTCTCGCTGCCCAAAGCCACGGTGACCAAGCACGTGCAAGCGCTGGAGGAGCGCCTGCGCGTGAAGCTGCTCAACCGCACCACACGCCGTGTGACGGTGACGCCCGACGGCGCGGCCTACTACGACCGCACCGTGCGCCTGCTGACCGACCTGGACGACATCGAGGCCAGCATGACCAACGCGCGGGCGAACCCGCGCGGGCGCCTGCGCATCGATGTGGGCACGGCAGTGGCGCAATTGCTGCTGATACCGCACCTGGCGGATTTCCACGCGCGCTATCCGGACATCCAGCTCGACCTGGGCGTGAGCGACCGCATCGTGGACCTGATTGGCGACAACGTGGACTGCGTGATCCGGGGCGGCGAGTTGAGCGACCAGTCGCTGGTGGCGCGGCGCATCGGCAATCTGGAATTCATCACCGTGGCATCGCCAGACTACCTGGCCCGCAAGGGCACACCCGCGCATCCGCTGGAGATTGAGGAAAAGCACACCAGCCTGCTGTATTTCTCGCCCCATTCGGGCCGGCACTACCCGCTGGAGTTCCGCAAGGACACCGAGTCCATCGATATTTCAGGGCCCTACCAGTTGAGCGTCAACGAGGCCAATGCGTACGTGACCTCCCTGGTGGCAGGCCTGGGCATTGGCCAGATCACGAGCTTCCAGGCCGAACGGCACCTGAAGAGCGGGGCACTCGTGCAACTGCTGCCTCAATGGACGCAGCCCGTGCTGCCCGTGTACGTGGTCTACCCACCCAACCGCCACCTGAGCGCCAAGGTGCGGGCATTCGTGGATTGGGCCGCTGAACTGTTCCGCAGCGAGACCCATCTGCAGCGGTCCGGGTGAGACGCTGCGGCCCTGCGGCTTTATGCTTGGGGCCATGAACGCCAACGAGCCCACCCCCATACCTGGTTCATCCGTCACCGAAGGCACGCCCGCCGCTCCAGGCACCCCAGCCCCCCCGAGCCCTGCTGGCGCCCCGGCCAAGCAGCCACGCAACCCGCTGCACGGCGTGACGCTGGAAGCCATGGTGGTGGGGCTGGCAGACTACTTTGGCTGGGACGAACTGGGGCAGCAGATCCCCATCCGGTGCTTTCAAATCGACCCCAGCGTGGGCTCCAGCCTCAAGTTTTTGCGCAAGACCCCCTGGGCGCGCGAGAAGGTCGAAAGCCTGTATCTCTTCATGCTGCGCGACCAGAGGCGCAACGGGCAGGAGTGACCGGCCGCGTGCCTGCGCCGCGCCACGGTCACCTTGCCCCGGCTCAGTCGCCCGAGGTCACCAGGAAATCGCGGCTGATGCCGCCCCCGAGGTCGTTCACCCGGTCCAGGAACTGCGTGAGGAAAGCGTGCAGGCCCGTGGCCAGGATCTCGTCGATGCGGCCGTACTGCAGGTCGGCCAGCAGGCGCCCTGCCCTGCGGCTGGTTTCGGCGGACTGCCCGTTGGCCAACACGGCCAGGTTGTCCACCACCTCGCGCAGGCAGGCGTGGAGCGAGCGGGGCATGTCGCGGCTCAGGATCAGCAGATCGGCCACACGCCCCGGAGTGATCACATCGCGATAGACCTTGCGGTACACCTCGAAGGCCGACACGCTGCGCAGGATGGCGCTCCAATGGTAGAAATCGCTCTCCTGGTTGCGGTCGCTGGCACGGCCAAAAAAATCATTCTTGACCGCATGGAACTTCACATCCAGCAGACGCGCGGTGTTGTCGGCGCGCTCCAGAAACGTGCCCATGCGCAGGAAGTGAAAGGCCTCGTCCTGCAGCATGGTGCCCAGCACCACGCCCCGTGAGAGGTGCGAACGGTACTTCACCCATTCAAAAAACTGGCCCGGGTCACGCTCGAAGGCATCGCCCTCCAGCTGCCGGTGCAGCTCCAGCCAGGTCTGGTTCTTCGTCTCCCACACCTCGGTGGTCAACGCGCCCCGCACGGCCCGTGCGTTCTCGCGCGCGGCGCGCAGGCATGACAGGATGGACGAGGGATTGGTCCCATCGCGCACCATGAACTCCAGTACACGGGCGGGCGTCACCTCGCCATGCTTGGCGGTGTAGGCGGGGATCAGCTCGCTGATGGACAACAGCCCTTCCCAGCCTTTTTGCGCGACATCGGCAGCCTGCGGCAGCAGCGATGTTTCGTAGCTCACATTGAGCATTCTGGCGGTGTTCTCTGCCCGCTCGGTATAGCGGGACATCCAGAACAAATGGTCGGCAGTGCGGCTCAGCATGCGGCCTCCTTCATCGAACAGGGCAGAGAACCCCGCACGTGCTGCGCACGCACGCGGTGTTGTATCGAAAGCCCCATGGCATGGGGCTTTTCCGCCCGCTCCGTGGTGCGGGACATCCAGAACAAGTGGTCGGCGGTGCGGCTCAGCATGTTCAGATGCTCCCTTGCGATTGACTTTGCGACTGGCCCTGACCCTGGCCCTGCGACTGGGATTGCACGGCCTTGGGTTGCGCGGCAGGCGCATCCTCGCCCAGCACCCAGGTGTCTTTGGTCCCCCCGCCCTGCGACGAATTCACCACCAGCGAGCCCTCCTGCAGCGCCACACGCGTGAGGCCCCCAGCGGCCATCTGCACCTCGCGGCCGCTGAGCACGAAAGGGCGCAGGTCGATATGGCGTGGGGCGATGCCGCTTTCCACATACGTGGGGCAGCTCGACAGGCTGAGCGTGGGCTGGGCGATGTAGCCCGCCGGGTTGGCCAGCAGCGCGCGGCGGAAGTCCTCGATCTCGGCCTGCGTGGCGGCCGGGCCGATCAGCATGCCGTAGCCGCCCGCGCCGTGCACTTCCTTGACGACCAGGTCCTTCAGGTTCGCCAGCACATGCTGCAGGTCGTCCTGCTTGCGGCACATCCAGGTGGGCACGTTCTTGAGGATGGGTTCCTGCCCCAGGTAGAAGCGAATCATCTCGGGCACATAGGGGTAGACCGACTTGTCGTCGGCGACACCGGTGCCCACTGCATTGCAGATGCCCACGTTGCCTGCGCGATAGGCCTCCATGAGGCCATGGCAGCCCAGCGTGGAATTGCGGCGGAACACCTGCGGATCGAGGAAGTCATCGTCCACGCGGCGGTAGATCACGTCCACCCGCTGCAGGCCGCGCGTGGTGCGCATGTAGACGAACTTGTCCTTGACGACCAGGTCCTGTCCCTCGACCAACTCCACACCCATCTGCTGCGCAAGGAAGGCGTGCTCAAAGTACGCGCTGTTGTGCATGCCAGGCGTGAGCACTACTACCGTCGGCTCGTCGGCCGCAGCGGGGGCACTGGCGCGCAGGGTCTCGAGCAGCATGTCGGGGTAGTGGGCCACGGGCGCCACCTTGTGCAGGCTGAACAGGTCGGGAAACAGCCGCATCATCATCTTGCGGTTTTCGAGCATGTAGCTCACGCCGCTGGGCACGCGCAGGTTGTCTTCGAGCACGTAGTACTCGCCTTCGCCCTTTTCATTGGGCGCTCGAACGATGTCGATGCCCGCGATGTGCGCGTAGATGTTCTGCGGCACCTGCACACCGGCCATCTCGGGCCGGTACTGCGCGTTGTTGAGGATGAGGTCGGCGGGCACGATGCCGGCGCGGATGATGTCCTGGCCGTGGTACACGTCGTGGATGAAGCGGTTGAGCGCCGTGACCCGCTGCACCAGCCCTTGCTGCATGCTGCTCCACTCATGGGCCGGAATGATGCGCGGGATCAGGTCAAACGGAATCAACCGCTCGTTGCCCGCGCCGCCCTCGTCCTTCGCGCCATAGACGGCGAAGGTGATGCCCACACGCCGGAAGATCATCTCGGCTTCGGCCCGGCGGGCCTGCATCACATCAGGGGGCTGTTTGCTCAACCACTGCGCATAGCGCTTGTAGTGTTCCCGCACATCGCTGCCATCAAAAGGCAGCATGGCGTACATCTCGTCAAATTTCTGCATGAACTGGCCTCCTGGTAACAGGATAGCAAGTTGCGCGCCCACACTTCCGAAACAGCCATCCATGGAGCTGCGCCATCCCGTCCGATCACTCCGTCCGGGGTGCCATCTGATGTTGCCAATACCGCCGGCCCGTATCGCGCTCGCACCCCACCGCTGCAGGCGTTGACGACGCCCACGTCGCGGCGCCGCAGCGTGAAGACTCCACCACCTCAACGCCGCGCGCACGGTAGCGCTGCAACACTTCGGGGGCCGGATGGCCAAACCGGTTGCGGTACCCGGCTTGCACCAAAGCAGTGCGTGGCTGGACAGCATCCAGAAACGCCGGCGATGAGGATGTCTTGCTGCCATGGTGGGGCACCAGCAGCAGGTCGGCACGCAGCGCCGCACCGCGCGCCAGCAGGGCCTGCTCCTGCGGGGTTTCGATATCACCCACCAGCAACGCCACCGGCGCCGACGCCACCGCCCCGCTGGCCGCAATGCGCAGCACACAGCTCAACGCGTTGGGGCGCAAGGTGCGCGCAGCCACCGCGTCGTCCGGCTGCGGATGCGGGTGCAGCACCTCGAAAACGACACCATCCCACTCCCAGCGCTGGCCCGCCAGGCAGGGGCGAACCGGGCGCAGAGCCTGCAAGGTGTGCTCGGCCTCGATCGACCCCACCAGCTCGGCATGCGGCTGCTGCGCCAGCACCGCCGCCGCACCGCCCGTGTGGTCGGCATCGCGGTGGCTGAGCATGAGTATGTCCACGCGCTCCCCCAGTGCCCGCAGCAGCGGCACGAGCACGCGGTGGCCCGCGTCGCTCTCGCGGCTGAAACGCGGCCCCGCGTCGTACAGCAGCGTGTGGGTGGCGGTGCGCACGAGCACCGCGTTGCCTTGGCCGATGTCGGCGGCCAGCAGTTCAAACTGCCCTGCCGCCGGGCGCACCGGCTGCCACCACAGGGCGGGCCACAGCAGCGGAAGTGCCAAGAGCCGCAACCGCCAGGGCAGGCGTGTGGCCAGCAGCGCGCCCCCCGCCACGGCCAGCATGCCCGCCCACAACGGCGCTGCAGGCAGGAAGACCACGGCCCAGGGCCACTGCGCCAGCCATTGCAGCAAACTTGCCAACGGCTGCAGGCTGAGGGCGGCCAGATTCCACAAGGGCGCCCACAGCACGCCACCCAGAGCCAGCGGGGTGACCACCAGGGTGACCCAGGGAATAGCCACCAGGTTGGCGGCAAAGCCCACCACGGACACTTGGCCAAACAGCAACAGGGTCAGGGGCGTAAGCGCCAGCGTCACCACCCACTGCTCCCGAATTAGTGCATAAAAATGGCGCTTGACGCTTGATGGATAAGCGCTAACAGCTACCGTATTTGTAGCAAACAAAATACCCACCGCCACAAAGCTCAGCCAGAAGCCCGCCTGCGCCAGCGCCCACGGGTCTGCCACCACCACGGCCGCACATGCCCACAACCACACCTGCGGCCACGGCCAGCGGCGGCCGCTGAGTTGCAGCACGGCAATGGCGGCCAGCATGATCACGGTGCGCTGCGCGGGTACACCCCAGCCGCTGAACAGCGCGTAGGCCGCTGCTAGCACCACCCCGGCGGCCAGTGCTGCCGAGGGCGCGGGCACCGCCAGGCACAGCCGGGTGGAGCGCCGCCACAGCACCCCCACCATCAGCGCAGCCAGCCAGGCAAACAAGGTGATGTGAAGCCCCGAGATGCTCATCAAATGCGCCACCCCCGTGGCGCGGAACACATCCCAGTCGGCGCGGTCGATGGCGCGCTGGTCACCCGTCACCAGGGCCACCACCACACCCGCGATGCGCGCGCGGGCCGGGTCGTCGCCATTCACATCGCGGGCCAGTCGCTCCAGGATCGCATCGCGCACCGACTGCCGCACCCGCTCCACCGGATGCCGCCAGGTCGCGGCCAAAAGCTCTGGGGGCTCGTCTTTGGGCCCCGCGCGCACGTAGCCCGTGGCCTGCACGCCCTGCTCCCACATCCACAGCTCGTAATCAAAACCATGCGGGTTGCGCAGGCCGTGCGGCGCTTTGAGGCGCACTGTCAGGGCCCAGCGGTCACCGGCTTTCAGGGCTGGCGGGGCGCGCTGCAGGTCCAGCGCCCCTGCCGCATCGCGGAACGGGCCACCGTACCAGGCCACGTCGATGCGCGGCGGCAGCTGCACCGGGGCACCGCTCAGGCGCGCGGCCTCCACGTCCACTCGGATGCGGGTGCCAGCCTCGTTGGTCTGGGGCATGGCCGCCACCACCCCGGTCACGCGGATGTCCTGGCCTTCCAGCGCGGGCGCGAGCCCGTGGCCCGCATAGTCCACTGCGCGCAATCCACACAGGGCGAACATCGCCAGCACCCCCGCGCCCAGGGCCAGCGCTGCGGCCGGCGCAGCAGCCCCTGTCGCTACCGCACGGCGGCTTCTGGAGGCCGCCCGCGCGCACCAGCCCACCACACAGGCGGCCACCAAGATCACCCCATAGGCCCCTCCTGGCCACAACGCCGGCTGCTGCAGCTGCAGCGCTGCCCCGAAAACCGCGCCCAGCAGCCACGCGGGCAACCGCCAGGGCATGGCGGCGGCCATCGCGGGGCTTGCATCGGCCACACTGCCGTCCGGGCCCGTGTGGACGGAGGAAACGGCATTAGAGGCGCTTATGGCGGGCATGGGCTGATGCTAATGCGGCTCCAGGGGGCTGGCCGCTGGATTCTGCACACCGGGCTGTGTAACACTCGCGGCCATCCGGGCGCGGCCGGGCGACCCAGCCACCCAGCGACCCCTGCGGGCCTTGTCGGCATTGCGGACATCGGTCAGTGCCCACCCTTCACCTTCACGTCACACCAAGGAAGACCATGAGCGTTTACGACAAGCTGAAAGAACTCAACATCACCCTGCCGCCGGTGTCGGTGCCCGCTGCCGCCTATGTGCCCTATGTGCAAACGGGCAATCTGGTGTTCCTGTCGGGCCACATCGCACGCAAGGACGGCAAGCCCTGGGCCGCCCAGTTCGGTCGCGATATCGGCACTGAAGAAGGCAAGGAAGCCGCACGCGCGGTGGCCATTGATCTCATGGGCACGCTGCAGGCAGCCTGTGGCGGCGACCTGAACCGCGTCAAGCGCATCGTCAAGGTCATGAGCCTGGTGAACTCCACGGGTGACTTCACCGAGCAGCACCTGGTGACCAACGGCGCCAGCGAACTGCTGGGCCAGGTCTTTGGCGAAAAGGGTGTGCACGCCCGCAGCGCTTTTGGCGTGGCGCAGATCCCCATGGGCGCCTGCGTGGAAATCGAGCTGATCGCCGAACTGGCCTGACAGACCACGTGCTCCACAAAAAACCCCAGGGCATGGTTGCCATGGGGTTTTTGTTTTCCGCGCAAGGCGGCGGTGGATGGAGCCTCCCGCCCCCTGGCAGACCGCGCGTCAAAAAGTCAGAAGGATTCCCAATCCTCTTCCGCCCCCTGGGCCACCACCGGCTTGCGGCCGGCGGGTACAGGTGCGGCAGATACCTTGGCCACCGCCGTGGCGGAAACGGGCGCCCTGGCCACGGCGGGGCGGGCACCGTGCCCCGCCGTCTTCGCGCCTGAACCCGTTGCGGGCCGTGCGGACGCAGCTGGGGCAGCTGGGGCAGCTGGAGCGGCGGCGACAGGTACCTGCGGCCGCTGGGCAGCCGTGGCGCGCGCCGCACCAATGGCCGCCTGCGCAGGCCCATAGCTGGCGGCATTCACCTTGAACATCGACACCTCGCGCGCAAGGTGGTCCGCCTGCTCGCGCAGGCTCTGGGCAGCGGCGGCGCTCTCTTCCACCAGCGCCGCATTCTGCTGCGTCATCTGGTCGAGGTTGCTGATCGCCTTGTTGACCTGGGAGACGCCAGCACTCTGCTCGGACGATGCCGCCGTGATCTCGCCAATCATGTCGGTCACGCGCTGCACCGACTGCACGATGTCGGTCATGGTGGTGCCAGCGTCCGACACCAGCCTCGACCCCGTTTCCACCTTTTCCACTGACGCGCTGATGAGCTGCTTGATCTCCTTGGCGGCCTCGGCGCTGCGCTGGGCGAGGCTGCGCACCTCGCTGGCCACCACGGCGAACCCCCGGCCCTGCTCGCCTGCACGCGCGGCCTCCACGGCGGCGTTGAGCGCAAGGATGTTAGTCTGGAATGCAATGCCATCAATCACGCCAATGATGTCCGCAATCTTCTTGCTGCTGTGGTTGATGTCCTCCATCGTGGCCACCACCTGGGTGACCACCTCGCCGCCCCGGCGCGCCACACCGGTGGCCCCCGCCGCCAGGCTGCTGGCCTGCTGGGCACTGCCTGCGCTTTGCTGAATGGTGCTGGTGAACTGCTCCATGGCGGCAGCCGTCTCCTGCAGGTTGCTGGAGGTCTGCTCGGTGCGGGCCGACAGGTCATGGTTGCCGGTGGCGATCTCGGCGCTGGCGATGGCGATGCTGTCCGTGCTCTGGCGCACCTGATGCACCATGCGCCCCAGCGCGCTGCTCATGGTGTAGAGCGAGCGCAGCAAGTCGCCAAATTCATCGCCCCGGGTCACTGACTCCTGCATGCTCAGATCACCGCCCGCAATGCGTTCGGCCAGCCCGTTCGCCTGCGCAAGCGGCCGCTGGATGCTGCCAATCAGGTAGTAGGCCCCCACGATGATGGCCAGCAGCAGCAGGCCCACGGCAACAGCCGCGATCTTGACGGTAAGCATGCGGGATGCCGCCATCTCCTGCTGCTTGGCGACCGCGCCCTGCTGCTGCTGCTGCACAAAGTCGCGCAGGGTTTGCAGGTAAGTGGCCACGGCCGGGTTGTAGGACTGCTTGACCAGGGCCACGGCCTGGTCCTGTTGCCCGTCCGCCTTGAGCTTGCGGGCCTGGCCGCGCAGGTCGATCATGGCCTTGCGGGCTTCGGCGATCTTGGCCATCTGCGCCTTGTCGGCATCGGACAGCGCCATGGCCTCCAGCGACTTCTGCACCTCGCTGATCTGCGCGCTGGTGGCGGCAATCACGTCCTTGAATTCGGCCTCCACCGCCGCATCGCTGCTGACGATGAGCGCCTGGGTCCGTGCAGCGTTGGTTTCGGTGAGGCCCGACCATCGGATCGCCGCCTGCACGCGCGCCTCGCTGTCCCGGGCTACCGCATCGGCCTGGGCTTGCACTTTGACAGACCGGTAGCCTGAGAACCCCACCACGGCGACGAGCAGAACCACAATCAGAATCACTGCCAGCCAGAGCTTGTGAGCCATCCGAAAGTTCGTGGGCATGGTTGTCTCCTGAAGCGTGTGTTTGCGTACAGATGTTGCGCGCTTTTGCACGATTGCACAAACTCTGTCACAACACATCAGGGTCTGCCCTGCCTGCACTGCCCCATCAGGGGCCACGCGTGGAGCCATGCCAGCGGCAACATCCATCCACCATTGGTCTGGGGCGGATGCCCCCAGCCCCATCACCAGCGCAGTGCCTCACGAAAAGATCTGTGCCGATCAGGGCGTCGATGTCCACGACGGCTCCCATTGGCCCACATTTCGCGCGCCGACAACACCCTACCGTGGTCGGGTTCCCGTGCAGCGGCGAAGCCATCAAACTGGCCTGATCCATTTTCAAAGGCCAATGACTCCATGACTTCCTGCAAGCTCCACCGCACGTGCCTCGGCGCCACCCTCCTGATCGCATTGGGCCTGTCTGGATGTGCCGCCACCATCAGCCAGGAGGGCCTGGAGCAGCGTACCTCCGTGGCGATTGGCCGCCAGGTGGGCGCCTTCACCATCACCAACAAGAGCGAAGAAACCGGCGGGCGCATCAACTACACCGCCAAGACCACCGACGGGGCCACCTACCAGTGCTACATGTACTCGGCCACGGGGTTCCAGAAAGCCATGTCGTTCGGGCAGACGCCGAATTCGGATGCCATCTGCACGCCGATGGCCGGCAAGGCGGCAGCACCTGCGGCCGCCTCGGCCTCCTGCAACGCGCTGAGCAAAGCCGCCGGCAAATGCTGAAGCCTTAATCCGGACAGGGCAACCGGCCGTCAGGCCGCGGTTCCCAGAAAGGCCTCGAAAAGCGCCAGCTCCTCGTCCAGCGCGCGCCGAAAACCCGCATCGCGTGGAGGCCGGCCAGCCACAAATCCCAACTCATGCCGCAGTTGCCCGCGCTCCACGCGCAGGTTCGCCCAACCCACCATCTGTTCCCCCCACAGCACGGGCAACGCATAGTGGCCCATGGTGCGCCTGGGGGCCGGCACATACGCTTCGAACCGGTACGCCCAGCCCCACAGCATCTCGAAACGGCGGCGGTCCCAGACCACGGGATCGAACGGTGCCAGCAGCCGCACTCCCAGGTCTGGCTGGTGGTGGCGTGAGACCGGGTTTTCGTTGGCGGGCCAGAACCAGGTCGTTCCGCCCACCACCGCATGACCGTAGCGCAAATGCGCGGCCTTGGCCACCGCGCGCGCCTCGGCCGCCAGTTGCGGTGCACCGTAGCGCAGCAGCGTGACGAGGTAGCCCAGGCTGGAGGCGGGCAACGGGGCGTACAGTGCCACGATGCGATCGACCAGGGCTTCGGCGCGCGCCAGGCGCGCGGCGGGGCTGGCATCCTGCGCGGGGTGCTCCATCGGCGCATACACCCGGGTGCCCGATTCGCGGCGGCACACCCGCAGCCAGCCATGGTGGTGCATGGCATCCAGCAGGCGGGTGCTCGCGTTGAGCTCTCCGCCCCAGTAGCCCGCCACGCGGCCGTGGTGTGCAAACGCCTCGCTGACCTCACGTGGGTGCACCACGCCCCGCTCCTGCACAAACGCCAGCACCTCGCGCGCACGCTCGGTGGTGGCTACATCCCAGGGCCGGCGCGGCGTGCGTGGATGCAGCAGCGCCAGCATCTCGCGCGAGACGAAGCCATAGTTGACGAAAGCGTCTTCCTCGATGCCCAACCGCTCATAGCGGCGCTCCAGGTCCCCTGCGCGGTAGCCGCGCACCCGCATGCGCAAAATCAGATCCTGTGCCCGTGCGGGCGCCCGCATCGGGTCGGCCTGCACAAAACCAAGCTTGCGAATCGCGCCGGGCAGCGTCAGTGGTTTGAACAGGCTGCGCGCAATCGCGTAGCGGCGCAGCTCATCCAGCGTGGGTGAGTTGCGCGCCACACCCTTACTCCACCCGCGTCACTGCGTTGGGCTTGAAGCCCAGGTCCGCCGCCTTACCCTTGCGGCCGCGCGCAGCACGGGCGTTGTTCAGGCTGCGGATCTCCAGCGTCTCATCGCGCTGCTTGCCACCCCGGCCGATGCCGTCCAGGCGAATGCTGCGCGTGTACGCAGCGGCACCCGCCAGCTGGTCCTTGTCTTCCAGGTCGATCAGCATCAGGCCCCGGCCGCCATTGGCCATGGTTTTCAGCTCGGTGATCTCGAACGTGAGGATGCGCCCGCCCGTGGAGGCACAGGCCACGTGCGTGGCAGGCAGCACCGGCTTGCTGCCTGTGGTGCCCGCCGCGTGCGAAGGCACACACACGGTTTCACCCTCGCCCAGCGTGAGGAAGGCCTTTCCGCCCTTCTGGCGCGAGACCATGTTCTCGACCGCCGCCAGAAAGCCGTAGCCGCCCGAGTTGGATAACAGCAGCGTGGCGTTGGCGGGCCCCGCAAAGTAGTGCAGCAGCTGCGTGCCCGCTTCCAGTTCGATGAGCGTGGTCACGGGCTGGCCATCACCGCGCGCGCCGGGCAGCAGCGACACGGCCACCGAATACACGCGGCCGTTGCTGCCAAAGGCCAGCAGGGTATCGACCGTGCGGCACTCGAACGTGCCATACAGCCCGTCGCCCGCCTTGAAGGCAAAACTGGCGGCCTCGTGCCCATGGCCGGTGCGGGCACGCACCCAGCCTTTTTCCGAAACAACCACCGTCACGGGCTCGTCCACCACCTTCACTTCGGCCACGGCCTTCTTCTCGGCCTGGATGAGTGTGCGGCGCGCGTCGGCAAAGGTCTTGGCATCCTGCTCGATCTCCTTGACCATGGTGCGGCGCAGCGAGCCAGGATTGTTCAGGATGTCTTCGAGCTTGCCCTGGCTTTCGCGCAGTTCTTTCAGCTCCTGCTCGATCTTGATCGCTTCAAGCCGCGCGAGCTGGCGCAGGCGGATTTCAAGGATGTCCTCGGCCTGCCGGTCGCTGAGGTTGAAGCGCGCGATCAGCGCCGCCTTGGGCTCGTCGGCCTGGCGGATGATGGCAATCACCTCATCGATGTTGAGCAGGACAATCTGCCGCCCTTCGAGGATGTGGATGCGCTCCAGCACCTTGTTCAAACGGTGCTGCGTGCGGCGGGTGATGGTGGTCTGGCGGAAGGCAATCCACTCTTCCAGCATCTGCCGCAGGGATTTTTGGGTGGGCCGGCCATCGAGCCCCACCATCGTGAGGTTGATGGGGGCCGAGGATTCGAGGCTGGTGTGGGCCAGCAGCGCGGTGATCAGTTCCTGCTGCGGGGTCTTGCCCGTCTTGGGCTCGAACACCAAACGCACGGGCGCGTCTTTGCTCGACTCGTCACGCACCACGTCCAGCACGGCCAGCATGCTGGCCTTCAGTTGCGTCTGGTCCTGGCTCAGGGCCTTCTTGCCCGCCTTCACCTTGGGGTTGGTGATTTCCTCGATCTCTTCGAGCACCTTTTGCGTGCTCACGCCGGGTGGCAACTCGTTGACCACCAGCTGCCACTGGCCACGCGCCATGTCTTCGATCTTCCAGCGCGCGCGCACCTTGAGGCTGCCCCGGCCCGTGCGGTAGGCATCGGCAATGTCGGAGGCAGCACTGATGATCTGGCCGCCACCGGGGTAGTCCGGTCCGGGCACGATGGCCAGCAGTTCTTCCTGGCTGAGCGACGGCGTCTTGATGAGCGCAACGCAGGCGTCGGCGATCTCGCGCAGATTGTGGCTCGGGATTTCGGTGGCCAGGCCCACGGCAATGCCGCTGGCGCCATTGAGCAGCGCGAACGGCAGGCGTGCGGGCAGCTGGCGCGGCTCCTGCTCAGAGCCATCGTAGTTCGGGGCGAAATCGACCGTGCCTTCGTCTATCTCGTCGAGCAGCAGGCTGGTGATGCGCGACAGGCGCGCCTCGGTGTAGCGCATGGCCGCGGCGCCGTCACCGTCGCGGCTGCCGAAGTTGCCCTGGCCGTCCACCAGCGGGTAGCGCTGGGCGAAGTCCTGCGCCATGCGCACCATGGCGTCATAGGCCGCCGTGTCCCCGTGCGGGTGGTACTTGCCAATGACATCACCCACCACCCGGGCGCTCTTGACCGGCTTGGCCGCCGCGCTGCGCGTGGGGCCGCTGTAGCCCAGGCCCATGCGGTCCATCGAATACAGAATGCGCCGCTGCACGGGCTTGAGGCCGTCGCACACATCGGGCAGCGCACGGCCCTTGACGACCGACAGCGCGTATTCGAGGTAGGCGCGCTGGGCATAGCCCGCCAGGCCCAGGGAGTCGCCCCCGTCGTCGCCTGCGGTGGTGAAATCAAGAGTGGGTTGGTCGCTCATTCGTTGGGTACAGTTTCTGGGTTCACGTTCTGGGGGGCGCTGCGGGTCTGCGCCACGCGGGTGGGCGGCAGGTTGCCCCGGTTCTGCGCGCCACCCGAAAGCTCCATGCGCACGCGGCCCGGCACGGCGCGTTGCGCCAGCACCGGGGCTGGGGGCTTGAGCTGGGCATACAGGCCCAGCACCGTGCGCACATAGTTCTGCGTTTCCTTGAAGGCCGGAATCTGGTTGCCCGCGCGCTGCACGGCGCCTTCGCCAGCGTTGTAGGCGGCAACAGCCAGGTCCATGCGGCCTGGAAACAGGTCCAGCAGGTGGCGCAGGTAGCGCGTGCCGGTGGGCACGTTCACGGCCGGGTCGGCCAGCTTTTGCTCCACCGTGCGTTTTGCATCCGTGCTCACGCCAAACCGGTTGGCCGTGGCGGGCATCACCTGCATCAGGCCCACGGCGCCCTTGGGCGACACGGCAGTGGCGTCAAAACCGGACTCGGTCGCGATCACAGCCTGCAGCAATTCGTAGTCCACGCCATGTTTGCTGGACGCAGCACGCAGGTGGTGTTTGACCCGCTTGTAGTCGGGCGCGATGTCAAAAAAAGCCAGCAGGCGCGCACCTGCTGCAGGCAGCGCGTAGGGCATGGGCGACGCATTGGCGGGCACATCCCGGGTCGAGTCAAAGTCATTGCCACGAAAAAACAGCTGGTAGCGCGCATCGATCTGCTCGGCGGCAAAGTGCGTCACGCCGCGCTCGTCCACGTGCGCCCACAGGTCCGCATGGGCCACTTGCTGCACAAAACATAGCAGCATACCTAATACAGACAAGCGCAGGGCACTGTTTTTAAGGGGATTTTTCATCACAAACACCGGGTGGAGCGTGTCGATGCGGTCAGATATCGATCTCGACCGCATCGCCATGCAGCTCCATCAGCTCGCGGCGCGCGGCGGCTTCGCCCTTGCCCATGAGCTTGGTGATGAGGCCTTCGGTGGCGGCAAAATCCATGTCGCCCAGTTGCACGGGCAGCAGGCGGCGGGTGTCGGGGTTGAGCGTGGTTTCCCACAGCTGCTCGGCGTTCATCTCGCCCAGGCCTTTGAAGCGGCTGATCTGGCACTTCTCTTTCGGCACGCCGTCCTTGGCGCACTTGTCGAGGATGGCAGTCAGTTCGCCATCGTCCAGCGCATACATCTTGGCGGCGGGCTTCTTTCCGCGTGCGGGCACATCCACGCGGAACAGCGGCGGGCGCGCCACGTAGATGTGGCCGGTTTCGATGAGCTTGGGGAAGTGGCGGAAGAAGAGCGTGAGCAGCAGCACCTGGATGTGCGAGCCGTCCACGTCGGCGTCACTCAGGATGCAGACCTTGCCGTAGCGCAGGCCGCTCAAATCCGGCGTGTCGTTGGGGCCATGCGGGTCCACGCCAATCGCTACCGAAATGTCGTGGATTTCGTTGTTGGCAAACAGGCGATCGCGCTCCACCTCCCAGGTGTTGAGCACCTTGCCGCGCAGCGGCAGGATGGCCTGGCTTTCCTTGTCGCGGCCCATCTTGGCGCTGCCCCCAGCCGAGTCGCCCTCGACCAGGAAAACTTCGTTGTGGGCGATGTCCTTGCTTTCGCAGTCGGTGAGCTTGCCGGGCAGCACGGCCACGCCCGAGCCCTTGCGTTTTTCGACCTTCTGGCCCGCCTTCTGGCGGGTTTGCGCGGCCTTGATGGCCAGCTCGGCGAGCTTCTTACCGTATTCAACGTGCTGGTTGAGCCAGAGTTCGAGCGCCGGGCGCACGAAGCCGCTGACCAGGCGCACCGCATCGCGCGAGTTCAGGCGCTCCTTGATCTGGCCCTGGAACTGCGGGTCGAGCACCTTGGCACTGAGCACATAGCTGGCGCGCGCAAACACGTCCTCGGGCAACAGCTTCACGCCCTTGGGCAACAGGCTGTGCAGCTCGATGAAGCTCTTGACGGCATTGAACAGGCCGTCGCGCAGGCCACTTTCGTGGGTGCCACCCGCACTGGTGGGGATCAGGTTGACGTAGCTCTCGCGCACGGGCTGGCCGTCTTCAGTGAAGGCCACACACCAGGATGCGCCCTCGCCTTCGGCAAAACTTTCGTTATTGCGGTCGGCAAAACCCTCGCCTTCAAACAGCGGGATCACCGGGTCGCCGTTGAGCGTCTGCATCAGGTAGTCGCGCAGGCCGCCTTTGTACTGCCAGGTTTGCGTCTCGCGGGTTTTCTCGTTGACGAGCTGGACCGTCACGCCCGGCATGAGCACCGCCTTGCTGCGCAGCAGGTGGGTCAACTCGCCCATGGGCAACGCGCTCGACTCGAAATACTTGGCATCAGGCCATACACGGACCGAGGTGCCCTGCTTGCGCTCGCCCGCCTCCAGCGGCCGGGCCACCAGGGGTTCAATCACATCCCCGGCCGAAAACACCAGGCGCGCCGCCTTGCCTTCGCGGTAGCTCGTCGCCTCCAGCCGCGTCGCCAGGGCGTTGGTCACACTCACGCCCACGCCGTGCAGGCCGCCTGAGAAGCTGTAGGCGCCGCCCTTGCCCTTGTCGAACTTGCCGCCCGCGTGCAGGCGGGTGAACACCAGTTCGATCACCGGGGCGTTTTCCTCGGGGTGCATGCCGAAGGGAATACCCCGCCCATCGTCTTCGACACTCACCGAGCTATCGGCATGCAGCGTGACGCGGATCTTTTTGCCGTGGCCAGCCAGCGCCTCATCGGCGGCGTTGTCCAGCACTTCCTGAATGATGTGCAGCGGGTTGTCGGTGCGTGTGTACATGCCCGGGCGTTGCTTGACGGGCTCCAGGCCCTTGAGCACACGGATCGAGCCTTCGGAATATTCACTGGCGGACACGGGGGACGGTTTGGCAGACATGGGGCGGATTGTAGTGCGGCAGCGCAGCAATAGCTGGATATAAAACCAGTTCTCCAGCGGGCTCGCAAAGTCTGACCCTGCTTGCAACTGTATTGGTCACCGGTGTATCAGCGCGTTTCGCCCAATCTCGCTACATTCCTGCGCATGCATATGAATCCTCCCAAACTGTCCATGTTCCAGGTGCTCGCCTGTGGCGCGGCCATCGTGACACTGTCGATGGGCATCCGCCACGGGTTCGGGCTGTGGCTCTTGCCCATCACCCAGGAAATGGGCTGGACGCGCCAGTCATTCGCGCTGGCGATTGCGATCCAGAACCTGTCCTGGGGCCTGATCGGGATTTTTGCGGGCATGGTGGCCGACCGGTTTGGCGCCTTCCGCGTGCTCATGGGCGGTGCCGTGCTGTATGGCCTGGGCTTGGCAGGCATGGCGCTGTCGCCCACGCCCACCCTGTTTGCACTGACTGCTGGCGTGCTCATCGGTGCGGCACAGGCCGGCACGACCTATGCAGTGATCTATGGCGTGCTGGGGCGGCAGATTGCGCCAGAGCGCCGCTCATGGGCCATGGGCGTGGCCGCTGCGGCAGGCTCGTTCGGGCAGTTCCTCATGGTGCCGGTGGAAGGCTGGCTGATCGCTGGCCTGGGCTGGCAACAGGCGCTGCTGGCGCTGTCGCTGATGGTGCTGCTGATCGTGCCCCTGGCTTTTGGCCTGCGCGAGCCCAGCTTTGCCGGAGCCGCCCCGGTCAAACGCGAGCAGACCATCGTGCAGGCGCTGGGCGAGGCCTTCCGCTATCCCAGCTTCAACCTGCTGATGGCGGGCTACTTCGTCTGCGGCTTCCAGGTGGTCTTCATTGGGGTCCACATGCCCAGCTACCTCAAGGACCACGGCCTGTCGCCCCAGGTGGCCAGCTATGCGCTGGCGCTGATCGGCCTCTTCAATGTGCTGGGCACCTACGTGGCCGGCACCCTGGGCCAGCGCATGCCCAAGCGGTTCATCCTGGCCTTCATTTACTTCGCGCGCGCGGCGGTGATCACTGTGTTCCTGCTCGTGCCGCTGTCGCCGCTGTCGGTGTATGTGTTCTCGGCGGTCATGGGCACGCTGTGGTTGTCCACCATTCCACCCACCAACGCCACCATTGCGCAGATCTTTGGCGTGCAGCATCTGTCGATGCTGGGCGGCTTTGTGTTCTTCAGCCACCAGATCGGCAGCTTTCTGGGCGTGTGGCTGGGCGGCTACCTGTATGACGTTACGGGCAGCTACGATATCGTCTGGTACATCGCCATTGGGCTCGGGGTGTTCGCCGGCCTGGTGAACCTGCCCGTCCGGGAAAGCCCCATCCAGCGCGGCGCGGCCCAACCCGCCTGAAACCAGCAACGCCATCCAGACACCACCATGCCGACCGCCAGCACATCTCCCACGCCGCTCGGCCGGAGCGTGCCGTGGGCTTGGCGCTGGCTGGCCTGGACGGTCGCCGTGCTGCTGTGCCTCGCGGTGTTTGGCATGTACACGGTGCCGGACTTCATGGTGATGCTGGCCGACCAGATGTGGGCTTGCTTTTGAGCCTGCAACTCCCAATTTCAACTATTTTTCGCCTCCAGCGCTTATCCATCAATCGCTATTAGCTATATTTTTGGTAGCAAAACACAATGCACGGTAACGAAGCCGCTTCCGACTGGGTTCGCCGCTGGTCCCATTTGATCGCGCCGGGCAGCACTGCGCTCGACGTGGCCTGCGGCGCAGGGCGCCACCTGCGTTGGTTGCGCGGCTTGGGCCACCCCGTGGTCGGGGTCGACCGTTCTGCCGAGGCCCTGGCCGCCTGCGAGGGGCTGGGGGAGCTGGTGCTGGCCGACATCGAGAAGGGCCCATGGCCCTTTGCAGGCCGTCAGTTTGGTGCAGTGGTGGTCACCAACTACCTGTGGCGGCCCCTGCTGGCCACCATGGTGGAGAGCGTGGCACCGGGCGGCGTGCTGATCTACGAAACCTTCGCACACGGCAACGACACCGTGGGCCGCCCGGCCCGGCCCGAATTTCTTCTGCAGCCCGGGGAACTGCTGACCGCCTGCACCGGACTGCGCACCGTGGCCTATGAAGACGGCTTCCAACAAAACCCCGACCGTTTCGTGCAACGCATCACGGCCGTGCGGGAACTCCCACGGTCTGGTGGACCCTCACGACATCTTTTGCCCATGTGGGCTAGTTAGAATGCCCTTTTACCGTTTACCACTGCGGACATGACCTCTTCTTCCGTCGCCCTCACCGGCAGCATCGTCGCCCTCGTCACTCCCATGCACGAGGACGGCAGCGTGGACTACCCGGCCCTGCGCAAACTGATCGACTGGCACATTGCCGAAGGCACCGACTGCATCGGCGTGGTGGGCACCACGGGCGAATCGCCGACCGTCAACGTCGAAGAGCATTGCGAAATCATCCGCGTGGCCGTGGAGCAGTCTGCCAAGCGTGTGCCCATCATGGCCGGCTGCGGAGCCAACTCCACCGCTGAAGCCATCGAGCTGGCCAAGTTCGCGCGTGGCGTGGGGGCCGACAGCCAGTTGCAAGTGGTGCCGTACTACAACAAGCCCACGCAAGAGGGCCAGTTCCAGCATTTCAAGGCGATTGCCGAAGCCACGGGCGACCTGCCTGTCGTGCTGTACAACGTGCCCGGCCGCTCGGTGGCCGATATGCAGCACGACACCGTGCTGCGCTTGGCCCAGGTGCCCGGCATCATCGGCATCAAGGAAGCCACCGGCAACATCGAGCGCGCCCAGTGGCTCATCCGCGATGTGCCCAAAGGCTTTGGTGTGTACTCGGGCGACGACCCGACCGCCGTGGCGCTCATGCTGTGCGGCGGCCATGGCAACATCAGCGTGACGGCCAATGTGGCGCCCCGCCTCATGCACGAGCTGTGCATGGCCGCATTGGCTGGCAATGTCCAGCGTGCCATGCAGATCCAGTTCCAGCTCATGCCCGTGCACAAGAACCTGTTTGTCGAAGCCAACCCCATCCCGGTCAAATGGGCCGTGGCCCGCATGGGCCTGTGTGGTGGCACCATGCGCCTGCCCATGACGCCGCTGACCACCAGCAACGAGGCTGTGGTCGAATCTGCGCTGCGCAACAGCGGCCTGATCTAATCCGGGCTGCGCCCGCTCCCCGAGACACTCTCCAAGGATTTCCGCGTGAAAGCTGCTACCACCCGCCTGAGCCTGCTGACCCTTGCCATGGCCCTGTCCGCCTGTGCCGCCCTGGAGGGCGACAAGATCGACTACAAGAGCGCCACCAAAGGCTCGACCCTGGAAGTCCCACCAGACCTGACCCAGCTGTCGCGCGATTCGCGCTACAACGTCCCTGGCGGCGCTGTCTCGGCTGCCGCCATGCAGGCCGGCCAGGCCGCGCAGCCATCGGGCACTGCCAACGCCGCCGCCCTGCAACTGGGCGACGTCCGCATTGAGCGCGATGGCAACCAGCGCTGGCTGGTGGTCAATCGCCCGGCCGACAAGCTCTGGGAGCCCGTGCGCGACTTCTGGCAAGAAAGCGGTTTCAACCTGGCCCAGGCAGAGCCCAACGTGGGCATCATGGAAACCGATTGGGCTGAAAATCGCGCCAAACTGCCACAGGACTTCATCCGCTCAACCCTGGGCAAGCTGCTGGACTCGCTGTACTCCACCGGTGAGCGCGACAAGTTCCGCACCCGCCTGGAGCGCAACGCCAATGGCGGCACCGAGGTCTACATCACCCACCGCGGGATGATCGAGGTCTACGGCACGGCCACCAAGGACAACACGGTGTGGCAGCCCCGCCCCTCTGACCCCGAGCTGGAAACCGAATTCCTGCGCCGCCTGATGGTCAAGCTGGGTGTGAGCCAGGAGCAGTCGAAGGCGGTGGCCGCAGCTCCCGCACCACGTGCTCAATCTGCCCGCATGGCCACGGTGGACAACAAGCCCGTGGTCCAGCTCGACGAGGGGTTTGACCGCGCATGGCGCCGCATCGGCCTGGCCCTGGACCGCACAGGCTTCACGGTGGAAGACCGCAATCGCAATGAAGGTACCTACTTTGTGCGCTATGTGGCCCCCAATGCCGAAAAGAAGGACCCCGGATTCTTCGGCAAACTCTTCAGCTCGTCCAACGCCACGCCTCCACTGAAGTACCGCATCGTGGTGCGCAGCCAGGGCGAGTCCACCACGGTGTCGGTGCTCAATGAGGCTGGCGTCCCCGAGTCGTCAGCCAATGCCGAGCGCATCGTGCGCGTGATTGCCGACGATCTGAAATAAGCACCCCCGGCGCACGCCACCTCCATTGCCCCGGCCGCCTGCCCGTGGAGCGGGGTTACGCTGCACGGGAAGCGCCTTCGACCACGACATGCTGCGCTTCAAAAACCTGGGCAGCGGCAGCACGGGCAACGCCACAGTGGTGGAAGGCAGCAGCGGCCCGCAGGTCCGCCGCCTGCTCATTGATTGTGGATTCGGCATCCGGCAACTGCAGGCCCGCTTGGCGCAAGCGCAACTGCAGTTGGAAGACCTGGATGCCGTATTCATCACCCACGAACACTCGGACCACATCGGCTGTGCGCTGGCCGTGGCGGTGCGCCACCGTATTCCGGTGTGGATGAGCCAAGGCACCTACGCTGCCCTGGGCGCGCCCGACTTTGATGGCATGCTGCGCATCGCGCACGACATGCAGGCCCTGGACCTGGGCACCTTCAGCGCCCTGCCCTTCACCGTGCCACACGATGCCCGCGAACCGCTGCAGCTGCGCTGCTCGGACGGTGCAACCCACCTGGGTGTGCTGACCGACCTGGGCCACGCCAGTGACCATGTTTTGCAGCAATTGCAGGGCTGCCATGCGCTCATGATTGAAGCCAACCACGACCCCGCAATGCTCGAAGCGTCCCGATACCCGGCCTTTCTGAAGCGCCGCGTCGGAGGACCGTATGGGCACCTGGCCAATTTGGCGACAGCCGACATCCTGCGCGCCGTGCGGCACCCTGGTCTGCAGCGTGTGGTCGCCGCCCACCTGAGCGCGCAGAACAATGCCCCCGCCCTCGCCCAACAGGCACTGGGTCTTGCGCTGGAGTGGCCCGCCGACGAAATCACCGTCGCCAGCCCAACGATGGGAACACCCTGGCTTTCAGTTGCAGGATGAAGTGACCCTGGCCATGTCGCAAACGACCAACCCCAGGGAAGGAAGGCACCGCCAAAAAGAAAAAGCCCCGACCTTGCGATGCGGGGCTTTCGGGGCGATAGCAGGTCTTGCAACCCGCTGTGGCCTGCAGCGAATTACTTGGCTGCGGAAGCGCCAGTAGCAGCGGTGGCAGCAGCGTCAGCAGCAGCCTTGGCAGCGTCAGCAGCGGGTGCGGCAGCAGCCGAAGCAGCGTCGGAAGCAGCAGGAGCGGCTTCAGAAGCGGCAGGAGCTGGTGCGGGTGCTGGAGCTGGGGCTTCCACGGCAGCAGGTGCTGGCGCTGGAGCTGGCTCTTCCTTCTTGCCACAAGCGGCGAGGGCTGCAGCAGCGATCAGGGCGGCCAGAACGAGAGAGTTCTTCATTTCGATTTTCCTAGTTGGACAGACAGAATCTTGAAAAGCCACGGCGTCAGGCTTTTTGGAAGCCCCGGTACGCTTTGGCACAATGCGCTTGGCTTGCACCTTTTTGGCGCAGCCGCCGATTATATTGGTATTTAGTCAATACAGACTAACACTGACGAAACCTTTACACCCGATTGACAAGGCACAAAGCGTGCATTTTGCTCACAACCCCAGCGTGGATGCGGGAAAACCGGGCGTGCTTTTGCTGCGCACCCACTCATTGAGGGTCTCGCGCAGCAGCACCCGCCGGTCCGGCTCGTTGCCGGCAACACCTACACACCGCTCCGGGTCCAGCCGCTGCATCACCCACTGCGGCGACCAGAACGCGCTGGGAATATCCAAGGGATCGGCGGTCGGGCTGCGGCGGCAATTGATGATGTGGTCCCAGGTGCCCCGCCAGCGTACAAACCGCGCATGCCGGCGAATCACGTCGTCGTAGCTGCACGCCAGCATGGTGAACCGCCGGCTCCCATGGGCCCAATCTTGGAGGGCCTCGACCACGCCACGTTCACCCAGGGGCCAGTCATGAAAATTCGCATCGCTGATCAGAATTTCCTTCCAGCCATCCCGGGCGGCGGTAGCAATCGCATCGCGCACCATCTGCTGAAACGCCTCTCTGCCACTGAAACGCCCTGAAGGCAGATCAGGCAGCGAATTCGGGGGAGGGGAAGCCTCGGTCATGGCGATGTCTCCTTGGGTGCGACAGTCTATTCAGCCCAGACATGGGCCCAGCCCGCATCACACCAGGACGACAGCAGCTCCAGCGCATCGTCACTGGCGCGCGCCAGTTCGCGGGCGCTCAACCGGCGTTCGTCGGCCAGGCGGCGCATCAGCGTCGCATCGCGGCCTGCAGCGCGGTAGCTCTCGCCATTGATGAACACATGGTGCGTGTCGTACATCATGCGGCTGCGGCGATCCAGGCGTACACCTTCGAGCATCACACCCGCGTCCCCTGGCTCGAACCACACGCTGGGCTTGGGTTCGGTCAGATATTCACCGAGCGCGCGCTCCAGCACCAGGGGCTGCGCCAGCGCGCGGGCCAGTGCATCGCGCGCAAAATCCTGCAACCCCGCAGGAATGGCTGCGGGCTGAGGCACAGCCTCCTGCTGCGCGTCTCGGTACAACAAGGGGCTGCCCTCATCGGCAGCATCCTCAGCCAGGCGCACCAGCAGTTCTTGCGCAAGCTCAGCACGGGCCGGGGCCCTGAAACCGATCGAATAGGTCATGCATTCGCCCTCGGCGATGCCGTCATGTGCATAGCGCGGTGGCAGGTACAGCATGTCGCCAGGCTCCAGCACAAACTCCTCTTCCGGCTCGAACTGCGCCAACACCTTGAGCGGAATGTCATCACGCAGCGTGAGATCCTTCTGGCGGCCAATGCGCCAGCGCCGCCGACCGTGGGCCTGCAACAGAAAGACGTCGTAGCTGTCGAAATGCGGGCCCACCCCCCCGCCAGGGGACGCATAGCTGATCATGAGGTCATCAAGCCGCGCTTCCGGCACAAACCTGAACTGCTGCATCAGCGCGTGTACTGCATCATTGTGCAGGTCCACCCCTTGCACCAGCAAGGTCCAGTCTGGCTGCTGGAGTGCAGGCAGGGCACGCCGCTGGAAAGGGCCGTGGCGCAGCTTCCACGCACCTTTGGCCAATTGAACAAGGCGGGACTCCACCCCCTCTTGGGCGGCCAGCGCGAAAAGCTCGGACCGCAGCACTGGGGGCGTGAACTGGGGAATAGCCTGGCGCACCAGCAAAGGCTTCTTCTGCCAATGGCGGCGCATGAATTGCGCGGGGGTCAGGCCACCGAGCAGGGAAAGGGGTTGCTGGATATCCATGGGCACAGGTCTACCCCTTTGCGGGGCCATTGGTCAAACTGCGACAATTCTCCTATGGAAATTACCCAACAATGTGTGGTCGCACTGACCTGGACGCTGAAAGACACCCTGGGCGAAGAACTGGACGTTCTCGATGACCCTGTGGAGTTTCTGGTGGGGGGCGACGATCTGCTGCCCCGCATCGAGGAAGCCCTGCAAGGCCACAGCCCCGGGGCCACGCTGGCACTCCACCTGGAGCCCGAAGACGCCTTCGGCGACTTCAATGATCAATTGCTGTTCCTGGAACCGCGTGCCCTGTTTCCCGCAGAGATCGAAGAGGGAATGACGTTTGACGGCGCCGCTTTGCCGCAAGGCTGCAACCCCGATGCTCCCCGCACCGGGCTCTACACGGTGACCGAGATCTATCCTGAACATGTGGTTCTGGACGGCAACCATCCGTTGGCGGGTATTGCGCTGCGTTTGCAGTTGACCGTACAAGCGGTGCGTGAAGCCACTGAAGAAGAGATTGGCCGTGGCACCGCCGGTACCGGTTTCTTTCGGGTTCAGCCCCAGGCCCCTGGCAATAACCTGCTCCACTGAACCGCATTGACGGGCAGTCCTGAACGACTCAGGACTCCCGCGCAACCTGCCGGTTCATCAAAGGCGAGAAATCTGGCCGTTGTAGAGGCGCACACGGTCACCCATGCGCAGATCCCCAGGGCTGCTCACGTCGTAGACGCGGTAGCCCCCGTGATCGAGTTGTACCGACAGGCGATAACCCTGTACTTCCTGGCTGTTGTTGCGGCCCTCGATGGCATTGCCTGCGACGGCTCCCCCAACAATACCTACGCCTGTCGCTGCGGCGCGGCCTGAGCCCTTGCCAATCTGGTTGCCCAGCACACCCCCGACCACGGCTCCGATCACAGCTCCTGCACCAGAGGTTTGGCCTTGTGAGCGCCCCTGCAGCACTTCAATGTTGGAAACCCGACCATATTCCGTGCCTGCCGGGCTGTTCGGGTAGGCTGGCGCGGTCTGGTAGCCACCTGAGTAGCCACCCGAATATTGCGGCGGAGGAGCCGAACGGTTGTGGCCGCAAGCGGCCAAGGAGCCCATGAGGACGACAGCACCGGCAATGGCGAAGGAACGGGTAAATTGCAGCATTTTCAAACTCCTAAAGTCAGGGGGGCTGGCGCATGGCGCTCTGAGAACTCAGACTCGGTGCGCATGCCTTGATTGGAACAACGCGCGAGCACCCCATGCCGTAGACGCGGAGGCTGCGAGTTGGTCAGTAACAGACTCTTCCAAAGGTAAGCGCCGTCTTACAACCACGCCCACGGCCCACTGGCTGCTCGTTTTTCAGGCTTTTCCGGTAGATCCGTAGCCGCCCTCACCGCGCTCCGTCGCTGCAAACTCCGTCACCACATTGAACTGTGCCTGCACCACCGGGACGATCACCAACTGGGCCAGTCGCTCCATCGGCTCCAGAGTGAATGCAGTGCCGCTGCGGTTCCAGGCGCTCACCATGAGCTGCCCCTGGTAGTCGCTGTCGATCAACCCCACGAGATTGCCCAGCACGATGCCATGCTTGTGACCCAAGCCCGAGCGTGGCAGGATCAGCGCGGCATACCCGGGGTCCTTGAGGTACACGGCAATCCCCGTGGGCACCAGCTGCCAACCATTGGGCTGCAATGTCAGCGGAGCATCGAGGCAGGCCCGCAGATCCAGGCCAGCACTACCGGGCGTGGCATAGGTTGGCAACTGGTCCGCCATGCGCGGATCCAGAATCTTCACATCAATCTTCACAGCTATTTTTTCTTTCCTGTTTTGCGCTGCTGGGTCACTTGCCGCAGCCGCTCCTGCAAGGGCGCCACGCCTGGCGTGGCGCCGGAGCCTGCGGATGATAGGGCTTTGGGCGCAGCCTCCATCAGCCAGCCGAGCCCCCACCAAATAGCCCCCATGACCACCAGCCCCGGCAAAGAGCCCTGGCTGAACACAAACAGCGCAACGGCATGCAGTGCAATCAGCACCAACAGCACGACACGCACCGTCCGCAGCACTCCGAACAAAGGCATGAGAACCTGGGCAAGGTCCGGCGGAACAGCCGGAGACATCGGGCGCACACCACCTGCAGCCGCCGGCTTAGATGCCGTGGTGGAGCCAGGGGATGGTGCCTGCGCGCTCCTGGCGGGAGCTGACGCGCTCAGCCGCTCCACATATCGCGCAAAATCGCCATTGGGCGGTGTGTCCCATTCAGGCTTGGTGGAGCCAGTATTCATACGACCTCCTAAAAACGAAAGTCACGAACCCAGGGGCGGCAAGCGGGCGGCGATGTCCTCCACCAGTTGCTGCGCCAGCACGCGCTTGGAAGCACGGGGCAGCTCCCGGTGACCCTCCGCATCCACTAGCAACAGGGCATTGTCATCCATCCCAAAAGTGGCAGGGCCGATGTTGCCCACCAGCAGCGGTACCCCTTTGCGCACGCGCTTGGCCGTCGCATGGGCCAGCAGATCATGGCTCTCCGCCGCAAAACCGACACAGAACAAATCGCCTGCGAGGGCATGCGATGACTTCGCCACCGCAGCCAGAATGTCGGGGTTCTCGACAAAACCCAGGGTCGGCGTCTGGCCCGATCCGTCCTTCTTGATCTTCTGGGAAGACTGGCTGGCTGGCCGCCAGTCCGCCACGGCAGCCGTGGCAATGAACACCGAAGCCGCCTGCACATGCCGCTCCACCGCCGCCAACATGTCCCCGGCCGACAGCACATTCACACGGCGCACGCCACGCGGAGTGGACACATGCACAGGCCCGGCCACCAAAGTGACATCGGCTCCAGCCTCGCGGGCCGCGCGGGCGATGGCAAAGCCCATCTTCCCGCTTGAAAGGTTGGTGATACCGCGCACAGGATCGATGGCCTCAAAAGTGGGGCCCGCCGTCACCAGCACCTTGCGCCCCGCCAGGACCTTGGGCGCGAAGAAGGCAATCAACTCCTCAAGCAGCTCCCCAGGTTCCAACATACGGCCATCACCAGTCTCGCCACAAGCCTGGTCGCCGTTGCCCACACCCAGCACCACCGCACCATCCTGCGCAACCTGGGCCAGGTTGCGCTGCGTGGCTGGGTGAGCCCACATCTCACGGTTCATGGCGGGTGCCAGCAACAACGGCACCTGGTGCGCCGGACGTGCCAGGCACAGCAGGCTCAACAATTCATCCGCCCTCCCCTGCACCAGCCGCGCGATGAAATCCGCACTGCAGGGCGCAATCAGGATGGCATCGGCCTCACGGCTCAGGTTGATGTGGGGCATGTTGTTGGGCTCGCGCGCATCCCACTGCGAGCCATACACGGGGCGGCCGGACAGGGCCTGCATGGTGACCGGCGTGACGAATTGCTCAGCCGCTTCGGTCATGACGACCTGCACGGTGGCCCCCTCTTTGATGAGCTGGCGGCACAGATCAGCCGCCTTGTAGCAAGCCACGCCCCCACTCAGACCCAGAACAATGTGTTTGCCAGCAAGCTCATTCATGGAGCGAATTTAGCAGACGGGGGTGACCCTGCCGGCCGGGGTGCCGCCGGGGTGCCATCTATAATCCCAATTTCCCACCACCAAAAAAGACATGACCAAATTTGTCTTCGTCACCGGCGGTGTGGTGTCTTCCCTCGGTAAGGGAATCGCCTCAGCCTCCCTTGCCGCGATCCTCGAATCGCGGGGACTCAAAGTCACCCTCATCAAGCTAGACCCCTACATCAACGTAGATCCGGGCACCATGTCGCCATTCCAGCACGGCGAGGTGTTCGTGACCGACGACGGTGCAGAAACCGACCTGGACCTCGGCCACTATGAGCGTTTCATCGAAACGCGCATGAAGAAGACCAACAACTTCACCACGGGCAAGATCTACCAGTCCGTGCTGGAGAAGGAACGTCGCGGCGACTACCTGGGCAAGACCGTGCAGGTCATTCCCCATGTCACCAACGAAATCCAGGAATTCATCAAGCGCGGCGCGGGCATCGGCACGCCCGACGCGGTGGACGTGGCCATCGTCGAGATCGGCGGCACCGTGGGCGACATCGAATCGCTGCCGTTCCTTGAAGCCGTGCGCCAGATGAGCCTGCGCATGGGCCCCAACAATGCGGCCTTCGTGCACCTGACCTACCTGCCCTGGATCGCAGCGGCCGGCGAGCTCAAGACCAAGCCCACCCAGCACACCGTGCAGAAGCTGCGCGAGATCGGCATCCAGGCCGATGCGTTGCTGTGCCGCGCCGACCGCCGCATTCCCGAGGAAGAGCGCGCCAAGATCTCGCTGTTCACCAACGTGCCCGAATGGGGCGTGATCAGCATGTGGGACGTGGACACCATCTACAAGGTGCCCCGCATGCTGCACGAACAGGGCCTGGACGGACTGATCTGCGACAAGCTGCGCCTGAACACGCCGCCCACCAGCCTCAAGCGCTGGGACGACCTGGTGCACGAAACCGAGCACCCACAAGGCGAAGTCACCATCGCGATGGTGGGCAAGTATGTGGACCTTTCGGACAGCTACAAGTCCGTCAACGAAGCCCTGCGCCACGCCGGCATGCGAAACCATGTGCGCGTGAAGATCGACCATGTCGATTCTGAAACCATCGACAGTGCGGAGGCTGTGGCCAAACTGGCCAAGTACGACGCCATCCTGGTGCCCGGCGGCTTTGGCCAACGCGGTGTGGAAGGCAAGATCGCCACAGCCCAGTTTGCCCGCGAGCGCAAGGTGCCCTACCTGGGCATCTGCCTGGGGATGCAGGTGGCCACCATCGAATACGCGCGCCATGTGGCGGGCCTGGCGAACGCCAACAGCACCGAGTTCGACCCCGCCACCCCGCACCCCGTGATCGCCCTGATCACCGAGTGGAAAGATGCAGACGGCACGATCAAGAAGCGCGATGAAAACTCGGATCTGGGCGGCACCATGCGCCTGGGTGCACAAAGCTCTGACGTATCGGCCAACACGCTGGCCCACAGCATCTACGGAGATGTGGTGACCGAGCGCCACCGCCACCGCTATGAAGCCAACGTGAACTACCTGGACCAGCTGCGCAAGGCGGGTCTGGTGATCTCGGCGCTTACGCAGCGTGAAGAACTCACCGAAATCGTGGAGTTGCCGCAAAACGTGCACCCCTGGTTCATCGGCGTGCAATTTCACCCCGAGTTCAAGTCCACGCCCTGGAACGGCCACCCGCTGTTCAATGCCTTCATCAAGGCGGCGGTGGAACACCAGAAGCAAGCGGCGAAAGCCTGAGGAAAACGGCCATGCAACTGTGCGGATTCGACGTCGACCTCCACCAGCGCTTTTTCCTGATCGCGGGCACCTGCTCCATTGAAGGCTTGCAGATGTCGCTCGACGTCGCAGGCCAGCTCAAGGAAACCTGCTCCGCCTTGGGTATCCCGCTGATCTACAAGGGCTCGTTCGACAAGGCCAACCGCTCGTCCGGCTCCAGCCAGCGTGGTGTGGGGCTGGAGGCGGGTCTCAAGATCCTGGACGAGGTGCGCCGCCAGTTGCAGTTGCCCATCCTGACCGATGTGCACGACACAGCTCAGGTGGCCGAAGTGGCCAGCGTGGTCGATGTGCTGCAGACGCCCGCATTCCTGTGCCGCCAGACCGACTTCATCCGTGCCGTGGCGCAGTCTGGCAAGCCGGTGAACATCAAGAAGGGCCAGTTCCTCGCACCCTGGGACATGAAGAACGTCATCGACAAAGCCCGGGCTGCCGCGCTGGAAGTTGGCCTGTCGGAAGACCGGTTTCTCGCCTGCGAACGCGGCGTGAGCTTTGGCTACAACAATCTGGTGGCCGACATGACCAGCCTGGCCGAGATGCGCAAGTCTGGCGCGCCGGTGGTGTTTGACGTGACCCATTCGGTGCAAAAACCTGGTGGGCTTGGCGCCGTGAGCGGCGGCGCGCGCGACATGGTGCCTGTGCTGGCCCGCGCCGGTGTGGCTGCGGGCGTGGCAGGGCTGTTCATGGAAACCCACCCCAAGCCCGCTGAGGCCTGGTCGGACGGGCCCAATGCCGTGCCCCTCAAGCACATGAAGGCGTTGCTGGAGACCTTGGTGGCGCTGGACGACATCACCAAGAAAAACGGATTCCTAGAAAACAACTTCAACTGACAGGACGAAAAAATGGCCGTCGCCTACATCATCGTAGACATGAAAGTGACCGACCCCGAGCAGTACAAGCTGTACATGGCCGCCGCCCCCGCTGCGGTGAAAGCCCATGGTGGCGAATACCTGGTTCGCGGCGGAAAGTTCGAGACTTTGGAAGGCGATTGGACGCCAGCACGAGTGGCCATGCTTCGCTTCCCCAGTTTCGACAATGCCAAGGCTTTCTACGACGCCGAGTTGTACCGGGCCGCGCGCGCCAAGCGCGAAGGCGCCACCGAGTTTTTCAATATGGTGCTGGTCGAAGGCGTAGACGCCCCGGTCTGACCCTTATCTATCCAAAGGAAAAAAATGAGCGCAATCGTTGACATCGTAGGCCGCGAAGTTCTGGACAGCCGCGGCAATCCCACCGTCGAATGCGACGTGCTGCTGGAATCGGGCGTGATGGGGCGCGCCGCCGTGCCTTCGGGCGCATCCACCGGCAGCCGCGAAGCCATTGAAATGCGCGATGGCGACAAGAGCCGGTACCTGGGCAAGGGCGTGCTCAAGGCCGTGGAGCACATCAACACCGAAATCAGTGAAGCCGTGCTGGGCCTGGATGCCTCCGAGCAGGCCTTCCTGGACAAGACGCTGATCGACCTGGACGGCACCGAGAACAAGAGCCGCCTGGGCGCGAACGCCATGCTGGCCGTGTCGATGGCCGTGGCCCGCGCTGCCGCCGAAGAATCCGGCCTGCCCCTGTACCGCTACCTGGGCGGCATGGGCAGCGTGCAGTTGCCCGTGCCGATGATGAACGTGATCAACGGCGGCGCGCACGCCAACAACAGCCTGGACCTGCAAGAGTTCATGATCATCCCCGTGGGCGCTCCCACCTTCCGCGAAGCTGTGCGCTGGGGCGCTGAAGTGTTCCACGCGCTGAAGAAGATCATCCACGACAAGGGCATGAGCACCGCCGTGGGCGACGAAGGCGGCTTTGCCCCCAGCGTTGAAAACCACGAAGCGGCCATCCGCCTCATCCTGCAAGCCATCGAAGCCGCGGGCTACACGGCCGGCGAACAGATCGCCCTGGGCCTGGACTGCGCTGCGAGCGAGTTCTACAAGGACGGCCACTACGTGCTGGAAGGCGAAGGCGGCCTGAAGCTCACCGCCCAACAATGGACCGACATGCTGGCCGCCTGGGTGGACAAGTACCCGATCATCAGCATCGAAGACGGCATGCACGAAGGCGACTGGGACGGCTGGAAGCACCTGACCGAACGCCTGGGCGACAAGGTACAGCTGGTGGGCGACGACCTGTTCGTGACCAACACCAAGATCCTGAAGGAAGGCATCGACAAGCGCATCGCCAACTCGATCCTCATCAAGATCAACCAGATCGGCACGCTGACCGAAACCTTCGCTGCCATCGAGATGGCCAAGCGCGCCGGCTACACCGCCGTGATCTCGCACCGCTCGGGCGAAACCGAAGACAGCACCATTGCCGACATCGCTGTGGGCACCAACGCTGGCCAGATCAAGACGGGCTCGCTGTCGCGCTCGGACCGCATCGCCAAATACAACCAGCTGCTGCGCATCGAGGAAGACCTGGGCGAAATCGCTCAGTACCCCGGCCGCGCTGCGTTCTACAACCTGAAATGAAGCTCCCCCTGAGCCGCTTCGCGCCTTCCCCCTCTCCTGCGGGAGGGGGACGCACCCAGTGGCCCGGTCAAGCCGGTTCCACGGGTGCACTGGCGTGCAGCGCGCCCAGGACACAGGCATGGCCTGCCGCAGCCGGTCGGACGGCGCGGCATCGCACCAAGGACTGAACCGCCGCCATGGGCTCCCGCATAGTGCCTGTCATCCTGCTGGCTCTGCTGGCAGCACTGCACGCCCAGCTCTGGCTGGGGCGTGGCAGTGTGCCGCGCGTCAACGAGATGCAGCGGCAGATTGATGCGCAAAAGGTCGCCAATGACCAGGCCCGGCAGGCCAACGAGCGCTTGTCCTCGGAGGTGCACGATCTCAAGGAAGGGCTCGACATGGTGGAAGAGAAGGCGCGCAGCGAATTGGGCATGGTCAAGCCCAACGAGGTCTACGTGCAGTTCACGCCACGCTGAGCCCGTGCGTTTGCACTCCGAGGTTCAGTGACCCTCCCCCAAAAAACCGCCGTTCGGATGTCTTGACGACGGCACAGGGGGCGACGCCCCATCTTCTGACCACCTGCCCCCGTGCCCTCCTCGCCCACCATCGTTCTGCTCGGCGCGCCCGGCACTGGAGCCCAGGCGTTGAGCGACGCGCTGCACATGCAGCTTGCCGCCGGTTCCGCACACATTCTCTGCAACCCTGCCCTGTGCGGCCTGCCCCCTGAGGAAGTCATTGAGGCCAGCCTGATTCTGCTGATGGGGCTGGATCTGCCCTGCCCCGCTGGCGAACGGGCGGCGCAGGAGGCAGTCGACGCACGTTTGCGTGTGGATCTGGCCCAGGCTGGCATGGGCTATCGGGTGGTGTATGGGCATGGCGAGCAACGCATTGCCAATGCAATGATTGCTATTAAAAATATAGCAAAAAATACTCACCAATCAAGCACCAGGGGCATTTTTGACCCAAAATCCGATGCCAGCACCCGCACACCGGCCCGTCTTCGCGCCTGGAACTGCGAAAAATGCAGTGACCCTGAATGCGAGTACCGCCTGTTCACCGCGCTCACGGGGCGAGACACACGCACCACCTGAATCCTGGCAACCCAGGGCGCATCCCCCGAAAATGCGTGCTGGGGAGGGGGGCGCGACAGTAATCAGGCTTGCTGCACGAGGCCGCGCTTGAGTTCCTTGAGCAGCAGCACCACCTGGCTGGAGCCATAGCGGTACCCGCCGTGGAGCACCTGCACGGCCTTCTCCCATTCCCCTTGCTGGGCCCATTCCACCAGCACCGCGGCCTGTTCGTGAAAGTACTGGTGGCGCGCCATCAGCACTGCATAGGCAGGCTGGTCGCCCAGCAATTCCCCGCCCACGCCATGCAGCCACCGCCCGAGCGCGCCACGGTCGCTGCGGCGCACCTCCGCGGGGTCCAGGCCCTCGCTGGTGCGGCCTTCGAGGTAGTCCATGAGGTGGGTTTTCCAGCGCTCGTGGGCATTGATCGCTGCGTCGATGTCGAGGGCCGCCAGCACAGTGTCCGCACGCAGCGAGTCCGGCGCGCCTGCGGCACGGCTGCTGTCGCACAGCTCCAGCGAAGGCACAGCCTCCCGCCCTCGGGGGCCCACAAATACACGACGTAAGAAATCCATAGCCCCTCTTGCCACACCATGCGGCGCAGCTGCCAGGTGCTCTATGGAGCACCCCTGCAGAGAACCTCGTGTGTGAAAGGCGCCCATCTTAGGTGCGCAGAGCGGGGGAAAACGCGCGCGATTGTCAACGATGGTCATCCGCCCGGTGCCTCGGCCGGCCGCTGCAGCTCCATGGCGGCAATGGGCGCGGGGAAGCCTACTGGATGCCGGTCGGCCCCGGCGGCTGGGTGGCGGTGGGTGGCAGAAAAATCTGCGCGGCATCCACCGCATCGAAGCGGTACTGCTGGCCGCAGAACTCGCAGCCCACCTCGATGTCCTCGCGCTCTGCCAGGATGCTCTCGGCTTCTTCGATGCCCAGGTTGCGCAGCATGTTGCTCACGCGCTCACGGCTGCAGGTGCAGGCAAAACGCGGGCCGCTGGCACCCTGCTGGGGTTCGAAGCGCAGCAGCTTTTCCTCCCAGAACAAGCGGCGCAGGATGGTGTCCACATCCAGCGTCAGCAGTTCCTCGCGGGTCAGGCTGGCGGCCAGGTGGGCAATGCGGTTGTAGTCTTCGTTGTGGCCGATCTGGTCTTCGTTCTCGCGGTGCGAGAGGCCCGAGGCCAGGTTGCCCTCGCCCTTGATCGGCATGCGCTGGATCAGCAGGCCGGCGGCCACCTGATCGTTGGCGCCCAGCACCAGGATGGTGTCGAGCTGCTCGGATTGCAGCATGTAGTGCTGCAACACGTCGGACAGGCGCTCCAGCTTCTCGTGGCGGTCGCCGTACAGCGGAACCACGCCCTGATAGGGCCGCTGTCCGGGGTGGCGATCCTTGGGGTCCAGCGTGATGGCGCAGCGGCCACCGCCCCCTACATTCACCATCTGGCTCAGCGGTGCGCCTTCTGGCACTTCGCCATTGAGGGTGGCCGTGGCACGCAGGCTCAGGTCCGACTGCACTTCGGCCACAGCCAGTTTCACGGGGCCGTCGCCAAACACCTGCAGCACCAGCGCGCCATTGAACTTGATGTTGGACTGCATGAGCACGCCTGCAGCGGCCATTTCGCCCAGCAGCTCGCTCACGGGTGCGGGGTAAGCGCCGTTGGCGGTGTTGCCCGCACGGCGGCGCAGGATTTCGGTCCAGGCATCGGTCAGGCGCACGACCATGCCACGCACGGGCAGGCCTTCGAAAAGAAACTTGTGGAGTTCAGACACGCAGGGGTTCCAGGAGAAAAAATGGGCCGCAGCAACGAAAGAAAGCGGCCGCTGCTCAGGCGAGTTTGTGCAGGCCGTTGTGGTAACGGCGGGCGTTGTCGATGTAGTGCCGGGCGCTCTCGCGCAGGCCTTCGATCTGCTCGGGGGTCAGTTCGCGCACCGCCTTGGCGGGGCTGCCGATGATCATGGAACCATCCGGGAATTCCTTGCCCTCGGTGACCAGCGCACCCGCGCCCACCAGGCAGTTTTTGCCGATCTTCGCGCCATTGAGCACCACGGCGCCAATGCCGATCAGCGACTCGTCGCCGATGGTGCAACCGTGCAGCATGACCTGGTGGCCCACCGTCACACGCTCGCCCACCACCAGGGGCTTGCCAATGTCGGCGTGCAGCACGCTGGCATCCTGGATGTTGGAACCGGCACCAATGGTGATGGTCTCGGTATCACCCCGGATCACCGTGCCAAACCACACGCTGGTGTCTTCGCCAAGCACCACATTGCCCATCACCTGGGCGCTGTCCGCCACCCAGGCCGATGCAGCCAACTGGGGCACCATGCCATCGAGTTCGTAAATCGCCATGCACCACTCCGAAAAAGGGGAAAGGCCAGCGTTTGCGCAAGCCCAGGGAAGTCGCCAGTCGTTACAAAGCGTGCGCAGTGTTCCGAATGGCAGGGCCTAGAATTGTAAGGATGGAGCTTCGCCACCGTGCATTGCAGGTCTTGTGCCTCGCCGACCCTGAACAAAAAGCGGCTGCAGCGCTGGATCTGCATGCGCAAGCAGCTATATTTTCAATAGCAGAAAAAGCCCCCTCGCCGCCATCGGACGCCAGCGCACTGCCCGGTCGGCCCGAGCGGCCGTCGCTGCTTCGCCATACCGACGTCGCCCGCCGTTCGCCCGCCACCGCACAGGGGCGAGCCATCCTGATTCACGCCATTGCGCACATTGAGTTCAACGCCATCAATCTGGCGCTGGATGCCGTGTGGCGCTTTGATGGCATGCCCCGCGACTACTACACCGACTGGATGCTTGTGGCTGGCGAAGAGGCCCGGCACTTCCGCCTGCTGCGCGACCACCTGCGCAGCCAGGGGCATGACTATGGCGACTTTCCGGCCCACCAGGGCCTGTGGACGATGTGCGAGAAGACCCAGCACGACATCCTGGCCCGGATGGCCCTGGTGCCGCGCACACTGGAGGCCCGCGGATTGGACGCGACGCCGCAGATCCAGGCCAAGCTGCGCCAGGTGGGCACGCCCGACGCGCTGGCCGCCGTGGACATTCTCGACATCATCCTGCGCGACGAAGTGGGCCATGTGGCCATCGGCAACCACTGGTACCGCTGGCTGTGCGAGCGCCAAGGGGTGGACCCGGAGGCCCACTACGGCACCCTGGTCAAGCTGTACGAGGCCCCACGCCTGAAACCACCGTTCAACGAAACCGCCCGCCGCAAGGCAGGGTTCACCGACAACGAGTTGCGCTGGCTCCAGCAAATCTGAATTCCTGTGGTTACAGCGCGCGCCGGCAGCGGCTCCTACAATCCGCCGCGCCAGCCACCACTGACACTGGCCCCTCTTTCTTCGATACTCCCACCATGACCTCACCCTCCGCCCCCGGAACCCCCCCAGCCCCCCCCTCCGGCAACCAGACCTCCGTCGCCATGATCGCGCGGCAGGCCATCGTGAATGCGCAGCAGGTGGTGGTTGGCTACGAGCTGTTCAATCGCTCGCGCAGCGGCGCGGCGCATACGGCCGCCACCGATGTGATCCTGGTCTTCACGGCGCTCTCGCACGCGGGCACCGAAGAACTGGTGGGCAAGAAGCTCATCTTCGTGAACTGCACGCATGAAAGCCTTTCCGGGGGCCACCTCGAACTGGTGGAGCCCGACAAGGTGGTGCTGGAAATCCCCCCGCTGGGCCACACGGCGGCCGAAGAAGTTGCCACGCGCATGCCCATCCTGGCAGAGCTGCGCGACCGGGGTTTTCACCTGGCGTTCAACCACACGGTGCTGCAGTCGGCTTACGCCCCGTGGCTGCCGCTGGCGGACTACATCAAGCTCGATCTTTCGGTGCTGGCCGCCGACCAGCTGGCGGTGCTCATCAGCTATGCAGGCCGCCATTGCCAGGCCGAGCTGATCGCGGAAAAAGTGGAAACCGCCCAACAGTACGACATGGTGTCCAGCCAGGGCGTACAACTGTTCCAGGGCTACTGGTTCGCTCGCCCCGCGCTGGTGGAGGCCAAGCTGCTCACCCCGTCGCAGGCCAGCATCATCGAACTCATCAACCAGGTGCGCAAACAGGCCAGCACCGATGACATCGAGGACACACTCAAGAAGGACGCCGGCCTGGCCTTCAACCTGATGCGCCTGATCAACTCCGCGGGTTTTGGCCTGACGCGCGAGATCACATCCTTTCGCCAGGCCGTCATGCTCATGGGGCTCAAGAAACTGTTCCGCTGGGCGGCGCTGCTGCTCACGGCATCGCGCACCAGCGGCACGCCTTCGTCGGTGGGCCAGACCGCCGTCGAGCGCGGCCGCCTGATGGAACTGCTGGCCCTGGAAACCCTGCCGCCCGAGGAAGCCGACCAGGCCTTTGTGGTGGGCATTTTCTCGTTGCTGGACGTGATGCTGTCCATGCCCATGGAGTCCGCGCTGGGCCTGCTCAACGTGCCCGAGCCCGTGGCGGCGGCGTTGCTGCGGCGCGAAGGCTTCCTGGGAGACCTGCTGACCCTGGCCGAAGCCTGCGAGTCCAGCGACGATGTCGTGTTTGACCGCACGGCGGGCCTGCTGCACCTGACCAGCCAGCAGATCAACTTTGCGCACCTTCAGGCCCTCGCCTGGGCCGACCAGCTCGCTGCCTGAGTGCACCACACATTGATTCATAGGCGAGCGCCGCGTGCCGGTCTAGAATCATTGCAGCGCCCAGCACTTCACCACCGCGGACCCCATGTCGACCACACCTGAACAAGACGCCCCCGAAGCTGCACCGACTGCGGTTGACCCCGTGGACGAAAACCTTGCCATCATCGCGCGCCAGGCCATCGTGGACGAATCCCGCGCCGTCTATGGCTATGAGCTGTTTGACCGGTCCACCGCCTCGGATGCGCACACGGCGGCCAGCGATGCCGCCCTGCTGTTCAACGCCCTGTCGTACGCTGGCACCGAGGCCCTGGTCGGCAAGAAGACGGTGTTCATCAACTGCACCCATGACAGCCTTTCGGGTGGACACCTCGAACTGATCCACCCCGAAAAGGTGGTGCTGGAAGTCCCCCCCCTGCCCGACAGCGCCACGCCCGAGGAAATCGAAGGCCGCATCCCCACATTGGAAGCCTTGCGCACCCGCGGCTTTCGCCTGGCGTTCGACCAGCAGGCCTTGCGCCGCGCCTACACCAGCTGGTTGCCGCTGGCGTCTTTCATCAAGCTGGACATGCAGGCCTTCAAGCCCGAGCTGGCGGGGCCGCTGGTCAAGTTTTCCACCACCCACAGCAAGGCCACGCTGGTGGCCGAAAAGGTGGAAACCGCCGAACAGTACGAAATGATGCGCGACCTGGGGGTGAAACTGTTCCAGGGCTACTGGTTCGCACGCCCCTCGCTGGTGAAGGCCACCACCATCCGCCCTTCGCAGGCCACGATCATCCAGCTCATCAATCTGGTGCGCAAACAGGCCAGCACGGCGGAGATCGAAGACCTGCTCAAGAAAGACCCCACGCTGTCTTTCAACCTGCTGCGCTTCATCAACTCCTCGGGTTTTGGCCTGTCGTGCGAGATCACTTCGTTCCGCCATGCCGTAATGATCCTGGGCCTCAAAAAGCTTTTCCGCTGGGCAGCCCTGCTGATGACCACCTCCCGCGCCGGAGGGGCACCACCCGCCGTGGGCCAGACCGCCGTGGTGCGCGGGCGCCTCATGGAGCTGCTGGCTGGCGAGTTGCTGCCGCCCGAAGACTGCGACAACGCCTTTGTCGTGGGCGTGTTCTCGCTGCTCGACACCATGCTGGGGGTTCCGATTGAAAAGGCGCTGGAATCCGTCGCCCTGCCCGAGCCCGTGATGGATGCCCTGCTGCGCGGGACCGGTGTGTTTGCCCCGTTCCTGGAGCTGACCAAGGCCTGCGAAAGTGGTGATGAAGTGGCCTTTGCCAAGGCAGCCGATGCCTTGCACCTGTCCAACCGCCAGGTCAACTGGGCCCACCTGCAGGCCCTGACCTGGGCCGAGAGCCTCAACGAAGACTAGCCTCCCGGGGGCGGGGGCGCTCCTCGCTCCTTGCATTCGCCTGCACGGGCCCTGGCCATCCAGGGCCCTTCGTTTTTCAGGCGGTCATTGATTTCCCTGGATGCCCGCCGCACGGATGATGCGCGCATTGCTCTCCGACTCCTGCGCGATCTGGCGCGCGAACTCCGCCGCCGTGCCACCGGTCGGCACGTTGTCCGTGGCTTCGAGCTTGCTGCGGATGTCAGGCAATGCCAGCGCCTTGTTCACCTCGGTGTTGATGCGCTCCAGCACAGCGGCGGGCGTCTGTGCTGGCGCATAGATGCCGAACAGCGACGACAGGTTGGCGGCGGGCTGACCCAGCTCCGCCAGCGTAGGCACCTGGGGCAACGAATCCAGCCGTGCCGGCGCACCCACCGCCAGCGGCTTGAGCTTGCCCGCCTTGATGTGCTGCAGCACGGCAGGCCCCGCATTGGTGGACAACACCTCGAACTGCCCGCCCAACGCGTCGTTCATCTGCTGGCCACCGCCCTTGTAAGGCACATGGGTGATCTGCACCTGGCTTTTGCCCATGATTTGCTCCACCATGATGTGGCCCAGCGACGCCTGCCCCGAGGTGGCCCAGCGCACGGCACCGGGCCGGGCCTGTGCGGTGGCGATCAGCTCCTTGAAATCCCCCGCCTTGCTGGCCGAGGTTCCGAGGAGCAGCACGGGCGAATACATCACGCTGACCACAGGTGCAATGTCCTTTTGTGGATCGAATGGAGATTTGCCAAGGTGCGGATTGAGCGCCAGCGGACTCACCGCCGCAAAGCCCAGGGTGTAGCCGTCTGGCGCTGCCTTGGCGACCGCATCCACGCCCAGGCTGCCGCTCGCACCGGCCTTGTTCTCGATGACCACGGGGGTGCCCAGCTGCACCGCGAGTTTGTCGGCCAGCGCACGGGCCACCGTGTCGCTCACGCCGCCGGCGGGATAAGCAACCACAAGGCGGATGGGTTTGGCCGTGGGCCAGGCCTGCGCCGTGGCCAGGGTGGCAGCGCCTATCAGCAACACGCCGGTTATCGTTTTTTTCATGGGTTTCCTTGCGTATACAAGCTGTAGATACAAACGGCAGACGGCCGCGATACCAGTACCGATCCGCGCTATCCGCGCGGATGGTGCTGCGCATGCAGCGACTTGAGGCGTTCCCGCGCCACATGGGTGTAGATGGTGGTCGTGGAAATATCGGCATGGCCCAGCAGCAGCTGCACCACACGCAGATCGGCACCATGGTTCAGCAAGTGTGTGGCAAACGCGTGCCGTAGCGTGTGGGGCGACAGTGGCACGGTGATACCCGCCACCTGCGCCCATTTTTTCACGATGACCCAGAACATGACACGCGTCATGCCGCTGCCACGCTGGGTGACGAACAGGTCGTCCGTCTGCTGCCCGCCCAGGATGGCGCTGCGGCCCTCCTGCAGATAGCGGTCGAGCCACTGGCGGGCCACTTCGCCAAACGGAACAAGCCGCTCCTTGCTGCCCTTGCCCATCACCCGCAGCACACCTTCGTTCAGGCCCAGCTGGAACGTCTTGAGCGTCACCAGCTCGGTCACGCGCAGCCCGCTGGCGTACATCAGTTCCAGCATGGTGCGGTCGCGCAGGCCCAACGGGTTGCCAAGGTCTGGCGCATTGAGCAGGGCCTCCACCTGCGCCTGCGACAAGGTCTTGGGCACACGCAGGGGCTGGCGCGCTGCCTGCAGCCGCACTGTGGGGTCGGCCGTGGTGCGCCGCTCCCGCAGCGCCCAGTGAAAGTAGCGCCGCAGCACCGTGAGGCGCCGGTTGGCCGAGGTGGCGCGGGTCTGCGCGTGGCGTGCCGCGAAGTAGCCCTGCAGGTGGTGCTCAGCCGTGTCATCAAGTGCCAGCGCGGGCTGCTGCGCGGCCAGCCACTGCGCATACAGCGTCAGGTCGCGCCGGTAGGCGGCCAACGTGTTGCGCGAAAGGCCGTCCTCCAGCCAGAGGGCGTCCACAAAGGTATCGATCGCGTTCAGGCTGGCGGTGAGCATCCAAAAACAATAGCACGTAAAGCCCATAAAAAAGCCGCCCGTGGCAACGGGCGGCTTTGTGCAGGAAGGAATGCGGTGCTGGTTATTCCAGCGTCAGCTTCTGCTTGACCACCACATCCTTGTACACGGCAAACTCTGCCTTGATCTGCTCGGCAAACTGCTCGGGCGTGTTGCCCAGCACGATGGAGCCGGTGTCTTCGATGCGTTTTTTCACGGCCGGGTCTTCCAGTGCCTTGCGCACGGCAGCGTTGACCTTGTCCACCACGTCCTTGGGCAGGCCCTTGGGGCCTACGATGCCGTAGTACGCCATGCGGTTCACGGGCTCCAGGCCCATTTCCTTGAAGGTGGGCACATTGGGCAAGGCGGCAACGCGTTGAGGCGCCGCCACCACGATGGGCACCAGGCGGTTTTCCTTGATGAAGGGCAGCGCCGAGGGCAGGTTGTCAAAAATCATGGGCACCTGGCCCGCCACCGTATCGTTCAGGGCGGGGCCCGCACCGCGGTAGGGAATGTGCGTGACGAAGGTGCCCGAGAGGTTCTTGTACAGCTCCATCTGCAGGTGGCCAATGCCACCCGTGCCGGACGAAGAGTACGAATACTTGCCGGGCGACTTCTTGAGCTCGGCCACGAACGCCTTGTAGTCCTTGGCCGGGAAGCCCGGGTGCACCGCAATGATGTTGGGCGTGGCCGCAATGTTGATGATGGGCGTGAAGTCCGTCAGCGGGTTGTAGGGCGTCTTGGGGTTGATGGCGGGGTTGGCCGCCGTGGTGGACACGGTGGCCACGCCCAGCGTGTAGCCGTCCGGCGCCGAACGTGCCGTTTCCGACGCACCCACGATGCCACCGCCACCGGCCTTGTTTTCCACGATCACGGATTGGCCCAGGGCTTTGCCCAGCGGGTCGGCAATCACGCGCGCAATGATGTCGGTGGTGCCACCGGGCGCAAACGGCACCTGCAGCTTGATCACCTTGTTGGGGTAGCCCTGGGCGGCTGCGGACCCTGCGGCGGTAGCCAGTACGGTCAGCGCGAGCCATTGACGACGATGCATGGAGTTCTCCTTCGTGCGGGGTAACAAACAGCGCTGATGGTATGCGCAACCAGCCCCATGGAGCCCTGCGGATTCCACATAAGGGCTAACCCGAAGAACTTGCCCCTCATCAAGTATTCTCGGTGCGTGAACTACGCCCAGCTCCTGATCCCGGACTTCTCCCTCATCCTTTGCGGCTACCTGATCTGCCGGTACACCGCCCTCAACCGCTCTGTGTGGCAGCCCGTGGAGAGCCTGGTGTACTACCTGCTGTTCCCCGTGCTGCTGTTCCAGTCCATCGTCAAGAGCCCGGTGGACATCGGCGCCGCGTCGGGCCTGATCGCTGCGGGTTTGACCATGGGTGTCACGGGCATTGCACTGGCCTACAGCCTGCCGCACTGGCCGTGGCTGGGCAAACACATCGACGCACGCGACCACGCTGCCAGTGCGCAGGTGGCGTTCCGCTTCAACTCCTTCATTGGCCTGGCCATCGCCGAGCGCCTGGCGGGCTCGGAGGGCCTGCTCATGATTGCCGTGCTGATCGGCGTGTGTGTGCCGCTGTTCAACGTGGCGGCCGTGTGGCCGATGGCGCGGCACGGCCAGCACAGCTTTGCGCGAGAACTGGTGCGCAACCCGCTCATCGTCGCCACGGTGTCGGGCCTGGTGGCCAACCTGCTGGGCTTTCAGATTCCGGAGTGGGCCAACCCCACGGTCAGCCGCATCAGTGCCGCGTCGCTGGCGCTGGGGCTGATGGCGGCGGGCGCGGGCCTGCAGTTTGGATTGCTCTCGCGCGGCAAGGCGCTGAGCGTGGCGGTGTTGTCCATCCGGCACCTGGTGCAGCCGCTGCTGGCCTTCGGCATGGCGCGCCTGTTCGGACTGAGCCCGGTGCAGACCACCATGCTGCTTGCGTTCTCGGCCCTGCCCACGGCCTCCACCTGCTATGTGCTGGCGGCGCGCATGGGCTACAACGGCCCCTATGTGGCCGGGCTGGTGACGCTGTCCACCCTGCTGGGCATGGTCAGCCTGCCATTTGCCCTGGGATTTCTGCGATGACCGATTCACACCCCGCCCCGCGTTCCTCCTCCTTGGTCCTGGCACAGCGCCGCACCCTGATGGCGGGCCTGGCCGCAGTCGCGCTGATGCCGCTGGCGGGCTGCGGGCGCAAGGCCCCGCGCGCCCAGGCCGTGCCCACCAGTGCCACGGTGCTGGCGCTGGGTGATTCGTTGACCTCCGGCGTGGGCGCATCGGCAGACACCGCCTACCCCGCAGTGCTGGCGCGCCTGACCGGCTGGAAGGTGGTCAACGCAGGCGTATCGGGCGACACCTCGGCCCAGGCGCTCGAGCGCCTGCCAGCCCTGCTGCAAAAACACCAGCCCGCACTCGTGATCGTGGGTATCGGCGGCAACGACTTCCTGCGCCGCCAGAGCGCCAGCGCCACCCGCGCCAACATCCGCCAGATCTGCGCCGACGCGCAGTCCACTGGCGCCCAGGTGTTGCTGGTGGCCGTGCCCGAGCTGTCGCTTTTGGCGGCCTCCACCGGCCGGCTGAGCGACCACGCGCTGTACGAAGAAGTGGCGAGTGAGCTGAAAATCCCCCTGCACAGCAAAGGCTGGTCCGGCGTGCTGGCCGACGCGCGCCTGCGGTCCGACCAGATCCACGCCAATGCAGCGGGCTACGAGCGATTTGCGCAAGGGCTGGTGGAAACGCTCAAGGACACCGGACTGCTGGCACGGTAAAGCCACACAAGGTCACGGTTCAAATACTCATTTTTTGATAGCTACCAGCGCTTATCCATCAAGCGCTAGCATCCATTTTTATTCAAGATCCAGCGCCCAGGCCACATGCTCACGCACCAGCTCGCTGGGGTCCTGGGCGCGGGACTGCAGCGCCGCACGCACCGCTTCATCCCCGGTGGCACGCAGCGCGTTGCCTAGCGCCACGGCCACGTTGCGCAGCCAGCGCTCGTGGCCAATGCGGCGGATGGGGCCGCCCTCGGTCATGCGCAAAAAGGTGGCCTCGTCCCATGCAAACAGGTGCACCAGCTGCTGGCCCGCCAGGCCCTTGCGCTCGTCAAAATCGGGCAACCGGCTGACCTGTGCGAACTTGTTCCAGGGGCAGATGAGCTGGCAGTCATCGCAGCCGTAGATGCGGTTGCCCATCAGCGGGCGCAGCTCCAGGGGGATGGGGCCGGCGTGTTCGATCGTGAGGTACGAAATGCAGCGCCGCGCATCGAGCCGGTGCGGCGCAATGATGGCCTGCGTCGGGCACACATCGATGCAGGCACTGCAGCTGCCGCAGTGGGCCGTGACCGGTTCGCTCGCGGGCAGAGCCATGTCCACATAAATCTCACCCAGAAAGAACATCGACCCCGCCTCGCGGTTGAGCACCAGCGTGTGTTTTCCCCGCCAGCCCTGGCCGCTGCGCGCGGCCAGCTCGGCCTCCAGCACGGGCGCCGAGTCGGTGAACACGCGGTGGCCGAAGGGGCCGATGGCCTCGGCGATGCGGTCGCTGAGTTTTTGCAGGCGCGCGCGCAGCACCTTGTGATAGTCCCGCCCCCGGGCATAGACCGAGACGATGCCTTCCTGCGGGCGCGCCAGACGCCCCCATTCAAACGCCTGCCATGCCCCCGGCGCCTGCCTGCCCGTGTTTCCGGGCAAATAATCCATGCGCGCCGTGATCACGCTCACGGTGCCGGGCACCAGTTCGGCCGGGCGGGCTCGCTTCAACCCATGCGACGCCATGTAATGCATGTCACCATGGAAGCCCTGCGCCAGCCAGGCCGAAAGACCGGGCTCTGCCGCAGACAAGTCCACCCCCGCCACGCCGATTTGGGAAAATCCCAGTTCGCGGGCCCACTCCTGCATTTGAGGAACGAGTTGACTGTTGCACCACATACCGGCCAGATTGTAGGAAGCGCCGCTGCCGCTCCGGCAGAACCACCCCGTCAGATCACCTGGCACAGCGAGGATGACACCAGCGCCTTTGCACGCCAGCTTGCAGCGCAGCCGCAGTTGACCAACGCCTACCTGACCCTGCACGGCGACCTGGGCGCGGGCAAGACCACGCTGGTGCGCCACCTGCTGCGCGCCCTGGGCGTTGGGGGCCGCATCAAGAGCCCTACGTATGCGGTGGTGGAGCCCCACGAGGCACCGGGCCTGGCCATCTGGCACTTTGACTTCTACCGCTTTGACGACCCACGCGAGTGGGAGGACGCGGGTTTCAGGGACATTTTTGCCAACCCCGGCCTCAAGGTGGCAGAATGGCCGGAAAAGGCTGCAGGGCTTACGCCACTTGCGGACCTTGCTATCCACATTGAAGCAATGGATGACACCGAAAGGAAGGTCACGCTGCACGCCCACACCGCCATCGGGCGCAGCCTGCTGCAAGCACTCTGAGACGCCGTGAACGAACCCACCCTGCCCGCCCGCCCCGCCGCTGCCCCCCTTCCGTCACGCCGCGCTGTGCTGCAGGCGGGCAGCCTGGTTCTGTTGCTGGGCACGCAGCAGATTGCGCGCGGCGCCACCATCCTGGCCGTGCGCGTGTGGCCCGCCCCCGAATATTCGCGCGTGACCATCGAATCCGACGGTGCGCTGGTGGCCAAGCAGTTCTTCGTGACCACGCCGCCCCGGCTGGCGGTGGACATCGAGGGCATTGACTTGAGCCCCGAGCTGCGCGAGCTGGTGGCCAAGGTCAAGCCGGACGACCCGAACATCGCCGGCATCCGCGTGGGCCAGAACGCGCCCGGCGTGGTGCGGTTGGTGGTCGACCTGAAACAGGCCGCCATGCCCCAGGTGTTCACGCTGCCACCCGTGGCCGCCTACCAGCACCGGCTGGTGTTTGACCTGTACCCGGCCGCGCCGGTGGACCCGCTGGAGGCACTGATTGCCGAGCGCCTGCGGGAGGCCCCCGCCAAGGCCGCACCGGCGCCCAACCCACCCCTGACCACCGCCGCAGCCGCTGCGCGCGCACCCGCCCCACCGGAGCACGACCCACTGGGCGATCTGATTGCACAACGCAGCCAGCGCCCCGGCCCACCCGAGCCGCCGCCCATGGTGGCTACTGCACCGCCCCCCGCCGAACCCGCGCGCCCCGGCATTCGAGCCACATCCACACAGACCGACCGTCTCATCATCGTCGCGCTGGACCCCGGCCACGGTGGCGAAGACCCGGGCGCCATCGGCCCCGCAGGCACGCGCGAAAAAGACGTGGTGCTGCGCGTGGCACACCTGCTGCGCGACCGCATCAACGCCACCACCGTGGGCGGTAACCCCATGCGTGCCTACCTGACGCGCGACGGCGATTATTTTGTGCCCCTGGGCACCCGCGTGCAAAAGGCGCGGCGCGTGCAGGCCGACCTGTTCGTCAGCATCCACGCCGACGCGTTCACCACGCCCGCCGCCCGGGGGGCCAGCGTGTTTGCGCTGAGTCAGGGCGGCGCCTCCAGCACGGCCGCCCGCTGGCTGGCCAACAAGGAGAACCAGGCCGATCTGGTGGGCGGGATCAACGTGCAGTCCAAAGACCAGCACGTGCAGCGCGCGCTGCTGGACATGAGCACCACCGCACAGATCAACGACAGCCTGAAGCTGGGCACCGTGCTGCTGGGCGAGATCGGCAACGTGGGCAAGCTCCACAAGCCCCGCGTGGAACAAGCGGGCTTTGCCGTGCTGAAGGCGCCCGACATTCCCAGCGTGCTGGTCGAAACCGCCTTCATCAGCAACCCCGAAGAAGAAAAGCGCCTGCGCAGCAGCGCCTACCAGGAACAGCTGGCCGATGCGCTGATGCGCGGCATCACACGCTACTTTGCCAAGAACCCGCCGCTGGCGCGCAGCCGCTCCGTGTAACCCCTGCTGCCCGGGGCAGTACCCTGCGCCTTGCACTGGCGGGCAAGTGCAGGCACAGTAGCCTTCATCACGACGCCCATCCCAGCGATGGGAAGGAGGCAAGCTATGGCATTACCCCACGCCCAATCCGGCCAGATCGTCAGCGTGCGCCCCCTGGGCCACCGCCTGCCCGAAGCCATCACCACCGCCATTCTCAAAGCGGGCCAGCTCGAAGTCATGCGCGTGGTGCTGCCGGTGGGCAAATCCATGAAAGAACACCAGACCCCCGGCGAAGCCACGGTGCAGTGCATCGAGGGCGTGGTGGAGTTTGTCAGCGAAGAGGGTATCCAACGGCTGCACCCCGGCGATTTTGTGCACCTGGCCCCCCGTGCGCTGCACGCGCTCAAGGCCGTGGAGCACGCCTCGCTGCTGGTCACCATCTGCCTGCGGCCGGGTTAAGAACGTGTTCACGATCTCGCAGGGGCGACCGTAAACAGGATTTCCAGGCCGCATCCGGTCAGCGCCCCAGTCGGAACACGCTCACAATTTCAGCCAGCCGCGCGGCCTGGTGCTTGAGGCTGTCGGCCGCAGCGGCGCTCTGCTCCACGAGCGCCGCGTTCTGCTGAGTGACCTGATCAAGCTGCGTCACGGCCTCGCCCACCTGGCTGATGCCGATGGTCTGCTCGCCCGTGGCGCTCGAGATTTCGCCAATCAGATCGCTCACGCGTTTGACCTGCGTGACGATGTCTTCCATGCTGCGCCCGGCATCGCCCACCAGCTGGGTGCCGTTTTCCACCTTGTGCACGCTGTCGCTGATCAGTGCCTTGATCTCCCGGGCCGCAGAGGCAGAGCGCTGGGCCAGGCTGCGCACTTCACTGGCCACCACGGCAAAACCCCGGCCCTGCTCGCCCGCGCGGGCGGCTTCCACCGCAGCATTGAGCGCCAGGATATTCGTCTGGAACGCAATGCCGTCGATCACCGCGATGATGTCGGTGATCTTGCGCGACGCGGCCGAGATGTCCTGCATCGTGGCCACCACCTGGCCCACCACTTCACCGCCCTTCACGGCCGCAGCCGAAGCGGAGCCCGCCAGCACGGCGGCGCGCTGCGCGGTGTCGGAGTTGTTCTTCACGGTGCTGGTGATCTCTTCCATCGAGGCGGCGGTCTGCTCCAGGTTGCTGGCCTGCTCCTCGGTGCGCTGGCTCAGGTCGGCATTGCCCGAGGCGATCTCGCTGGAGCCGGTGGCGATGGAGTCGCTGCTGTGGCGCACGTCGCCCACGATGCGTACCAGCGAGGTCTGCATGGCCTCCATCGCCCGCATCATCTCGGCCACCTCGCCACGCCCGCTGGCATGGATGGGCTGCGACAGATCGCCCCCGCCAATGCGCTGCGCCACCGCACTGACCTCGCCCAGCGAGCGGCGGATGCGCCGCACCACCACCCACGACAACACCACCAGCAGCGCCAGCCCCGCCACGCCCGCCGACAGCACCGCCATGCGGTAGGACTGGATGAGCGCAGCCGCCTCGGACGCCTGTTCGCCCGAACGCTGCACCTGGTAGCTCACCATCTTGTCGGCCACGGCGTTGTACTGGTTCAGCACGGGCGCAAACGTCCCCAGGGCGTAGCTCTTGGCCTGCGCCATGTCACCCGCTTTCTTGAGTGCCAGGGATTTGTCGCGGGTTTCCAGGTAGTTCTTGCGCACGGCGGCAAGCTCCTCCTGGATGCGCAGCCCTTCAGGGCTGTTCTCCAGCTCGGTATAGCGCTTTTGCACCGTGCTGGTGTCGGCCGTGGTCGCCGCCATCATGTCCTTGAAGTAGTTCTGCAGGTCGTCCCCCTCGGTCTGCACGATGGAGAACACCCGGGTGGCGTTGACGGCAATGTTGCTGCGCCAGCGCAGGGCCAGTTGCAGCCGCTCGACCTGCTCGGTGGCCAGGCCGTCCACCGTCCTGCCCAGATGCTGCACCCGCACCAGGCTCAACGCCAGGATGAGCACGAGCGCCAGCACAGCCACCCCCACAATCAACCCGATCTGTTGCGCCACCGTCAGCTGCGCGCCCATCCGCCGTGATTGCTGGTCCATGGTGTCCCCTTGTATGAGTAATGGGTTTACACAGGAAATGATCTGCCGGTGCCCGCCCGTTGGCAACCACCCCACACGCCACGTAAACCCTGATCCATGGAGACCCACCATCGCCCCGGCGGTGGCCCGACTCAGGAGGAAACAGTGATCCCAGAAAGCCCCATGTCCTACAGGCGCATGCCAAGGGTGCCTACGCCAGGCGGCACGCGCCGGATGGATAGTGAAGCCACAGGTCGAGCCCGGACGCAACCGCTGCTGGGAGCCAAGGCCTGAATCCATTCACAAAGGACTCCTGCCATGAAAATCCGTCACATCCTTCTTGCGACCACCTGCACTGCAGCCCTTGCTCTGGGTGGTTGCGCTTCGAATCCGTCGAACGCCCAGGTTGGCACCGGTGTCGGCGCCGTGGTCGGTGGTGTGGCCGGCAACGCCATCTTTGGCGGCCCGGTGGGCACCATCGGCGGGGCAGCAGCTGGCGCCCTCATCGGCCACGAAATCGGCGAAGACCGCGATCAGCGCAGGCCTTATCGCCGTTGATCCGGCCTTCCGTGCCGAATCCCCACGGGGATTTTGCATAAAAAGAGCTTCTGGCGCTTATTCAACAAGCGCCAGCAGCTCTTTTTTTGATAGCAACCATGAAATGATTGCCTCAGGCCGCCTTGGCCTGCCGCCCCGCACGCCATGCGCCGAAAATAGCGATCAGGCCGGGCACAAAAATCATCGCCCAGATGATCTTGTCCAGGTTCTCCTTGACCCAGGCAAAGTTGCCAAAGAAGTAGCCCGCCGTGGCAATGCCCAGCACCCACAGCAGCGCGCCACCCACATTGAACGCCGTGAACTTGGCCCGCCCCATCTCGGCCACACCCGCCACAAAAGGCGCAAACGTGCGGATGAACGGCATGAAACGCGCCAGGATGATGGTGATGCCACCATACCGCTCATAAAACTCGTGCGCCTGGTTGAAGGCGCGGCGGTTGAACCAGCGCGAATCCTCCCACTGGAACACCTTGGGGCCAAAGAAGCGGCCAATCGAATAGTTGCACTGGTCCCCCAGAATGGCCGCCGCAATGAGCACCGCGCAGGCCAGCGGAAAACTCATCATCCCCGCGCCGCAGAGCGCGCCCACGATGAACAGCAGCGAGTCGCCCGGCAGAAAAGGCATGACCACCACGCCGGTTTCGACGAACACGATCAGGAACAGCAGCGCGTACACCCAGGCACCGTAGGTTTGCACGAAGGCTTCGAGGTACTTGTCGACATGCAGGATGAAGTCGATCAGAAAAGTGACCAGTTCCATGGGGTAGCCGGTGGGGGCACCGGACGTTAAAAAAGTTGCGGGCATTATCCCCATCGGTCGATTCCCATCGACCGATGCCCCTGCGCAGCCCTCGCCCTAAAATCTGCCGGGTGAACGACACCATCCCCACCCTCGCTGCGGCACAGCCTGCCCCCCCCGCCACCCGCCGCCCCATCCGCGACCTGCCCGACGAGCTGATCAGCCAGATTGCTGCGGGCGAAGTGGTGGAACGCCCCGCCTCGGTGGTGCGCGAGCTGGTGGACAACGCGCTCGATGCGGGCGCCACGCAGATCACCGTGCGCCTGTCGGCCGGCGGCGTGCGGCTGATCACCGTGGAAGACGATGGCGGCGGCATTCCACACGAAGAGCTGCCCGTGGCCCTGCGCCGCCATGCCACCAGCAAGATCACCAACCTCAACGACCTGGAAACCGTGGCCACCATGGGCTTTCGGGGCGAGGCGCTGGCGGCGATTGCCTCGGTGTCGGAGATGGCCCTGCTCTCACGCCCGGCCGCACAGGCCAGCGCGTTCCTGCTGGACGCCCGCAGCGGTGAACTGCGCCCCGCCGCACGCAGCACCGGCACGACGGTGGAGGTGAAGGAACTGTTCTTCTCCACCCCGGCGCGCCGCAAGTTCTTGAAGACCGACGCCACCGAATTGGCGCACTGCATTGAATCGGTGCGCCGCCATGCCCTGGCGCGGCCCGATGTGGGCTTTGCCATCTGGCACGAAGGCAAGCTGGTGGAGCAATGGCGCGCGACTTTCATTCCTGGCCAAGGCACCGCCGACGCCGTGCAGGATGCGCTGGCCCGCCGCCTCTCGGACGTGCTGGGCGAAGACTTCGTCACGCAATCGGTCGCCGTACAGCACCGCGTGGGCCCTGTCATCGTGACCGGCCGTGCAGGCCTGCCCGACGCCGCCCGCTCGCGCCCCGACCACCAGTATTGCTACGTCAACGGCCGCTTCGTGCGCGACAAGGTGCTCACCCACGCCGCCCGCAGCGCGTATGAAGACGTGCTGCACGGCCACAAGCAGCCCATTTATGCGCTGTATGTCGAGATCGACCCGGCCCGCGTGGACGTGAACGTGCACCCCACCAAGATCGAAGTGCGCTTTCGGGACAGCCGCGAGGTGCACCAGGCCGTGCGCCACGCCGTGGAAAACGCGCTGGCCGCGCCGCGCGCCGCTGCGCTGGCGGCAGCAGGGGCTGGCGCATCAGCAGACACCGGCTCCTCGGCACAGGGCAGCATCGAAAATTTCAAGCCAAATCAGCCCCTGGCGCACAACTGGCAAGCGCAAGCAGCTATCAAATTTGAAGAACGTGGCCACCATGTGGCCGACCTGCAGGCCCTGTGGGGGCCCCGGAAAGACAACGCAGCCACCGTGCCTTCTGGCCCCGCTGCACCCTTCGTGAACTGGGGCACTGCGGCCAACACCGCTGAGGCAGACGCCATGCCGCAGCCCTTTGCGCCCGCCTCGTCTATCCCCCCTGCCGCAGCAGGCGCTGTGGCCTGGCCCAGCAACAATACTGGACATGAAGCCGCCTGGCCCCAGGGCCAGGGCGGCAACGACATCGCCTGGCCGCTGGGCAAGGCCGTGGCCCAGTTGCACGGTGTGTACATCCTGGCTGAAAACGCCCAAGGCATGGTCATCGTGGACATGCACGCCGCGCACGAACGCATCGTCTACGAGCGCCTGAAATCCCAGGTGGACAGCGGCGCCCGCATTGCGAGCCAGCCCCTGCTGATCCCCGCCACCTTTGCCGCCACCCCGCAGGAAGTGGCTACCGCCGAAGAGTCGGCCGAGGTGCTGGCCACGCTGGGCCTGGAGGTCGTGCCTTTCTCCCCCAAAACTCTGGCCGTGCGCGCCGTGCCCACCACGCTGGCCCAGGGCGACCCCGTGGAACTGGCCCGCAGCGTGCTCGCCGAATTGGCCGCACACGACGCCACCACCGTGGTGCAACGCGCCCGCAATGAAATCCTGGGCACCATGGCCTGCCACGGCGCCGTGCGCGCCAACCGCAAGCTCACCATCGACGAGATGAACGCCCTTCTGCGGCAAATGGAAACCACGGACCGGTCGGACCAGTGCAACCACGGAAGGCCAACGTGGCGGCAGCTGTCGATGAAGGAACTGGACGCGTTGTTTTTGCGCGGCCGTTAACGGGCACCCGACCACCACCGGTTGAGCCCATCCCAGCCTTTGGCTGGCGTTAAGCTCCAAAGACGCAGACACGGGCAGAATCGGCCGCCCCACACCTCTGGCTGGCCCTTTCATGTTTGCACTCAACGCCCAATCCATCGCGCAGACCACACCCACGGGCGAGGCCATTGCGCAGGCCGTCGTGTCCTTCTGGGCGCTCGGGCCCGTAAAACACTGCGTGCTGATGCGGCGCGGCTTCAACCAGGTGTACGAGCTGCACTTTGACAATGGTCGCCACGCCATCGCGCGCCTGAGCGCCGAGAGGCCGCGTGGCGAGCCCAACATCGCGTACGAAACCGCCCTGCTCCTGCACCTGCAAGCCCGGGGCATTCCAGTGGCAGCGCCGTTGGCTGCCGGAGATGGAACCTTCAGCCTGGTACTCAGCTTGCCCGAGGGGCCGCGCGCCCTGATGCTGTTCGACTTTCTGCCGGGCGATCCTCCCGGCGAATCGCTGGTGGACATCGAAGCCACCGGCCGGGGGCTGGCGCAGTTGCACACCGCAGCACAGGACTACGCGGGCCCGGCAAGCCGCTACGTGCTGGATCTGCCCGAACTGCTGGACGCATCGTTGGAGCGGATGCTGCAAGCGCCCACGGTGGACGGGCCGCTGGCACGCGAGTTTTCTGCACTGGCCCGTGATCTGCACGAACGCTTTGCCACACTGCACGGCCTGACCCACGTGCGTTGCCATGGCGACTGCCACGGCAGCAACAACTTCATGTCCGACGGGCCGCATGGCACAGGAGAAGGCCACCGTGTGGCCGCGTTCTTTGACTTTGACGACACCGGCCCGGGCCTGCTGGCCTACGAGTTGAGCGTGTACCTGTGGGTGCTGCTGCCGCGCAGCCTGGAAACCCCCACATCGGCCGCCACGCAGGAGCGCTGGCGCCGCTATCTGGCCGGCTACACCGGCGTGCGCGCAGTGCCAGAGGTGGACCTGGCGGCCATTGCACCCTGCCTTGCGGTGCGGCAGTTCTGGGTGATGGGCGAATACGCGGGGCGCATTCCTGTGTGGGGTACGCAGGCGATGCCCACCCACTGGCTGCGCAAACAGGTCCCGCTCATGCGGGCCTGGATGGACATGCCCCTGGCCGACGGCAACATCGGGGGAGCACCGGCAGCGGCCTGATCCCCCGGGCTGCGAGGAAGTGCTGCGCGCGCATGGTCGCCGGACGGCACGTTGGCCCGGCCACCCTGCAACGCGCCTTCATTCATTGGGTGGCCACGGCGTCGATGCGGTCAAGCCGCACCAGGATCCGGCCAAACTGCTGGTTGCGCAACTCCACCCATTGGCCGGGCTCCAGGCGCGTGACAGCGCCGCCCACCGACTGGCCGCCCACATACAGGGTGACGCTGTGCCGCTGCTGCTGGGCGTCGGCCAGCAGCTTCTCAATGCCCTGCAGGACATCGGCCGCCAAGGCAGAACTGGTAAAGACCAGCGCAGCCACTGTGACGGCCAGGGAGCGCAACGTGGTGCGGAAGATCGGAGTTGTGGACATAGCGGTGCCATTCATCAATCAAAGGGTGGAAAGAAGCAAACCCACGGAAGGCGCAGGACAGCGATGCCCCCCGCACCGGCCACATTGTGGCCCGATCCGGCGCGAAGGCACCATACGCGGCACGGGGCCAAGCCATGGCCCCGAGGAAACAAAAAAAGCCTGCAGGTGCAGGCTTTTTTGGATCGGATGCGCGTGGGCGCACACCTCAGGTCGCTCAGTTGTCGCGCGCTGCCTTGGCGGCATCGGGGAAGTCGCTGAACACGCCGTCCACGCCCAGTTGGTAGAACAGCTTGTATTCGGCCTTGGGGTCGCCCTTGAAGTCCGAGGCCAGGCGTTTGGCCTCGCTGCGGAAAGTGTAGGGGTGCACCAGCAGGCCTGCGGCGTGGGCGTTTTTCACCACGTCGGTGGCGGGCATCATCACGCGGTCGCGCTCGTCGATCTTGCCGTCACCATTGAGGTCGTCGGCCTTGCCGTCCTTGTTGGCATCCACCTGCTTGGAGGGGATGAGGTAGGGCTTCCAGGGGCCAATGCCGTCGGCATAGGTCTTGACTTCCTTGAGGCCCGCTGGCGTCAGCAGGCTGGCAAAGGTGCGCGTGTCGCCGGCCACGGCAAAGTCGTACGGCTTGTCGTAGGGTGCGGTCAGGTCCATGCTGCCGTCGGGGTTCACATCGTTCGCGTCCACCAGTTGCACCAGGCGGATCTGCGTCTTGGTGCGCAGGTACTTGAGGTTGGATACCTCGAACGATTGCACGATCACCGGCGATGCCTTGGTGGTGTAACCGTACTTGGCCAGGACGGCCAGCAGTCGGTCTTCCAGCGGCAGGCCCAGTTTTGAATGGAAGGTGGGGTGCTTGGTCTCCGGGTACACGCCCACGCTGCGGCCGGCCTTGGTGCCTTCGCTCTTGGCGAGGTCCAGCACTTCTTCCAGAGTGGGGATCTGGTACTTGCCGTTGTGCGACTGGTCGCGGTCGGCCAGGGGCTGCACGGCTCGCAGGGTCTTGATTTCGGCCAGGGTGAAGTCAGAGACAAACCAGCCCTCCTCTTCCACGCCGTCCACCATTTTCTTGGTCTTGCGGCTCGCAAATTCGGCGCGCGTGGACACGTCGGTGGTACCGGTGATGTTGGGCTCGTGGCGGGCAATCAGCACGCCGTCCTTGGTGGCCACCAGGTCGGGTTCGATGAAATCGGCGCCCATCTCGATGGCCCGCTTGTAGCCCTCCAGGGTGTGGTCGGGCAGGTAACCGGCAGCACCACGGTGGCCAATCACCAGCGGCTTGTCGCCATTCAAAGTGGGATAGGGGTTGTCATCGTTGCCTCCACAAGCTGCCAGCGTGGCCAGCAAGGCCAGCGCACCCAACTTCGCACCAGAAATGTGCATGCTCTTCTCCTCGTTGTGTTTAGAACCGCCGAACTGTGGGCTCGGCCTGTGACAAGGCCGTGACGCCCCTATTGCGAACTGGTGACAGCCCCGTGCCACCCACCATCCGCACCAGAAAGTGGCAACTGTCTCGCCACATTCCCCACCATTGTGCAGAGGCATACGCATAAACGTATAACTTTTGAACATAATTCGATGTTGCAGCGCGCCATGGCGTGCCACCGCCCTTGATCTTCTGAAAGTCTTTTGAAACATGAAACACGCGTCCGCAGGCAGCTTCCTTTCGCACGTCGCCCTTCGCAACCCGGGACAGCCCGAGTTTCTGCAAGCTGTCACCGAAGTGATGGAAAGCCTGTGGCCCTTCATCGAAGAACACCCCCGCTATGCCGAACACGGCCTGCTGGAGCGCCTGGTGGAACCCGAGCGCATCGTCATGTTCCGCGTCTCTTGGGTGGACGACCATGGCAGCGTGCAGGTCAACCGGGGCTACCGCATCCAGCACAGCATGGCCATTGGCCCCTATAAGGGCGGCATCCGGTTCCATCCATCGGTCAACCTGTCGGTGCTGAAGTTCCTGGCGTTCGAGCAGACCTTCAAGAACGCCCTGACCACGCTGCCCATGGGCGGCGGCAAGGGCGGCTCCGACTTCGACCCCAAGGGCAAGAGTCCTGGCGAGGTCATGCGCTTTTGCCAGGCCTTTGTGTCCGAGCTGTTTCGCCATGTGGGTGCCGACACGGACGTGCCCGCAGGCGACATTGGCGTGGGGGGCCGCGAGGTGGGGTTCATGGCCGGCATGATGAAAAAGCTCAGCAACCGGGCGGACTGCGTGTTCACCGGCAAGGGGCTGTCGTTTGGCGGCTCGCTGATCCGGCCTGAAGCCACCGGCTACGGCACGGTGTACTTTGCGCAGGAGATGCTCAAGTCCACCGGCCGGTCACTGGATGGCCTGCGCGTATCGGTCTCCGGCTCGGGCAATGTGGCGCAATACGCCGTGGAAAAGGCTTTGCAGCTGGGCGCCAAGGTGGTCACGGTGTCGGATTCGAGCGGCACCATCGTGGACGAGGACGGATTCACCCCCGCCAAGCTGGCCGAGCTGATGGAGGTGAAGAACCACCTGTACGGCCGCGTGAGCGACTACGCGGCGCGGACCGGGGCCCAATTTGAAGCCGGTGTGCGCCCCTGGCATGTGCCGGTGGACGTGGCCCTGCCCTGTGCCACCCAGAACGAGCTGGACGCGAACGACGCTGCGGTGCTGATCAAGAACGGGGTGGTCTGCGTGGCCGAGGGCGCCAACATGCCTTCCACCATCGAGGCGGCCAAGGCCTTTGAGGCTGCGGGCGTGCTGTACGCGCCGGGCAAGGCCAGCAACGCAGGCGGTGTAGCCACCTCGGGCCTGGAGATGAGCCAGAACGCCGCCCGCCTGTCCTGGCCGCGCGAAGAGGTGGATGCGCGCCTGCTGCAGATCATGCAGGGCATCCACGCTGCCTGCCTGCGCTATGGCAAGCGCAGCGACGGCACGGTGAGCTATGTGGACGGCGCCAACATCGCAGGTTTTGTGAAGGTGGCCGACGCCATGCTGGCGCAAGGCGTGGTGTAACCCCGGTCCCGAAGGCAAGGCGCCCGAAGATGGGACAAGAAGGCGCGTTACCCGCCATTTCGTCCCATTTGCACGCAATGGGCACAAACCCTGCTTCGCCGGTCAGAACTTTCTGACGCGAAGCCGAGTCTGTCTCCACCATGAAGCGCACCCCCCTCCTGGTTTCCCTGACCTTGGCCATCGCCGTGACGGCGGGTTGCGCCACCCTCGACGCCAAGCAGCGCGAGTGGATCTTCCAGCCCAGCGACCGCAGCTGGGGTGGCGCGCAGTCCACCGCAGACATGCAGGATGTCTGGATCGACTTCCAGTCCGATGCCAGCGGCAAGGCCGAGCGCTTGCATGGCCTGTGGCTGGCCCATGAACGTGCCGATGCGCCCGTGCTGCTGTACCTCCATGGCGCGCGCTGGAACGTGGCGGGCTCGTCCGGCCGCATCCGGCGCATGCAGGAGCTGGGCTTTTCGGTGCTGGCCATCGACTACCGGGGTTTTGGCCAGAGCAGCGCCGCGCTGCCGTCCGAGGCGACCGCCGGAGAAGACGCCCGCGCAGCGTGGGACTGGCTGGGCCAGCAGCAACCGGGCAAGCCCCGCTACATCTTCGGCCACTCGCTGGGGGGTGCCATTGCCATCGACCTGGCCCGCCAGGTGCCCGACGAACAGGGCACCATGGTGGAAGGAACGTTCACCAGCATCCCCGAGGTGGTCAGCACCTTCAAGTGGGGCTGGTTGCCGGTGTCGGGCCTGATCACGCAGCGGTTCGAATCCGTCCGCAAGGTGGCCGAGATCGGCTCGCCCCTGCTGGTGGTGCATGGCAGCCAGGACAGCCTGATCCAGCCCGCCCTGGGCCGCAAGCTGTTCGAGGCGGCGCAGGAGCCCAAGCAATTCATCCTGGTCGAAGGGGGCTCGCACCACAACACCAATTCGGTGGGCCAGGGCCTCTACCGCGAGGCGATGGCCTCGCTGTTCAAGCTGAAGTAGGCCCTGCTGCCGCCCGGCGGCACGCGCCGCTGGCGGCGTGCGAAGCCCGCGGCCCGCCGCGTTGATGTGGCGCAAATGCGCGCCACTGCGCACAGGTCCCGCTGGCACCGGCCTGCATGCCCCATCTGGTACCCTCAGACAGATATGTCTGCCTCCTCCGCCACCGCCGTGCCTGCGGCTGCTTCCGCCTCCATCCAGCCTGGCATGGCCATCCTGGTGCTGGCCATGCTGCTTTCCATCCAGCCTGTCACCACCGACCTGTACCTGCCCGCATTGCCCGCCCTCACGCGCAGCCTGGGCGCGCAGATGGCAGCGGCACAGCTCACGCTCAGCGGGCTGCTGCTGGCGTTTGGCTGCTCGCAAATGGTGTGGGGGCCGCTGTCGGACCGCTTTGGCCGCCGCCCCATCCTGCTGGCCGGGCTTGGCATCTACACCGTGGCCTCGCTGGGCAGCGCGTTTGCGCCCACCATGGCGCTGCTCATCGTGTGGCGCATTGCCCAGGGCGCCGCCATGGGCGCGGTGGTGATGTGCGCCCGGGCCATCGTGCGCGACCTGTACACCCCGCTCGATGGCGCACGCGCCATGTCCAAGGCGCTCACCGGCCTCGGCGTCGTGGCGTGCATCTGCGCGCCATTGGGCGGCTTGCTGAGTGAATGGCTGGGCTGGCGGGCAGCGCTGATGGCGCTCACGGTGTATGCCGTGGCCACGCTGGCGCTGGTGGCGCTGCGACTGCCCGAAACCCTGGCCCACCGCAACCCGCAAGCCCTGCAGCCCCGCGCACTGGTCGGCACCTGGATGCAAGTTTTGCGCAGCCCCACCTTCTGGGCGTTCTCGCTCCAGACCACAGCCACCTATGGCGGCCTGTTCACCTTTCTGGCCGCGTCGTCGTTTGTCTTCATCGACGTGCTGGGTCTCACGCGCACGCAGTTCGGGTGGACCATGGCTTCGGCCTGTGTGGCATATCTGGCAGGCACCTTTCTGTGCCGTCGCCTGCTGGCACGCCAGGGCCTGCTGCGCACGGTGGCCATTGCTGGCGCGCTAAGCGCAAGCGGCGGCACGCTGATGGCCGCCGTGGCCTTCATGGGCTGGCACCAGCCCTGGGCGCTGCTGCTGCCGTTCTACCTGTTCATGCTGGGCCACGGCATCCACCAGCCCTGCGGGCAGAGCGGAGCGGTGGGGCCGTTTCCCAAGGCAGCCGGCGTGGCCTCCGCACTCAACGGCTTCATGATGATGCTGGCCGCGTTCGGAATCGGTGGCTGGCTGGGCATGCGCCTGGATGGCACGGTGTGGCCGCTGGTCAATGGCATCTGGTTCTGGTCGGTGGTGCTCGCCCTCATCTCATGGACGCTGGTGCAGAAATTCGGAGCGCCGCGTGAGCATGCCTGAGCCCTTGTTGCACAACGCCCTGCCCGCCATCGCCCTGGCAGGCCCCACGGCCTCGGGCAAGACGGCCGGGGCCCTCGCGCTGGCCGCCGTGCTGGGCAAGCAGGGCACGCCGGTAGAGATCATCAGTGTGGACTCGGCCCTGGTGTACCGGGGCATGGATATCGGCACCGCCAAGCCCACACCCGACGAGCTGGCCGCCGTGCCGCACCACCTCATCGACATCCGCGATCCCTTGCAGGCCTACAGTGCGGCGGAGTTCGTGCAGGACGCCACGCGGCTCATCGCCGAGATTCGCGCGCGCGGCGCGCTGCCGCTGCTGGTGGGCGGCACCATGCTGTACTTCAAGGCGCTCATCGACGGCATCGACGACATGCCCGCCGCAGACCCTGCCGTGCGCGCACGGCTGGAAGCCCAGGCGGCCGAGCAGGGCTGGCCCGCATTGCACGCCGAGCTGGCCCGTGTAGACCCTGTGACGGCCGCCCGGCTGGCACCGGCCGACAGCCAGCGCATCCAGCGCGCGCTGGAGGTTTGGCAGGTATCGGGTCAACCGTTGTCGAGCTTTCACACTATCAAAAAGATAGCTACTAGCGCTGATGGAATAAGCGCTGGAGCCCTATTTTCCTTGGAACCTGACGATCGGGCCTGGCTGCACGGCCGCATTGCCCAGCGTTTTGACGCCATGCTGGCCGGCGGCTTCATCGACGAAGTGCTGGCCCTGCGCGCGCGCGGCGACCTGCACCCCGACCTGCCCTCCATGCGCTGTGTGGGCTACCGCCAGGCGTGGGAAGAGCTGGACTTCCAGGCCACGCGCACACCGGGCACACCGCTCAACATGGGCCTGCTGCGCGAGCGCGGCATTGCCGCCACACGCCAGCTCGCCAAGCGCCAGATCACCTGGCTGCGCAGCATGCACGGGCGCCACGCCATCGCCTGCGACCAGCCCCACGCCGTGGCCCAGCTCGTGCAGGCCGTGCTGCAGCGGCTGGAGCAGCGGCCGGATTCGCAAGAGCCAATCACCCCATGACGCTGCTGCGCGCCGAACAGCTGGGCAAACACTACGGCGAAACGCCGGTGTTTTCCAACGTGCAGTTCACCGTGGAACCGGGTGAATTCGTGGCCATCGTGGGCGACTCGGGCGTGGGCAAGTCCACCCTGCTCAACTGCCTGGCCGGGCTGGACACCTGGGACACCGGCCGCATCACCCATGGCACCACCGACCTGGGCCAGTTGGGCGACACAGAGCGCGCCCTGTGGCGCCGTGCCCATGTGGGTTTTGTCTTTCAGGCCTTCCATGTGCTGCCGCACCTGGACGTGGCGCAGAACGTGGCCCTGCCGCTGATGCTGCTGGGCCAGAACGACCCGGCGCGCGTGCAGCAGATGCTGGACGCCGTGGACATGGGCGCACTGGGCGCGCGGCTGCCCCAGCAGCTCAGCGGCGGGCAGCTGCAGCGCGTGGCCATCGCCCGTGCGCTGGTCCACCGCCCTGCCCTGCTGCTGGCGGACGAGCCCACCGGCAACCTCGACCCCACCACCGCAGCCCGCGTGATGGACCTGCTGCTGGCGCAAACACGCGGGCACGGCGCATCGCTGGTGCTGGTGACGCACTCGGATGCCGCGGCGGCCCGGGCCGACCGGGTACTGCGGCTGCGCAGCGACGGCATCAGTGCGGGCGGCTGACCCGCAACACCCGCATCACGGTTCGAGGCGCGGCGCGCGGAAGTGCCCGTTCTGGTGCAGCACCACGGCACGCACCTCGCCGCTGGAATAACGCTCAAACTCCAGCTCCGCCCGCACCGCGTCGTACGCAAACCGGTCGCGCTGCCCAGGCAGCGGATAGACGGTGTAGCGCGGTTGAGAGCCCAGGCGCACCTGCAGGCGGCCACTCGTGGCCTGCACATCCATCACAGTGCCGCCGCGCAGGCGATAGCGGCCCAGGTACGGAGCCAGCACCTTGTCGGACTGTGGCGGCGCGAGGCCCAGCACGGGCTCCTTTACACGCAGGGCCGTCAAGCGCGCGCCAAAGCGCGTGTAGCGCAGCACCGCGGGCCGCCCTTCCTTGTCGCGCTCAAAGCGCAGCTGCCGGCCCGATGTGGGCTGCGTGAAGGCGTCGGTCCCCAGCACCTGCAGCGGCTCGAACACACCGCCAGTCGGCCGAAGCTGAAGTTGACCATCCACCAGGGCCAGGCTCAGGGCCACCGCAGGCGACGCGCGGTAAACCCCCTCGTACGGTGCCAATGCAGCTGCATCGGTGGCGGGCTGGCCGGGCGGCACGGGGTAGCGCTGCGCCAGCAGCGGGGTCATCACATCCTGCTGCGCGGCCTGGGCGTTGGCCACGAGGGCAATCACCGCTTCGCCCCGGTCGGGTGCCAGCAGCCATACGCTGCGAAAGCCCCCCGTGCCGCCGCCATGCAGCCAAGTGCGCAGTCCATCGCGCTCGCGCAGCATGATGGCGTAGCCGATCTGGCCGCCGTCGTGGTCCGCCAGCGGCGTGAACAGGCGCTCGGCCGCGGGGCCCAGAGGCCCTTGCGCGCCGGCCAGCAACGCGCGGCTGAACACCAGCATGTCGGCCGCCGTGGAGCGCAGGGCGCCCGCACCGGAGAACGCATCGAAATCCCACACCGACACCGGCATCTCGCCCTCATGCGGCACAGCCAGGCGCGGCGCCTTGTCGCCCAGCGACTGCACCGTGTCGTGCATGCCCAGCGGGCCGGTGATGCGCTCTTGCACCAGCTCAGCCCAGGGCTTGCCATGGCGCTGAGCCAGCAGCTCGCCCAGCACCGCAAAGCCGAGGTTGCTGTATGCGCCGGCACACGGCGGCGACTGGGCGAGACGCGCATCGGCCAGCGCCTGCCACAGCCGGGCGCGGTCGTACCGCAAGTACGGGTTTGCGGCGTCCGAACCGCGGCGGAAGTCCGCCGGCAAGCGTGGCAGGCACGAGGTGTGCGTGACGAGCTGGCGCAGGGTGATGGCAGCCACCGGGGCGGGCAAGACGGGCGCCAGCGCGGGCGAGCCATTGAGCAACCCGCCCAACGTGTCGTCCAGCGCCATGTCGCCACGCTCCACGGCCTGCGCCAGCAGCAGGCCGGTGAACACCTTGCTGATGGAGCCCACTTCAAACAACGCCTGGGCAGGTGCCTGTGCCACGCGGTTGTAGGCTGTACCGAAACGTGCCTGGCCACCGTGCCACACACCCACCTCGGCCGCGCCACGCAACTTCCCCAGCGCTGCGGCCGCCATGGCGTCGGCCGGGCCCGACCAGTCGAAGCTGCGTGGCAACACTGGTGCGGCGGGCGCTGTGGCTGTGCCGGCGGGCTGCGGCGCCTGCGCACCGGCATGCCCCGCCAACGCGGCCGACACCAACCCGGCAGCCAACGCATGCCACGCCACCCTGTGCGCCCAGACAAAGGATTCCACAATGCACACCATGCCATCGCCCTTTTGAACGGCACCGCAACGCGGGTACCAGGGCGGCATGGTCGCACGCGCTGGCTATGGGCCAGCTTAAGAAGGGCTGTGAGGAAGGGGTGCTGCGACGACGAACATCACCCCCTGTATCTGCGAGGTAGAGTCAAAAAAGGGCCGCAGCGGCAAACGCTGCAGCCCAATGCCGCCGGGGCGGCCTCGCATGTCAGACAATCAGCAGCGTCAGAACGAATGCCCCAAGCCTGCGTAGATGGCGCGCTGCGAGGCGCCTGCCCCCGGCCCGTTGACCGTCACATCCGCAGCGTAGTTGGCAGATCCGCTGTTGCTCACCCCGCCCAGCGACGCATACACAAAGGTCCGCTTGGACAGGTAGTAGTCTGCACCCACCATGAGCAGCGTGGCCTTGCCGTTGCCCCGGTTGGCGCTGACGTGGTAGCCCGCTCCGATCAGCGTGAGCAGCGGCGTGACCTGGTAGCGCACACCCACCCATCCGTGGCGCAGCTTGGTCGGCGTGCCGGACGCGGCGTCGGGGGCCGAGACGCTGTCGATCGCTGCAAAGAGCTTGGCATTGCCCACGGTGTAGGTGCCGCCCACGATGGTTTCGTTGGAGAAGCTATAGACGTCGCTGTGGCGGCCATTGCCGTCGCGCCGGCTGGTGTGGATGGCGCGCAGTTCCAGGTCGCCCGCCACGTAGGCCGCAGACAGTCCCTCGCTGCGCAACTGCCTGGCCGATGCAGGCTGCTCGCCCAGGGCCACCTGGGCATTGAGCGTGAAGCCGCCCCAGTTGGGCGTGGTGTACTCGAACACATTGTTCGCGCCCTGCCAGCTGCGCCCGCGCACCAGCGTGGCGCTGCTCATGAACTGCTGGCCCGTGGGGTCCAGAAACCAGACATCGTTGCTGTTGAGCAGGTTCTTGCCCAGCTGGAACGTGCCCCAGCCCGGGCTCGACAGGCCCACGAAGCTGCGGCGGTTGAAGAAGGCATCGCCCGTGGCGCCCTTGGGGGCGCTGAAGCCGCCCTCCAGCCGGAACACGGCCTTCAGGCCGTCGCCCAGGTCTTCGGAGCCCTTGAAACCGAGCATGCTGGTGCCCCACTGGTTGTCCGCCGCCCGCGTGAGCGATCCGGTGCTGCCTGTGGCGGGGTTGGCGATCTTGTCCACATGCTCCACCCCGGCCACCACCCGGCCGTAGAGGGTGACGCTGGACTGCGCCTGTGCCAGCTGAGGCCATGCGCCCGCAGCCACCAGCGTGGCCGCGACCGCCAGGGTCTTGTTCAATGTGCTGTTCATGATGGTGTGTCTCCATTCGTTGGTGAGTTCTTTGTGATGCGTTCAGAGGTGGCTGTCTGCCCCGCAAACCGTGCGCCCAGGCTGGCGCCCCACCCGTGCGCTGGGGCCCGGCGCACGGGGTGTTTTTGACGTTCGGTAGAAGCGGCTAGCCCTGCGCCGCCAGATCAAAGATGCGCGTCGCCGGCATCCACTTGCGGCCCGCGGGCGTCCATGGCGTGGGCGCCTGGAAGCGCCACATCAGTGCTTCCCAGGCTTGCAGACGGGCATCGAGGGCCTCGGCCTGTGCCATGCGGTCGCCGTCAAAGCGCGCGTCATCCGTCTCCATGAACATGCACAGCCGCGTGCCCAGGCGAAAGATCTCCATGCCCGTCACCCCGTGCTCGCGCAGGTGCTCCCGCACCTCGGGCCAGATGGCGCGGTGGTGCGCCTCGTATTGCGCAATCAGGGCGGGGTCGTCCTGGAGGTCGAGCATCAGGCAGTGGCGCATGGGGCTTCCTGGGGTTGAAGGTAGGAGTGCAGGGGTCAGGGCAATGCGCGGTCGAGGTGCGTATAGCCCCCGTCCGGGTGCAGCCACTGCCCGGTGGTGTGGGACGAGCGGTCCGACAGCAAAAAGACCACTAGGTCCGCGATCTCCTGGTCCCGCGTCATGCGGTGCCCGAGCGGTATGCGCGCGGTGATGCGCTGCAGTGCGGTGGCGGGGTCGGGCAGCGTCTGCAGCCAGCGCTCATACAGCGGCGTCATCACTTCGGCCGGCAGCACCGCGTTGACGCGCACGCCGTGCGGCGCCAGCGCTGCAGCCCACTCCCGCGTGAGCCCCAGCTGCGCCGCCTTGGCAGCCACGTAGCCGCTGGTGCCGCCCTGGCCCGTGAGCGCGGTCTTGGAGGAGATGTTGACGATGGCGCCCTGGCGCTGCTGGAGCGACTCCACGCACAGGTGAGCCATCAAGTAGCAGTGCACCAGGTTGTCCTCCAGCGACCGGCGGAATGCGGCGGTGCCGGCCGCGAGGTCCACCCCATCGTTCACACCGGCGTTGTTCACCAGCCCATCGATGCCGCCGAACCGGCGCAGCGTCTGCGCCACCGCGTCCGTGCAGGCTGCTTCGTCGCCCAGCTCCAGGGCAAAGAACGCAAAGGTGGGGCACAGCGCACGCAGCGTGGCGGCAAAGTCGTCGCCCAACGGGTGGCGGCCCAGGATCACGGGCACCGCCCCTTCGCGCGCCAGCTGCAGGCTGATGGCGCCGCCGATGCCGGCACCGCCGCCGGTCACGATGACCACCTTGTCTTTGAGATGCAGGTCCATACGGTGCTCCTGGCGTGGGTGCGGGTCAGCCGCGGTGCTCGTAGCGGGCCAGCGACTCGGGCTTCATCTCGATGGAATAGCCAGGACGCTGCGGCGGCATGTAGGCCGCGTTGCGGATCACGCACGGGTCCACGAAATGCTCGTGCAGGTGGTCCACGTACTCGATCACGCGGCCTTCCTTGGTGCCGGCGATGCACAGGTAGTCGATCATCGACAAATGCTGCACGTACTCGCACAGGCCCACCCCGCCCGCGTGCGGGCATACCTTGAGGCCGTACTTGGCGGCCATGAGCATCACGGCCAGCACCTCGTTCACGCCGCCCAGGCGGCAGGCGTCGATCTGCACCACATCGATGGCGCCGCGCATGATGAGCTGCTTGAACATGATGCGGTTCTGGCACATCTCGCCCGTGGCCACCTGCATCGAATCCTTCACGGCCTCGCGGATGCGGCGGTGGCCCTCGATGTCGTCGGGGCTGGTGGGCTCTTCGATGAACCAGGGCTTGGCGAATGCCAGCTCCTGGAGCCAGTCGATGGCCTGGCCCACCTCCCACACCTGGTTGGCGTCGATCATGAGCTTGCGATCGGGGCCCAGCACCTCGCGGGCCACGCGCACGCGGCGGATGTCGTCCTGCAGGTCACGCCCCACCTTGAGCTTGATGTGGGTGAAACCTGCATCCACCGCCTCCTGCGCCAGTCGGCGCAGCTTGGCATCGTCGTAGCCCAGCCAGCCGGCAGACGTGGTGTAGCTGGGGTAGCCATGGGCCAGCAGGTCAGCGCGGCGCTCGGCCTGGCCCACGGCGCGCTCGCGCAGCAATGCCAGCGCCTCGTCGGGCGTGATGCAGTCGGTGATGTAACGAAAGTCGATGAGCCGCACCAGCTCTTCGGGGCTCAGGTCGGCCACCAGTTGCCACACCGGCTTGCCCTCCGACTTGGCCCACAGGTCCCAGGCGGCGTTGACCACCGCGCCGGTGGCCAGATGGATGGCGCCCTTGTCAGGGCCGATCCAGCGCAGCTGGCTGTCGGAGGTGACATGGCGCCAGAAGCGGCCCATGTCCTCGGCGATCCACGCCAGGTCCAGCCCGACCACCAAGTGCTCCATCGCGCGGATAGCGGCGCAGCAGATCTCGTTGCCCCGGCCGATAGTGAACGTGAGGCCGTGCCCCTCCAGCCCCGGCTGGTCGGTTTCCAGTACCACATAGGCGGCCGAATAGTCCGGGTCGGGGTTCATCGCGTCGGAGCCGTCCAGGTGGGCGGACGTGGGGAAGCGCACGTCCAGGACGCGCATCGATCGAATGGTGGTCATAGCTCGGTGGTTTTGCGGGGAAAGTCGGCTCGCGTTCAGGCCTGCACGGTGCGCTGCTGCTGCTCGCCCAGGCCGCTGATCCCCAGCCGCATGGTCTGGCCCGCCACCAGGTACACCGGCGGCTTCTGGCCCAGGCCCACGCCGGGCGGGGTGCCGGTGGAAATGATGTCGCCCGGCTGCAGGCTCATGAACTGGCTCAGGTGGCTGACCAGTTGCGCCACGCCAAAGACCATGGTGCGGGTGTTCCCGTTCTGGTAGCGCCGGCCGTCGACCTCCAGCCACAGGTCCAGCACCTGCGGATCCGGCACCTCGTCGGCAGTGACCAGCCATGGCCCGGTGGGCCCGAAGGTGTCGCAGCCCTTGCCCTTGTCCCACTGGCCGCCGCCGCGTTCGAGCTGCACTTCGCGCTCGGACACGTCGTTGATCACGCAGTATCCGGCCACATGCCGCATGGCGTCGGCCTCGCTGATGTAGCGGCCACCTTGGCCGATGACCACGCCCAGCTCCACCTCCCAGTCGGTGCGCTGGCTGCCGCGCGGAATCTCGACCGCATCGTTGGGCCCCACGATGGCGCTCGTCCATTTGGAAAACACCACGGGTTCAGCGGGCACCGGCATACCGGACTCCGCCGCGTGGTCCGCGTAGTTCAGGCCGATGCAGATGAACTTGCCCACGCGGCCCACGCAGGCCCCCAGGCGCAGGTCCTGCTGCGGGGTGCCCGCCACCAGCGGCAGCGAGTCCACATCGAGCTGCGCAATGCGTGCCAGCCCCTCGGGCGTGAGCACGTCGCCAGCGATGTCGGGCACCAAGCCAGAGAGGTCGCGCACGCGGCCCTGGGCATCGAGCAGGCCGGGCTTTTCCTGGCCCTGAGGGCCGTAGCGAAGAAGTTTCACGAAAGAATTCCTTGTGGGTGGCAACGCACCGAGTTGAAAAAGCGATCCGTCGCAGAGACCATCAGTCGTACAGAACGGCGGCGATCTTGGGATCGTTGATACTGGTCTTGTCGTACCAGAAGAAGCCGGTGTCGATCACCTTGGGCAGCTTCTCGCCCTTGAGCGCCTTGACTGCCGCCTCCACGGTCTTGTAGCCAATGCCCACGGGGTTCTGCGTGATGGAGCCGGCGATCAAGCCTTCCTTGATGGCGTCCTTCTGCTGCTTGCCCGAGTCGTAGCCGATGACGACGAGCTTGCGCTTGGTTTCGCGCACCGCATTCACCACGCCGAGCACCGAGCCTTCGTTGGCACCAAACATGCCCTTGAGTTGGGGGTAGGCCTGCAGGATGGATTTGGCGATTTCGGTGGACTTGAGGTGGTCGCCTCCGCCGTACTGCACGCTCACGATCTTGATCTTGGGATGTGCGGCCTTCATGCGCTCGACGAAGCCGTCGCGCCGGTCCACGCCGGTGCGGCTGGTCTGGTCGTGCACCACCAGTGCCACCTCGCCCGCACCGCCGATGAGTTCAGCCATCTTGTCGGCCGCCAGCGCCGCTGCCGCCTTGTTGTCGGTGGTGGCGGTGGTCACGGGGATGTCGCTGTCCACGCCGGAGTCGAAGGCCACGACCGGGATCTTGGCGGCCTGGGCCTTTTTCAGAAGCGGGATCGCGGCCTTGCTGTCCAGTGCGGCCAGGCCGATGGCCTTGGGGTTCTTGGCAAGCGCTGCGGACAGCATGTCGATCTGCTTGTCCACCATGGCTTCGGACTCCGGTCCCTCGAACGTAACGCGCACATCCAGGTCCTTGCCCGCCTGTTCGGCGCCCGATTTCACGGCCTGCCAGAACTGGTGCTGGAAGCCCTTGGACACCAGCGGTATGTAGACCTGCTGTTGCTGCTGGGCCATGGCGGCCGTGGTGCCGCCCCATGCCATGGTGAGGCCCACGGCGATGCTGAGTACGCGTTTGCTGAACATGGTTTGTCTCCTTTTAGTGGTTGTGGGAAAAGCGGAACTCGGGATGGACGGCCCTCAGCGGCTGCGGCGCCGCAGGATGTCGGTGTAGACGGCCAAAATGATGATGGCGCCCGTCACCACGGTCTGCCACTCCTGCGCCACGGACATGATGCGCAGCCCGTTGGTCAGCACGCTCATGATGAAGGCGCCGATGATGGTTCCAAGGATGGTGCCGGTGCCTCCGGCCAGCGAGGTGCCGCCGATGACCACCGCCGCGATGGCGTCCAGCTCGTAGCCCTGCCCCAGCGCGGGCTGCGCCGAATTCAGTCGCGAGGCAATCAGCAGCCCGGCAATGCCGCAGATGCCGCCGCTGACCGAATAGACGACGATCTTCCAGAAATCGACGTTCACGCCCGACAGGCGCACAGCCTCTTCGTTGCTGCCCAGGGCAAAGGTGTAGCGGCCCAGCATGGTCTTGTTCAGCACGAAACTGGCCGCCACCGCCACGACGAAGAGGATCAGCACCGCGTTGGGAATGGGCAGCGACGGCAGCAGCTCGCCGATCAGCGAGTCCTGCGAGATGGCGCTGAAGCCTTCGGTGTCGTTGAAGTAGATGGGCTTGGTGCCCGAGATCACGAGCGACAGCCCCTTGAGCAGCATCATCATGCCCAGCGTGGCAATGAAGGGCGGGATCTTGAGCTTGGCGATCAGCACGCCCGAGATGAACCCGCACAACGCCCCCGAGAGGATGGCCGCCGCAATGCCCAGGGGCAGCGGCAACCCCAGGTAGGTCAGCACCACCCCGGCCATCACGGCGCTGAAGGTCATCAGCGTGCCCACCGACAGGTCGATGCCCGAAGTGATGATGACGAAGGTGCAGGCGATGGCCAGCACCCCATTGACGGCCGTGGCCTGCAGGATGCTCACCATGTTGTCGGCCTTGAGGAAGTTGCCGGACGCGGCCGTGAAGAACGCCATCAGCGCGAGCAGGCTGGCGAAGGCCAGCAGCTTTTGCCGCGTCTCGGCGCGAAACAGCCGCTCTTTGATCGCGGCCCAGGGGCCGACCTTCGATGCAGTGGGCGTCGTCAATGTTGGTGTGGCTTTTGGCATGGTCTTCAGTTCGTCAACGTGGTGGGCCGCCGGGTGGCGAGTTCCATGATCCGTTCCTGGGTGGCATCGGCGGCCGAAAGCTCGCCGGTGATGCATCCCTCGCACATCACCAGCACGCGGTGTGACAGGCGCAGCACCTCGGGCAGCTCGGAAGAGATCACGACGATGGCTTTGCCCTGCTCGGCCAGGGCGTTCAGGAGCTTGTAGATCTCGGCCTTGGCGCCGACATCGATGCCGCGCGTGGGCTCATCGAAGAACAGGATGTCGCAGTCGCGCAGCAGCCATTTGGCGATGACGATCTTTTGCTGGTTGCCGCCGGAAAGCAGGCGCACCTGCTGCTGCACCGAAGGCGTCTTGATGCCCAGCTGGCGCACGTATGCTTGCGCCGTGCTGCGCAGGGCGGCCTGGTCCAGGACGATGCCGCCCCGCGCAAAGGAGCGCATGGACGACAAGGCGATGTTGGTCTCGACGTCGAGCCCGGTGGCCAGGCCAAAATGCTTGCGGTCTTCGGACAGATAGCCGATGCCCAGCGCCACCGCCTGCTGCGGCGAACGGATGGTGACGCGCTGGCCCCGCACATGGATTTCGCCAGCGTCGATGGGGTCCGCACCAAAGATGGCCCGCGCCACCTCGGTGCGCCCCGCGCCCATCAGCCCGGCAAAGCCCAGGATTTCGCCGCGCCGCAGCTCAAAGCCCACATCCACGATGGCCGCCTTGCGGCACAGCCCCCGCACCTGCAGCACAACCTCGTTGCCCGTGGTGTCGGGTACGTGCTTTTCCAGGGCTTCGAGCTGGCGGCCGACCATCATGCCGATGATGCTGTCCACGCTGGTCGACGCCATGGGCACGGTGGCGATGGTCTGGCCATCGCGCATCACCGTGACCCGGTCGGCGATCTGCTGCAGCTCGTCCATCTTGTGCGAGATGTAGACGATGCCCACGCCCTCGGCCCTGAGCTGGCGGATGATGCGAAACAGGTCGGCCACTTCTTCGTTGTTCAGCGCGGCGGTCGGCTCGTCCATGATGAGCACCCGCGACTGGAACGACAGCGCCTTGGCGATCTCGACCATCTGCTGCTTGGCCACCGTGAGCTCGCCCACCAGCGTGCGCGGGTCGAGCTGAAGGTTCAGGCGCTCGAAGATGGCACGCGCCTGGGCGTTGAGCGCATGCTCGTCCAGCACCAGGCCCAGCCTGTGGCGCGGCTCGCGGCCGATGAAGATGTTCTGGGCGGCGCTCAGGTGGTTCATCAGGTTGAGCTCCTGGTGAACGATGCCGATGCCCAGCGCCTGGGCGGCGCGCGGGCTGCCGATGTCAGCGGGCTGCCCGCTCACCAGCACCTCGCCGTCATCGCGCGGGTAGATGCCGGACAGCACCTTCATCAGGGTGGACTTGCCCGCGCCGTTCTCGCCCATGAGGGCATGGACTTCGCCGGGCATAAGTTCGAAGCGCGCCTTGTCCAGCGCCCGCACACCGGCAAAGGCCTTGGACAGGTTACTGATCGAGATGAGCGGAGAGGTCATGGCTGCCTGGGCCTCATGCAATGCCATAAAAGCGCTGTGCGGTGCTGCGCCACACCGCGTCCTGGTCGGCCGGCGGCAACTGGCCGATCAACACGCCGGCGGTGGCCAGCCATTGGTCATAGCTGCTGGCCAGCGTGACCACGGGCCAATCGCTGCCCCACATCAGCCGCGTCGGGCCGAATCCTTCGAGCAGCGCATCCCACACCGGCCGCACTGCGGCCACACAGGCCTCGGCCGATGTGCGCTGCTGTGGCTGCAGCTCGGTCAGCAGGCCCGAAAACTTGCAGTGCACGCGCGGCAGTGCCGCCAGCTCGGCCATGCAGCGGCGCCACAGGGGCGCCCAATCGGCATGCCAGCCCTGGGCCAGCTGCGGCTTGGCAGCGTGGTCCACCACGACCTGCAGGTCGGGCCAGGCGTGCAGAAAGCGCAGTAGCGATGGCAGGTGCTCGGGCTTGACCAGCGCGTCCAGGCGCAAGCCCAGCCGGATCAGTGCCTGCACGGCGTCCGCACGCGGCGCGCGCTCGATCCAATCGACGTCCGGCAGGTCCTGCAGCATGGGGCGCACGCCCTTGAACTGCGGGTGCCGCGCTAGCGCCTCCAGCGTGGCGGCCGCGTCGCTGCGGCTCAGGTCTACCCAACCGACCACACCGCCGATGAAGTCATGCTCAGCGGCGAGTCCCAACAGGAATTCGGTTTCCGCCACCGAGTCTGCAGCCTGGACCAGCACGGTGCGGACGGTGCCCGTGGCCTGGAGCGTGGGCTCCAGATCGCAAGGCATGAACGCACGCAACAGCGGCGCAAGCGCGGGCTCATCGGCACGCAGCCAGGTGTAGTCACCGCGTGCTGGGTTCCAGAAGTGCTGGTGCGAGTCGATGCGCGTCATGGGCAGGGCTACCGGTGCTGAATGGCGTTGCCGCTCAGATGGTCACGCCACCGTCGACGAGCACCGCTTGCCCCGTCACGAAGCGGGATTCGTCGCTCAACAGGTACACCACCTGCGGGGCTATGTCGTCCACCGTGGCCAGGCGGCCCAGCGGCTGGCGCGCGATGAAGTCTTTCTCGGCCTGCACCGGGTCTGCAGCACCCGCGATGCGCTCGCGCAGGGATGGCGTGTCCACCGTGCCCGGGCACAGCGCATTGCAGCGCAGGCCCACGCGGGCGAAATCCGCCGCGATCGCCTTGCTCATGCCGATGACGGCAGCCTTGCTGGCGCCATAGACGAACCGGTTCGGGAAGCCTTTGATCGACGAGGCCATCGAGGCCATGTTCACGATGGAGCCACTGGTGCCCGCGCGCTCCATCCGGGCCAGCATGCCCGGCAGGAAGGCCCGCGCCACGCGGTAGGCCCCTTTGACGTTGAGGTCCATGCTGAAGTCCCACGCTGCCTCGTCGCATTCAAGCACGCTGCCGTTGTGCACGTAGCCCGCGCAATTGAAGAGCCCGTCCAGCGCAGGCAGCTGCGCAGCCAGGGCCACCACGGCAGCGCTGTCGCGCACATCCAGCACATGGGTCGTGAGCCCCGCTCCATCCTGGGCCAGCCGCGCCAGCAAGGCTGGGTTGAGGTCGGTGGCGATGACCTGAGCGCCTTCGCGGGCACAGGCCAGTGCGCTGGCGCGGCCAATGCCTTGGCCAGCGGCGGTGATCAGGATGGTTTTGCCTTGCAGTCTCATGGAGTACCTTTGGTCTGTAACTTCATATATGAACTTTTTGTTCATTAGAAAATAATGTACAAAGGCGACGACTGCCATCCAATCAGTGCTTACCCTGCCCTGGCCGATGTCCCGCGACCGGGATACCCTCTGGTAAGGTGAAGCCGCTTTTTCTGCGCGCTGACCGGCGCCAAGGGACACTCCATTCCGCCCCCCTGAATCCGTAGCGCTGCAAGCACTCCTTTTTCTCCATGACAGAACCCAACGACCGCTACCGCGCCCCCGCCCTCGACAAGGGGCTGGACATCCTCGAGCTGCTGGCAGAGCAGCCGCACGGCCTGACACGCGCCGAGATCGTGAAGGCCATGGGCCGCGGGCCGAGCGAGATCTACCGCATGCTCGAGCGCCTGGTCGCGCGGGACTACGTCACGCGGTCGCAGCAAGGCGACCGCTATGCGCTCAGCCTCAAGCTGTTTGTGCTGGGGCACCGGCACCCGCCCATCGAAAGGTTGGTGGCGCAGGCCCTGCCTGCGATGGAAGCCTTTGCCACGGCGGCCGAGCAGTCGTGCCACCTGGGCATTTACAACCGGGGCAACATCACCGTGGTGGCGCAGGTCAATGGCCCGGGCAACTGGGGGCTGTCCATCCGGCTCGGGGTGCGGGTGAGCCTGATCGATACCGGATCGGGCCATGTGGTGCTGGCGTTTCAGTCCGAGCAGCGCCGCACCGAAATGCTGGCAGAACACGACGCGCTGGAGGGTGAGGTGCCCATGCCGGAGGCCGAGCTGCAGGCCATTCTGGACCGCATCCGCACGCTGGGACACTGGCAAGGCGACAGCCAGCAGGCCTATGGCGTCACGGACATTTCGATGCCCATCCTCGGGCCCCAGGGGCATGCACTGGCCGTGCTCACCTGCCCCTTCATCCGGCGCATTGATCGCCATGTCGGCTCGGACCTGGACACCGCCCGCGAACTGCTGGCACGCGCGGCGACCGGGCTGTCACTGCGCTAGACAAGCGGTACAAGAGAGCGTTCATGGTTGGCACTTCTGACAAGGAATGCCAACTACCGGGCCGAGGCTGGCCTGGGCATCCAAGCCAAGCACCAACCCGGGCAACCCAGCGGTCGGGTTGCCATGCGACGTTCATCCGCCGGATCCGCTAGGCGCCCCGCCAGCAGCCACAATGCAGGCCATGCTTGCGCTGCTTCGCACCTTCTCCTGGCAGGACCTGCGCCACCACCCCTGGCGCAGTGCTGCGGCAGTGGCGGCGGTGATGCTGGGCGTGGCGCTGGCGTTTGCGGTGCATGTGATCAACGCGTCTGCGCTGGATGAATTCTCCCAGGCCGTGCGAGCCGTCAACGGGCAACCTGACCTGGAGCTTCGGGCCATGCAGGGTAGTTTGCCTGAGGCACTGTACGGGCAGCTTGCCACCCATCCGCAGGTGGCACGCGCCAGCCCGCTGCTGGAGCTGTCGGCCGTGGCGCGGGCCCTGCGGCAGGGGTCGGGTACGGCGACCGTACCCACTCCACCCCCCACGCCACTGCGCGTGCTGGGCGTGGACGCCCTGTTGCTGCCCGCCATGGCCCCCGCGCTCATGCCACAGCCCTGGGCGGGCGCCGACCGGCTCGCCCTCTTTGCACCGGCCACGGTGTTCCTCAATACAGCAGCGCTGCAGGCTCTGGGCCTGCCCACCACGCCCCCCACCTCGGCAGAACCGTCGCCACAGCTGCTGCTGCAGGCCGGGCTGCAGCAATGGCCGGTGCGCGTTGCCGGCACGGTGGCTGCGGGGGGCGCACCGCTGGCAGTGATGGACATCGGTGCCGCACAAGACCTGTTTGGCCGCGCCGGCCAGCTCAGCCGCATCGACCTGCAGCTTCAGCCCGGCACCGACCGCAGCGCGTGGGAGCAGGCCGTGCGCGCCCTGCCCGGCTGGCCGGCGCAGGTGGTGTTTGCGCAGCCGGGCGATGCGGCGCAGCGCATCAGCAATCTGTCACGCGCCTACCGCGTGAACCTGACTGTGCTGGCGCTGGTGGCGTTGTTCACGGGGGCGTTCCTGGTGTTCTCGGTGCTGGCGCTCAGCGTGGCACAGCGCGCGCCGCAGTTCGCGCTGCTGGCCGTGCTGGGCGCCACACCGCGCCAGCGCCTGGCGCTGGTGCTGGCCGAATCCGCCGTGCTGGGCCTAGTGGGCAGCGCCGCCGGCATCGCCCTGGGCACGGCCCTGGCCGCCGCTGCGCTGCGCCTGCTGGGGGGCGACCTGGGCGGTGGCTACTTTGCAGGGGTGCAACCGGTGCTGCAGTGGAGCGCGCCAGCAGCCCTGGCCTATGGCGCACTGGGCGTGCTGGCAGCACTGGTGGGTGGCTGGTGGCCCGCGCGCGCCGCGCAGACGCTGCCGCCCGCGCAAACCTTGAAAGGCCTGGGCACAGTGTCCAGCCAGGCGGGCCAAGGCTGGATTGGTATCATTTTGATAGCTATTGGCGCAATACTGACTAGCGCACCACCCGTTTTTGGCATACCACTGGCCGCCTACCTGGCCATCGGCCTGCTGCTGGTGGGTGGCATTGCCGTGCTGCCCTGGGCCATGGCCTGGCTACTGCACCGCCTGCAGCCGCTAGCCGCACGCCACGCCCTGGCGCTGCTGGCACTGGAGCGCGCTCGGCGCATGCGTGGCACGGCCGCTATCGCGGTAGGCGGGGTGGTGGCCAGCCTGAGCCTGGCCGTCGCGCTGACGGTGATGGTGTCAAGCTTTCGTGGCTCGGTCACGCAGTGGCTGGACGCTGTGCTGCCATCGCCCCTGTATGTGCGCTCGGCCCTGGGTGCGCCGGGCAGCGAGGCCGCACTGCTGCCGGCAGGCTTCGCCGAGTCAGTCGCACAGTTGCCCGGCCTCGCGCGTGTGCAAGCCCTGCGCGCCAGCCCGCTGCAGCTCGACGCCACGCGCCCCGCGCTCATGGTCATCAGCCGCCCGCTGGGCACCGACCCCGCCCGCAACCTGCCCCTGGTGGGCGAAGCCCTGCCCGTGCCCGCCGGGCGCACTGGCGTCTACGTCAGCGAGGCGGTGGTGGACCTGTATGGACTGCGCCCCGGCATGGAGTGGCCCGCACTTTCTGATGCTTTTACCCCCCTGGCGCTTGATAGACAAGCGCAACCAGCTATCTTTTACATAGCGGGCGTGTGGCGCGACTATGCACGGCAGTCGGGCGCCGTGGCGATGGACCGCGCCGTGTGGCTGCGCCTGACGGGCGACGCCCGCACCAGCGACCTGGCGCTGTGGCCCGCAGAAGAGATCAACATCACGGCGTTGCAGGATGCGATCCGCGCAGTGGCGGCAGCCCAGGCGGGCCGTGTGCCCCCGGCCCAGGACGGCACCAGCGCGGCGGACGAGGCCCTGGTGGAATTCGTCTCGGTGGGCGCGATCCGCGAGCGCTCGCTGCGCATTTTTGACCGCAGCTTCGCCGTCACCTACTGGCTGCAGGCCGTGGCCATCGGCATCGGCCTGTTTGGTGTGGCCGCCAGCTTCAGCGCCCAGATTCTGGCGCGCCGCAAGGAGTTTGGCCTGCTCGCCCACCTGGGTCTGACGCGCCGCCAGATCCTGGCCGTGGTGGCTGGCGAGGGCGCTGCCTGGACTGGCGTGGGCGCGGCCGCAGGCTTGCTGCTGGGCTTGGCCGTATCGGTGGTCTTGGTGCACGTGGTCAACCCGCAAAGCTTTCACTGGACCATGGACCTCAGCCTGCCCACCGGGCGCCTGCTGGGCTTGTGTGTGGCCGTGGTCGCCTCGGGCACGGTGACGGCGTGGCTGGCAGGGCGGGCTGCGGCTGGGCGCGATGCGGTGATGGCGGTCAAGGAAGATTGGTGAACGGCGGGCGGTCTGTCAAGTTCCGATAGTTTGGTTAAAAATTGTTTGCAATCCCTGCAGATTTTGATAATCATCCATCACCAATCAAACCCGATCCCGGGGTTGCCAGCCATACCGGCGCACCGTGCCAACAGCCAGCAGCCCCATGTCCAGCCACCCTGATTCAAGACCAGACGCGCCGCCTCTTGGCCCCACAAAGAGGGCCGCCGCGCAACCCGAGGGAGTTCAATGAAATCGATATTTCGCCAAATGGCGGCCATGGCTGCGCTTTGCTGTGGCCTGGCAGCACCTGCCTGGGCACAATTCACCATCCCTGCAGGAAGTTCATTCGACGTGCCCGGCGGCTCCATCGACATGGGGTGCCTCCCCGTGCAGGTAGAGGGTTCCCTGAACATCATTACGGGCCAGTTTTCGACCAGCGGCAACCTCAACGTCGCTGGCACGGGCGTGTTCAACGGTGGCTCCGGTCTGCTGACCGTGGGCGGTGACCTGAGCAGTTCGGGCACTTTCAATCCCGGGTCCGGCACGGTGGCGCTCACGGACGGTTGCACCGGCAACACGAGCCAGCTGTCGGGCACGCTGGTGTTCCAGAACCTGACCCTGAGCAGCACCACGGGCCGCACCTTCGTCATTCCAGCCGGCACCAACATCACCGTGCTGGGCACCTTGACGCTGCAGGGCGCACCGGGACAAAACATCCAGCTGATCTCCTCTGGCGGCGGCACGGCAGTCATCAACCTCGGCCCCGGTGCCGTGGTGAACCAGAACTTTACGTCCCTGGCGGGCAATGTGCAGATCGGTGGCGCAGTGGCGGCCACCAACATCCCCACGCTGAGCGAGTACGGCCTGATGCTGCTGGCACTGCTGATGGGCATGGCGGCCTTCTGGCAGCGCCAACGCCACGTCGCAGCCGCTCCACGCAGCTGAGTTTTCAGGCCTCCACAGATCTCCACCATGAAATACCTGCCTCACCCTCTGCGCCTGATCGGAGCCCTGGGCGCCGCCTATGCCCTGCACAGCCCGGTAGCCCTGGCCGCCGACATCTCCNTTGTGATCAAGAACTCCACGGGCACCCAGGAGCGTTTTCGCGTGCAGGACAGCGGCGAAGTGCTGGCCCCGGGCCTGAGCGGTGCCACGCCCAATACCAGCCTCACCTGCTTTGACAGCCCCACCGGTCGGCTTGGGCCCTGCGCCGCAGGCATTGGCTCCGGTGCGACAGGTGCTACCGGGCCCACAGGGCCCACTGGCGCGACCGGTGCCACCGGCGCAGGTGCTACTGGCGCCACGGGTGCAACGGGACCGGCGGGCGCGGTGGGAGCCACTGGTGCCGCAGGCCCAACTGGCGCCACCGGGGCCGCCAGCGCCGTGCAGGGCCCCACAGGTGCCCAAGGCCCCGCCGGCCCTACCGGCCCCACTGGTGCAGACAGCTCCGTCGTCGGGCCCACGGGCGCCCAGGGGATTCAAGGGGTTCAAGGCGCCACAGGCCCTGTGGGGGCGACGGGCGCTACCGGGGCAGCTGGTGCAGCCGGCGGCGGCCTGGGGGTTCGAGACAACAGCAGCACCAGCCTTGGCACGGTCATCGACATATCCGTGAGCAGCCAGTCCTATGTGGCCGTCATGACGTCCACCAAGCACTACGTCAAGCTACGCTTCAACGGAACGATCCAAAACGAGTCTTCCATTTATTTTGTGTCGACCGACTGCACAGGCACACCGTATGGCGGCAGCGGGGGTACTTCGAGCAACCAGCGCTTTGCCAAGACCGTGGTCTACCGATCGACAGGGCAGCTCTATACGCTGTCCAACCCCGACGCCAACGGCTTGGCCACGCCTGTTTCGCAAGCCACGCTGGGTATCGACGTGAACTCCATCGAGGACAACGTGTCAGGAACTTGCACTACGTCGGCTTCCACCCAGCACATGTTCCCGCTGACCTTGGTCACGCCTGCCAGCGTGGGGCTGCCGAACAGCATTGCGGCGCCGCTTTCGTTCACCCCTTGAGTACCGCAGGCCCGGGTTGAAGCGCTTGATCCTCCCCACGGGCGTGCCCATTGAGTTGCGGGCAACAACAGACTGCCCACGTAAAACGCGCCTTGAATCAGAGGCGCTCCGCAGCACGCAGTACGAATACGACGTTTGACCCCGAAGGTCCATGGCGCCTCACCCATCACCACCTTTAACACCCACCTGCCATGACACTTAGATTCCAACCCCTTCATCTGGTTGTCACCTTGGGCGCGGCATACGCTCTGTACAGCCCAGTGGCCCTGGCCGCCGACATCTCT
>NZ_LMJH01000008.1:733798-906319 GCF_001428965.1 Acidovorax sp. Root275 | reverse complement strand
TTGTGATCAAGAACTCCACGGGCACCCAGGAGCGTTTTCGCGTGCAGGACAGCGGCGAAGTGCGGGCCCCGGGCCTGAGCGGTGCAACGCCCAATACCAATCTCACCTGCTTTGATGGCCCCACGGGTCGCCTGGGGCCCTGCGCGGGGGGCATCGGCACCGGAGCTACCGGCGCAACCGGACCGACAGGCCCCACGGGAGCATTAGGCCCGACTGGACCTACCGGGGTCACAGGCGCTGCAGGCACTACCGGTACGACGGGTGCTACTGGACCTACCGGCTCCACCGGCGCCACCGGTGCAACTGGAGCTACCGGGGCCGGGGCTACTGGCGCGACCGGTGCGACAGGACCTGCAGGAGCCACGGGGGCCCTAGGAGCTATGGGCCCCATCGGTGCAACCGGGGCAGACAGCGTGGTACCCGGGCCACAAGGTATCCAGGGGATTCAAGGCCCGATAGGCCCCACCGGAGCCACGGGCGCCACAGGGGCTGGAACAGTGACATTGGCCACCGTCTCCAACAGCGACAGCTGGACTTTCGGCGGCATGGGTGATCCAGCTGGAGGTGACCAGGTCACGGTCACCGCAACTTGCTCAGTAGGAAAAACAGTGGTTAGTGGGGGCTGCCGCGCAACAGCAGGGGCCAACGGCAGCTATTTTGGAGGTGGCTACCCCTCTGCGGCCGACAAATGGACCTGTGAATACTCAATTTGGGGTGCACTGTCAGCGCAAGCTTATGCAATCTGCCAGTAGGATGCGTTGGCCTCCATCGCTCTTGCGCTGTACAAGAATGGCGCATCCACGGGACTGAGTTCAGACCGAACGCAAGGGGCTGCACGCCGTCTGGGGGGATACACACCCAGCCTCCAAATCCCTCGCTGAAGACATATGCCTCGCGTCGTCCTCAACATGATCGTCAAGAACGAGGCACCGGTCATCACCCGGTGCCTCGGCTCGGTCAAGCCCTTCATAGACCACTGGGTCATCGTGGACACGGGTTCCACCGATGGCACGCAAGACATCGTCCGCGATTTCATGCAAGGCGTTCCCGGCACGCTGTTCGAGCGCCCCTGGAAGAACTTTGCGCACAACCGCAACGAAGCACTGGAACTAGCGCGCCCCTATGGCGGCTATCTGCTCTTCATTGACGCCGATGAGCAACTGCGGGTGCCGTCAGGTTTTACCTGGCCCGCGCTCTCGGCCGACGGGTACACCCTGACCTGCCACATGGACGGCTGGGAGTACCAGCGCAACAGCCTTGTGGCCACACGCATCGGCTGGCGTTGGGAGGGCGTGTTGCACGAGTACCTGACCGCCAAGCAGCACGGCCCCTGGCAAACGCTGCAGGGGCCTGTCATCCACGTATCCCATGATGGTGCCCGTGCACGCGACCCGGAAACCTACCTGCGCGACATGGCCTTGCTGGAGCAGGCCGTGCGGGACGACCCCACCAACACGCGCAACGTGTTCTACCTGGCCCAGAGCTGCCGCGATGCGGGGCAGATCGAGCCCAGCCTGCAGTGGTACCAGCGCCGGGTGGATATGGGAGGCTGGGACGAAGAGCGCTGGTATGCACTGTTCCAGATCGCCGTGCTGCACGAACGTAACCAGGCCCCTGTTGCCACCGTGCGCGAGGCCTATCTGGCCGCCTACGCGGCCCGCCCCCAGCGGGCCGAGCCCCTGTGTGAACTGGCCCGCTACTACCGTGAACGTGCCGAACATGCGCTGGCCACCGTGTTTGCCCTGCAGGCTTCGCAGATACCTCAGCCTCCCGACATTCTTTTTGTAGACACGCAGGTGTACGCCTGGCGTGCACTGGACGAGCTGGCCGTGAGCGCCTTCTATACCCCCCACCGTGACCTGGGTCGCGCCGCTCTGCAACGTCTGCTGGCCGAGCGCCACTACCCGGCAGCCCAGGCCCAGCGCATTGAGGCCAACCAGGCGTTCTACGGCCTTTGACCACCCCTGCGGCACAGGCTAGGCGGGCTGCGACAATGCTGCCCATGCAGAAACAGCTCCCCGCTTCCCCCTGGCTTCACGAGGCCATCGCCCGCATCGAAGCGGACTACCAACGCAGCGCGGACACCCACCTGATCCCGCTGCGCCTGCCCGTTTTTGCCACGCACGGCATTGACCTGTACCTCAAGGACGAATCCACCCACCCCACGGGCAGTCTCAAGCACCGGCTGGCGCGGTCACTTTTTTTGTATGCGCTGTGCAATGGCTGGGTGCACGAGGGCTCGACCATCGTCGAGTCATCCAGCGGCTCCACCGCCGTGAGCGAGGCCTACTTTGCGCGCCTGCTCGGCCTGCCCTTTGTGGCCGTGATGCCGCGCAGCACCTCGCCCGAGAAAGTGGCGCAGATCGAGTTCCACGGCGGGCGCTGCCACTTTGTGGACAGCGCGGGCGCGGTGTACGAAGCCGCCCGCACCATTGCGGCGGAGACAGGCGGCCACTACATGGACCAGTTCACCTATGCCGAGCGCGCCACCGACTGGCGCGGCAACAACAACATCGCCGAGAGCATGTTCACGCAGATGGCGCGCGAGCCGCACCCGGTGCCGCGCTGGATCGTGGTGGGCGCGGGCACGGGGGGTACCAGCGCCACGATTGGCCGCTATGTGCGCTACCAGCGGCACACCACCGAGGTGTGTGTGGCCGACCCGGCAGGCTCGGTGTTCAGCGCCTACCACCGCACGGGGGATGCCGCACTGACGGCGCCCGGCTCGCGCATCGAAGGCATCGGCCGCCCACGTGTGGAACCGAGCTTCATCCGCACGCTGGTGGACCGCATGGTGGATGTGGCCGATGTGGAATCCATCGCCGCAATGCGTGCGCTGTCGCAGCTGCTGGGGCGGCGCGTGGGGCCGTCTACCGGCACCAACTTCGTCGCCATGCTCACGCTGGCCAGCGAGATGAGAGAGCGGGGCGAGCGTGGCTCGATCCTGTCGCTGCTGTGCGATGCAGGGGAGCGGTATCTGCCCACGTATTTCGATACCGAGTGGGTGGACCGCTCTTTCGGAGATTGCTCGGCAGCCCAGCAAAAAATCGACGCCCTCATCGGCTGACGCCCGCAAAGCGCCCCGTGCCACCCGTCCCGCCACCAGTCCCTGCTGCGCCCTCGCCTGCGGGCACCTTTGCCACACGCCGCCAGTGGCTGGCCATGCAGGTACCACTGGGCATGGGAGGCCTGGGCGGCATGGCACTGACGCTGCTGCCCCAGGCCGCCCGTGCCCTGCCCGCACGCGCACTGACCTTTCCGCGCGACCATGGCAGCCACTCGGAGCTGCGCACCGAGTGGTGGTACATCACGGGCCATGTGCAGGCGCAGGGCAGGCCGTGGGGATTTCAGCTCACGTTCTTTCGCTCGCGGGTAGATGCCACGCAAAACCTGCAGTCTGCGTTTGCAGCCAAGCAACTGCTGTTCGCACACGCAGCCATCACCGATGTGCAAGGCCAGCGCCTGCTGCATGACCAGCGCATCGCGCGCGCAGGTTTTGGCGTGGCGCAGGCCAGCGAGGCCGACACCTCCATACGGTTGCAGGACTGGACGCTCGCGCGGAGCAATACGGCGCACAGCAAGCCAGACTTTCCGCTCAGCCGGTACACCGCCCAGATTGCGGGCAGCGAATTCGGCATGGACCTCCAATTCGACAGCACCCAACCGGTGCTGCTGCAGGGCCAGCAAGGCTTGTCGCGCAAGGGGCCCGATGCTGCACAGGCCAGCTATTACTACAGCCAACCGCAACTCACCGTGGCCGGCACCCTGACAGTGGAGGGCAAGCGCATGGGCGTGAGCCCCGGCAGTGGTCGCGCGTGGATGGACCACGAATGGAGCGAGGCCCTGCTGCACCCCGAAGCCCTGGGCTGGGACTGGATCGGCATGAACCTGCGCGATGGCAGTGCGCTCACGGCGTTCCGCTTGCGCCGTGCAGATGGCTCGGCCCTGTGGGCCGGGGGTTCGTTGCGAACACCGGGCCAGCCGGTGCAGGTATTTGACGCGCAGGCCGTGGTGTTCACGCCCCAACGCATCTGGGCCAGCCCGCAGAGCGGGGCACGCTACCCGGTGCAGTGGTGGGTGCAGACGCCCGCAGGCGCCTTTGAGGTGCGCGCCTTGCTGGACAACCAGGAGCTGGACAGCAGTGGATCCACCGGGGCGATCTACTGGGAGGGTCTGTCCGACTTGATGGACAGCGCAGGGCAGCCCGTAGGCCGGGGCTACCTGGAGATGACCGGATATGCAAAACCGCTGCGCCTGTAAAGGCTGCAGCGGTTATTGATTGGGGGGTTGAGGCCGCCCGGTATAAGCGGCCACAACGTCAGTGTTTGGCTGGGCCATCGGCACGGCGCTGTGCCAGCCAGGCGATGATCTCACCCATGATGCCGCGGCGAAAAGCCAGTACGCAGACCACAAAGATCAGGCCCGTGACCATGGTGACTGACTCACCCAGCGTCTTGAACCACTCCACACTCGTCAGCGCGGCTAGCAGGTTGCCGAACTCGCCAATCTTGTTTTCGAGCAGCACCACCACGGCCGAGCCGATGAGCGGCCCCGATAGGGTGCCCAGGCCCCCGACCAACGTCATCAGGATGACCTGGCCCGAGGCGGTCCAGTGCACGTCCGACAGCGTGGCAAAGCCCAGCACCAGGGTCTTGAGCGAACCCGCCAGCCCCGCCAGCGCGGCCGACAGCACGAAGGCGAGCAGCTTGAAGCGGTGGGTGTCATAGCCCAGCGAGATGGCACGGGGTTCGTTTTCCTTGATGCCCTTGAGCACCTGGCCAAACGGTGAATGGATGGTGCGCACGATGACGAGGAATGCCAGCACCACGATGACCAGCGCCACGTAGTACATGACCAGATCGCTTTGCAGATCAATCAGGCCAAAGAGCTTGCCGCGTGGCACGCCTTGGAGGCCATCTTCACCCCCGGTGAAGGGCGCCTGCAGACAGACAAAGAACAGCATCTGCGCCAGCGCGAGCGTGATCATTGAAAAATAGATGCCCTGGCGACGGATGGCCAGCCAGCCGAACAGCAGGCCCAGCAAGGCTCCGCCCAGCGTTCCCAGCAGCAGTCCCACTTCGGGCGTGAGCCCCCAGACCTTGATGACATGCCCGGCCACATAGGCCGCCCCCCCCAGGAAGGCAGCGTGCCCGAAAGACAGCAGGCCGGTGTAGCCCAACAGCAGGTTGAACGCCGAAGCAAACAGTGCAAAGCACATGAGCTTCATCACAAAGATGGGATAGGCGCCAAGGAATGGCGCGGCAATCAGGGCCAGCAGCAGCAGCCCATAACCGATGGAGGCAGTGTTCTTGAGATTCATGCTGGCGGCCCCTTATTTTTCTTTGCCGAACAGGCCGGCGGGGCGGATGAGGAGAACGATGACCATGATGACAAACACCACGGTGGACGATGCTTCGGGATAGAAGACCTTGGTGAAGCCTTCGATGACGCCCAGCCCCAATCCCGTCAGGATGGAGCCCATGATGGAACCCATGCCACCAATCACCACCACGGCAAACACCACGATGATGAGGTTCTGGCCCATCAGCGGCGTGACCTGGTAGACCGGGGCCGCGAGCACACCGGCAAAGGCCGCCAGCGCTGCGCCAAAGGCATAGGTCAGTGTCACCATCACCGGCACGTTGATGCCGAAGGCTTCCACCAGGCGGGGGTTCTCAGTGCCGGCGCGCAGGTAGGCGCCGAGCTTGGTTTTTTCAATCACATACCAGGTGGCAAGACACACCACCACCGAGGCCACCACCACCCAGGCCCGGTAGTTGGGCAGGATCATGAAACCGAGATTGGTAGCACCTTCCAGCAGTTCTGGCGTGTCGTAGCCCAGGCCCGATACACCGTAGATGGAACGGAACACGCCTTCAATCAGCAGCGTGAGGCCCAGTGTGAGCAACAGGCCATAAAGATGATCGAGCTTGTAGATCCAGCGCAGCAACAGGCGCTCGATCAACACCCCGAACAAGCCCACCACCAGCGGAGCCAACACCAGCATCCACCAGTAGTTGATGCCGAAGTAGTTCATGGCCATCCAGGTCATCAGGGCCCCCGTCATGAACAGCGCCCCATGGGCAAAGTTGATGACGTTGAGCAGGCCGAAGATCACGGCAAGTCCGAGGCTGAGAATGGCATAGAACGAGCCATTGACCAGCCCCAGAAGGAGCTGGCTCAGCAGGCCCGGCAATGAGACACCAAAGATTTCCATGGGAGGCAGCGGCAGGTGGTGGTGATCGGGTCAGGTCAGGGGGGAAGAAGGCATCTGGTACACGCCATCAGGCTGCTGCGGCAAGCCCCAGGGGATAGACCCTGGGGCTTGCCGGTACCTTGTCAGCGGGCTATTTCCAGAGCGCGCATTTGCTCTCGGCCTTGGTGGTGAACACCGAGTCGCCGGGCAGCTTCTTGACGAGCTTGTAATAGTCCCAGGGCTTGGTGGACTCGGCGGGCTTCTTCACTTCCATCAGGTACATGTCATGCACATAGCGGCCATCGGCGCGCAACTGGCCCGATGCAAAGAAGTCGTTCATCTTCATGCCACGCCATGTGGTCATGACCTTGTCGGCGTCCACACTCTTGGCTGCTTCCACGGCCTTGAGGTAGTTCATCGTGGCGGAGTAGTCAGCCGCCTGGATTTCGGTGGGCATGCGCTTGGTCTTTTCGAAGAAGCGCGCCGCAAACTTGCGCGTGTCGTCGTTCAGATCCCAATACCAGCTGGTGGTGAACTGCAGGCCTTCGGTATTGCGCAGGCCCAGGCTGTGCACGTCGCTGATGAAGATCAGCAGGCCCGCGAGCTTCATGCTCTTGCCAATGCCGAACTCCTTGGCGGCCTTGATGGCATTGATGGTGTCGCCCCCTGCATTGGCCAGGCCCAGGATCTGTGCCTTGGAATTCTGTGCCTGCAGCAGGAAGGATGAAAAGTCGGACGCATTGAGCGGATGGCGCACGGTGCCCACCACGGTGCCTCCCTTGGCCTTGACCACCGTGCTGGTGTCGGCTTCCAGTGCATGACCAAACGCATAGTCCGCCGTGAGGAAGTACCAGGACTTGCCGCCGGTATCCACAATGGCAGAACCTGTGCCCTTGGCCAACGCCACGGTGTCATACGCATAGTGCACGGTGTAGGGTGTGCACTGGTCATTGGTCAGCGCCGAGCTGGCAGCACCGTTGTTGATGTACACGCGCTTCTTCTCGGCAGCCACCTTGGCCGACGCGAGGGCTGTGCCGGAGTTGGTGCCGCCAAACAGCATGGTCAGGCCCTGGGTGTCGATCCACTCGCGGGCCTTGGAGGCTGCGATGTCGGCCTTGTTCTGGTGGTCAGCCGTCAGCAACTCGATGGGCATGCCCAGCACCTTGCCGCCAAAATCGTCAATCGCCATCTGGATGGCCACCGCACCGTTCTTGCCCTCCACATCGGCGTACAGGCTGGACATGTCGGTAATGAACCCGATCTTGACCTTGTCTTGCGCATGCGCGGCCGAGGTGGCCAGGCCGGCGGCGCCCAGCATCAGTGCCAGCACTTTGAGTTTGTTCTTCATGGATTGTCTCCTGTGGGTGTGGTTGAAGAAAACGGGAAGCAAGACTTCTGGGCGCGTTCAAACGCCCAGAAGTTCGGTGAGCACGGGCATCTTTTCTTCCAGCTCCGACGCACCGAATTTCTCCACGATGCGGCCATGCTCCATGACATAGAAGCGGTCTGCCAGCGGCGCGGCAAAGCGGAAGTTCTGCTCGACCATGACCACGGTGTAGCCCTTCTCGCGCAGCATGGTGATCATGCGGGCCAGGGCCTGCACGATGACGGGCGCCAGGCCTTCGGAAATCTCGTCGAGCAATAGCAGCTTGGCGCCAGTGCGCAGAATGCGGGCCACGGCCAGCATCTGCTGCTCGCCCCCAGAAAGGCGTGTGCCCTGGCTGTTCTTGCGTTCGGCCAGGTTCGGGAACATGGCGTAGATCTCCTGCACCGACATGCCGGGCGTGCCGGTCTTCAGTGCCGGGGGCAGGAGCAGGTTTTCTTCGCAAGAAAGGCTGGAGAAGATGCCGCGCTCTTCCGGGCAGTAGCCCACCCCCAAGTGCGCGATGCGGTGGGTGGGCATGTTCACCGTTTCCACGCCGTGGATCTTGACCGACCCCTTGCGTGCACCGGTCAGACCCATGATGGCGCGCATGGTGGTGGTGCGGCCGGCACCATTGCGACCGAGCAGCGTGACCACCTCGCCGGGCTGCACGACGATGTTCACGCCATGCAGCACGTGCGATTCACCGTACCAGGCTTCGAGGTTCTTGATTTCGAGGGCGGGAGCGGCAGCCATCAATGCGCTCCCTGGAGTTGACCGTCGGTGGTGCCCATGTAGGCTTCCATCACTTGCGGGTTGTTCGAGACTTCTTCGTAGGGCCCTTCGGCCAGCACGGCGCCACGCTGCAGCACGGTAATGCGGTCTGCAATGGTCGAGACAACTTTCATGTTGTGCTCGACCATCAAAATGGTGCGACCGATAGAGACCTTCTTGATCAGTTGCGTGACGCGATCCACGTCTTCATGGCCCATGCCTTGCGTGGGCTCATCGAGCAGCATCAGCTCGGGCTCCATGGACAGCGTGGTGGCGATCTCCAGCGCGCGCTTGCGGCCGTAGGGGAGATTCACGGTCACTTCGTCGGCCAGGTCTGCAAGCCCGACCTCGGTCAGCAACTGCATGGCACGGTCGTCCAGCTGGCGCAGGGTGCGCTCGCTGCGCCAGAAGTGAAATGAGGTGCCAAGCTTGCGCTGCAGGCCCAGGCGCACGTTCTCCATCAGCGTGAGGTGGGGGAACACCGCCGAGATCTGGAACGAGCGGATCACGCCACGGCGGGCGATCTGCGCAGGCTGCTCGCGCGTGATGTCGTGCCCGTTGAAACGAATGGTGCCCGAGGTGGGCGTGAGAAACTTGGTCAGCAGGTTGAAGCACGTGGTCTTGCCTGCGCCGTTGGGACCAATCAGCGCATGGATGGAGCCCCGGCGGACCGCCAGGTTCACATCGCTGACGGCAGTGAAGCCCTTGAACTCTTTGGTCAGGCTGTGGGTTTCAAGAATGACGTCGCTCATTGCGCCTGGGTCGCTCCGTTGGGTGCTGAGGAAAAAAGCCTTGGCCGACAAGGTCTTCGTGCGTGCGTTGGGATCGCAGTGCATCGTATGCCCCCCTACCCTGCAGTAGATACTGGGACTAATGCCTATGTATAAACGCCTACGCTCCCGATACGGCGAGGCATGCCTGCGCGCCCCAGCCAGCCATGCACAGCCACTGCATCGCCCGTCCCCCATGGCTTTGTCCGGCTGCACCTGCGCGACGCAGTCTGCGATTTGCCCGTAGACACACGCCACCGCGACGGGCAAAACACTGACTTTTTTCTGACACCCGCCCTGCCGGTTGCACCATTTGGTGCCCCCTTGCGCAGGACCTGCGAAACCACCGTCGGAAAACACCTGCCGGACGGGGGCCGATTCCCATGCCTTGGGCCTGCACACGGGTGCACCTCTACACTGCCCCCATGGCTTCTCCCCCCACCCAACCCACGCGCGGCGCCCCCCGCTCCCTGACCGGGCTGCTACCTTTTCTGCGACCGTACCGCACGCGCATCGCCTTGTCGGTAGTGTTCCTGGTGCTCGCGGCCCTCGCCACCCTGGCGTTTCCCCTCGCCCTGCGCAACCTGGTGGATGGTGGCCTGGTGAACGCCGACAAGGGCGCGCAGACCATGGCACTGCGCAATCACTTCGAGGCGCTGTTCGCAGTGGCGGTGGCACTCGGGGTGTTCTCCGCCGCGCGTTTTTACATGGTGAGCTGGCTGGGCGAACGGGTGACCGCCGACTTGCGCAATGCTGTGTACGGCCATGTGCTGCAGCAAAGCCCACAGTTCTTTGAAACCACCCAGACCGGCGAAGTGCTGTCACGCCTGACCGCCGACACCACGCTGGTACAGACCGTGGTGGGCTCATCCCTGTCGATGGGACTGCGCAATGCCGTCATGGGCGCGGGTGCGCTGGCAGTGCTGGTGTGGACTAACCCCTACGTGATGTCGATCGTGCTGGTGGCCGTGGTGCTGGTGGTGCTGCCGACCATGTGGATCGGACGGCGCGTACGCCGCCTGTCGCGCGACAGCCAGGACCGGGTTGCCGATTCGAGCGCCATCGCAGCCGAGGTGCTCAACGCCGTGCCGGTGGTGCAAAGCTACACCGCCGAAACCCGCGAGACCAGCCGCTTCATGCATGCCACCGAGAACGCGTTCCTGGTCGCCGTCAAGCGCTCCCGGGCTCGCGCTCTGCTGGTGGCCTTCATCATCATCGCGAACGCTGCACTGCTGCTCTGGGGGCTGTACCGGGGTACGGAGGCGGTGCTTGCGGGCAAGATGACCGCCGGACATCTGGGGCAGACGGTGGTGTACGTGATCCTGCTGGCCGGTGCCGTGGCCGTGCTGGGCGAGGTCTATGGCGACCTGCTGCGCGCAGCAGGCGCCACGGAGCGGCTGATGGAGTTGCTGGCGAGCCGATCGCCCGTGGCGGACCCGGCCCTGCCGCAAGACCTGCCTCTGTCTGACCGGGGCCTGGAGGTGGAATTTGAAAACGTTCTGTTTCACTATCCCTCCCGCCCTGACCAGCCCGCCCTGCAGGACTTTTCACTGCGCCTGGCACCGGGCGAAACCGTGGCGCTGGTGGGCGCCAGCGGTGCCGGCAAGACCACCGTGTTCCAGCTGCTGCAACGCTTCTACGACGTAGACACCGGTGCGGACGGTCGGGACCAGGGTGCCATCCGCCTCAACGGTGTGGACATCCGCCAACTGCGGCTGGAAACCCTGCGCTCGCACACGGGCACCGTGCAGCAGGACGCCGTGATCTTCTCCGCCTCGGCCATGGACAACATCCGATACGGGCGCCCTCAGGCCACGGACGAAGAAGTCATGGCGGCCACACGCGCTGCATTTGCGCACGACTTCCTCATGGCACTGCCCGAGGGCTATGGCACTTTCCTGGGAGAACGGGGTGTGCGGCTGTCCGGTGGCCAGCGCCAGCGCATTGCCATCGCCCGGGCGATGCTCAAAAACCCGCCCCTGCTGCTGCTGGACGAAGCCACGAGTGCGCTGGACGCCGAAAGCGAACGCATGGTGCAGGCGGCGCTGGACACCGCCATGCAACGCCATACGGGACGCCGCACCACGCTGGTCATTGCCCACCGGCTGGCCACTGTGCAGAACGCGGACCGCATTGTGGTGCTGGAACATGGGCGCATCGTGGAGCAAGGCACCCACACGGCCCTGCTGGCGCAAGGCGGCGTCTACGCCCGCTTGGCGGCCCTGCAGTTCACGGTGTAGGTTCCCACAAGCGGCATTGCCATCGCCAGGGGCTTCAAGGGACTTTGGTCCGCACTACATTCGGCGCAAGTCAATTGATATTAAATTGATAGCAACAACTATTTACCAGACAAGCGCCAGGCAGCAAAAAGACTGATATTTTTGGTGGTACCAAAGGCCGGACAGCTACTGGAGGGTTTCCTTGGCGGCGGCGGGCAGCGGCAAGGGCATGACGGCGATGCCCTCCTCCAGCAACTCCATCGCTTCGCCCGGAGTGGCCTGTCCTCGAATCGCGCGCTCCTGAACTTCGCCGTGGTGCATGCGCCGCGCCTCCTGCGCAAAATGCGCGCCCACATCCTCGGTATTTGCCACGATCTTGCGGGCCAGCTCCAGCCAGGCGGCCTGCAGCACAGGGGAAAGGGCCGGAGAGGTTCCGACCTGAAGGGTGCCGCCATCGGATGAAGCTGACGGCCCGGGCTCAACCGATGCGGAAGACGGCGCGCGCGCACCCAGGTTCAAACGGGGGGCGCTCAAGCGCTTTTCAATGTGATCGTCGGCACACAGCGGACATTGCACCAAACCGCGCTGCTTCTGGCTCTGAAAGTCGTCTTCCGACGCGAACCAGCCTTCAAAGACATGGCCCAGCTGGCATTGGAGATCAAGGACCTTCATGGCAATACCAAGATGCGCAGGCCATCAACCGTGGCGGCGCAGCAGGTAACGATAGACAAAACCCGGAAAGGCCAGCGTGAGAAACAGCGTCCCGGTGATCGCATAGAACTCCCAGCCTTGCGGCGCAATCTGCCCGGCCCTACGCTCCAGCAGCAGCGCCAGGCCACCCACCAGAAAGTACAGCAGGATGAGCTCGGCAAGACGGCCCACCAGCGGCTTGCGCGGGGCCGCAGCCACAGGCCCCACCGCTAACCAGCGGTGGTTTACAAATGGCAGGTTGGCAGCGATGAAGGCTGCCACAATGACCAGCCAGACGGACCCGGTAAGCGACACAGGAGCAGCAGAAAGCGGATAAGGCTCAGGTTGCCAACGCACGCACAACAGCGTCAGCGCAGAGGGCCATCAGGCCACCGGGCAAAAGGCCCAGCACCAGAAGGAGCGCGCCATTGAGGGTCAGCACGACACGCACATCCACTGGTGCGGAGACGCTCGAAGCCGTCAGCGGTGCATCGAAGTACATGACCTTGACGACCCGCAGGTAGTAGAACGCGCCAATCAACGACATGATCACTGCGAACACCGCCATCGCGATGTAAAGGCTCTGGCCTGAGGCCACCAACGCCTGCAGCACGGCCAGCTTGGCGTAGAAACCCACCAGCGGAGGAATACCAGCCATGGAGAACAGGCACACGGCCATCACGCCAGCGTAGAGCGGGCTGCGCTGGTTGAGGCCGGCAAAGTCTGAAATCTCTTCGCTCTCGAAGCCTTCACGGGCCAGCAGCAAAATCACGCCGAAGGCCGCCAGGGTGGTGAGCACATAGGTCACCACGTAGAACATCGAGGCGCTGTAGGCATTCTCCACAGCGGTGGCATCCACATTGCCATTCACCACACCCGACATCAGGCCCAGCAGCACAAAGCCCATCTGTGAAATCGTGGAGTACGCCAGCATGCGCTTCAGATTGGTCTGCGCAATGGCCGCAAGGTTGCCCACGAGCAGCGAACCAATGGCCAGCACCGCCAGCATCTGTTGCCAGTCGATCGCGAGGGGCAGCAAGCCGTCCACCAGCAGGCGGATGGTGATGGCAAATGCTGCCAGCTTGGGCGCGCCACCGATCATGAGCGTGACCGCCGTGGGAGCGCCCTGGTACACGTCGGGGATCCACATGTGGAAAGGCACCACACCCAGCTTGAAAGCCAGGCCAGCCACCACGAAGACGAGGCCGAACACCAGCACCTGATGGCGGATCTGGCCCGAATTGACCGCCTTGAACACCTGGCCGATATCGAGCGAGCCTGTGGCGCCATAGATCATGGACAGGCCGTACAGCAGGAAACCGCTAGCCATGGCGCCGAGCACGAAATACTTCATGGCCGCTTCGGTGGCCGTGGCGTTGTCGCGGCGCAGGGCCACGAGCGCGTAGCTTGACAGCGTCAGCAGCTCCAGGCCCAGATAGATCACGAGAAAGTTGTTGCCCGAGATCATGATGAACATGCCCAGCAGCGCGAACATCGAAAGCGTGAACATTTCACCACCGCGCAGCATGCCGCGATCCGCCGCATAGGGGCGCCCGTAAACCAACGTGATCATCATGGCCACGGTGGCAAAACACTTGAGCCAGTTGCCCATGGCGTCGCTGACCACCATGTTGCCAAAACCGTAGAAGGTATTGCCACTGCTGGCATACATCGCCTGCAGACCTGCCACCACGGCCAGCGTCAGCAGGGTCAGTATGTAGGTAGCAGTGCGGCGGGCGCTGTGCACGCCCAGATCGACCAGCGCAATCACGCAGGCCATGGTCAACAGCACGATTTCGGGGTAAATCGCGAGCCAGCTGATGTTGTCAATCATCTTCTTGAATCTCTTAGTTCAGCTTGGACAGCGCAACGTGCTTAAGCAGCTCCGCCACCGAGGTGTCCATCACGTCCGTGAACGGACGGGGATACAGGCCCATGGCCAGCACGGCGATGCCCAGCAGGGCGAGCACCAGGAATTCACGGCTGTCGATGTCCGTCAGGCCCTTGACGTTGTCATTGCCCACAGGCCCCAGGTACACGCGCTTGAACATCCACAGCGTGTAGGCGGCCCCAAAGATCAGCGCGGTGGCGGCAGCCAGTCCGATCCAGAAGTTGGCCTTGACGGCGCCAAGGATCACCATCCACTCGCCCACAAAACCGGCAGTGCCCGGCAGGCCGCAATTGGCCATCGCAAACAGCAGTGCAAACGCCGTGAAGTTGGGCATGGTGTTGACCACGCCACCATAGGCAGCGATCTCGCGGGAGTGCACGCGGTCGTAGAGCACGCCGATGGAAAGGAACATCGCACCCGAGACGAAGCCGTGGGCAATCATCTGCACCAGGCCGCCGGAGACGCCCAGGTCGTTGAAGATGAAGAAACCCAGGGTCACAAAGCCCATGTGCGCCACGGACGAGTACGCCACCAGCTTTTTCATGTCCTTCTGGACCATGGCCACGAGGCCCACGTAGATCACGGCGATCAGCGACAGCGCGATCATCAGCCAAGCCCATTCGCGCGAGGCGTCGGGGGCGATAGGCATCGAGAAGCGCAGGAAGCCGTAGGCGCCGAGCTTCAGCATGATGGCCGCCAGCACGGCGGAGCCGCCAGTGGGCGCCTCCACGTGCACGTCGGGCAGCCAGGTGTGCACCGGCCACATGGGCACCTTCACGGCAAAAGCCGCAAAGAAGGCAAAGAACAACAGAGTCTGCGCCGTGCGGCTCAGAGGCAACTGGTGCCACGTGGCAATGTCAAAGCTGCCGCCCGACTGGTTGTACAAGAAAATCAGCGCGATCAGCATGAGCAGCGAGCCGAGCAGCGTGTACAGGAAGAACTTGAACGCCGCGTAGATCTTGTTGGGACCGCCCCAGATACCGATGATCAGGTACATCGGAATCAGCGTGGCTTCGAAGAACACGTAGAACAGCATGCCGTCCAACGCCGTGAACACGCCAACCATGAGGCCCGACAGGATCAGGAACGCCCCCATGTACTGGTTGACGCGCTCGGTGATGGACTCCCACGAAGCCACAACCACGATGACCGTGATGAACGCCGTCAGCGGCACGAACCAGAACGAGATGCCGTCCACACCCAGGTGGTAATGGACATTGAAACGCTCGATCCAGGCAGCCTTCTCGACAAACTGCATCGCCGCCGTGCCCAACTGGAAGCCGTCGTACAGGGGCAGTGTCACCAGGAAGCCAATCACAGCCCCCACCAACGCCAGCCAGCGCACCGCGCGGGCATGCTCATCCCGCCCAATGGCCAGCAGCAGCACACCGAAGGCAATCGGTGTCCAGATTGCAAGACTCAACAGACCCATTTGTTGTTTTCCTTATTTGATGAGCTGCAAGAGAGCGTCGCCCCAGACAAACCAGGTCATCAGTGCGAAGACACCCAGGATCATCACCAGCGCGTAGTGGAAGATAAAGCCCGACTGCATCCAGCGCACGATGCCGGAAACCCCTCGTACCGCCTTCCATGACCCATTCACGAGAGCGCCGTCGATGATGGCTTGGTCGCCAACCTTCCACAGGCCAACCCCCAGAGCGCGTGCACCACGGGCCAGGATGTTCTCGTTGATCCAGTCGAGGTAGTACTTGTTTTCGAACAGCGTGTAGATCGGCATGCAGGTGCGCTTGATCGCAGCAGGCAAGGCCGGGTTCACCATGTACATGTAGTACGACAGGGCCACGCCAGCCGCTGCCAGCCAGAACGGCGCGGTCTGAAGCCCGTGCAGGGCCATCGCCACCGGGCCGTGGAAGATCTCCGCCAGCTTGGCCATCGCAGGGTGTTTGACCGCATCGACAAAGATCACGCCCTTGAAAAAGTCGCCGAACAGCATGGGCTGGATGAACATGAAACCCACTACCACCGATGGAATGGCCAGCAGCACCAGGGGCACCGTTACCACCCATGGAGACTCGTGCGGCTCATGGTGATCGTCATGGCCGTGGCCATGGTCGTCATGGTGCGCATCATGGTGTGCGTCGGGGTTCTGGTCGAACCGTTCCTTGCCGTGGAAGACCAGGAAGTACATGCGGAACGAGTAGAACGCCGTAATGAACACGCCTGCGAGCACGGCAAAGTGTGCAAAACCGGCTGCGGGCAGGTGGCTGAAATGCACCGCCTCGATGATGCTGTCCTTGGAGTAGAAACCCGCGAACAGGGGCGTGCCGATCAGTGCGAGCGAACCCAGCAGCGACGTGATCCAGGTGATGGGCATGTACTTGCGCACGCCCCCCATCCAGCGGATGTCCTGGTTGTGGTGCATACCCATGATGACCGAACCTGCCCCCAGGAACAGCAGCGCCTTGAAGAACGCGTGGGTCATCAGGTGGAACACGGCCACCGAGTAGGCCGATGCCCCCAAGGCCACGGTCATGTAGCCAAGCTGCGAGAGAGTGGAATAAGCCACCACACGCTTGATGTCGTTCTGGATGATGCCCAGGAAGCCCATGAACAGCGCCGTGATGGAACCGATGATCAGGATGAAATTGAGCGCGGTGTCCGACAGCTCGAACAACGGCGACATGCGCGACACCATGAAGATGCCGGCCGTCACCATGGTGGCCGCGTGAATCAGCGCCGAGATCGGGGTCGGGCCTTCCATCGAGTCAGGCAGCCACACGTGCAGCGGGAACTGCGCGGACTTGCCCATCGCGCCGATGAACAGGCAGATGCAGATGACGGTGATCAGCATCCAGTCGGTGCCCGGGAACGGCAGACCGCCCAGTTCGCCAGCCTTGGCGAAGATCTCGCTGTAGTTGAGCGTGCCGGTGTAGGCCGCGATCAGGCCGATGCCCAGGATGAAGCCGAAGTCGCCCACGCGGTTGACCAGGAACGCCTTCATGTTGGCGAAGATCGCCGTCGGCTTGTTGAACCAGAAGCCGATCAGCAGGTAGGACACCAGGCCCACGGCTTCCCAGCCGAAGAACAGCTGCAGCAGGTTGTTGCTCATGACGAGCATGAGCATGGAGAACGTGAACAGGGAGATGTAGGCAAAGAAACGGTTGTAGCCGTCGTCTTCCTCCATGTAGCCGATGGTGTAGATGTGCACCATCAGCGACACGAAGGTCACGACCACCATCATCATGGCGGTGAGGCTGTCGATCAGGAAACCGACCTCCATCTTGAGGCCGCCCACCACCATCCAGGTGTAGAGCGTCTCGTTGAAGCGGGCACCGTCCAGCGCCACGCTCTTGAGCGTCATCGCAGACAGCACGAACGCGACCAGCACGCCCAGGATGGTGAGGGTGTGGGAAAGTCGTCGACCGATCCAGTTACCACCGAAGGTCGTGCCGAAAATACCGGCCAGCAATGCGCCCGCCAGCGGTGCCAGCGGCACGGCCAGGAGCGTTGAAGCAGAGAGGGTTTGACTCATTCTTGAGAACCTTGGGAATGCTGGCGACCCATCAACCCTTGAGGGTGTTGAGGTCTTCCGCGTTGATGCTGGACTTGTTGCGGAACAGGAGCACCAGAATGGCCAGACCGATGGCCGACTCGGCAGCTGCCACTGTCAGGATGAAGAACACGAACACTTGGCCATGCATGTCGCCCAGGTAGTGCGAGAACGCCACGAAGTTCATGTTGACCGCCAGCAGCATCAACTCGATCGCCATCAGCAGCACAATCAGGTTTTTGCGGTTCAGGAAAATGCCGATCACGGCCAGCGCGAACAGCATCGCGCCCAGCGAGAGGAAATGGCCCAAAGTCAGCGTCATGCTTTTTTCTCCTCGGCAGCGGTCTCAGTAGGTGCTTCGTCCGCCGCCTTCTGGGTCGCGGCAACTTTCACCACTTCCAGACGGTCCGCAGCGCGCACACGGATCTGCAAGGAAGGATTGATGGCCTTGCTATCCTTGCGCTGGCGCAGAGTCAGAGCGATGGCAGCGATCATGGCCACCAGCAGGATCACGGCTGCGATTTCCACCGGATAGAGATATTCGGTGTAGAGCAGCTTGCCCAGTGCCTTGGTGTTTGAGTACTGCACCACGTGACCTGCAGCATCCACTGCCGTAGCGACGGCCTTTGGCTCGTCCATGCCACGGAAACCGCCCATCAGCACAGCGGCCATTTCCAGCGCAATCAAGGCACCCACAGTAGCAGCGAGGGGAAAGTGCTTCCAGAAACCCTTGCGCACCGTATCGATGTGGATGTCCAACATCATCACGACGAACAGGAAGAGCACCATCACTGCGCCCAAGTACACCAATACAAGGGCAATAGCCAGAAACTCGGCTTTGAGCAACAACCAAACTGCGGCCGCCTGTGAGAACGCGAGGATGAGATAGAGCACGGCATGCACAGGATTGCGCGCGGTGATGACCCGGAAGGCTGCAAACAGCAGCACCACCGAGAAGAGATAGAAGAAACCAGTCTTGGCGTCCATGAATCGGGTCTTTATAGAAAGTCTGGCAAAGAGGCTGAACCAGGCACCGCTCAGCGGTACTTGGCATCTGCAGCCTTGGCTGCCGCGATTTCACCTTCGTACCGGTCACCCACGGCCAGGAGCATGTCCTTCGTGAAATACAGATCGCCACGCTTCTCGCCGTGGTACTCAAAGATGTGTGTCTCCACGATGGAATCCACCGGGCAGCTTTCCTCGCAGAAACCGCAAAAGATGCACTTGGTCAGATCAATGTCATAGCGCGTGGTGCGGCGGGAGCCATCGGCACGCACGTCCGATTCAATCGTGATCGCCATGGCGGGGCAAACCGCCTCGCACAGCTTGCAGGCGATGCAGCGCTCTTCACCATTGTCGTAACGGCGCAGGGCATGCAGGCCGCGAAAGCGCGGCGACAAGGGTGTCTTCTCTTCGGGAAACTGCACGGTCACCTTGCGGCGAAAGGCGTAGCGGCCCGTCAGGGCCATGCCCTTGAGCAGCTCCACGAGCATGAAGCTCTTGAAGAAATCCTTGAACGAGAAAGGTGCAGCAGCAGCAACAGCAGTCATGTGTGTCCCCGCTTATTTCCAGATGTTCCACGGCGAGAGCAACCACCCGCCGACGATGAGCAGCCACACCAGGGTGACCGGAATGAAGATCTTCCAGCCCAGACGCATGATCTGGTCATAGCGAAAGCGCGGGAAGGTGGCGCGGATCCAGATGAACATGGACACCACGACGAAAGTCTTGATACCCAGCCAGATCCAGCCTGGCACCCAGTTGAACAGCACGCTGTCAATGGGCGACAGCCAGCCGCCCAGGAACATCAGCGCCGCCAGGATGGACACCAGCCACATGCTGGCGTATTCGGCCAGGAAAAACACGGCGAAACCCATGCCCGAGTACTCGACCATGTGGCCGGCCACGATTTCGGCTTCACCCTCAACCACGTCGAAGGGGTGGCGGTTGGTTTCAGCCACGCCGGAGATCAGGTACACCAGAAAGATGGGCAGCAGCGGCAGCCAGTTCCAGGACAGGAATACCAGGCCCTTGTCTGCGGCCATGCCGCGGGACTGGGACATCACGATTTCGGTCAGGTTCATGCTGCCCGAGACCATGATCACCACCAGGAAGCAGAAGCCCATGGCGATTTCGTAGCTCACCATCTGCGCCGAGGCGCGCAGTGCGCCCAAAAAGGCGTACTTGGAGTTCGATGCCCAGCCGGCGATGATCACGCCATAGACTTCGATGGAGGTAATCGCCATCACCAAGAGCAAACCGGCATTGACGTTGGCCAGCGCGACATCGGGACCGAAGGGGATCGCGACCCATGCGGCAAGCGCCGGCATGATCGCCATGATGGGACCCAATACAAACAGACCCTTGCTGGCCGCCGTAGGCTGGATGATTTCCTTGGTCAGCAGCTTCAGAGCGTCTGCAATCGGTTGCAGCAAGCCGAGTGGACCAACCCGGTTGGGACCATGGCGCACCTGCATGAAGCCGAGCAGCTTGCGCTCCCACAGCGTGAGGTAGGCCACTGCACCCATCAGAGGAGCCAAAATGCAGACGATCTTGATCAAAATCCAGAGCACGGGCCAGACAACGCCGGTCCACCAGCCAAAGGAAAGCAGGTTCAGGCCCGCGTTGTAGATCGCGTCGATCATGCGGCGACTCCTTCACGTGCCGTGCGCGCATCGGCGGTGAGCTGCAGAGACGTGGAACGGCGCACGAGGCCGTCGAGTTGATAGATGGAAGCGACCACAGGCTCGCCCGCGGTTTCCGTGGCTGCTGCGGCCGCAGCAGGCACCGCAGTCACCAGGTTCGACAGCTGTTCAGCAGGCACGTGCGTGACGGTACCGGCCGCGGCGTTGGTGGCGCGTGCCAGCACGTCTTGCGAGGTCTCGAAGTCGAAACCGGACACACCCAGCAGGTTGGCCAGCACGCGCAGGACCTTCCACGCAGGGCGGGTATCGCCCAGAGGGCGCACCACCGCATGGAAGCTCTGCAGGCGGCCTTCGGCGTTGATGAAGCTGCCGGAGGTTTCGGTGAAGGGAGCAATTGGCAACAGAACGTCACTGAACTCCAGGTTGGCCTTGAAGGGGCTCAAGGTCACCACCATCTCTGCACCAGACAGCGCAGCAGCAGCGTTGGCACCTGCCGCCGAGTCATGGACCGGCTCGGTGTTGAGCAGCACAGCCGCCTTCAGTCCACCCGAGAGCATCTGACCCGCATTCAATCCACCGTTCACAGGATGAGCACCCGCAAACTGCGCGCCCACCGTGTTGGCGGCTTCCGTAAGGTAGCCCACCGAGGCACCCGTGTGCTCGCCGATCCAGTTGGCCAACGACAGCAATTGCGTGGCCTGCGCATGGTGCGCTGCGGCGTTGCCCAGCAGCACGGCTTTGCGCTCACCGCCGAGCAGCGCGCGGGCGATGGCCTGGGTGGCGTCGTCGTGGGCTCCAGCGCCCTGAGGAGCGGTCACGCCCTTTTCCTGTGCCACTGCAGAGGCGATGCCGCCGAGTGTCTGCACCCATTCGCTGGCGCTTTGCGCAACGAACGACGACACAGGCATGGCCCAGTCGTGGGCCACAGAGCCCACAGCCGTGACCTGGCAGCCATGGCGGGCAGCCTGTCGGATGCGCTGCGCGAACAGCGGATGGTCCTTGCGCAGGTTGGAGCCTACCACCAGCACGCGTTGCAGCGTGGACAGGGAAGCGATGGACGTACCGAGCCAACGGATGCCTTCGGGTGCAGCGAACTCGGCATTGCGCAGGCGGTAGTCGATGTTGTCGCTGCCAATGCCGCGCACCAGCGCACTGGCCAGGTACAGCTCTTCGACCGTGCTGTGCGGGCTCACCAGAGCGCCGATGCTCTTGGCACCGTGGTCGTTCTTGATGTTCTTGAGGCCATTGGCCACGTACTCGAGCGCAGTCTGCCAGTCGACTTCCTTCCACACCCCGCCCTGCTTGAGCATGGGCTGGGTCAGGCGCTCGTCGCTGTTGAGCGATTCGTAGGAGAAACGGTCACGGTCGGCGATCCAGCATTCGTTGACGGCTTCGTTCTCCAGCGGCACGACACGCATGACCTTGTGGTTCTTGACCTGAACGATCAGGTTGGCGCCGGTGGAGTCGTGCGGGCTGACCGAGCGGCGGCGCGACAGCTCCCAGGTGCGGGCGCTGTAGCGGAACGGCTTGCTGGTCAAGGCACCCACGGGGCAGATGTCGATCATGTTGCCCGAAAGCTCTGAATCTACCGTATCACCAGTCACCGTGGTGATTTCGGAATGCTCGCCGCGATGGATCATGCCCAACTCCATCACCCCAGCCACCTCCTGGCCAAAGCGCACGCAGCGGGTGCAGTGAATGCAGCGACTCATTTCCTGCATGGAAATCAGCGGCCCCACATCCTTGACGGGCACCACGCGCTTTTCTTCCTCATAGCGCGAGGAAGATCCGCCATAGCCGACGGCCAGATCCTGCAGCTGGCACTCGCCACCCTGGTCACAGATGGGGCAGTCCAACGGGTGATTGATCAGCAAAAATTCCATGACCGACTGCTGGGCCTTGATGGCCTTGTCGCTCTTGGTGCGCACGATCATGCCCTGCGTCACCGGCGTGGCGCAGGCGGGCATGGGCTTGGGTGCCTTTTCCACATCCACCAGGCACATGCGGCAGTTGGCGGCAATCGAAAGCTTCTTGTGGTAGCAGAAATGTGGAATGTAGGTGCCCGCCTTCTCGGCTGCATGCATCACCATGCAGCCTTCGGCGACTTCCACTTTCTGACCGTCCAGTTCAATTTCAACCATATGTCTTCTCGCGATCAGGCGGAGGTCGCAGCCTGGGAGGCGTTGTTCCGGATCAGTGCTTCAAACTCGGGACGGAAATGCTTGATCATGGCGCGCACCGGCATCGCGGCAGCGTCGCCCAGCGCGCAGATCGTCCGGCCCTGGATGTTGTCTGCCACCGAATTAAGCAGGTCCAGGTCGCCCGTGCGGCCCTGGTTGTGCTGGATGCGGTCGATCACGCGCCACATCCAGCCGGTGCCTTCGCGGCAGGGCGTGCACTGGCCACAGGATTCGTGCGAATAGAAGTACGACAGGCGCAGCAGGCTCTCGACCATGCTGCGGGAGTCGTCCATCACGATCACGGCGCCCGAACCCAGCATGGAGCCGGCCTTGGCGATGGAGTCGTAGTCCAGCGTGCATTCCATGATGATGGAAGCTGGCAGCACCGGAGAGGACGAGCCACCAGGGATCACCGCCTTGAGCTGGCGCCCCTTGCGCACGCCACCGGCCAGTTCGAGCAACTTGGCGAAGGGCGTGCCCATCGGCACTTCGTAGTTGCCAGGCTTTTCCACGTCGCCCGAGACCGAGAAGATCTTGGTGCCGCCGTTGTTGGGCTTGCCACACTCCAGGTACGCCGCACCGCCATTGCGGATGATCCACGGCACGGCCGCGAAGGTCTCGGTGTTGTTGATTGTGGTGGGCTTGCCGTACAAACCGAAGCTTGCGGGGAACGGTGGCTTGAAGCGCGGCTGGCCCTTCTTGCCTTCCAGCGACTCGAGCAGCGCGGTCTCTTCGCCACAGATGTAGGCGCCGAAACCGTGCGCTGCATGCAGCTGGAAGCTGAAGTTGCTGCCCAGGATCTTGTCGCCCAGATAGCCGGCAGCGCGCGCCTCTTCGAGCGCTTCTTCGAAGCGGTCGTAGGTCTGGAAGATTTCGCCGTGGATGTAGTTGTAGCCCACGGAGATGCCCATCGCGTAGGCCGCAATGATCATGCCTTCGATGACGATGTGCGGGTTGAACTGCAGGATGTCGCGGTCCTTGCAGGTGCCAGGCTCGCCTTCGTCCGAGTTGCACACCAGGTACTTCTGGCCAGGGAACGAGCGGGGCATGAAGCTCCACTTGAGGCCCGTCGGAAAGCCCGCGCCGCCGCGGCCGCGCAGACCCGATTCCTTGACGGTGGCAATGACCTGGTCCTGCGTCAGCGGCTCGCTGCCGTCGGTACCCAGGATCTTGCGCAGCGCGGCGTAGCCGCCGCGCGCTTCGTAGTCCTTGATGCTCCAGTTCGTGCCGTCCAGGCCCGCATAGATCTGCGGGTTGATGTGGCGGTCGTGGAAGCAGGTCTGGACGCCGGTGGCCTGGAACTGCGAGAGGATCTGTGCTGCGGTGGTCATGCTTGCCCTTCCGCAGCCTTGAGGCCATCGACCAGCTGGTCGAGCTTGTCGTTGTCCATGAAGCTGCACATGGTGCGGTCGTTGACCAGCATCACGGGCGCGTCGGCGCAGGCACCCAGGCACTCGCACTGCTGCAGCGTGAACAGGCCGTCCGGCGTGGTCCCGCCCATAGTCACGCCGAGCTTCTTCTCGAGGTGGTGCAACGCCTTCTGGCCGTCGCGCAGCTGGCAAGGCAGGTTCGTACACACGTTGAGCTTGTACTTGCCGGTAGGCTGCTGGTTGTACATGTTGTAGAACGTGGTGACTTCGTGCACCGCGATCTGGGCCATGCCCAGGTATTCGGCGATCACGGCCTCGCTCTCGACGCTGACCCAGCCCTGCTCCTGCTGCACGATGGACAGGCAGGCCATCACGGCAGACTGCGCTTGCTCGGGCGGGTACTTGGCCACTTCGCGCGCAAAGCGCGCCAGCGTGGCTTCGGTGATCTTGGTATTGCTGCTGCTCATCGGTCGATCTCCCCGAACACGATATCCATGGTGCCGATGATGGCCACGGCGTCGGCGATCATGTGGCCGCGCGCCATTTCATCGAGAGTGGCCAGGTGCGCAAAGCCGGGCGCACGGATCTTCAGGCGGTAGGGCTTGTTGGCGCCGTCGCTGACCAGGTAGATGCCGAACTCGCCCTTGGGATGCTCGACGGCAGCGTAGGCCTCGCCTTCTGGCACGTGGAAACCTTCGGTGAAGAGCTTGAAATGGTGGATCAGCTCCTCCATGTTCGACTTCATGGATTCACGATCGGGCGCAGCCACCTTGTGGTTGTCGGTAATGACAGGACCCGGATTGGCGCGCAGCCAGTTCACGCACTGCTTGATGATGCGGTTGGACTCGCGCATCTCCTGCACGCGCACGAGGTAGCGGTCATAGCAATCACCCGTCTTGCCGACTGGCACGTCGAAGTCCATGCGATCGTAGACGTCGTAGGGCTGCGTCTTGCGCAGGTCCCATGCAATGCCGGAGCCCCGCAGCATGGGGCCGGTCATGCCCAGATTCAGTGCACGCTCGGGGGGCACCACGCCGATGCCCACGGTGCGCTGCTTCCAGATACGGTTGTCAGTGAGCAGGGTTTCGTACTCGTCCACACAGGCCGGGAAGCGCTGCGTAAAGTCGTCGATAAAGTCGAGCATGGAACCTTGGCGGTTCTGGTTCATGGCCTCGAGGGCCTTGGCGTTCTTGATCTTGCTGACCTTGTACTGCGGCATGGAATCCGGCAGGTCGCGGTAGACGCCACCCGGACGGAAGTACGCCGCGTGCATGCGCGCGCCGGAGACGGCTTCGTACATGTCGAACAGGTCTTCACGCTCGCGGAAGGTGTAGATCAGGATGGTGGAGCTACCGCAATCGTTGCCGTGCGAACCAAGCCACATCAGGTGGTTCAGCAGGCGCGTGATTTCGGAGAACATCACACGGATGTACTGGGCGCGGATAGGCACTTCCAGGCCCAGCAGCTTTTCGATGGCCAGGCAGTAGGCGTGCTCGTTGCACATCATGGACACGTAGTCCAGACGGTCCATGTAGGGCAGCGACTGGATGTAGGTCTTGTGCTCGGCCAGCTTCTCCGTGGCACGGTGCAGGAGGCCGATGTGCGGGTCAGCGCGTTGGACGACTTCGCCATCGAGCTCGAGCACCAGACGCAACACGCCGTGCGCGGCAGGGTGCTGCGGCCCGAAGTTGAGGGAATAGTTTTTGATTTCAGCCATGGTGGATCACGTGGGACGCAGGGCGCCTTAGTGCAGGCCTCCGTACTTGTCTTCGCGGATGATGCGCGGCGTGATCTCGCGCGGCTCGATCGACACCGGCTCGTAGACCACCCGGCGCTGCTCTGCGTCGTAGCGCATCTCGACATGGCCGGACAGCGGGAAGTCCTTGCGGAAGGGATGGCCGATGAAGCCGTAGTCGGTCAGGATGCGGCGCAGGTCGTTGTGACCGTCGAACACGATGCCAAACAAGTCAAACGCCTCACGCTCATACCAGTTGGCCGAGTTCCACAGATCAGCAACCGAAGCCACCACCGGGAAGTCGTCGTCGGCACAGAACACCTTGACGCGCACACGCTGATTCAGACTCACGGACAACAGGTGCGACACCACGCAATAGCGCGCCCCCTCGTTCACCGCATCGGCATATGCAGAATAGTCCACTCCGCACAAATCAATCAGTTGTTCGAAACGACAACCCTCTGCATCGCGCAGCAAGCGCATGGCCTCCAGGTAGTCGGCCGCAGAAACCACCAAGGTGACCTCATCCAAAGCCACCGTGATCTGGCGCACCTTTGCACCCAGCGCCGCAGCAATGTTGTCTTTGAGTTTTTCGGGGCGAATGGTAACAGCAGTCATCATCAACCCTTCAGACGCGCGCAATGGTATTGGTACGACGAATCTTCTGCTGCAGCTGAATGATCCCGTAGATCAGCGCCTCCGCCGTGGGAGGGCAGCCTGGGACATACACATCCACAGGCACGATACGGTCACAGCCGCGCACCACAGAGTAGCTGTAATGGTAATAACCACCACCATTGGCACACGAGCCCATAGACAGAACCCAACGTGGTTCGGACATCTGGTCGTACACCTTGCGCAGCGCGGGTGCCATCTTGTTGCACAGCGTGCCAGCAACAATCATCAGATCCGACTGACGAGGACTGGCACGAAACACCTCCGCACCAAAGCGCCCGATGTCATAGCGCGCTGCAGCAGCATGCATCATTTCAACGGCACAGCACGCTAGGCCAAATGTCATCGGCCACAGGGAACCGGTCTTGGCCCAATTCACCACGGAGTCATAGCTCGTGGTGATGAAGCCTTCCTTCATCACGCCTTCAATCATTGCATCATCCTTGTTGAGGCTCGCTCACTCCCAATCCAGGGCACCCTTTTTCCACTCGTAGGCAAAACCCACAACCAGGATGGCCAGGAAAATCACGACCGCCACAAAACCAGCGATCCCAACCTCATGCAGCGTCACCGCCCACGGGAAAAGAAACGCGATTTCGAGATCGAACAGAATGAAGAGAATGGCCACGAGGTAGTAGCGCACATCAAACTTCATGCGCGCATCCTCGAAGGCTTCAAAGCCACATTCGTAGGGAGAGTTCTTTGCGGCATCCGGGCGGTTGGGGCCCAGTATGTAGCCGAGCGCAAGGGGGACAACGCCTACGGCGATGCCGACCAAGATGAACAAAAGGACGGGGAGGTACTGATCGAGGTTCATCTTGAGGATGTGCTCACCGCTGTGGCCTTGCCCGTCAGGACCCAAGCCGGGTCATGCAGGCAGGCCTTTGTTTTGGTGCCGTCGGCGAGACTCGAACTCGCACAGCTTTCGCCACTACCCCCTCAAGATAGCGTGTCTACCAATTTCACCACGACGGCTGATTTTTGCATCTGGATGGCATGAGGAACCTTGCGGTTTTGGCTTTCCAGACAATCCAGAATTCTACTCCGGAAAAACCCTGCTTCGGCTTCCGGAACCCAATTTAGTGCAGATTATTTGGTGGGGATCTGAGCAGCACCCGATGCAGGCACCGCAGGTGCTACTGAGGCGTCCGACGCCGATCCGGCGGGTACGGCTGCGGCCGGAGTTTCCAACACACTACCCGAACTGGTAGGACGCGCATTGCCAAAGTAAGCCAAGGCCAGCGTTGCCACAAAAAATACCGCAGCCAGTACCGCCGTGGTGCGCGACAGGAAGTTGGCACTGCCGCTGGCACCAAACAAACTCCCGGAACTGCCACTGCCAAACGCCGCCCCCATGTCAGCACCCTTGCCGTGCTGAATCAGGATCAAGCCAATCATCCCCAAAGCCGTCAGCATCTGTACAGCCAAAACCACATTCACGATCACGTTCATTCTCTGTTCACTCCTGATTGAATAGTTTGAAGGGCCGTCTCAAGAGGCGGCCGCAATAATTTGTAGGAAATCGGACACCTTCAACGATGCGCCCCCGACAAGGCCGCCATCGATGTCCGGCTGGGCAAGCAGTTGGGCCGCATTGGCCGCATTCATGCTGCCGCCGTAAAGCAGGCGGATCCGATCAGCATGCTCGCTGGCCGCTGAAAGTTGAGAGCGCAGCACAGCATGCACTTCCTGCGCCTGCTCGGGCGACGCGGTACGGCCAGTGCCAATGGCCCAGACCGGCTCGTACGCCACCACCACTTCGCTGATGCAGTGCCCATTGAGGTGAATCACCGCTGCCAACTGGCGCTTGACCACAGCCTCGGTCTGACCTGTTTCACGCTCCTGCAGCGTTTCACCCACACAGACGATGGGTGTGATGCCCGCCGCCAATGCGCGCTGCGCCTTCTCGGCGACCACCACATCAGTCTCACCATGGTATTGGCGGCGCTCTGAATGCCCCACCAACACGTAGCGCACACCCAAGTCCTTCAACATGGAGGCCGACACCTCACCGGTGTATGCCCCGACCTCGTGCGGCGATACATCCTGGGCAGCCACAGCCACCACAGATCCAGCCGTGGAAGCCTGCACCTGCGCTATGTAAGGCGCCGGCACAGCAACGGCCACATCACAAACCGCGTCAGCCAACCCCGCCATGATGCCTTTCAGCAAAGCATCGTTGGCAACCAGGCTGCCGTTCATCTTCCAGTTGCCTGCGATGAGTTTTTTCTTGCTTTTCATGATCACCACGTCAAAACAATTTTGCCAATGTGTTGGTTCGACTCCATCAGCGCATGGGCCTTGGCAGCCTCTGCCACCACTAACGTGCTGTGGATGACTGGCCGCACACGCCCCGCCACCAGCAGAGGCCACACATGCTCTCGCAGTGCACGAGCAATGGCCCCCTTGAACGCCACAGAGCGCGGGCGCAAGGTAGACCCAGTGATCGTCAACCGTCTGCGCAGCACCAGCCCCGCGTTGAAATCGCTCTTGACCCCACCCTGCACCGCAATGATGACAAGGCGGCCATCTTCAGCCAGACACTCCACCTCGCGTGCTACATAGTCCCCGGCAACCATATCCAGCACCACATCCACGCCTTTGCCTTGCGTGATGCGCTTGGTTTCTGCCACAAAGTCCTGCGACTTGTAGTGGATGGCATGGTGGGCACCCAACTGCAAACATGCGGCGCATTTCTCGTCGCTGCCAGCCGTCGCAATGACCGTCGCGCCAAAAGCGCGTGCCAGTTGCACAGCAGTCACACCAATACCGCTGGTGCCACCTTGCACAAGCAGGCTTTCTCCCGCCTGCAAGCGCCCCCGGTCGAACACGTTGCTCCATACGGTAAAGAACGTCTCCGGCAGCGAGGCCGCCTCCACGTCGCTGAAGCCCTCAGGCACCGGCAAACACTGCAAGACCGGCGCCACACACCACTCAGCATAGCCACCACCCGCCACCAGAGCACAAACGCGGTCACCTACCCGAATGCCCGCCTCGGCCATGGCCAAAGCGTCACCCGACTCCACCACCCCCGCAACCTCCAGGCCCGGTAGATCCGAGGTGCCCGGCGGTGGGGCATAGTGCCCCATCCGCTGGAGCACATCGGGGCGGTTGATGCCACTGGCAGCAACGCGAATCAGCAACTCACCAATGCCCGGTTGCGGCACGGGCCGCTCACCCAGGCGCAATACTTCAGGCCCACCAAAGGATGTGATCTCGACTGCGCGCATGTTGCGACTCCTCGGAGAATTTGGTATTTGAGTGATTTTGGCCGCTTGCGCTTTATCTAAAAGCGCAAGCAGCTACAAAATCAATAGCAAATAACCCAATCAGCCGACGATCTGCCCGGAACCGTTTTCCGAAGGCTGCGATTGCTGTTGCTGATCCGCTGGCTGACGACCACCGTCACGGCTGTGGTCGCGGCGTGGCTCACGATCACCGCGCTCGGCAGGCGCAGGGCGATCACTACCGCCGGCGGGGCGCTCGGCCAGCACCTTCATCGACAGCTTGACGCGGCCCTTTTCATCGGTCTCCATGACCTTCACCTTCACGATCTGGCCCTCGGTGAGGTAGTCACCCACACGCTCAACGCGCTCGTGGGCGATCTGGCTGATGTGCAGCAGGCCGTCCTTGCCGGGGAGCAGGTTGATCAATGCACCGAAGTCCAGGATTTTCGTCACAGGGCCTTCGTAGATCTTGCCGATCTCGACTTCAGCTGTGATCTGCTCGATGCGCTTCTTGGCTTCGTCGGCCTTGGCCGCATCGGTCGCGGCGATGGTGATCGTGCCGTCTTCCTCGATGTTGATCTGGCAGCCAGTTTCTTCGGTCAGCGCACGGATCACGGCGCCGCCCTTGCCGATCACGTCACGGATCTTCTCGGGGTTGATCTTCATCGTGTAGAGCTTGGGCGCGAAGTTCGACACCTCGGTCTTGGCTTCGCCCATGGCCTCTTGCATCTTGCCCAGAATGTGCATGCGCGCTTCCTTGGCCTGGGCCAGTGCCACTTGCATGATTTCCTTGGTGATGCCCTGGATCTTGATGTCCATCTGCAGGGCCGTGATACCGCCCGTGGTACCCGCCACCTTGAAGTCCATGTCACCCAGGTGATCTTCATCGCCCAGGATGTCGGTCAGCACGGCGAAACGGTTGGCGTCCTTGATCAGCCCCATCGCAATACCGGCCACGTGGGCCTTCATGGGCACGCCGGCATCCATCAGCGACAGGCAGCCGCCGCACACCGAAGCCATGGACGAGGAACCATTGGACTCAGTGATTTCCGACACCACACGCATGGTGTAGGGGAATTCTTCCTTGGTCGGCAGCACAGCAACCAGCGCGCGCTTGGCCAGACGACCGTGGCCGATTTCGCGGCGCTTGGTCGAGCCCATGCGGCCCACTTCGCCGGTGGCGAAGGGAGGCATGTTGTAGTGCATCATGAAGCGGTCTTCGTACTCGCCAGCCAGCGCATCGATGCGCTGTGCATCACGCTCGGTGCCCAGCGTGGTCACGACCAGCGCCTGGGTTTCGCCGCGCGTGAACAACGAAGAACCGTGGGCACGGGGCAGCACGCTGCCGCGGATCTCAATGGGGCGCACGGTGCGTGTATCACGGCCATCGATGCGGGGCTCGCCGGCCAGGATCTGGCTGCGCACGATGCCGGCTTCGATGTCGAACAACATGCCTTCAACCTTGACAGCGTCGAATTCGACACCATCGGCCTTCAGCGCAGCCATCACCGCCGCGTAGGCTTCGCGGCAAGCTTGGGTACGGGCTTGCTTGTTACGGATCTGGTAGGCAGCGCGCAGCTTGTCGTCGGCCAGTGCCACCACCTTGGCGATGAGGGCTTCGTCCTTGGCGGGGGCTTCCCACTGCCACACGGGCTTGCCGGCTTCACGCACCAGTTCGTGGATGGCGTTGATGGCCACATTGCCTTGCTCATGGCCAAACACCACGGCGCCGAGCATGATTTCTTCAGACAGCTGCTGGGCTTCGGATTCGACCATCAGTACAGCAGCTTCGGTACCAGCCACCACCAGATCCATCTGCGAGTTCTTGCGCGCAGTCTGGCCGGGGTTCAGCACGTATTCGCCGTTGATGTAGCCCACGCGTGCGGCACCAATGGGGCCGTTGAACGGGATGCCGGAGATGGCCAGGGCTGCGCTGGTGGCGATCAAAGCAGCGATGTCAGCGTCCACTTCGGGGTTCAGCGACACCGTGTGGATCACCACGTGCACTTCATTGAAGAAACCTTCGGGGAACAGCGGACGGATCGGACGGTCGATCAGGCGGCTGGTCAGGGTTTCGTGCTCGCTGGGCTTGGCTTCGCGCTTGAAGAAGCTGCCGGGGATCTTGCCAGCGGCGTACGTCTTCTCGATGTAGTCCACGGTCAGGGGAAAGAAATCCTGGCCAGGCTTGGCACCCTTGGACGCCACCACGGTGGCCAGCACCACAGTGTCGTCAATGTTCACCAGCACAGCGCCGGAGGCCTGGCGGGCGATTTCGCCCGTTTCCATGATGACGGTCTTATCACCCCATTGGAAGGTCTTGGTGACTTTGTTGAAAATGCTCATGTTCAGCTCCTGTTTTGATAGCTGGTAGCGCACTACCAGATTGTTCTGGAGGGCAATTCAGAACACGATGCCATTCCAGTGGAACTGCCTGCCAGCGCGTGACAACAGCCCCATTGGAATGACACAGCTTCGCTCTGTTTTGCGGCTCCGAAGTAAAAAACGCCTGAGCTAGCGGACTAACCCAGGCGTTTTCGCATGCAATGAAAATTACTTGCGCAGACCCAGCTTGGCGATCAGCGCGGTGTAACGGTCAGCGTCCTTGGCCTTCAGATAGTCCAGCAGCTTGCGACGACGGCTCACCATGCGCAGCAGGCCACGGCGACCATGGTGGTCCTTGGCATGCGTCTTGAAGTGGGGGGTCAGTTCGTTGATGCGGGCGGTCAGCAGGGCCACTTGCACTTCTGGGCTACCAGTGTCATTGGCAGCACGGGCGTTCGCCTTGACGACTTCGGCCTTGATGGAGGATGCGATCATTGTTTTTCCTTGAATGAGGCCCGCAAAGCTAGCTGGGCCGTGATTTTTACTTGCGCCAGCAGCTGGAACGGCCACAGGCGTGCGTCTTGCACCATGCAAAACCCTTCGATTATAGCCCAGCAGCATTTGAACCTTGCCAAGCGCCACCTGATCCTGAAACACTACGGCTTATTCAATCGCCTCAAACCGGAAACCCATGATGCAAACCAAGGCCTCCCCACCCCACACTCCTGTCCACATCCTGCGCCAGGGCATACGCGCCTTGCTGGCCGCAAGCATCGCGCTAGGAATGCTCACGGGCACAAGCTCCACACAGGCCAAGCGCCCAATAAGCAATGACACACCCGCATCAAAAACTTCTCCCAAGAAGAAAAACGTGAACAAGGTCACGTATCAACGCAGCACCTCCGAAGAGACAGCAGCCGAACGTGATCGCCGCATGCTCCGGGAGTGCCGAGGCTTACACAATGCGGGAGCCTGCAGAGGCTACACGAGCAAGTGACAGACAAAAGTCCAGCCTCTCGTCGGTGTGTGGGTGCCACTTGTCACCTCACGCAACTCCCACACATCTTATCTTCGTAGGATCACGCCATGCGAGCATCAAAACTACTCCCCCTACCCCGCTGGCACCTGCGCGCTCGACCAAGCCATGGCTTTACGGCGATCGAATTGATGGTTGTTGTAGCCATCGTGGCCATCTTGGCAGCTTTGGCCGGACCCAGCTTTCGAGATTTGATGGACGGTTTCCGTGTGAGAGGCGCAACCGAAGAGATCACCAATAGCATTTATTTTGCTCGTTCTGAGGCGATCAAGCGAGGAGGTCTCGTTTCTGTCAGAAAAAACTGCGCCACAACACCTGTTGAAGAATGGCAATGTGGGTGGATTGTTTTTACAGATGCTAATGACGATGGGACTCTGAATGGAACCGATGTGATTTTGCAGACATTTCCAGCCCTATCCAATGTCACTGTTAATCATATTGCAGGCGGCGCGTTCTACAAGGTGGATCGCTGGGGCCAAATCGGAGGACTTGGGGCCGCCAGCTTCAACGTAGTGCCAGAACCGCTGGGCGTGGCATCAAGGCATGCGACGGCTTTATGCATCACGTCAGGCGGCCGAATCAAGACAACGAAAGGAACGGTCTCATGTCCGTGAAAAACAATCAACAACGCGGCGTCAGTCTGATTGAATCGCTCGTCGCCATTGTCGTTACAGCACTGGGTATATTGGGAATTTTGGGCGTGCAACTTCGCACACTTGCAGATACACAGACAGGTGTACGACGCGCTCAAGCCATTCGACTGATTGAAGACTTGAGCGAGCACACCAAAGTAAACCCAAATGCACTAGGAAATTTTAACAGTTATTTAATGAACTGGGGTGCTACACCTACGGCGCCCGTTGATTGCAAAAGCCTTCCTTGCAACTCCCAACAATTGGCGCTCTATGACGTCTCCAGATGGCGTCAAGATGTTATCAGTGCACTACCAAATGCAGATGTCAATATCTTCACTGTGCCTGATGAAACTGTTGCCAACAACAATCGACAATTAGGAGTCATGGTCAGTTGGCGCGAAAATGAAAAAGACACAGGAACCGCCACAATTTTTAAAATAACAAATACTGAAACTGGTAGCGTTTCTTGTCCAGCAAATAGCATTTGTCATCTTCAATACATTCAATTAACAGCGCGCTGTGCACCGTACACCATGGGTGGGCCTACCATGATGCAGACTTTTTGCCCTGGAGTTTGAAATATGAAAAACTTTTATCCTCCAAAGTATTTACCTACAAATTCCCAACGGGGTGCCACATTGGTTGAGTTGTTGGTTGGAATCACCATTGGCCTGATGACTATTGCCGTTGCAGCTGGCGCACTGATGATTTCGCGTGGAGTTTCTGGCACTGTCAGTGACGCCAGCCAAATTCAGCAACAAGCATCTTACATTTTTCGAATTATTGGACAACAACTGCGGCAAGCAGGCTCGATGCGCTTAGATTTGGCTGCCAATAAGGGGCCAGCCGATCCCATCGATGCAGCAGATGTGGTGGCATTCACTCCCGATGAAACACTTCACTCGGTAACCGCTTCTACACCACCGATTTCGGGAAAAGATTCACCAACCGGTTCGGAATACAAGCTGTCAGTAGCTTACCAGAATTACGCAGAACCCAGCTTCACTTCCGCCTCCAATGTGTCATTCTTTCGCGATTGCCTGGCCAATGCGCCCACGTTACCAGTAGCGCCACTTGAACAAAATGTTATCCAAAGTCAGTTTGTCGTGCAGAGCAACGAATTTCGATGCGCGGGAACTGGCATCGGATCCCAGGCCCTTGCTCGCAATGTCGCAGACCTCCAAGTCAATTACCTCCGCCAAACAGATAGCAATACAGGTATACCAAAGATACAAACTGTCAATGCGGCCGCAATTGGTGCGGCCTGGAACACTGTCTATGGTGCTGACATATGTGTCGTACTCTATGGTGACGAGCCTATTGATATGCCCGCCGGGAGCTCTTATACCGGTTGCGATGGCGCTGCAGTCAATATGAGCGGTACGGGCAGCCTTCCTACCAATCGAAAAAACCGTCTCCACCTGACTTTCCGCACAACGTACCAGCTGCGAAGTCAAGGGCTCACAGGTTGATTTACGGATAAAATCATCATGCAAAGCATGTCAAAAAAATCTACCCAATATCAACGCGGTATTTCATTGTTCGTTGTAATTGTTATCGTCATGCTGTCAGCTTTGCTGGCGCTATGGGGATCTCGAACGTCTCTTTTCAACGAAATGATTGTTGGTAACGATGCAGACTATCAACGCGCATTTGAGGCCGCTCAAGCACTCATACAAGATGCGGAATTTGATATCCGAGGTGAACGACCTGATGGAACCGCTTGCGCCCCCAATGCGGGGAAACCCGAGATATGCAGAGTTCCAGACTCCGTAGTAAACAAAGTATGGATTCCTACCGAGGACAAGGAAATTGGGGATATTCTGAGCGAATTAGATTCTGCTACAACAAAATGCATCAAAGGTATATGCTTGAAGCGAACAGGCAATCAGGATTTTTGGAATGACGCTGCCACCTTGACGACATTGATGGCAGATGGGATTGGCGCCCGGTATGGGCAATTCACGGGCGCTGAAGCCGGGACAAAAAGCAACCCGATTCTAAAGCTAAACCAACCAGGAGACGACGCTGCAAAAGGTGGTTGGTATTGGATTGAAATCCTCCCGTATGACAATAATGCGGGAAATACAGGCCTTATCACCAACGGATCTAACAGCCTAGCACTAAATCTTTTGCCAAGTGTTGCATACCGAATCACGGCTGTAGCTAGAGGGCTAAAACCAAGTACACAAGTTGTATTGCAGTCAACTTTTGTTCGTCAGAAGATGAAGAACTGATCGGAGAATCCCATGAAAAATTCACCACTATTCAAAAAAACTGCCATCGCCGCATTGATTGCCGCCGTTTGCACCCCCCAAGTTACATTGGCTGCCCCTCTGGATTTTTCAACCCTACCCCCTGGTTTGGTCTCCATACCCCCAACCCCCAATGTCGTCCTGTCTGTGGATGATTCCGGCAGTATGGATGAAGTAGTGGGAGGGGGAGATACAAAAACCAAAATGTTCCGCCTGAAAGAGGCTCTAGCAACTGTGTTCAACGATAAGCTCCTCCTGCCTGACGGGAAAATTCGCTTGTCATGGCAGGCAATGCACAACAATGGCGGTTCGCCAGGGGCCGGTAGCCTTGCGGTAGGTGCCGTGAACTCAATGAAAGTTCTCGATGATGCACATCGAACCAATTTTCTGAGCTTTGCCAGCACGCTGACATCAAACAACGGCACACCGTCCCACAAAATGATGAAGCAAGCTTATACCTACATGAAAGTAGGTAAGAGCATTAGCAGCCCCTGGGCATACACGCCCGGCGTGAAGGAAGAGCCCTATTTGGGCTGCCGCCGCTCATACCATATCTTTATGACTGACGGTGGTTGGAACGGCTACGCTGCAAGTGAATTGCCAGGTGAAGCAGATAATGCAAATTATGCACTTCCTGACGGACAGACCTACGATACGGCATCTGATCAGACCAATGTGTACCGTGGGGCGCAAGGGGATCTTTTGGCAGATTGGGCCATGAGAATGTGGCGTGAGGATCTACAAACAGGAATTGATAACTTAGTTAAACCAAGTACCACCGACGGCGTCCCAGCCACGGAGACCTTTGGTTCAACAACCCTGCAGCGATACTGGAATCCAAAGCACAATCCTGCAACATGGCAGCATCTCGTAAATTATACGATCGGATATGGCACCGGCGCTTATTCATGGCCGAACGCTCCAAAATGGTCGATGGTAGATGACGACAATTACGGGGCAGGTGGCGACTATTCAAAACTAGTTGCCGGTACAGTTTCTTGGGTGCCAACGGTGCTGCAAAATTTGAATGCAAACAACCCTGCCGAACTTTGGCACATTGCAATTAATAGCCGCGGAAAATTCTACCCTACCGGGCCTGGCCGAAAATACGACCTTAAAGAAGCTTTCAAGAAGATTCTCGAAAATATTAATCTTGAAAATACAGCAGATGTTGCCAGTATGGCAGCGAGTTCCAGCACCAATATACGGACGGATTTACAGCGATTTACTGCTGGTTACGATCCAAAGAAGTGGTCTGGATATGTAAAGGCTGATAAAATTGATACTGCAGGCAATACAATACCGGACCCCGGATGGGGCGTAGTCAGTGGCAGTACCCACAAGACCACAGCAAACAAATTGGATGCTCGTGACGTATCGACCCGCGTAATTCTCACCACAAATGATGACACCAACAAAGGGGTGTCTTTCGAATGGGAAATCGGTACTACAAAGTTGAGTGCAACCCAGAAGACCCTGCTTGACGATGGTAGCCTCGGGGAAAAGCGCACCAACTTCATACGGGGCGAGCGAACCTACGAAGAAGGCACTGTGAGCAAGCCATTTCGTGTGCGCGACTCGCGCCAGGGAGATATTGGAAATTCCAGTATCTGGTACGTGGACAAGCCTGCTAGCAACTATTCTTTCAAGGGCTACAAAACTTTTGTCTCCACACATAAAAACCGACTCCCTATGGTCTATGTGGGTGGCAATGATGGTATGTTGCACGGATTTTCTGGGGTAGACGGAGAAGAACAAATTGCATATATTCCCAAAGCTGTTATTCCAGAACTTACCAAGCTGAGTGATCCCGGCTATACACATCGCTATTATGTGGATGGCTCTCCATTTACCGGGGATGTGAATCTTGCAGACAATGCCTCACCTCCTGATTGGCGAACTCTGCTGATTGGCTCCTTGGGCGCAGGAGGCAAGGGCTACTTCGTGCTCGATGTAACCCAGCCCGGCGGGAAGTCAGGCACACCAGCAACGACGTTTGCTACCATAAATGCCAAAGACTTGGTAGTCATGGATAAAACACTGCACCCCAGTGCGCCATTGACAGCTGGCAGCGATGATGAAGATATTGGACACATTTTCCACCCGCCCGTTATGGATGATAACAATCCATTCAAGGCAAGCCAAGTCGTTATGATGAACGACAATCGGTGGGCTGTCATTATGGGCAATGGCTATAACAGCAAAAATGAGCGCCCGGTATTGTTGATTCAATATTTGGATGGACTCAAAGAGTTGGTAAAAATTGTGGCAACTGGAAATCAAGCAGTCAGCGTCCCAGTCAATATTACAACTGATACGAATGTGCTAGCCAATGGTTTGTCGGCACCCAAAACGGTGGACATTAATAGCGATGGCAAAGTAGATATTGTATATGCGGGTGATCTGAAGGGAAACCTCTGGAAATTCGACCTTACAAGCCCAAATGCCAATGTATGGTCGGTGGCGTCATGGGGAAGTACGGACGCGACACCCTGCGCCTGGAAAACATCTATTTGCAAACCCCTGTTTACGGCAACATATTCTGGAAAACGGCAACCAATTACTGCACCACCCACCGTCAAAGCCAATGACCGTGGTGCTGGTGGCATGATGGTCGCCTTTGGCACCGGGGCAAACCTTACTGACAATGATCGCAGTAGCACGGACGTACAATCCGTTTATTCGATATTAGACAACACACACTACAAAATTGTTTCCGGCAAGCTTGTTGTAAATACTGATACTGCAGACGATGGTGTGATTCCTACTGCTATTGTGGGTACAAGCGACCTGGTCAAGCAAGATATGGTGAATACAACAGGAATCGCAGGGCAGGGCACGAGTTCTGCTCGCAGATTCTGGCAAATGACCCAGAATGATGTCAACTATGATCCAACCAAAGGACCCGTTAAAAAAGGCTGGTACTTCAATTTTCAGGTGACGAGCGAACGGGTGCTTCGCCCGATGAGCTTCTTCGATGGCAGCAATAACCTGATGGTATTTTCAGTCACTCCAGCGTATGGAGGCAATGGTTCTACTGACGAAACTTGTGAGCCAGCAGGGACACCTGAAAAAGCTTACCTTACATTGCTCAATATCATGGATGGAAAAAAGCCAGGTGTTCAAGTGATGGATCGTAATGGTGATGGCTTCTATAACACCACTGACGATGGCGTTTCTCGCATGACACTGCCTCCCGGAGCAATTAGCAATGTTGCCGGCAAGAAAACTATTACGCTCTCCGGTGGAGACAACAAGCCTGACCCGCTTGCGCGCATGCCCGAACAACCTGCACGTCCCAGCTGGCGCCAGCTGCAATAATCAGCCCTCCAACCAAGGAGCAAAAATCAAATGCACCCAAAGCAACAGGGCTTCACGCTGATCGAAGTGATGATTGTGGTGGCAATCGTCGGCATCCTCACCGCAATTGCCATACCTTCTTACAGCGAGTACATCCGACGCGGGCACCGTGCAGACGCCCGTGCTGGACTACTGCAGGCTCAGCAGTGGTTGGAGAGGGCTTCCACGGCAACAGGAAACTACCCCACGGCGCTTCCAGCTACTCTGACTTGGGCGGCGGACAGCACAAAGCGGTATGCCATTGCAATAGGAGGCCCAGCAACCACAACGTCCTTCACGCTGACAGCAACACCTAAGGCTGGTACGCCCCAAGTCGGGGACAAATGTGGCACCTACACGCTCACACACACCGGTGTTCGAGGAGCAAATGGTCTGATCCAAACCGATGCCGGTTTTGACGCCACCTGCTGGAACAAATAGCCGCTGAGCTACCATCGTGGGCGCCATGATTCACAAAGCGCCCTCACACATCCACCAAGCGCTTGGGCTCGCCACCCAGGCGCTTTTTATTTCCAACCCCAACCCTCACGTTGGCTGCGTACTCGTGGCGCCGGATGGCTACGTGATAGGCCAGGGCTTCACGCAACGCGCAGGCGGCCCTCACGCAGAAGTCATGGCCCTGCGCGACGTTGCCGACAAGGGACTTGATGCTAGAGGGGCGACGGCCTATGTGACATTGGAGCCCTGCTCCCACCACGGGCGAACCGGCCCCTGTTGCGATGCACTGATTCAGGCGGGGATCGCCAAAGTGGTTGCCTCCATTGCCGACCCCAATCCGCTGGTGGGGGGGCATGGTTTTGATCGGCTGCGTGCAGCAGGCGTGGAGGTCGTGGTCGGCCCGGGGGCTGAAGAATCCCGAGAACTCAACATTGGTTTTTTCAGCCGCATGATCCGGGGTACGCCCTGGGTTCGGCTGAAAGTTGCAAGCTCTCTGGACGGCACCACCGCCCTCAACAATGGCGCCAGCCAGTGGATTACGTCTCGTGCGGCGCGGGCGGATGGACATGCGTGGAGGGCCAGGGCGTGCGCTATCTTGACGGGCATCGGCACCGTGTTGGATGACAACCCTCGGCTTGACGTCCGCGAAGTGCCTACGCCACGCCAACCCCATGTTGTGGTGGTGGACAGCCAGCTGCAGCTGCCCACGGATGCCAATCTGTTGATGGATGGGCGTGACTGCTTGGTCTACACGGCCTCCGAAAACGAAGCCAAGAAGGCGGCCTTGCAAGCCCGTGGGGCAACCTTGATCCATTTGCCCAATGCGAACGGCAAAGTCGATCTTTCGGCAATGCTCCGGGACCTTGGCACAAGGGGCATCAACGAGCTGCATGTAGAGGCCGGGCACAAGCTCAATGGCTCTCTGGTCCGAGAAGGTCTGGTTGATGAGCTGTTGCTGTACCTGGCACCACGGCTTTTGGGTACGGGGCGTGGCATTGCAGACTTTGGCCCACTGACAGCCTTGGCCGATGGCCTGGCGCTGGAATTCAAATCCGTAGACACCCTGGGGGCGGATCTGCGCATTGTGGCCCGCGTGCAGGGGCGCGATAGCTTCTAGAGTTCCGATAGAGCCCTACCTACCAATCACCGCCTGTGGATGGACTGGTGAGTCGGGGTTGGCGCTAGTCAAAAGATGGCAATGGTCTGGCGTCACAGCCTCACTGGGCGCGTTCAAAAAGAACCTACGCCCCCTCTTGCACTATCTCCTTTCATCGGTTCAGCATGCGCGGCCATGCAGCGCCCGGGCAACGCCACACCACGCAGTTTGGGTTGGTTTCGCGCTGGGGGAAAGAGATAGAAAGTGAAAAACCCACTCAATCGCTATTATTTTTTATAGCAACAAATGCTTACCCAATAAGCGCTAGAGCCCTGCTTGTTTCAGAACTGGAGTTTGCAGCAAGGCCCCCTGCGTCCTTCGTCCCACCACACGCGAAGTGCACGCTCCCACACCAGGCACTTGGCGAGTCCATACCCAGTTCGCGCCAATGCGCCCACATTTCGCTTCACCACACCAAAACGGTGCAAAACAACGCACCATCGTCTGGCGCGGTTTTTGCTTCAATTTGGTGCAAATCTGGTGAATAGGTTTAAAACGCACCAGAACAGATCAACCAATCGCGCGAGGATGTTATGGAAGCACTCAAACAGGGCACAGATGCCCTGTTCATTCTTCTGGGGGCCATCATGGTGCTGGCCATGCATGCAGGGTTTGCCTTTCTGGAACTGGGCACGGTTCGCAAAAAAAACCAGGTGAATGCGCTGGTCAAGATCCTAGTGGATTTCTCGGTGTCCACCGTGGTGTATTTCGTGGTCGGCTACAGCGTGGCGTACGGAACGCACTTCTTCGTGGGTGCGGAATCGTTGACGCAGCAAAACGGTTATGCGCTGGTCAAATTTTTCTTCTTGCTCACCTTTGCGGCAGCCATTCCGGCGATTGTGTCGGGCGGGATCGCGGAGCGGGCCAAGTTCTGGCCCCAGTTGATAGCCACGGCGGTCATTGTGGGGTTTGTGTATCCGTTCTTTGAAGGCATTGCCTGGAACCAGCACTTTGGAGTGCAGGCCTGGATCAAGGGACTGACGGGCGAAGAGTTCCACGACTTTGCGGGCTCCATCGTCGTGCATGCCATGGGCGGATGGATCGCCCTGCCCGCCGTGATTCTGCTGGGCTCGCGCGCCAACCGCTACCGCAAGGACGGTGCGATCTCTGCGCACCCACCCTCCAACATCCCCTTCCTCGCCCTGGGCGCCTGGGTGCTGGTGGTGGGATGGTTTGGGTTCAATGTGATGAGCGCACAGACCGTGGACAAGCTCTCCGGCCTGGTGGCCGTCAATTCGTTGATGGCCATGGTGGGCGGCACGCTGGCTGCCTTGGTGTTGGGCAAGAACGATCCTGGCTTTGTGCACAACGGCCCGTTGGCCGGGCTGGTGGCCGTGTGCGCAGGCTCTGACCTGATGCACCCGCTGGGCGCGCTGGTGGTAGGCGCCGTGGCGGGGGCCATCTTTGTGGTGATGTTCACGCTCACGCAGAACCGCTGGAAGATCGATGATGTGCTCGGCGTATGGCCGCTGCATGGCCTTTGTGGCACGTGGGGCGGACTGGCTGCGGGCATTTTCGGCAACAAGGCGTTGGGCGGGCTGGGTGGTGTGAGCCTCTCGGCCCAGCTGATCGGCACCACCCTGGGCGTGGCCTGGGCGCTGGTGGGGGGCTTTGTGGTGTACGGCATCCTCAAGAGCACCGTGGGCCTGCGGCTCACGCAGGAAGAGGAATTTGACGGGGCCGACCTGTCGATCCACAAGATCAGCGCCACGCCAGACCGCGAAGTGAGCTGGTAAACGCAGCGCCGGGAAGCCGGAGCGCCGAAAGCGCACACCCGGCCTGGCCCGGCCACGATGGCGATGGTGTTGGCGCCGCGTCTGACAAGCGCGGCCACCGCCGCACGGTCACAATCGCGCCATGCTTGCATTGCCCTCTGCCCTCGCCGCTCCTGCATTTCCGGGCACCACCGCGCGCCGCGGCTGGCTGGCAATCCTGGCCCTCTGCCTTGGGGTGACCATCAGCGGCTGCGCAGGCCTGCCCAAGGACGTGGACCGGCCAGTGTCGAATGCATTGGAATCCCCCGCAGGCACGGCCCTGGGCCAACTGGTAGAAGAGCGCCGGGCATCGGTGGGCGGGCGCCACCCCTCGGGGTTCCTGCTGCTCAGCGGACCGCAGGCGGCCTACAGCAGCCGCCTGGCGCTGGTGGATGCCGCGCAGAAAACGCTGGACCTGCAGTACTACGCCATCCACGCCGATGCGAGCAGCGAGCGGCTTTTGCTGAGCGTGGTCGCTGCGGCCCGGCGCGGCGTGCGGGTGCGGGTGTTGCTGGACGATTTTCACAGCGTGGGCCGTGATGCACAGGTAATGCGCCTGGCCTTTGTGCCCAACATCGAGATGCGCATGTTCAACCCGCTCACAGGGGCGCGTGGCTCGCCGCTGGGGCGCATGTTCAGCGCGCTGGGCGACTTTTCGCGCGTGCAGCAGCGCATGCACAACAAACTCTTCGTCGCCGACAACGCCATGGGCGTCACCGGGGGACGCAACCTGGGGGATGCCTACTTCGGCAATGCCGATTCTGGCAACTTTGTGGATCTGGACGTGCTGGCCGCAGGGCCTGTGGTGCAGGATCTTTCCCGCAGTTTCGACAGCTACTGGAACAACGAGCGCGCCTACCCTGTGCAATCGCTGGTCACGCGGGAGGAGCTGGACATCCTGCGCGAGCGCATGCGCAGCGCCGACGCCACACAGCGGGACCGCATCGCGGGCCAGGGGGGAGCCCTGGCCCCCGACCGCCAGCCCGTGGAAGACGGCCGGCGCACCACCGCCGCACAGCGCGCACGCATCTGGGACTACCAGCCCATGGACCTGGCGCAAGCGCAGTTCACCTGGGCACCAGCGGCGGTGCTGGTGGACAAGCCTGCCAAGATCCCGCCCGATGGCACTTCCTCGGCCACGCTGCCTGAAAAGCCCCCGTCCCGTGCCACTCCCCTGGCCGTCGTGTCGCGCGGCGCGGCACACGCGCCTGCGACGGCGCCAACAAACCCAGCTCCGCCCGCTTCCGTGGGGCCCGTGTCTCCCCAGCCCCCGGCGCCCGCCTCGGCAAACGGCGCCGCACCTGGTGCCACGGCCGCGCCGCCACCCGACAGCAACACCCTCGACGCCCAGACCGATACCGTGGTGGATGGCCTGCTGCACCTCATGGGCCAGGCGCGGCGCGATCTGCTCATCATTTCGCCCTACTTCGTGCCGGGTCCCGACATGAAGCAAGCCTTTGCGGCCGCGCGCGCGCGGGGCGTCCGGGTGCGGGTGCTCACCAACTCACTGGCCTCCAACGATGCGCCCATTGCCCACGCAGGCTATGCGCGCCACCGACCCGATCTGCTGGCCATGGGCGTCGAGCTGTACGAGATGCGCAGCGAGCTCACGGGTGTTCTGCGCGGGGCACTCGGCTCCACGGGCAGCACGGGGGGGCGTGACAACAACGGTGCTGCTGGCTCCGTGGGCAGCTCGCGCGCCATGCTGCATTCCAAGCTCCTGATCATGGATGGCCGCCTGCTGGTGGTGGGTTCGATGAACCTGGACATCCGCTCGCAGCGCCAGAACACAGAGATCGCGCTGCTGATCCGCAGCAGCGACCTGTCGCGCCGCGCCACCACGCAGATCGAAACCGCGCTGCGCGAAGCCGCCTGGCAGGTGCAGTTGCGCAATGGTGGCCAGCTGGTGTGGCACGCCCCCGAGGGCAGTGGCCTGCCGGATGCCACCACCGAACCCGATGCCAGCGCCCCGCTGCGGCTGATGCTGCAACTGCTGGGCCCGCTGGCGCCCGACCACCTGCTCTAGTCTGCGTTGACAGCAGCGCAGCGCAGCGCCGCCACCCATGCGGTGATCGCCCGCTGGTCTGTCATCGTGCGCACATGCTGAAAGGCCACCTCGGCCTCCGGGAAGCGCCTGCGCAGCAGGTTGAGCCATTGTTTGAGCCGCCCCGCGCGCTGGCACGGCTCCAGGTCGTCACACACCAGTTGCCAGAAGGCCGCCAGGTGCGGCAGCAGGTCGGCCCAGGCCACGGTGTCCGCGCCGGGCTGACCGGCGTCCAAAGCGCGGATGGCACGGGCCAGGCCGGGGTCGGCCACCATGCCGCGCCCAAGCATCAGCGCATCGCAGCCAGAGACCTCGCGGCAGCGCAGCGCGTCGGCCACGGTCCAGATCTCGCCATTGGCCACCACAGGAATGCGGACCGCCGCGCGGATGGCGGGGATGTGCTCCCAATACGCGGGGGGCCGGTAGCCGTCGGCCTTGGTGCGGGCATGCACCACCAGCTCGGCAGCGCCGCCCGCTTGCATCGCCTGCGCGCATTCGCGCATCAGCCCAGTGTCGTTGAAGCCCAGGCGCATCTTGGCGGACACGGGCAGGTGCAGGGGCACCGCGCGGCGCACGGCGGCCACCACGGAGGCGATGCGTTCTGGCTCCTGCAGCAGCGCCGCGCCACCACCGTGGCGGTTGACCACCTTGGCCGGGCAGCCAAAGTTCAGGTCGATCCCCTCGGGCCCGAGGGCTGCCAGGCACGCCGCGTTCTCAGCCATGCAGACGGGATCGGAGCCCAGCAGCTGCGCACGCACCGGCACGCCGGCCAGCGTGCGGCTGCCGTTGTGCAACTCAGGCACATAGCGCAGAAACACCTTGTCGGGCAACAGCGTGCCGGTGATGCGGATGAACTCCGAGACGCAGCGGTCCACCCCGCCCACGCGGGTCAGCACATCACGCAGCACAAAATCCAGGAGTCCCTCCATCGGGGCAAGCAGCAAGGTCATCGCGAGATAGGCCGCCGCACCTGCACCCCAGCACGGGGCACGGCCAGCACACAGCCAAAAAATGAATCAAACAGGGTCCTAGCGCTTGATAGATAAGCGCCAATAGCTACAAAATAAGTAGCAAGCACACTTTCCGCAGCAATCTGCGAGCGGGGGCAGCCCGCCATTGTGCGGTAGCGGGGTCATCACAGCGTCATGGCGGCTTGCTGCAATCGCCGCCATTCACCCGTGAATGGAGACCCCCATGCTGCTACAAAAAACCGAAAAAGCCCGCCTGGAACTCTTGCCCGGCGTCCGCACCCTGAGCCTGCGCGAGCGTTCGCTGTTGCTCCTGGTGGATGGCAAATCGCTGTCCGACTTGCAGGCCATGTACAACGGCATCGGCGCACAGATTGTCGACAACCTCATGCGCCAGGGCTACCTGGCCGGCCCGGCCGAACTGCCGCCGCCCTCCGCTGCGCCCCGCATGCCCCAAGACGTGCCGTCGATCCAGCGCCCCGAGCCTGGCGACGCCCTGCGCTCGCTGGCCGGCGCCCGCATGTACCTGTTCGACACCTGCGAACGGCTGTTTGTGCGCCGCGATCCCGTGCTGGCGCAGCAGTTTCGCGAGGCGCTGCGCGCCGCCAAGGACCGCGCGAGCATGCTGGACGTGGGCGAAGCCATGTTTGACGAAGTGGCGCTGGCCGCAGGGGCCGAACGCGCTGCCAGCCTGCGCGAAAGGTTCGAGCAGCTCCTGCCCCCAGAACGGTACGAATCCACGCAGCCTTCAGCCCTGGCTTGAGGGGCAGAGGGGGTTAGGCAGCTACGCCGCCAAGCCAGCCATCAGGCCGCAGCCAGCCGCCACAGCGACGTGACCTCTGCCGCGCGGGCTGCGTGCAAGGCATCACCCGCATCGGCCGCCTTGCCGTGGTGCGGTTTCACATCGTGCCGGCCACGCACCACCAGCCCCGCACCGGCGATCCACTCGAGCAACTGCGCGCGTGGGCGCAAGCCCAGGTGTTCGGCCAGGTCCGACAGGATCAGCCAGCCCTCGCCTCCAGGCTCCAGATGGTCCGCCAAACCCGCCAGAAAGCCCTTGAGCATGCGGCTGCCTTCGTCGTACACCGCGTGTTCGATGGGCGAGCTGGCGCGTGCAGGCAGCCAGGGCGGGTTGCACACCACCAGGGGCGCGCGGCCCGGCGGAAACAGGTCGGCCTGCAGCAGCTCGACCTGGGGCATGACCCCCAGTTGTTGCAGGTTCTCGCGGGCGCAGGCCAGGGCGCGCGGGTCCTGGTCGGTGGCCACCACGCGCTGCACACCACGGCGTGCCAGCACGGCAGACAGCACCCCGGTGCCCACGCCAATGTCAAAGGCCAATGTCTTGGTGGGCAGCGCGGTGTCGGCCACCAAGCCCACATATTCGCCGCGCACGGGCGAGAACACGCCGTAGTGCGGGTGGATGCGGTTGAGCGGGGGCGCGCCCAAGGCGGGCACTTCCACACCCTTTTTGCGCCACTCGTGCGCGCCCACCAGGCCCAGCAACTCGCGCAGCGTGGCCACCGAACGCTCACCCGTGGCCGGGCCCCAGGCCTCGGTACAGGCCTGGCGCCAGTCGGGTGCACGGCGCAGGTCAATGGTGTAGTCGCCTTCGAGCGGGATGAGCACCGACGCCAGCACCCGCGCGCGCTGCGCCTGCGCCTGGCGGTGCAAGTGAAAGGCTTCAGCAGGTGTGGCGGCAGCAGCTTTCTCGGCTGCCTTGGCGGCAGACTTGCGCGGCTTGGCCGACTTGCCCCCCTTGCCGGACTTGGCATCGGCCCGGCGCATCAGCGCCTGCAGCAACATGCGGGCGTTCTGAAAGTCGCCCTGCCACAGCAGGCCGGTGCCTTCACAGGCCATGCGGTAGGCCGTGTCGGCGGCCAAGGTATCGTCGGCGGTGACGACCCGGCGCGGGGCCGGGGCTCCGCTCTCGGAGCGCCACTGGGCTTGTTGAATCTGGCCCTGGCGGCTCCATTCGATCATTGAGTGCCTTGTGCGTTCTTATGCATTAATCGGGCGCTTCAGGCGCACTTCTTCAATCTTGACGCCCCCCACCACGGCCGTCTTGGCCGTGGAGAGCTCCTGCTTGAAGCCCGCCAGCTCGTGGAACCGGATGGCGCGCTCGTTGCGCAGGGGCACCCACGCCGTAACGTTGGTGCAACCTTCTTCTTGCAGCCCATCGCGGGCGGCATCCCACAGGGCCAGGCCTACGCCCTGGTTCCAGTGGGTGGGCGCGGCGTAGATGGCCCAGATTTCACCGGTGGTGGGGCGGGATTTTTCATCGCGCGAGCGGTCGTAGCCGACAAAACCGACGATCTTCTCGCCGTCCACGGCCACCTGGACCTGGGGCTCGCAATATTCAATGGCCTCGCGCCAGTAGGCCTGGCGCTTTTCGACCGACATGGATTTCAACTGCTCGTCTGGCACCAGCCCTTTGTAGACCTCTTGGGCTGAGACGGTATGGATCTGGGCAATGGCTTTGGCATCGCGAAGCGTGGCGGGACGAACCTGGATACTGGACATGAAAAAACCGAACGAAAACGGGGAATGAAAAAACGAAAGGACCGGCATTGTCGCCGCAAACGGTTTTTCCCCCTGTCCGGCCCCCTCTCAAGCCCCCGGTGGAGCCCCCTCAAATGCCTGTGTACATAGCATTTCAGCGCCGGGTATCAGTGGCTGGCGTTGCGGGTTGCGCCGCACTGCAAAACCTGGCTGCGGGCGCCGCGCATGGCCTCAGGCCAGCGCCATGGAGCCCGAGAGCGAAGCCCCCGCCGCACCGGCTGCTGCCGCCGCACGCTGCACCAGCGCGCGTTTGTTGCGGGGGCGCGGGACATGCACGATCGGCGGCGCACCGTTGATGGCCGAGAGCCCCAGCACCAGCGTGACGGTGCGCGAACACCCCTCCTCGCGCTCGTCGCTGGCATAGGCACGGTAACTACCATTGCCCTGCCCATGGCGGCGCTCCACGGTATGGAAGGCCACCCGCGCGCCGTTCACGCGGTGGCCCCCAAAAGGCAGAACCCGCAGCCGCGCATCACTGTCCAGCGCCAGCCCCAGATTGCCAGCGCGGTTGATGAGGTCGGTGCGAATGGCACGCCAGGTTTTCCCCTCGTCCGCAGAGAACTGCCAGGTGCCCGCCTGCGCGTCCAGGTGCTCGATCACCACCCCGGCCGATGCCAGCATGCCCGGGCAGTTTTCTTCCACGATCTGGGCCAGCGTGTTGCCCCCCAGCCCCGCGCTGCCCTGCGGCGAAGCGATGCCCCCCGGTCGCCGTTCGCTGTGGTGGCGGGACACATCGGAAGCGGCGGAACCTAGGTGAAGTGCATTGGCAGTCATGAGAAACCCTTTGAAAAACGAAGGTTGCGCATTGATGGATGGTGGGTGTGCACCCCCTCAGGTGCTTTTCAATGCTTGACGGAAAGTCTAGAAAGTGCACAACGGAGCGTCCATCGCACAAATGGACTAGTCCGCAACAGCGCGTTGTGCGCAATACTTGCTATATGACTGCCCGCCTTTTGCTTGTGGATGACCACAACCTGTTTCGCACCGGGCTGCGCCTGATCGTGCAGGACCACCCCCGCGTGGGCACGATTGCCGAGGCAGGCTCCATTGCCGAAGCCTGCGCGCTGCAGCTGGCCGATGCCGATCTGGTGCTGCTGGACATCCAATTGCCCGGCATGAGCGGCCTGGACGGCCTGCGCCTGCTGCGCCAGGCCTGCCCCAAGGCGCGCATCGTGCTGGTCTCGGCCAGCGTGGCGCCCGATGCGATCCATGAAGCGCGAGCCCGTGGCGCCGATGGTTTTCTGCCCAAATCCGCCAGCGCCGAAGACATCTTGGAGGCCATCTCCTGCGCCCTGTCGGGGCAGCCCTGTTTTCCGATCAACAGCGGCAACAGCGCCACCACGCGCGGCCCCGACACGCCGTCGCTGACCGCGCGCCAGCTCGACGTGTTGTCGCTGCTGTGTACTGGCAAGCCCAACAAGGTCATCGCACGCGACCTCGGCCTGAGCGAAAACACCGTGCGCGTGCATGTGGCAGCGATCTTTGCGCAGTTGGGCGTCAACAGCCGCAGCGCTGCCTTGCTGGCAGCCCAGCGCCTGGGCCTGTCCACTCCCCAGCTGCATGACTCCCTCTGAGGCCCTGCCGGCGCCGTCGGACGCCATCCAGCCCCCCACGCGCTGGGGATGGCCGGTCTGGGAACGCGATGAGGTGCTGCGCGAGCAGGTAGCACTGCTGCGGCACAACTTCCCGATGACGCTGCTCGCATCGCTGGCCACCGCGCTCGGCACGCTGTGGGTCATGGCGCGTGTGGCCGACACACAGACCATCACGGTGTGGCTGGTGTCGCACACGCTGGTGGTGGCCGGGGTGTATCTCACCCTGCACAGCATTGCTCCTTTCACCGATCCGGCACCACAGGCGGCGCGCAAGCTGATCGCCTGCATGGCGGCCATGGGGCTGAGCTGGGGCAGCCTGGGGTATGTGGTGCTCTATTGGGGCACGGCGGAAAGTGTCATCTACGCCATCGGCATCATCAGCACGGTGTCGTCCGGCGCGCTCGGGCTGGGCGCCCCGCTGTACCGCGCCTATGTCACCTACCTCACCTGCGCCATCGGCGGGGTGATGATGGCGGTGGCGCTGGCCGGTGGGCCGGTGATGTGGCCCGCGCTGTTTCTCACCGGTGTCTATTACGCACTCACGGGCATGCAGGCGCGCACCGCCGACCGGGCCACCCGGCGCAGCATTGCGCTCAAGCTGGAGAACGACCGGCTCGTGACCCAGCTGCGCGCCGAATCGCAACGCGCACTGGCGGCCCAGGAGGCCGCCGAGAAGGCCGACCGCGACAAATCCCGTTTCCTGGCTGCCGCCAGCCACGACCTGCGCCAGCCCTTGCATGCCATGGGCCTGTTCCTGGAGTCCCTGCAGCGCAGCCCGCTCAACGACCATCAGCTCACCGTGCTGGGGCACGCCCACGCGGCTTCGGGCGCAGCGGCCGAGATGCTGACCACCCTGCTCGACTACTCGCGGCTGGAAGCCGGTGTGGTGAAAGTGCGGCCCGATGCCTTTGCCGTGCAGCCACTGCTGACGGCGCTGGAGCAGGAGTTCGGCGTGCAGGCCGACACGGCGGGCCTCGTGTACCGCACGCGGGAGACGTCGGCTGCCGCCTTTGCCGACCGCTCGCTGGTCGGGCTGGTCATGCACAACTTCATCTCCAACGCGTTGCGCTACACCGCCCGGGGCGGCGTGCTGATTGCCTGCCGCACGCGCGGCAAGCGCCTGGCGCTGGAGGTCTGGGACACGGGGCCAGGCATCCCACGCAGCCAGTGGGAGAACATCTTCAAGGAGTTCCACCAGCTTGGAAATCCCGAACGCGACCGCCGCAAGGGCCTGGGGCTGGGCCTGGCCATCGTGCAGCGGCTGGCGCGGGAGATGGGCACCTCGGTGGAGGTGCTGTCACAGCCGGGTCTGGGTTCGGTGTTCCGGCTGTGGCTTGACCGCTGGCAGGGCGCCCTGGAAGACGACACCGCACCCGCGCCCGACACCGGCAACCTCGTGGGCCTGAAGGTGCTCGCCATCGATGACGACGAAGCCGTCCGCATCGGCATGCAATCGCTGCTGCACAGCTGGGGCTGTCAGTGCATCACCGCAGAGTCGAGCGCCGATGCGCTCGAATGCCTGGAAGACATCACACCCGACCTCATCATCACGGACTTCCGCCTGCGCCACGAGGAGACCGGCAAGCAGGTGCTGCAGGCCCTGCGCGCCTACCTGGGCACGCCGGTTCCAGCGATCATCATGACGGGCGACACATCACCCCAGCGCCTGCGCGATGCGCAATCCACCTCTGCGCTGCTGCTGCACAAGCCCGTGTCCACCGGGCAACTGCGCGACGCCATGGTGCAGCTCATCACACAGCCGCAGCCAGCGCCAGCAAGCGGCCCCCCCCAGGAAGACGACGAACGGACAGCTACAGCCAGCGCCGCAGCAACCCCATGACCTGGTCGAACTTCGCGCCGTACGGCGGGTAGAACAGCGAGCCCATGGCCCAGCGCGACTGCACCAGCACCGACTTCTGGTGGCAAAAGCGCAGAAAGCCCTGTTCACCGTGATAAGCGCCCCAGCCACTGTCACCCACGCCGCCAAACGGCAGGTTGTCATGCGCGATGTGCATCAGCGTGTCGTTCACCGTCACACCGCCGCTCACTGTGCGCCGGAGCACATCGGCCTGCACCGCCTCGCTCTGGCCAAACCAGTACAGCGCCAGCGGGCGTGGCCCGGTGTTGATGTGGGCAATGGCATCGTCGAGCCGTTCGTACGAGATCACCGGCAGGATGGGGCCAAAGATCTCCTCCTGCATGAGCTGCATCTGCGACGTGGCGCCAAACACCAGCGTGGGCGCCATCTGGCGGCTGGCGCCGTCGCCCAGCGTGCCTACGGTGTGGACCACCGGCTTGCCAGCGGTGGGGTCGATGGTCTGCACCTCCGCACCCTGCGTTTGTGCCTGCTGCAGCATGGTGCGCAGGCGCGCATGGTGGCGCGGGGTGATGATGGAGGCGTAGTCGGCATTGCCCTCGATGGTGGGGAACAGGCGCGCCACCGCAGCCCGGTAGGCCTGTGCAAACTCGCCCTCGCGGCCGCGCGGCAGCAGCACATAGTCGGGGGCAATACAGGTTTGCCCCGCGTTGAGTAGCTTGCCGTGCGCAATCTTGAGCGCCGCATCCGCCATGTCGCAGTGGCCATCGATGATGCAAGGGGACTTTCCGCCGAGCTCCAGCGTGGTGGGTGTCAGGTTCTGCGCCGCTGCCTGCGCCACCTTGCGGCCCACGGCGGTGGAGCCGGTAAACACCAGATGGTCGAACGGCAACGAGGCAAACAGGGCCGACAGGTTGGCGTCGCCCTGCACCACGCAGAACTCGTCGGGGGCAAAGAACTGCGCCACCAGCAACGCCAGTTGGGCCGAAGTGTGGGGCGTCAGCTCGCTGGGCTTGAGCATCACGCGGTTGCCCGCTGCCAATGCCGTGATGGCGGGCGCCAGGGCCAGTTGCACCGGGTAGTTCCACGGGGCAATCACCCCCACCACGCCCAGCGGCTGGCGTTGGATGAAGGCATGGGCCGGCTGCAGGTAGATCGGCGTATGGACCTTGCGGGGCTTCATCCACTTCGCCAGATGGCGCAGCGTGTGCGACAGCAGGGTGCGCAGCACAAAGAAGTCGGCCACCTCGGTCAGGCGTGGCGAACGCATGCCAAAGTCGGTCTGCACGGCCGCTGCCAGCACGGGGCCATTCTCGTCGAGCATCTTGCGAAGGCGCAGCAGCCGCTCACGGCGCACGAGCAGCGGCACATCCACATGCGCGCGGCTGGCCTGGCGTTGAAGATCGAAATGGGCGTGGATATCGGCTGGTGTCATGGTCGGATCATAGAAGACACCCCGACAGGCGCGTCACGGAAAAAGCAGGCGAGACCGGTACAAGGGCTCACTGCGCAAGCAGCTCCACGCGGGACCGCCAAAGGCGCGGTGCATCGGCCGGCCAGTGCCCCCTCAGCGCACTTCGCGCGCCTCAACGTCCGTGACCTCGGCGGCGCCAGGCAGGATGCCACCCCGGCGCGACGCTGCGGCCTCGTCGCTGGTGTCATCTGCGGCTGGCGCAGGACCACGGCGACCGGACGACCAGCGCTCCGTGGAGCGAAACACGGTGCTGAAGCCCGTGCGGGGATCCATGCGCATGGCCCAGGGAGTCACCGGCTGGCCTGTGAGGCGTGCCCAGCCTGCGCGCAGCGTCCACACCAGCGCCAGCACCATCATGGCGATCAGCAGGCTGGCGAACAGCACCAGGCCCATGGCGATGACCACCACCCGCAGCAACAGGCGCACAACGCCCGCAACAAATTCATTCAAACGACACCTCTCCTTCACATCTTGGGGAAGGGATGGCAGCCCTGACTAGGGCCGCTATCCCTTCCCGGGCCCGCATCACTCCTGCGGGGCCACGCCGAACTGGAACACACCCGGCTCCAGCACCGGGTTCACGGTGACCGGGATCACGCTCTTGGGCGGGAAACGCCCTTCCAGCAACAGCTTGGACAGCGGGTTCTCGATGCGCTGCTGGATCGCCCGCTTGAGCGGCCGCGCACCAAACACCGGGTCGAATCCCACCTTGGCCAATTCTGCCAAGGCCGCGTCCGACACCTGCAATTCCAAATCCATCTTCGCCAGCCGGGTTTGCAACAGTTGCAGCTGGATCTTGGCGATCGAGGCGATGTGCTGCGCATCCAGCGCGTGGAACACCACTGTCTCGTCGATCCGGTTGAGGAACTCGGGACGGAAGTGGTTCTTGAGCTCACCCCACACCGCTTCCTTGATGTCCTCCGAGTCCTGCCCCACCATGGCCTGGATCAGGTGCGAGCCGATGTTGCTCGTCATCACGATCACCGTGTTCTTGAAGTCCACGGTACGGCCCTGGCCGTCCGTCAGGCGGCCATCGTCCAGCACCTGCAGCAGCACGTTGAACACGTCGGGGTGGGCCTTTTCCACCTCGTCGAGCAGCAGCACGCTGTAGGGCTTGCGGCGCACGGCTTCGGTCAGGTAGCCACCCTCCTCGTAGCCCACGTAGCCGGGCGGCGCGCCGATCAGGCGGGCCACCGAGTGCTTCTCCATGAACTCGCTCATGTCAATACGGATCAGGTGGTCTTCGCTGTCGAACAAAAAGCCCGCCAGCGCCTTGCACAGCTCGGTCTTGCCCACGCCCGTGGGGCCGAGGAACAGGAACGAGCCCGTGGGCCGGTTCGGGTCACTCAGTCCCGAGCGCGAGCGGCGGATGGCGTTGGCCACCGCAGCAATGGCTTCCTGCTGACCCACCACGCGCTCGTGCAGCTTGGTCTCCATCTGCAAGAGCTTGTCCTTCTCGCCCTGCATCATCTTGGCCACGGGGATGCCCGTGGCGCGGCTCACCACCTCCGCGATTTCTTCGGCACCCACCTGCGTGCGCAACAGGCGGCGCGTGGCGGGGGCGCCGTCCTTGCCATCCTCCTGCGCCTGCGCTTCTTTTAGCTGGCGCTCCAGGTCCGGCAGCTTGCCGTACTGCAGCTCGGCCACCTTGTTGAAGTCGCCCTTGCGGGTGAACTCCTCGATCTGGAACTTGAGCTTGTCGATGGCTTCACGCACATGGGCACTGCCCTGCGCCTGGGCTTTTTCGGACTGCCAGATCTCGTCGTAGTCGGCGATTTCCTTTTGCAGCTTGGTGATCTCTTCCTCGATGAGCGCAAAACGCTTTTGCGAAGACTCGTCCTTCTCGCGGCGCACGGCTTCACGCTCGATCTGCAGCTGGATCAAGCGGCGGTCGAGCTTGTCCATCACCTCGGGCTTGGAGTCCATCTCGATCTTGATCTTGGACGCCGCTTCGTCGATGAGGTCGATCGCCTTGTCAGGTAGAAAGCGGTCGGTGATGTAGCGGTGGCTCAGCTCGGCCGCGGCCACGATGGCGGGGTCGGTGATGTCCACGCCATGGTGCACTTCGTACTTCTCCTGCAGGCCGCGCAGGATGGCGATGGTCGCCTCCACAGTAGGCTCGCCCACCAGGATCTTCTGGAAGCGCCGTTCCAGCGCGGCATCCTTTTCGATGTATTTGCGGTATTCGTCGAGCGTAGTCGCGCCCACGCAGTGCAGCTCGCCACGCGCGAGGGCCGGCTTGAGCATGTTGCCCGCGTCCATCGCGCCCTCGCCCTTGCCCGCGCCCACCATGGTGTGCAGCTCGTCGATAAAGACGATGGTCTGGCCTTCGTCCTTGGCCAGTTCGCTCAGCACGCTTTTCAGACGCTCTTCAAACTCGCCCCGGTATTTGGCACCGGCCAGCAGCGCCGCCATGTCCAGGCTCAGCACGCGCTTGTTCTTGAGCGACTCGGGCACCTCGCCCGCCACGATGCGCTGGGCCAGGCCTTCGACGATGGCGGTCTTGCCCACACCGGGCTCGCCAATCAGCACGGGGTTGTTCTTGGTGCGGCGCTGCAGCACCTGGATGGCACGGCGGATTTCATCGTCGCGGCCGATCACGGGGTCGAGTTTGCCCAGGCGGGCGCGCTCGGTCAGGTCCATGCAGTATTTGGCCAGGGCGCCGCGCTGGCCCTCGGCCTCTGCGCTGTCCATCTTCTGGCCGCCGCGCACGGCTTCGATCGCGGTCTCCAGGCTCTTGCGCGTGAGGCCATTGTCCTTGGCGATCTTGGCGGCTTCGCCCTTGCTGTCGATCACCGCCAGCAGGAACAGCTCGCTGGCGATGAACTGGTCGCCGCGCTTGATGGCCTCTTTCTCGGTGGCCTGCAGCACACGGCCCAGCTCGGGGCCGCCTTGCACCTGGTCGTTGCCTTGCACCTGGGGCAGGCGCTTGACGGCAGCCTCGGCGGCCGCCAGCAGGCCGGGCACATTGGCGCCCGCACGCTGCAGCAGCGCCTTGGGGCCGTCGTCCTGCTTGAGCATGGCCACGAGCATGTGCACGGGCTCGATGTAGGCGTGGTCATTGCCCAGCGCAATGCTCTGGGCATCGCTCAGGGCTTCCTGAAACTTGGTGGTGAATTTGTCGAGACGCATGTGGATGTCCTCCGAATTGCGCTGCACTTGGGGCAAATCTTCCGGAATTTCAAGACGACGCCCCCGCGCAGGCCTTGCGCCAGATCAATCACCGCCAAGGCGCCCTGATGCCCTGGACCGGTTCATTTCATCACCGCCGATTCAGACCGCCCGCGCAGAGCGTGGCAAGGGCTGCGCATCCGTGGGCCTGCAAAGCAAAAAGCGCAGGCGGAATACCGCCTGCGCTTTTTAGGGTCCACCAGGAGTTACTTGGCGGGAACGACGATCACGGTATCACCCTTTTTGCCATCGGCTCCCGTATCGCCCGTGGCACCGGTAGCGCCGGTGGAACCCTTGGCACCGTCATAGCCGGGGGCACCCGAGGAACCGGTGGCACCAGTGGCACCCGTTTCGCCCGCAGGGCCGGGAACGGCCACCGTGGCACCGGTCGAGCCGGTTGCGCCCGTAGCGCCAGCAGGGCCTGCCGGGCCCGGGACCACGACCACGGGGGCCGTGGCGGGAGGGGTAACAACCGTTTTCTCGCAAGCGGCAAGACCAAAGGTGGCGATAAGTGCGGCAAGCAGCAGGGATTTTTTCATGGGAAGCCTTGTAGGAGATGAAGCGCACGTGACGATGAAACTGTGCGGAGAGTTTCTTGCTGGCAGTGACTTTTTGCCTTCAACAGTCACTGCCAGCGGTAGCGCTAATTTATCCATGCATCCCCTGCCGCCTTGTAGGACGGCCCGACGACTGCTTGTGGTTCCCGGCGATGCCTCATCCCGCAACCCAATGAGCCGCCGGAGCCCTGGTGCCGCCGAGACCTTCCATCCGGCATTTTCACAAACACTACAAAATTCATAGCTGCCAGCGCTTTATCAATAAGCGCTAGCGGCCAATTTTGCTCAAAATCTTGTTTGAACCACCGCTCCAACAAACCGTGCAGACGTGCGTCGGCCGCCCCGCAACGCCAGCAGCCCCAGCAGTGCGGCCAGCCCACCCAGGCCCCAGGCCGACAGCGTGGGGATGGCCGCCGGGCCAGGCGCCAGCAGCACGGGGACGACAGGGTCGTTGATGGTGCCATCCTGCGCGCCAAAGCTGTTGTCCCCCCAGCCGCCGTCCGTCACATCGTAGGTCACGGTGTTGCCGCTGATCTGCAGGTTCACGGGATCGTAGTAACGGCTGGAGGAAGGGCTGTCGGGTGTGGGCCCGTACTTCTTCACGGTGAAACCCGTGAGGTCTGGAAAGGTCACCGCCACACGCACCGTCTCACCCGGCTGGCAATTGATGAGCCGCAGGCGGAACGCCCCGTGCGGCAAGGTGGCGCCAGGGTACGGCGCCGGGGCCACCACCGGGCCGGTGCCCGCCAGGTCCAGCTGGCAGCCCGTGCTGCCATCCACCACGCCCACGTTGACGGGCCCCGACCCGGTGTTCGTGGGTGTGGGCAGGGTTTCAAAACGCGCCTGTACGGTGCAGGCAGCCGTCACCGCTGCCGTGGTGTAGGTGCTGCCCGCCAGCGCGCCGCCGCAGCCCGTGACGGCCGCAATGCGGTAGCCCGCAGCGGGCGTGACGGTGAAGGCGCCCGTTTGGCCGTCGGCCACGTTGACCACGCCCGCCGGGCTGATGCTGCCGCCGCCCCCTGCCGTGGCGGTGACAGCGTGCTGGGGAGCTTGCCCGCGTTCGACGGTAACGGTGTAGGTGCGCCGGGCCACGCCATTCTGAGCCAGCACTTCCACCTGGATGACATTGGACCCGACCGCCAGCGGCAGCGGAGCAGTCGCCGCCCCGCTGGCCACCACCACTCCATTGATCGTGATGGACGCTCCAGCGTGGGCCGCGACGGGGGTAAGTGACAGTTGGGCCACACCATGCGGCACCGTGACTGTATAAGCCGTCACGCCGCCCGCAAAGGCCGGGCTGAGCGCTCCCTGAGACAACGCCAGCGACGCGAGCGCGGCATTGGAGGATGGAGAAGCATTCATCAGCACGGAGACGCCCCCGTAGCCGTTGGCCATGGCGATGTCGGCCAGGCCGTCCCCGTTGAAGTCGGCCATCACCATCTGCTCGGGCGTGCCGCCCCCATACCGCAAGAAGGCGCTCCCCAGCCCGCCGGGCGCTCCCTGGCCACGCATGATGGCAAGCTCGCCCGAGGTTGCGTCAGCGGCCACCACATCAGGCGCCCCATCGCCGTCAAAGTCGAAAGAAGCGAGAACGCTGGCCGCGATCCCGGGGCTATAGATCCCGGCAACGCTCAACGGCTGCCACTGCGTCGAGGTCAGCGATGCGATCTGCGTACCTCCAGAGGTGAACACACCCGATTGGCCCGCCTGGCTCCACCCAGCGACGGCCCTGAGGGCCCCAATGCCCACGGGCAGGTAACTGGGATCCTGTGGAACCGGACTGGTTGAGGACCCCGATACAGCAGTCAAACCGGTTCCTACCGTACCCGCTGATGTGGATGCCACCAGGTCGGCAAGGCCATCCTGGTTGACATCCAGGGAAATGAACCCTGTCACGTTGTCCCACGTCGACATATTCAGTTGCTCGACAGTGCGCTGCGGGCTCACGCCCACCCATCGAATGGCTTCGTAAACGCCTGCCGTCTCCGGCGCCCATACGGCTGCGTACGCAGGCTTGCCGGGGCCCTGAAAGGAACCCATCGTCACCGACATCGGTGTCAGGGCAGTGAAGGACTGCCGCCCCGCCGGAGTAAAGCCGCCGACCCCATTTCCGAAGAAAACCATGACCGTCGCATCGCCCTCGTTCACCACGGCCAAGTCCGCATGCCCATCGCCATCAAGGTCGCCCGCGGCCAGGGAGCTTGGGCCCCTCCCGGGCCAGGTATCAAGCCGGGTGCGGTAGTCAAATGCGCCCGTGCCGTCGCCGCGCAGAATCCAGACTGAATCTTCATCGCGGTGGATCACGGCGAGGTCGGCGCGACCGTCCTCATTGAAATCGGCGGTTGCGACCGCCCGGATATAGCGCTCGGGGTCTCCGTAACTGCGCGCTGCGGCGAATTGGCCCGCGCCGTCCCCACGCAGGTAGACCAGATGGCCGCCCTGTCCGTTGTGGTCGTTCGACACGACGATGTCCGGATGCCCATCACCATTGAAATCTGCTGCTACCGGCCTACCCACATCCTGTCCAACGGCGTATTCCTGGGTCTTGAAGCTGAGCCCGCCACCAGCAAGGCCCGGCACTACCAGCACCGTGCCGCTGTAGCGGGACAACACCAAGTCGGGCAAGCCATCGCCCGTGGCATCCACGATCTGCCCGCCGCTGAAGCGCCCATAGGCTCTAGACACGTTTTTGCGCGAGAAGCCCCCTTGTCCGTCTCCGATCAGGAGGACAGGACTGGTGAAGGCGTTCTGCACCAGCGCAAGGATGTCCAGGTGGCCATCGCCATCGGCGTCACCTACCGCCACGAACGGGGCATACTCATCGCCGATCAGGCTCTGCGAGGCCGCAAAACCGCCCGCACCGTTTCCCAGCATCAGAAATACACCGTCGCCGGAGCCCAGGACAACGTCGGCAAATCCGTCCTCGTTCCAGTCGCCAGCGACGATGTGCCGAGCTTGAATACTCAGCCCGATGCTGGTGCCGGGACGCACGTCAAAACGCCCGCTTCCATCGCCCCACAGAATAAAAATACCGCGTGTCGACCACCCCCCGGTAACGGCAATGGCCAGGTCGAGCCGCCCATCGCCATCGAAATCCGCCACCGTCAGGCCCGTGGGATTGGGGCCAACGGCAAAGGCGACCGGAGCGGACAAGCCGCCATGGCCATCACCCAGGCGAACCACCACGTTCCCGTTATTGAAACTGGTCACGGCCACATCCAGATGCCCGTCGCCATTGAAATCGGCCGCTACCACACCGTAGGGAGCCCCGCCCATGCTGAATGCACCCGCCTCGGAAAAGCCTGCAGCGCCTCCAGTGCTGAGCAGGATTTTGACGCTACCGCCCGAATAATCCACCACCGCAAGGTCGGGTCTGCCATCTTCGTTGAAATCGCCTGTCGCCATGTCTGTGGGCGATCCACCCAGGCGCAAGCTGGTCGCGGCCACAAAAGACAGGTCTGCCCGCGCCTGTCCTGCGACCGCCAGGCACATGCCGAAAACGGCCAGGCAAAACCACCACGCGCGCCACCATGCTTGCGCTACACATGCCATGAAGAACTCCCCCCTGTTCATGCCCTTACCGGGCAGGGAGCGATTCTCGAAATGACCTAGGCTGTGCGCAAGTCCAAACTTTGCATGGAACTGGATTCCCCCGTTGACAGGGGTTCAAGGTGCGCCCTGCAGGGGGCTTCCGGCAGCGATTCAGGCGTTGTTCGCCACAATGCCCCAGCGCGCCAGCGCCGCATCGTCGCTCACCCGCGCGTCCACCCAGCGCGCGCCCTGGGCGGTTTCCTCCTTCTTCCAGAACGGGGCCTGGGTCTTGAGGTAGTCCATCAGGAATTCACATGCCTGAAAGCTCTGGCCCCGGTGGGCACTGGTCACTGCCACCAGCACGATCTGGTCCAGCGGTTGCAGCAGCCCCACGCGGTGGATCACGCGGGCGCCAAAGATGTCGAAACGCCGGAACGCCTCTTCCACCATGGCCTCGATGGATTTTTCGGTCATGCCGGGGTAGTGCTCCAGCTCCATCGAGGACACCTGGTCGCCTTCGTTGCGATCGCGCACCGTGCCCACAAAGCTGCACACCGCGCCCACACCCTTGTTCTCGCGGCGCAGGGCGGCGATTTCAGTGGACAGGTCGAAGTCCTCGGTCTGGATGGAAACGCGGGGCAAGGTCATGGCAAAAAGCTCTTTATGGGCATGTAAAAATCAGACAGAAAGAGGCTTCAGGGCGAGCGGTGCAACCGCGGCGCGGCCAGCAAGGCGCGCTCTTCTTCCACCACCTTGTTCAGCTGCGCCAGCGCGGGCGAAGGGGGCAGCTGGGCCAGCAGGGTCTGCAGCCGGGTGACGTCGCCAACGGTGGGGGCCACCTTGATCTGCGCGATGGCGGCGGGCAGGTTGCCGCCCCGGACCAGCGCCAGCACCTTGGCGGGCCATTCACTTTTGTTGCGTGCCATAGATTGGTAAATAGGTTTATCTGTACGATTCGCCCGCACTGTACCCGTACTGCAGCCACCCTCGCACCTTAAGCCCATGGCCACACAAACGATTGAGACCGATCTCTACAAGCTCTACCCGTCCCCGCGCAACACGGTCCGCGACGTGTTCGAGCACCAGGTCTTCGTGCCCCACCCCTATGCCATCATCGACCTGGACGTGATGGAGCTGGCCGGCAAAACCACCCTGTTTGGCGCCTGCCGCCTGTCGGACATGAAAATGGGCCAGGTGGTGACCTTCGAGCTTGCCGCCGACCAGGCCAGGTTCGAGCGGCTGTTCACCCCCGACTGATACAACGACCCGCCAGTGCGGCACGCCCCCCATGGACCTGCAAGAATCCTTCGAGGCGCTCGACTCCCAGGCCCCGGACACCTATACCCAGGCCGTGGAGGCCTACTGCGACGGCATCCTGCGCCTGCACTGGAACGAACGGCTCATCAACAAGATCTTCGGCCGGGCGCTGCAGTCGCACGCGGCCGGCCGGCTGGTGGTGCAGCACTACCAATGGCAATTGCGGGGTGCACCGCGCCCCACGCTGACGCTCTTGCAGCAACGCATGCCGGGGGGTGCCCGCACACTGGCCACGTTCTTCGCCGTGCTGCGGCTGGCGGGCATGGTGGCGGTGGACACCGATCCCGCCGACCGCCGGCTCCGCTACCTCGCGCCCACCCCCCGGCTGCTGGACGGCCTGCGCACCTGGGTGCGGCACCACCTGCACTGCGCCGAGGCCCTGGGCGCCCTGCCCCCAGGCCATGCACAGCGGCTGGACAGCGATGCAGACTACTTCGCCGCCTTTCTGGCCGGGGCCGACCACATCCTCGATCGCCTGGCCGAAACCCGGGGCCAATTTGGCGGCTGGGACTGGTTCGACCAGCGCGACGGCGGCGGGCGCATTGCCATGCTGCTGTGGCGCGAACACTGCCGGGTGCGCCGCCCCGGGGATGGAGGGTCCACGCCGTTTTCCCTGCGCGCCAGCGAGCTTGCGCAGCGCCTGGGCTTTTCGCACTCGCATGTGCGCAACCTGGTCAATGAGGCAACGGCACAGGGCCACCTGACCCAGGACGCCCCCCGGGGGCTGGTCGCGCTCACGCCCCGCTTTCAGGCCGAACTGCAGACCTGGCTGCAGCACCTGCTGGGCTGGTTTGCAGAAACCGCCGCCATGGCACACCACCACCTGACATCCCACAGGTTGCCCCGTGCGCACGGCAGCGCCGCAGATGCGGCGGAACACCCCTGAACAGCTCCCGCCACGGGCACCTCCCGGCCCCATGACCGCTCTCAACCCCCACCCAGCCATGTACGACGACAACCAGATCCACGTGCCGCCCTCCTTCATGGCGGTGTACACCGACGCACGGGGGCGTCTGACTGAAAAGGCAGATGGCGTACGGGCCCGCTACGAGCTGTGCGAAGACCTGGCGGGCCACCTGGTGGAGCACGCACAGACGCTGTACCACGTGCAGGCACCGTCTGAAACCGAGATCCTGCAGCGCATTCACGCGGGGCTGTGTACGGTTGAATCCGGTGTGTCGGTGGCCGAAGCGACATGGATCGTCACCCGGCTGGCCGAACTGCTGGTGTGGCAGTGCCCCGTGCTGGTGGCACCACTGCCCAAGCCGGTGGACGAAGAAGCCCCCCCACAACCGCCCACGCCCTGAATGGCCTTTTGCGCGGACTGAGCGCTTGGCTATACTGCGCCCCATGCCCACGCACACCCTCTTTGCCATGACCACCGCTGCTGCGGTGGCCTTGCAGTGCGTGGTCAAAGCCAAAAAACCAGAGCTCATCTGACCGGAGCTGTGGTTCCGTCCGGATGAGCGACGGAACCACCTGGTAGAGAAATCCCCCTTCTTTTTTCTTCCCTCCCCGGCATTCCGCGCGTTCTTTTTCGGACGGTTCTTCCCTTGGTCGAACCTTGAAAGGACGCTACGCATGCCCACACTGACGACACCTTCCCCCGCTGCATCCGCGGCCACCCTCCCGGCGCCCACCCGCACCCCCTTCAGTGGGCTGTGGATCGCTCTGGTCACGCCGTTCAAGGACGGCGCCGTGGACCATCCGGCGCTGGCCGCCCTCACCGCCCGGCTGTGTGCCGACGGTGTTGCGGGCTTCGTGGCCTGCGGCTCGACCGGTGAGGCTGCGGCTCTCGACAAGGCCGAGCAACTGCAGGTGCTGGAGACCGTGCTGGGCGCCGCCCAGGGATTGCCCGTGGTGATGGGCGTGTCGGGCTACCACCAGGGCCAGGTGCTGGAGCAGGTGCGGGCCCTTGCACACTACCCGGTGGCGGGCCTGCTGGTGTCCGCCCCCCACTACATCCGCCCCTCGCAAGAAGGCCTGCTGCACTGGTTCCGCACGCTGGCCGACGCCAGCGCGGTGCCCCTGCTGATTTATGACATTCCGTACCGCACGGGCGCCACGCTCACCACCGAGACGCTGCTGGCGCTGGCGGCGCATCCGCGCATCCAGGCCATCAAGGACTGTGGCGGCAACACGGCCAAGACGCAGGCCCTGATCGCCGATGGACGGCTGCAGGTGTTGACGGGCGAAGACGCGCAGATCTTCCATACGCTGGCCCTGGGGGGTACAGGTGCGATCTCGGCCAGCGCGCACTGGCAGACACCGCGTTTCGTGGAATTGACGGCTTTGCTGCGCTCAGGCGACCTGCCAGCAGCCCGCCCCGTGTGGCAAGCCTTGCAACCCTGGGTGGAAGCGTGTTTTGCCGAGCCCAACCCTGCCCCGCTCAAGGCGATGCTGGCGCATGCGGGGTGGATGCACAACGAGCTGCGCGCTCCGATGATGCCAGCCTCGAAGGCGCTGCAGGATCATTTGAAGGCGCTCTGAGGTGACTTGCCGGCGCGCGCGAGAGCGCCCCGGCTAACCGCCCGTCACCGGCGGAAAAAACGCCACCTCGGCCCCATCGGCCAGGGTGGCGGACTCATCGCTCAAGGTCTGGTTGAGCGCCATGCGCACGGCCCGGCCTCGTGCAAGGCTACTGGCGTGGGCGCCGCCGCGTGCGATGAGTTCGTCGCGCAGGGCGCCCAGCGTGGCGGCAGAGGTTTCGACCGCCTCGCTGCCCTGGCCGATGGCCTCTCGGATGGAGGCAAAGTAGCGCACAGACACCTTCATGACAACAGCTCCGAGAAAGCGATGAACTGCACAGTGTCTCCCGTCGCAATCGTCTGGCCCGCCGGGTTGTCCACCACGCCATCGCCCCAGGCGGCAGAAGTGAGCACGCCCGAACTCTGGTTGTTGAACAGATCCAGCCCGCCCGCCGCGTTGTGCCGCACACGCAGAAACTCGCGGCGTTTATCGGCCTTGGGCCAGGTGAAATCAGCGCGGGCAGCAATGGATTGAGGAGCCACATCCTGCACACCCTGCAGGCGCAGCACAAACGGCCGCACCAGCAGCGCAAACGTCAGAAAGCTCGACACGGGATTGCCCGGCAAGCCCATGAAATGGGCCGCACCAATGCGGCCATAGGCGAACGGTTTGCCGGGCTTCATGGCGATCTGCCACAGGTCCAGCGTGCCTAGCGTTTCCACCGCAGGCTTGATGTGGTCTTCCTCGCCCACACTCACGCCGCCGCTGGTCAGGATCAGGTCGTGTGCGGCACTCGCCTCGCGCAATGCGTCGATGGTGGCGTCGCGCCGGTCGGGCACGATGCCAAAGTCGGTCACCTCGCAGCCCAGGCGCAGCAACATGGCGCGCAGGAAGAAGCGGTTGCTGTTGTAGATGGCACCAGGGCGCATCTGCTCGGGCGGAACCTCGCCAGGCATGACGAGTTCATCGCCCGTGGAGAACAGCGCCACGCGCGGGCGGCGCGCCACCTGCAACTGGTGCAAGCCTATGCTGGCGGCCAGGCCCAGCTCGGCCGGGGTAAGGCGTGTTCCTGCCGTCAGCACCACGGCACCCCGGGTAATGTCTTCACCTGCACTGCGAATCCATTGGCCCCGCTTGGGCACGGCGTTGATGCGCACCTGGCCCAGGCCATCACCCTCGGTGGCAGAGGCCAACGCCTCACAGTCCTCCTGCATCAGGACCGCGTCGGCACCCGCAGGCACCGGAGCACCCGTGAAGATGCGCGCAGCCGACCCTGGCTGCAGCGGATCCCCCGCACTGCCCGCCGCAATGCGCTGTGACACCGGCAGCACCACGCCCAACTCCGTCACATCCGCGCAGCGCACGGCGTACCCATCCATGGAGCTGTTGTCCTGCGGCGGCACCTGCAGGGCCGAGACGCAGTTTTGCGCCAGCACGCGGCCGTCCGCATCGAAGGTCGTGACCTTCTCTGTGCCCTGCAGAGGTGCGGCCTGCAACAACAGGTCGGCCAATGCTTCATCGAGGGGCTTCAAGGGCGTATTCAGGCGACTCATGCGAGACCCATCCCATAGAGTTCACAGTCGTAGTCGAAGCGGTGCTGGTTCTGGATCAGCCAATCCACCACCTGGGCGGGCGCGTTGAGATCCAGCAAGGGCAGTTGGGTGGGCACAGGCAGGCCCTGCGGGGCATCGGTGGCGACGGCGACCACAAAGTCGTCCTCGGGGTAACGCACGGGCTTGGCCAGCTGCCCGGCTTCGGCCGCGCGCCACACCTCCACCTTGAGCAGGTCGCTGTCCTTGAAACCTTCCACCAGCACCCAGTCCACACCCTGGTACAGCTCGGCCAGCAGGTGGTGCACACTGAGCGTGGCGGGTTGCTCGAACTCGCGCACCAGCATCAGGCGCTTGTCCGAGGCAGCCACCACCTCGAAGGCCCCCGCCTCGCGGTGGCGGTATGTGTCCTTGCCCGGGTGGTCGATGTCGAAACTATGGTGGGCATGCTTGACCACCGACACGCGCAGCCCCCGCATCCGCAGCTCGGGGATCAACTGCTCGACCAGTGTGGTCTTGCCACTGCCGGAAAAACCGGCAAAACCGACAACCTTCATCCACTGCTCCTTGGTTAGCTATTGTATTTATAGCTGCTAACGCTTATCAGACAAGCGCCAGGGGCATTTTTATATCAAATCAAGCCATCCGGAGCCGTCCACCGCCTGCGCAGCAGCAAAACGTCTCTGGATTGTCGGCCACCCGCCTACGGGGCTGGCGCGCAGTGGCGCTCGATGTACTGCTTCACCAACTGCACGTTGGCAGGTAGGACGTGCACACGCTTGGGCAGGTCTTCGATGCCCGCGAACTTGGCGGGCCGCTCGGGTGCATGGCCCAGGGCTTCGATGATGGTTTCCGCGAACTTGATGGGCAGCGCGGTCTCCAGCACGATCATCGGCACGCTGGCGTCCTGGTGGTGCTCGCGCGCCACCTTCACGCCGTCAGCGGTGTGGGTGTCGATGGTGACGCCGTGGCGCTCGAAGTTGTCCTTGATGGTGGCCAGGCGGTCGGCGTGCGTGCTCTTGCCGCTTTCAAAGCCGTACTTGGTAGCGGCTTCGGCAAACAGCGGTTCGGCACTCAAATCGAATCGGCCATAAGCGGGCAGCGCTTTGGCAAACAACGCGTTCGTGCGCTGGCCGTTGCGGCCCAGCAGGTCGAAGATGAACCGTTCGAAGTTGCTGGCCTTGCTGATGTCCATCGAGGGGCTTGAAGTCTCGTGCGTGTCGGCCGCGGCGCGCACGCGGTACGAGCCGGTGCGGAAGAACTCGTCGAGCACGTCGTTCTCATTGGTGGCCACCACCAGCTTGTCGATGGGCAAGCCCATCTGCCGCGCCACATGGCCTGCGCACACGTTGCCGAAGTTGCCTGAAGGCACGGTGAAGCTGACCTTCTGGTCGTTGGTCTCGGTGGCCTGGATGTAGCCCGCGAAGTAGTACACCACCTGCGCCAAGAGGCGCGCCCAGTTGATGGAGTTGACGGTGCCGATCTTGTACTTGCGCTTGAAGGCCAGGTCGTTGCTCACGGCCTTGACGATGTCCTGGCAGTCGTCGAACACGCCTTCGATGGCGATGTTGTGGATGTTCTCGTCCTGCAGGCTGAACATCTGCGCCTGCTGAAAAGCGCTCATGCGGCCATGCGGGCTGGTCATGAAAACGCGCACGCCCTCTTTGCCGCGCATGGCGTATTCGGCCGCGCTGCCAGTGTCGCCGCTGGTGGCCCCGAGGATGTTGAGCTCTTCGCCACGGCGCTTGAGTTCATATTCGAACAGGTTGCCCAGCAACTGCATGGCCATGTCCTTGAAGGCCAGCGTGGGGCCGTTGGACAAGGCTTCGAGCCACAGGCCGTCTTCCAGGTGGCGCAAGGGCACGATCTCGCCCGTGCCGAAGACTTCGGCGGTGTACGTCTTGGCGCAGATGGCCTTCAGGTCGTCGGCGGGGATGTCGTCGATGTACAGCGACAGGATCTGGAAGGCCAGCTCGGCGTAGCCTTGCTCGTGGTAGGCCTTGCGCAGCTTGGTCAGCGTCGCATCGCTGATCTTCGGGTAGTGCTCGGGCAGGTACAGGCCGCCATCGGGCGCCAGGCCCTCCAGCAGGATGTCGCAAAAACGCTTGCGGTCGGCGTGGCCGCGGGTGGAGATGTACAGCATCAGTTCAGTTCCTCCTTGCGGATGCGCGTGATGGGCGCCAGCACCGTGGGCAGCGCCTGCATCTGGGCGATCACGGCGTCCATGGTGCCTTCGCGGGTGTCGTGGGTCAGGATGATCAGGTCGGTCTGCGTGGAGCCTTCGCCGCCGACCTCATCGGCTTCGCGCTGCAGCACCGCATCGATGCTCACGCCCGCCTCGGCCAGCAGGCCGGTGACCTTGGCCAGCACGCCGGCCTGGTCGGCCACGCGAAGGCGCAGGTAGTAGCTGGTGACCACTTCGCTCATGGGCAGCACCGGCAGCGTGCCCATGGCATCGGTCAGCGTGTTGGCCTGGAAGGCCAGGTGCGGCACGCGGTGCTCGGGGTCGGCCGTGTGCAGGCGGGCGATGTCCACCAGGTCGGCAATGACGGCGCTGGCGGTGGGCTCGCTGCCCGCACCCTTGCCGTAGTACAGCGTGGTGCCCACGGCATCGCCCTGCACCACCACGGCGTTCATGGCGCCCTCGACGTTGGCGATCAGGCGCTTGGAGGGCACCAGGCTGGGGTGCACGCGCAGCTCCACGCCCTTGTCGACGCGCTTGGTGATACCGAGCAGCTTGATGCGGTAGCCCAGTTGCTCGGCGTACTTGATGTCAGCGGCTGAAAGCTTGGTGATGCCTTCAACATAGGCCTTGTCGAACTGCACCGGGATGCCAAAAGCGATGGCGCTCATCAGCGTGACCTTGTGCGCGGCGTCCACGCCTTCGATGTCGAAGGTCGGGTCGGCCTCGGCGTAGCCCAGGCGCTGGGCTTCCTTGAGCACCACATCAAAGTCCAGTCCCTTGCTGCGCATCTCGGACAGGATGAAGTTGGTGGTGCCGTTGATGATGCCGGCGATCCACTGGATGCGGTTGGCGGTGAGGCCTTCGCGCAGCGCCTTGATGATCGGGATGCCACCGGCCACGGCGGCCTCGAAGGCCACCATCACGCCCTTGGCCGAAGCGGCCGCGAAGATCTCGGTGCCGTGCACGGCCAGCAGCGCCTTGTTGGCGGTGACCACGTGCTTGCCGGCGGCAATGGCCTCGAGCACCAGCGCGCGGGCGATGCCGTAGCCTCCGATGAGCTCGATGACGATGTCGATGTCGGGGTTGGCGATGATGGCGCGGGCATCGTTGACGACCTGGATGTCAGCACCCACTACCGATTTGGCACGCTCCACGTCCAGATCGGCCACCATGGTGATCTCGATGCCACGGCCAGCCCGGCGGCTGATCTCGTCCTGGTTGCGCGCGAGCACGTTGAACACGCCGCTGCCGACGGTGCCGATGCCCAGAAGGCCTACTTGGATGGGTTTCATAGCAATGGTGGGAAGAGTTTTTTAAGAGGGATGGAATAGGAGGCGATACGGCGCAGCACACAATCACCGCGTGACATAGCTGGGCAACTGCCAGGCGCCACCGGCAAAGCCACGGCACATGCTGTCACCCGACTCGCTGGTCAGCACAAAACCCTGGCCGTCAAATTGCCACTGGCGCACCCACCAGCAGTCGCCGATGCCGCGCCCCTTCATGGCCGAATGCACGCTGCCCGTGGCGGGATCGAATTCGCCGTCCACGTCTTGCACGGGCTCGGGCTTGTACGGGGGCCGGTCGTTGGCCATCCACAGCAGGCTGGTGAAGTTGTAGGCCCCCATGCCGCAGGGCACGGACAGCAGCAACTTGCGCTCCGTCAGGCGATAGACCTGCACGTTGGCTAGGTTGAAGGGGTCGTCGCCATTGCACTGGCCCTCCGCGCTGGCACGGTCCAGCGCCGCGATCAGGGGCTTGGCCAGCGTTGCATCGCCCTTGCGCGTGGGCAGGGGGCTCACGGCCTTGACCACCGGTGCCGGTACGGGCGGCAGCACAGAGGCTTCAGGCCGCGTGCCACGACGCACCAGCGCGCCCGGGGTGCCCACACGGCCCTGGGCCTCGTCCATCTTGAGCAGCACGGCACTGGCCCCGGCGAGCGACAGCACCCACCGGTCCTTGCCGGCGGCGAGGGTGGCTTCTTCGTTCTTGAGCAGCTCTTGCAGCAGGCGAGGCACGTCGCCTGCCGCCACCTGCGGGGCGTCGCCTTTGAGGCCTGGCAATGAAAGCTTGCCGACCTTGAGGTGCAGCGATGCAGGGGTGGTTTTCTCCGTAGAGACCTGAAAACCCACCAGTACCGGCGTGTCAGGCCCGGCGTCGCGGGTCAGGAGGATGGAGACGGGCTCGGAGTCGCCCGACTCGGGCTGGTAGCCCACAGCCCGGCAGGTGCGGGTGTTGTCGCACTGCAGTGCCCAGTCCTTGTGCTGGAAACTGACGGCACCTTTGTTATCTGCAGCCTGTACAGGCACCAATGGAGCGGCGAACGCCAGCGCGCACGCCATGAAGCGCCAGGCCCGGTGAACATCAGAGCGAATGCGCATGGAAGATGGGCTCACTCGGCGCCACGCCACCTCAGGCAGCAGCAACAGCCACTGCCTGCTTGCGCTTGCGGTACTGCTCAAGGAAGCGTGCCACGCGGCCGATGGCGTCACGCAGGTCATCCTCATGGGGCAGAAACACGATACGGAAATGGTCGGGCGCGGCCCAGTTGAAGCCCGTGCCCTGCACCAGCATGACCTTGGTTTCCTGCAGCAGCTCCAGGAAGAACTGCTGGTCGTCCTCAATGGGGTACACGGCAGGGTCCAGGCGCGGGAACATATAGAGAGCCGCCTGCGGCTTGACGCAGGTCACGCCCGGGATGGCAGTGATGAGTTCGTAGGCCAGATCGCGCTGCTTGCGCAGGCGTCCGCCCTCGCCCACCAGCTCGTTGATGCTCTGGTAACCGCCCAGCGCGGTCTGCACCGCCCACTGGCCGGGCACGTTGGCGCACAGGCGCATGTTCGAGAGCATGTTCAGCCCCTCGATGTAGTCCTTGGCGGGCTTCTTGTCGCCCGATACCACCAGCCAACCGGCCCGATAGCCGCAGGAGCGGTAGCTCTTGGACAGTGAATTGAAGGTGAGTGTGAGCACATCCTCGCTCAACGAGCCGATGGCCGTGTGCTTGGCGCCGTCGTACAGCACCTTGTCATACACCTCGTCCGCAAAGATGACCAGACCATGCTCGCGCGCAATAGCAACGATGCCCTTGAGCAGCGCGTCCGAATACAGTGCGCCCGTTGGGTTGTTCGGATTGATGACCACGATGCCCTTGGTGCGGGACGTGATCTTGGAGCGGATGTCGGCCAGGTCGGGCATCCAGCCGTTGGCTTCTTCGCACAGGTAATGCACCGGCGTGCCGCCCGACAGGCTGGCCGCCGCTGTCCACAACGGATAGTCGGGCGAGGGCAGCAGCAGCTCGTCGCCATTGTCGAGCAGCGCATTGGTCGCCATCACGATCAACTCGCTGGCGCCATTGCCCAGGTAAATGTCGTCCAGCATCACGCCCTTGATGCCCTGCTTCTGCGTCTCGTGCATCACCGCCTTGCGCGCTGCAAAGATGCCCTTGCTGTCCGAATAGCCCGCCGAATTGGGCAGGTTGCGGATCATGTCGAGCTGGATCTCCTCGGGCGCATCAAACCCGAACACAGCCAGGTTGCCGATGTTGAGCTTGATGATCTTGTGGCCGTCCTCCTCCATCTGCTTGGCCGCGTCCATGATGGGCCCCCGGATGTCATAGCAGACGTTGGCGAGCTTGGCGGATTTTTGGACGGTTTTCATGCGCTGACGGTGGTGCAGTGGGGTCAGGTGGCGGCCAGAGCGGCTGGCACCTTGGCGAAACCTATAATTTGACCACAGATCACAAGCGCCCCCGGGCCCTGCGCCCCGGCCCACCCGCAGTGCCACCGCCTGCAACCCACGCCAACATCCATGAAATTCCAGCCCGACCGCTCGAACGCACAAACCATCAGCGGTTACGGCCCAGGCTGGATCGGCGTGGATGCCGAGAGGATCACGCACAGCGTCATCATCGGCTCGAATGGCCTGCGCGAAGCCTGGCCCTGCACACGTTTTGAAGACCTGACCCCCGAACACTTCGCGCAATTGGCCGACCTGGAGACAGAGCTGATCATTTTTGGCAGTGGCACACGCAACCGGTTTCCGCCGCCGGCCTGGCTGGCCCCACTCATCGCCCGCCGACTGGGGCTGGAGACCATGGATACCCCGGCCGCCTGCCGCACCTACAACATTCTCGCCAGCGAAGGGCGAAACGTGGTGGCGGCATTGATCCTGGAAACCTGAATGGCAGGTCTGCAGCCTGCCATTCAGGCCCCAGCTTCGGCGCCGACACCTATGCAGCGCTTTGCCTAGATGCCCGGCGCTCCGGGCCGGACACACTGTCTTACATTTGGCCGAGGGGCGATTTCGGGGTAAAATCACCGGTTGCGGTCGGGGGCACCACCAAGAGCAATAACACACTAGCTCCCCCGGCTTATCAACGACTACATCCTGAGAGATTGAAGTGATATGGCGATCGTTGTCAACAAACCCCTCCCTGAATTTGAAGCCAACGCTACCGGTGGACTCAAGGTCTCCAATACCTCCCACCTTGGCCAAATTCTGGTTCTCTACTTCTATCCCAAGGACAACACGCCTGGCTGCACCACGGAGGCCATGCAGTTTCGCGACAAGTACAAGGACTTTGTGAAGGCGGGCGCCGCCGTGTTCGGCGTGTCCCGCGACAACATGAAGTCGCACGACGATTTCAAGGAGAAGCTGGAGCTGCCCTTTGAACTCATCGCGGACACCGAAGAAAAAATGTGCCACATGTTCGGCGTGGTCAAGAACAAGATCATGTACGGCAAGAAGGTCAAGGGCATCGAGCGCAGCACCTTCCTGATTGGCCCCGATGGCCTTCTGGTCCAGGAGTGGCGTGGCCTCAAGGTCCCCGGCCATGTGGATGAAGTCCTGAAAGCCGTCAAATCCATCAAGGCCCTGAAAAAGGCCGCCTGATCTGCACATTGGGGCATTGACGCGACACCCCACTTGTTTTGCCCAGGCAAGACATCGGGAGTAGGCATAATGGATTTATGCCCCTGGTTATCGCGACGTTTGTCCCTCCCCAAAAAGCCGCCTTGGCCTCCAGGCGGCTTTTTGCTTTCTGACCCCCTATTTCATTTCTTTTACCGACCGAGGCCCTGCCACCATGCCCCTGCCCCCCGCCCCCAGCCGGCGCGCTGCACTCCTCGCGCCAGAAGCCTTTGAAGTCACGGCCCGCCCTCGGGTGTCACAGACCTCTGCCAACGAGCCCGTGGTGGCGCCCGCCGCGCGCGCAACACCCGCAGCCCGCCCGGGACGCAAGGCCGACAGCGTGGCATCAGCGACCGCCACACCGGCCACTGCACCGCTCGTCCAGGTCGAGACCCGCGCCCGCGCGCCGGAGCCCGCAACCCGTACGACCACGACACGGAAGGCGCGCACCACCGGTGCCGCACCCACGATGGCAAACGCTGCCGCACCCTCCACCACGCGTGGCAGAAAGTCCGCCCCGCAAGGCCCAACCAAGCTTTTTGTGCTGGACACCAACGTGCTGTTGCACGACCCCACCAGCCTGTTCCGCTTTGAAGAACACGACATCTTCCTGCCGATGATCGTGCTGGAGGAACTGGATGGACACAAGAAGGGCATGACCGAGGTCGCCCGCAACGGCCGCCAGACCAGCCGCACCCTGGACGCCCTGGCTGGCGTGCACGGCGCCGACATCGCCCACGGCCTCAAGCTCGATTCCACAGGCCAGCGCGCCGCTGGCGGCCACCTGTTCTTCCAGACCGTGCCGCTGGACTACAGTCTGCCCACCAGCCTGCCACCGGGCAAGGCCGACAACCAGATCCTGGGCGTGGTGGAGGCATTGCGCAAGCTGCATGCGCCGCGCGAAGTGGTGCTGGTGTCCAAGGACATCAACATGCGCGTCAAGGCGCGTGCCCTGGGCCTGAACGCCGAGGACTACCAGAACGACAAGACGCTGGAAGACGGCGACCTGCTCTATGCTGGCGTGCTGGCACTGCCCCCCGATTTCTGGGCCAAGAGCGGCAAGAATGTGGAGAGCTGGCAAAGTGGCGCCCACACGTACTACCGCATCGGCGGGCCCATCGTGCCGCAGCTGATGATCAACCAGTTCGTGTACTTCGAGGCCCCCGGTGAGCCCAGCCTGTTTGCGCGCGTGAGCGAAATCCGCGAAAAGACAGCGGTGCTGCAGACGCTCAAGGACTACGGCTCGGCCAAGAACGCCGTGTGGGGCGTGACCACGCGCAACCGCGAGCAGAACTACGCCATGAACCTGCTCATGGACCCCGAGATCGACTTCGTGACGCTGACCGGCACGGCCGGCACCGGCAAGACCCTGTTGGCCCTGGCCGCAGGCCTGACCCAGGTGCTGGACGACCGCCGCTATACCGAGATCATCATGACCCGCGCCACGGTGAGCGTGGGCGAGGACATCGGTTTCCTGCCCGGCACCGAGGAAGAAAAGATGGGCCCCTGGATGGGCGCGCTGGACGACAACCTGGAGTTCCTTGCCAAGGGCGATGGCGGCAATGCGGGCGAATGGGGCCGGGCTGCCACCAACGAACTCATCCGCAGCCGCATCAAGATCAAGAGCATGAACTTCATGCGCGGGCGCACCTTCCTGAACAAGTACGTGATCATCGACGAGGCACAGAACCTGACGCCCAAGCAGATGAAGACGCTGATCACGCGGGCCGGCCCCGGCACCAAGATCATCTGCATGGGCAACCTGGCACAGATCGACACCCCCTACTTGACCGAAGGCTCGTCGGGTCTGACCTTTGCAGTGGACCGCTTCAAGGGCTGGCCGCACAGTGGGCACATCACGCTGGCGCGGGGTGAACGCTCACGCCTGGCAGATTTCGCCAGCGAGGTGCTTTGAGTTGGCGGTGGGCTGGGTTGCAGCACTGAAACTGGTGCCCTGGGGCGACGTCATCGAGGCGACGCCCCAGATCCTCCAAGCGGCCAGAAAGCTGCTGGGCACCACCCAAAAAGGAAATGCCGAGGCGGCTGCAGATGCACTCGAAGGTGCCGGCAGCGAGCCCGCCATTCCGGTCACCCTGCATCTGCAGCATCTGCGCGACCGTGTCGCGCGGCTGGAGCAGGAACAGCAGGAGTCCGCGGCGCTGATCCAGTCCCTGGCCGAACAGAACGCCCAGGTGGTGCAGGCCGTGGAAGTGCTGCGCCAGCGCCATCGACAGCTCATGGTGGCCGTGGGTGTTCTGGCGGCGGGCTGTATAGGTTTGATGGTGTGGGCGCTGCGACAGTAAGGGCCACCAGCACACAACAAAGGCGAATACACAGGCGTTGCACGGCACCTTCACCCGGGCACTGCGAAAATGCTATAAATTCAATAGCTGCTAGCGCTTACAGGATAAGCGCCAGCAGCTATTTTCATTAGAAATCGTCGCCCGAGCCCATCGCCAGGTTCTCGAAACGCGTCTGGTTCTTCTGGAAGAACAGCTTCACAGTGCCAGTGGGCCCGTTCCGCTGCTTGCCGATGATGACCTCCGCGACGTTGGGCTCCTTCGAGTCCTTGTTGTAGTAGTCGTCGCGGTAGATGAACATGATGATGTCGGCATCCTGCTCAATGGCGCCCGATTCGCGCAGGTCGGACATCATGGGACGCTTGTCGGTGCGCTGCTCCACCGAGCGGTTGAGCTGCGACAGCGCGATCACCGGGCACTGCAGCTCTTTGGCCAGCATCTTCAAACCCCGGGAGATCTCGCCCAGCTCGGTGGCGCGGTTGTCCGAACTGGAGGAACCCGAGCCGCTCATGAGTTGCAAATAATCCACCACGATCAGGCCCAGCTTGCCGCACTGGCGCGCCAGACGGCGGGCATTGGCACGCAGCTCACCCGGCGTCAGGCCAGGCGTCTCGTCGATGTGGAGCGAGACCGTGCGCAGCTTTTCAATCGCTTCCGTCAGGCGCGGCCACTCGTCGTCCGTGAGCTTGCCGGTGCGAAGGTTGCCCTGGTTCACGCGGCCGATGGAGCCGACGATACGCACGGCCAACTGGGCGGCGCCCATTTCCATCGAGAAGATAGCGACCGGCAGGCCTTCATTGAGCGCCACGTGTTCGGCGATGTTCACCGCGAACGAGGTCTTGCCCATGGATGGGCGGGCTGCCAGCACCACCATGTCACCCGCCTGCAGGCCGGACGTCATGCGGTCCAGGTCGGCAAAGCCGGTGGGCACGCCAGTCACGTCCACCGGGTTGTCCGCCATCTCCTGCACCCGGTCGAGCAGGTCGATCACCAGGGTGTCGAGCGACTGGAAGCCCTGCTTGGTGCGCGAGCCTTCTTCGCCGATGGCGAAGATCTTGGCCTCGGCCTCGTCCAGGATGCGCTCCACCGTCTTGCCCTGCGGGTTGAACGCGTTGGTGGAGATTTCATCGCTGGCCGTGACCAGCTTGCGCAGGATGGCGCGCTCGCGAACGATTTCCGCGTAGCGGCGGATGTTGCTCGCGCTCGGCACGTACTGCGCCAGGTTGTTCAGGTAGGCCAGCCCCCCCATTTCCTGCGCCTTGCCCTGGTTCTGCAGGTGCTCGAACACCGTGATGACGTCGGCCGGCTTGCTGGCATTGATGAGCGCACCGATGGCCGAATAGACCATCTGATGCTCGTGCCGGTAGAAGTGGCTCTCCACCAGCAGGTCACCCACGCGGTCCCAGGCGTTGTTGTCCAGCAGCAGCCCTCCCAACACACTGGACTCCGCCTCAATGGAGTGCGGCGGCACGCGCAACTGGGCGATTTCGCGGTCGGGAGGGGGCGCGAAGCCTTGGTCATCCAACGGGGGAAAGACAGCAGACATGGGTTTCTCCGGACAGAGCCTGACGAAATACATTCCCGGCACTTGCCACATCAGAGCAACGGCCGGGGGACAAGCCTGTGGGTAATCCGTGGATTACCGGTGGGCAATCATGTAAAAATGGCGCGAACAAAAGACAAAAGCCGCCCGAGGGCGGCTTCTGATGAAACACCGGGGTGTATCAGGCGGTTTCGCCGTAGACCGACACGGTCACTTCCACCACCACATCGGTGTGCAGAGCAACGTTCACGGTGCTTTCGCTCACGACCTTGATCGGGCCGTTGGGCAGGCGGATCTGGGCCTTGGCAACCTTGTAGCCTTGCTTGTTCAGCTCTTCAGCGATGTCGTGGTTGGTCACGGAACCAAACAGACGGCCATCCACGCCAGCCTTTTGTGTCAGCTTGACGGTGGTGCCTGCCAGCTTTTCACCTTGGGCTTGGGCTTCTGCCAGTTTGGCAGCTGCGGCCTTTTCGAGTTCAGCACGCTTGGCTTCGAACTCTGCCTTGGCAGCTTCCGTGGCGCGACGGGCGCGGCCAGCGGGGATCAGGAAGTTGCGGGCGTAGCCGTCTTTGACCTTGACGATTTCACCGAGGTTGCCGAGGTTCACAACCTTGTCGAGCAGGATGATTTGCATGGGTTGTGCTCCTTAGATCTTGTGCTGGTCGCTGTAAGGCACCAGGGCCAGGAAGCGAGCGCGCTTGATGGCGGTGTTCAGCTGACGCTGGAAGATGGCGCGCGTGCCGGTCAGGCGTGCGGGGATGATCTTGCCGTTTTCGGCGATGAAATCGCGCAGCGTGTCGACATCCTTGTAGTCGATTTCTTCAACACCGGTCACCGTGAAGCGGCAAAAGCGCTTGCGCTTGAACAGCAGGGACTGGGTGTTGCGCTTTGGGCGCTTGTCTTTGTTGAACTTCTTGAACGTGGCCATTGCGGACCCCTTGAAAATTAATTTTGTTGAATATCCTGGATGTGAAGCACTGCGGTCTTGCCATTGCGTGGGGTGGCCAGAAATCCACTGAAAGTCCAGAGACTTCCGATGTTCTGCCTTGCCAGACGCTCAGCCATTGCACCAAAGGCAACGGCTTTCATGGCGGCCTTGACTTCGCGGGGGTGGCCTGCCTCGGTTTGCCAGGACTCGTGTTCGAGTCGCAGCGTAAGGGCAGGCAGTCCGGCGGGTGTGTAACGCAGGGGTTCAGCCTCTGCGATACAAGCGGTCAAGACTACGCGGTTCTCCACTCCAACGGGCTGGATCAGCGCTCGGCGCGATCTGGGCGCTCGCCACGCTCACCGCCAGCAGCTGCGTATTCAGCTTGGCTGGCCTTGCGGGCTTCTTCACGCTCGACGGTCTTCATCATCGAAGAAGGACCTGCATCGGCCTTCTTCTTTTGAACCGTCAGGTGGCGCAACACGGCGTCGTTGAACTTGAAGGCATGCTCCAGTTCAGCCATCACGGCCTGGTCGGCTTCGATGTTCACGCACAGGTAGTGGGCCTTGGCCAGCTTGTTGATCAGGTACGCCAGTTGACGGCGGCCCCAGTCTTCCACACGGTGCACCTTGCCACCGCCAGCGGTGATCATGCCCTTGTAGCGCTCCAGCATGGCTGGAACTTGTTCGCTTTGATCCGGATGGATCAACAAAATGATTTCGTAATGACGCATGCATACTCCTTTTGGGTAAGACCACCCACTGCGTCTTGAAGTGGTGTGGCAAGGGAAAGCCTGCGATTATAGCCCGACCTCTGCCGCTTGTACACTCAGGTCCGCCCAAGTCCCCGCGAGGGCGTACAAATAGGCGCCTGACAAACGCCTGGCCTCTTGCAAAACCAGGGGCTGGGCCGACATGCCATACAACAAAGCGCGCTGTACGCGGGGGCCGAAAGGACATACCCCTGGCGCAGACCTTGATTTGTGGTGGCACGGCCCCAACTCTCGCGCGTACTGTTCATTTACCTTCAGACCAAGACATGTCAGATAACAGCCAAACCACAGCCCCTCAGAATGCTCCCGCCCCCGAAGAAGTCGAAGCCGCCATGGCAGCCCACGCCTCGGACGAGCTGGCACGCCTGCAGGGCGAGCTGGCCGAGCTCAAGGCCAAAAGCGCCGATCTGGCCGACCAGTTCCTGCGCGCCAAGGCCGAGACCGAGAATGCCCGGCGCCGGGCCGAAGACGAAGTCTCCAAGGCCCGCAAGTTCGGCATCGAGAGTTTTGCCGAGAGCCTGCTGCCCGTGGCCGACAGCCTGGATGCCGCCCTGGCCATCAAGGAAGCCACGCCCCAGCAGTTGCGCGAAGGCGCCGACGCCACCCTGCGCCAACTGACTTCGGCACTGGAGCGCAACAAGGTGCTGGCCATCAACCCCGAGTCGGGCGCCAAGTTCGATCCCCACCAGCACCAGGCCATCAGCGTGGTGCCTGCCGACCAGGAAGCCAACACCGTGGTGGCCGTGCTGCAAAAGGGCTATGTGATCGCTGACCGCGTGCTGCGCCCGGCACTTGTCACCGTGACAGCCCCGAAGTAAATCTTCAAATAAATCAGCACGGATGACTTGAACCGCCACAAGTTATCCACAAGTTACTAGCCATCCAAACCATTCAAGCATTCGGAGAAAAATCATGGGAAGAATCATCGGCATTGACCTGGGCACGACCAACAGCTGCGTCTCCATCATGGAAGGCAACACGACGCGCGTGATCGAGAACAGCGAAGGCGCGCGCACCACGCCTTCCATCGTGGCCTACCAGGAAGACGGCGAGATCCTCGTCGGCGCCTCGGCCAAGCGCCAGGCGGTGACCAACCCCAAGAACACGCTGTACGCAGTCAAGCGCCTGATCGGCCGCAAGTTCACCGAAAAAGAAGTGCAAAAGGACATCGACCTGATGCCCTACAAGATCGTGGCCGCCGACAACGGCGACGCCTGGATCGAAGTGCGCGGCAACAAGCTGTCGGCACAGCAGGTGTCTGCCGACATCCTGCGCAAGATGAAGAAGACGGCCGAGGACTACCTGGGCGAGCCCGTGACGGAAGCCGTCATCACGGTGCCCGCGTACTTCAACGACGCCCAGCGCCAGGCCACCAAGGACGCCGGCCGCATTGCAGGCCTGGACGTCAAGCGCATCATCAATGAGCCCACTGCGGCTGCCCTGGCCTTCGGCCTGGACAAGCAGGAAAAGGGCGACCGCAAGATCGCCGTGTATGACCTGGGTGGCGGCACGTTCGACGTGTCCATCATCGAAATCGCGGACGTGGACGGCGAAAAGCAGTTCGAAGTGCTGTCGACCAACGGCGACACCTTCCTGGGCGGCGAAGACTTCGACCAGCGCATCATCGACTTCATCATCGAAGAGTTCAAGAAGGAATCGGGCGTCAACCTCAAGAACGACGTTCTGGCCCTGCAGCGCCTGAAGGAAGCCGCCGAGAAGGCCAAGATCGAGCTGTCGAACTCGGCCTCGACCGACATCAACCTGCCTTACGTGACCGCCGATGCTTCGGGCCCCAAGCATCTGAACATCAAGCTGACCCGCGCCAAGCTGGAGCAATTGGTGGAAGAGCTGATCGAGCGCACCATCGCTCCTTGCCGCATGGCCATCAAGGACGCAGGCGTGTCGGTGTCCGACATCCATGACGTGATCCTGGTCGGCGGCATGACGCGCATGCCCAAGGTGCAAGAGAAGGTCAAGGAGTTCTTTGGCAAAGACCCCCGCAAGGACGTGAACCCCGATGAAGCCGTGGCCGTGGGCGCTGCCATTCAAGGCCAGGTGCTGTCGGGCGACCGCAAGGACGTGCTGCTGCTGGACGTGACACCGCTGTCTCTGGGTATCGAAACCCTGGGTGGCGTGATGACCAAGATGATCCAGAAGAACACCACCATCCCAACCAAGTTCGCGCAGACCTACTCGACGGCCGACGACAACCAGCCTGCCGTGACCATCAAGGTCTACCAGGGTGAGCGTGAAATGGCGGCGGGCAACAAGCTGCTGGGCGAGTTCAACCTCGAAGGCATTCCACCCGCAGCGCGCGGTGTTCCACAGATCGAAGTGTCGTTCGACATCGACGCCAACGGCATCTTGCATGTGGGCGCCAAGGACAAGGGCACGGGCAAGGAAAACAAGATCACCATCAAGGCCAACTCCGGCCTGTCGGAAGAAGAGATCCAGCAAATGGTGAAGGACGCCGAGCTCAACGCTGCCGACGACAAGAAGAAGCTGGAGCTGGTGCAAGCCCGCAACCAGGGTGAAGCCGCCGTGCACAGCGTGAACAAGAGCCTGGCCGAACACGGCGACAAGCTGGATGCCGGCGAGAAGGATGCGATCACCGCAGCCGTGAAGGCCCTGGAAGAAGTCCTGAAGGGCGAAGACAAGGCCGCGATCGACGAGAAGACGACCGCGCTGATGGCCGCCAGCCAGAAGCTGGGCGAAAAGATGTACGCCGACTCCCAAGCGGCGCAAGCCGCTCAGGCTGCCGGTGGTGCTGATGCCGGTGCTTCGGCCTCCGCATCTTCGGCCAAGCCTGCAGACGACGACAACGTCGTCGATGCCGAAGTCAAGGAAGTCAAGAAGGGCTGAGCACGCTCCCGTTGACCCCAGCCGCCGCGCGGTGCCGTTGACGGTGCTTGCGCGGCGTTCCTGTTCCAACCGGGCTCAGAAAGACCATGTCCAAAAGAGACTTTTACGAAATCCTGGGTGTTCCCAAGAACGCCTCGGACGAAGAAATCAAGAAGGCCTATCGCAAGCTGGCGATGAAGCACCACCCTGACCGCAATCAGGGGGATGCGGCCAAGCCTGCCGAAGAGAAATTCAAGGAGGCCAAGGAGGCCTACGAGATGCTCTCCGACCCACAAAAACGTGCGGCCTACGACCAGTACGGCCACGCCGGGGTCGACCCCAACATGCGCGGCCCGGGAGGCCCGGGTGCAGAGGGCTTTGGCGGTTTTGCCGAGGCTTTTGGCGACATCTTCGGCGACATGTTCGGCCAGCAGGGCGGGCGTGGGCGGGGCGCGGGCGGCCGCCAGGTCTACCGCGGCAGCGACCTGAGCTACGCCATGGAGATCACCCTGGAAGAGGCCGCACGCGGCAAGGATGCGCAGATTCGCATCCCGTCGTGGGAGAGCTGCGACACCTGCCACGGCAGCGGCGCCAAGCCCGGCACCAGCGCCAAGACCTGCGGCACCTGCCAGGGCGCGGGCACGGTGCAGATGCGCCAGGGCTTCTTCAGCGTGCAGCAAACCTGCCCGCACTGCCGTGGCACGGGCAAGATCATTCCCGAGCCCTGCACCAGCTGCCATGGCCAGGGCAAGCTCAAGAAGCAAAAGACGCTGGAAGTGAAGATCCCTGCGGGCATCGACGACGGCATGCGCATTCGCAGCACCGGCAACGGCGAACCTGGCACCAACGGTGGCCCGCCCGGCGACCTGTACATCGAAATCCGCCTGAAGAAACACGACATCTTCGAGCGCGACGGCGACGACCTGCACTGCCAGGTACCCGTGAGTTTCATCACGGCGGCTTTGGGCGGCGAGATCGAGGTGCCCACCTTGGCGGGCAAGGCGGCCATCGACATTCCGGAAGGCACCCAGGCCGGCAAGCAGTTCCGCCTGCGCGGCAAGGGCATCAAGGGTGTGCGCGCCAGCTACCCGGGCGACCTGTACTGCCACATCGCCGTAGAGACCCCCGTGAAGCTCACCGAGCACCAGCGCAAGCTGCTGCGCGAGCTGGAGGATTCGCTCAAGAAGGGTGGCGGCCGCCATTCGCCCAGCGGCGAAAGCTGGACGGACCGCTTGAAGAACTTCTTCAGCTGATCACCAGCCTGCCCCCCAAAAAAACCGCCTGCGGCCTTTCGGCCCCGGCGGTTTTTTCTTGATGCAAGGCAAGAAAATCGCAGTCAACCCCCGCTGGCGCAGCCTCCGCAGTACGATGAAAATCCATCGGCGACGAAGCGGGAGCTGCGGTCCATGAACAATGTCAACATCACCTTTCTGGGTGGCTCCGGGACCGTCACAGGCTCCAAATACCTGGTTCGGCACAACGGCAAAAGCCTGCTGGTCGACTGCGGCCTGTTCCAGGGCTACAAGCAGCTGCGCCTGCGCAACTGGCAGCCCCTGCCCGTCACGCCGCACCAGATCGACGCGGTGGTGCTGACCCATGCGCACCTGGACCACAGCGGCTACCTGCCCCTGCTGGCGCGCGATGGCTACACCCACGCCATCCACTGCACGCCGGGCACGCGCGACCTGTGCACCATCCTGCTGCCCGACAGTGGGCACCTGCAGGAGGAAGACGCGGCCTTTCTCAACCGGCACCAGCTCAGCAGCCACAGCCCCGCCCTGCCGCTGTACACCCGGCTCGATGCACTGCACTGCCTCCAACAGTTCCAGATCCATGCGTTCCACAAAGCGTTCGAGCCCCTGCCCGGTTGGCGCATGACTTTCTCGCCCGCTGGCCACATCCTCGGCGCGGCCAGTGTGCTGCTGGAAGTCGGAGGGCGGCGCATCCTGTTCTCCGGCGACCTGGGGCGGCCCGATGACCTGCTCATGAACCCGCCCGACGCGCCGCCCCAGGCTGACACGGTGCTCATCGAGTCCACCTACGGCGACCGCGAACACCCTCCCGAAGGCCTGCTCGACGAACTGGGTCCCGCCCTGCAGCGCCTGGCCGCACGCGGGGGCATAGCGGTGGTGCCCGTGTTCGCCGTGGGGCGTGCCCAGGTGGTGCTGCACGCGATTGGCCTGCTCAAGGCGCAGGGTGTGGTGCCCGCTTCCCTCAAGGTGTTTCTGGACAGCCCCATGGCGGTCAGCACCACGGGGCTATTCCAGCACCATATGCAGGAACACCGCCTGAGCGGCCGCGAAGTACAGGCACTGGAGCATGGCGCCACCATGGTCCAGACGCCCGAGCAATCCAAGGGGCTGGCCAAGCTGCATGGCCCCATGGTCATCCTGTCGGCCAGTGGCATGGCCACCGGGGGCCGCGTGCTGCACCACCTGGCGCTGCACGCGGGCGACCACCGCAACATGATCATCCTGACCGGCCACCAGGCGCCGGGCACACGCGGCGCGCGCCTGGCCCAGGGCGAAAAGAGCATCCGCATCCATGGCCAGGACGTGGCTGTGCGCGCCGAGGTGGTGCGGCTGTCCTCCGCGTCGGCCCACGCCGACGGCAACCAGCTCATCGCCTGGCTGCGCAGCATGGGCCACGCGCCCGACCAGGTGTATGTGGTGCATGGCGAAATGGGTGCATCCGATCTGCTGCGCCAGCGCATTGAGCATGAGCTGCGCTGGCGCGCCGCCGTGCCAGAGCACGGCAGCACCTGCACTGCCTAAGCCACGGCAGCGTTCTGGGCTTCAGAGGGCCTGCTCACGCGCGGACGGGCATCCCAACCATCGTGTATCGCGATGGCAAAGTACCCATAATGCAGAGAAAATAGACAACCTTCTCATTTCGAGAAGATAAAGCCCCATGAAAAGCTCCGAGCGCAGTTTTGCGCGCCGTATCGACCTGACCTCGCTGCAACTGTTTGTGGCGGTGTGCGAGCTCGGCAGCATTGGCCGCGCGGCCGAGCGCGAGTTCATTGCCGCATCGGCTGTCAGCAAACGCCTGTCGGACCTGGAAACGGCCGTGGACACCGCCCTGCTCTACCGCCACAGCCGGGGCGTCACGCTCACACCCGCAGGCGAGAGCCTGCTGCACCACGCGCGCACCGTGCTGTTTGGCCTGGAGCGCATGCAGGGCGAGCTCAGCGAATACGCCGACGGTGTGCGCGGCCATGTGCGCATGCACGCCAACATCTCGGCCATCTTCCAGTTTCTGCCCGAAGACCTGGGCGCCTTTGCGCGCGAGCACAGCCAGATCAAGATCGACCTGCAGGAGCACCTCTCCAGCGACGTGCTGCATGCCGTGCAGGAGGGCGCTGCAGACCTGGGCATCTGCAACATCGGCATGGCCAGTGGCAACGGTGTCCTGGAACTGCAAAGCCGCCCTTACCGCGCCGACAATCTGGTGCTCGTTGTGCCCCTGGCGCATGACCTGTCTGCGCTGGCAGCTATCAATTTTGAAGAAGTGCTGGACTGGGACATCGTGGGCCTGCACGCCAACAGCAGCATCAGCCTGGCCATGCGCGCCGCAGCAGCTGCCGCCGGGCGCCCGCTGCGCCAGCGCATCCAAGTCACGGGGCTTGACGCCATGTGCCGCATGATCGACAACGGCCTGGGCGTGGGCCTGCTGCCCGACCGGGCGTTTGCGCTGATGCGCGGCGTGGGCAACCTGCAAGCCGTCCCATTGACAGACGCCTGGGCCCACCGCGAGCTGCGCGTGGTAGCCCGCGACTTTGACGCACTGCCCGTCACGGCGCGTTTGCTGGTGGAACACCTCTCACCACGCCAAGACCCCGGCACTAAAATCCAATCACCCACCTGAAAGCAGAAAGAAAGCCACGCCATGGGACGCACCCTGTACGACAAGATCTGGGACGAGCATGTCGTCCACACCGAAGAGGACGGCACATCCATCCTCTACATCGACCGCCATCTGGTGCACGAGGTGACCAGCCCCCAGGCCTTTGAAGGGCTGCGCGAGGCGGGCCGCAAGGTCTGGCGCATGAGTTCCATCGTGGCCACCGCCGACCACAACACACCCACCACGGGCTGGGAAAACGGCTACGACGGCATCACCGACCCGATCAGCAAGGAACAGATCACCACGCTGAACGACAACATGGCGCAGATCTCGCCTGCGGCATTCTTCCCGTTCATGCACAAACGCCAGGGCATCGTGCATGTGATTGGCCCCGAAAACGGCGCCACCCTGCCCGGCATGACGGTGGTCTGCGGCGACAGCCACACCAGCACGCACGGCGCGTTTGGCGCGCTGGCGCACGGCATCGGCACCAGCGAGGTCGAGCACGTGATGGCCACGCAAACCCTGCTGGCCAAGAAGGCCAAGAACATGCTGGTACAGGTGGACGGCACGCTGGCCAAAGGCGTGACCCCCAAGGACGTGGTGCTGGCCATCATCGGCAAGATCGGCACGGCCGGTGGCACGGGCTACACCATTGAATTTGCAGGCTCCGTCTTCCGCGCCATGAGCATGGAAGGCCGCATGACCGTGTGCAACATGGCCATCGAAGGTGGTGCTCGCGCGGGTCTGGTGGCTGTGGACGACAAGACCATTGAATACGTCAAGGGCCGTCCCCTGTCGCCCACGGGCGTGGAATGGGACCAGGCCGTGGCGTACTGGAAGACCTTGCATTCGGATGCCGATGCGAAGTTTGACACCGTCGTCAAGCTCGACGCAGCCGACATCCAGCCACAAGTGACCTGGGGCACCTCGCCCGAAATGGTGCTGGGCATCGACGCCCGCGTGCCCGACCCAGACAAGGAAAAGGACGCCAACAAGCGCGGCGCCATCGAGCGCGCCTTGACCTACATGGGCCTCACGCCCGGCAAGGCCATCAACGACATCACCATCGACAAGGTGTTCATCGGCAGTTGCACCAACAGCCGCATCGAAGACATGCGTGAAGCCGCCGCCGTGGTGAAGAACCTGGGCCGCAAGGTGGCCAGCAATGTCAAGCTGGCCATGGTGGTGCCCGGCTCGGGCCTGGTCAAGGAACAGGCCGAGCGCGAAGGCCTGGACAAGATTTTTGTGGCCGCGGGCTTTGAGTGGCGCGAACCCGGCTGCTCCATGTGCCTGGCCATGAATGCCGACCGCCTGGAGCCCGGCGAGCGCTGCGCCAGCACCAGCAACCGCAACTTCGAAGGCCGCCAGGGCGCTGGTGGCCGGACCCATCTGGTGAGCCCCGCCATGGCAGCAGCCGCTGCCGTGCACGGCCACTTTGTGGACATTCGTCAATTTGCCTGAAGGAGCCCTGTCATGAAAAAGACCGCAACCCTCATCGTGCTCGCCATCACCTTCGTGCTGGCCGGCTGCAACACCGTCAAGGGCGTGGGCCAGGACGTACAGCGCGCCGGTGGCGCCCTTGAACGCGCCGCAAAATAAAGAACGTCATGCAGAAATTCACCTTGCTCAAGGGCCTTGTGGCCCCGATGGACCGCGAGAACGTCGATACCGACGCGATCATCCCCAAGCAATTCCTCAAGTCGATCAAGAAGACCGGCTTTGGCGTGAACCTGTTTGACGAGTGGCGTTACCTGGACCACGGCGAACCCGGCCAAGACCCCGCCAGCCGCAAGCCCAACCCCGACTTTGTGCTGAACCAGCCGCGCTACGCAGGCGCCTCCGTGCTGCTGGCGCGCAAGAACTTCGGCTGTGGCTCCAGCCGCGAACACGCGCCCTGGGCGCTGGACCAGTACGGCTTTCGCGCGGTGATCGCGCCGAGCTTTGCCGACATTTTCTTCAACAACTGCTTCAAGAACGGCCTGTTGCCCATCGTGCTGCCCGAGGCCACCGTGGCCCAGCTGTTTGACGAAGTGCTGGCCTTCCCCGGCTACCAACTCACCATCGACCTGGAGCGCCAGGTCATCGTGCGTCCGCAGGGCCAAGAGATTCCGTTCGAGGTGCAGGCCTTCCGCAAGTACTGCCTGCTCAACGGCTTTGACGACATCGGCCTGACCCTGCGCCAGTCCGACAAGATCAAGACCTTTGAGGCCCAGCGCTTGGCCACCAAGCCCTGGCTGGCGCACACCATGGTGTCCTAAGACGGTTAAGGCATCCAGAAATATCAGTCAAATTGGCCTCTAGCGCTTTATCCATAAGCGCTATTAGCTATCAAAAACAAAGCAAATTCAATGAAAATCGCAGTTCTGCCGGGTGACGGCATTGGCACCGAAATCGTCTCCGAGGCCGTCAAGGTTCTGGAAGCGTTGGAACTCCCGTTCGAGATGGAATCCGCCCTGGTCGGCGGCGTGGCGTATGACGCCCATGGTCATCCGCTGCCCGAGTCGACCCTCAAGCTCGCCAAGGAATCCGACGCCATTTTGTTCGGCGCCGTGGGCGACTGGAAGTACGACACGCTCGACCGCCCCCTGCGCCCCGAGCAGGCCATCCTGGGCCTGCGCAAGAACCTGGGCCTGTTCGCCAACTTCCGCCCCGCCATCTGCTACGAGCAACTGGTGGACGCATCGAGCCTCAAGCCCGAGCTGATCGCGGGCCTGGATATCCTCATCATCCGCGAGTTGACGGGCGACATCTACTTCGGCCAGCCGCGCGGCCGCCGCGTGGCCACCGATGGCCACTTCCCCGGTGCCGAGGAGGCCTTCGACACCATGCGCTACAGCCGCCCCGAGATCGAACGCATCGCCCACGTCGCCTTCCAGGCCGCGCGCAAGCGCAACAAGAAGGTCACCAGCGTGGACAAGGCCAACGTGCTCGAAACCTTCCAGTTCTGGAAGGACGTGGTCACCGACGTGCACAAGGAATATCCTGACGTCGAACTGCAGCACATGTACGTGGACAATGCCGCCATGCAATTGGTCAAGGCGCCCAAGGCGTTTGACGTGGTGGTCACGGGCAACATGTTTGGCGACATCCTGTCGGACGAAGCCTCGATGCTGACGGGCTCCATCGGCATGCTGCCCTCGGCCAGCCTGAACAGCAGCAACCAGGGCCTGTACGAGCCCAGCCACGGCAGCGCGCCGGACATCGCCGGCAAGGGCGTCGCCAATCCGCTGGCCACCATCCTCTCTGCCGCGATGATGCTGCGCTTCTCGCTGAACCAGGAAGCCGCCGCCCAGCGCATCGAAGCCGCCGTGCAGAAGGTGCTGGCCCAGGGCCTGCGCACCCCCGACATCTACAGCGAAGGCACCACCAAGGTGGGCACGGCGCAGATGGGGGATGCAGTGGTCAAGGCGCTGGCCGCCTGAACCCAACCGCTCAGCGGTCACGAAAAAGCGCCGGTCTTCCGGCGCTTTTTTCGTTGTCGAGCCCGCGTACCACCTACAGCCAGGCGTTGTCGATGAACTCCATGATGGAGTAGCGCCGGCTCTCCAGCGGCCGCTCGCGGACGGCCGCCACAATGTGGGCCACACCCACCGCATACGGCGCATCACCATAGACACGGGTTTCCAGCTTCACGCTGCAAGCGCCATCCTCCATCAACACCTGGTGGTACGCGTGGCGGGCAAGATGCTCTTGGGGGATTTGCAACTCGCCCCGTTGAACCTCCGGATCGCGCACGGACCGGATTTCAGCCGGAGTGAGGCCCAGCGCCTGCGCCATGCTGACCGCCGTGCCCGGCACGGAGGACTTCTGCGCCTGGTGGGATTCGGTAAGCCCGATGCGGTAGCCGCGAAACAGATGCCCGCTGCGCTCCAGCATGGCCATGAACTTGAGCATGAGGAGGTTGGTGTTCGGACACAGGATGACCGGAAAACCCACGGCAGTGTGCTCCAACGCTGACCCCGTGGACAGCTCCACCAGCGGAGCTTGCGTGGATGCGCAGAACGCGCTCACGGCTTGCAGCTCCCGGCCCGAGCCAGCGTGCACCACCACCGATTTTTCTGCAGGCAGCCCCTCGGCGGCCCAGGGCACAACCTCGCCCGCGTCCCCAGAGGGCAGCGCGCCCAGAAGCTCCCTGGCCAGCTTGCCGGACCCCACAACGATGACTTGCATTTTTCTACTCTCGATGAATCACAGACAAAACGATAGGCAGGACTGTAGTGCGATGCAGACCCCAAGCGGAGGCTCCCCACGAAGTCATTGGCTTTTTCTACCGTCTATCCCGCCGGTCGCTCCACAGAGACGCTGTTGGAGCAACAGCACAGAGCCGAAAGCCTACATCCGCTACAATCCCCGCCTATGTTTGCCGCCCACACGTTCGCCCTGAACATTGCACCCGCCGCCCTGGCCGGTGTCGCTGCGCGCGCAACCATCACCAAAACCACGACCATTAAGGGCTGACTCAGCCTGGTTCGTCGTGCGCCCTCCCTGGCCAGACGAGCCAGGCGAGCAGTCCGGTCTGGCACTGTTTCTTACTTAGAAAGGGCGTTGAAATGAGCAAGTTGGTAGGGTTGGTCGGCTGGCGCGGCATGGTTGGCTCGGTCCTGATGGACCGCATGGAACAAGAGAAGGACTTCGATCTGATCGAACCCGTGTTCTTCTCCACCTCGAATGCAGGCGGCAAGGCCCCTGCCCAAGCGAAGAACGAGACTGCGCTGCAGGACGCGTTCAACATCGAGGCCCTCAAGCGCTGCGACATCATCATCACCGCCCAGGGCGGCGACTACACCTCCGAAGTGTTCCCCAAGCTGCGCGCAGCGGGCTGGAATGGCCACTGGATCGACGCCGCATCCACCCTGCGCATGGACAAGGACGCCGTGATCATTCTTGATCCCGTCAACATGCCGGTCATCAAGAATGCCCTGGCCAACGGCGGCAAGAACTGGATCGGTGGCAATTGCACCGTGAGCTGCATGCTGATGGGCGTGGGCGCTCTGTACAAGGCAGGTCTCGTGGAATGGATGAGCACCCAGACCTACCAGGCAGCCTCGGGTGGCGGCGCGCAGCACATGCGCGAACTGCTCACGCAGTACGGCACGCTGAACGCCGAAGTGAAGTCCCTGCTCGATGACCCCAAGAGCGCCATCCTCGAAATCGACCGCAAGGTCATCGCCAAGCAGCGTGCCCTGACCAGCGCTGAAACCACCAACTTCGGCGTGCCGCTGGGCGGCAGCCTGATTCCCTGGATCGACAAGGACCTGGGCAATGGCATGTCCAAGGAAGAGTGGAAGGGCATGGCGGAAACCAACAAGATTCTCGGCCAGGGCGAGGGCTTCAGCGCCCCTGCCGTGCCGGTGGACGGCTTCTGCGTGCGCGTGGGCGCCATGCGCTGCCACAGCCAGGCATTGACCTTCAAGCTGAAGAAGGACGTGCCCCTGGCTGACCTGGAAGCCATGATTGCCGCCGACAACGAGTGGGTCAAGGTAGTGCCGAACACCCGTGAAGCCACCATCAAGGATCTGACGCCCGTGGCTGTGACCGGCACCATGACCATCCCCGTGGGCCGCATCCGCAAGCTGGCCATGGGCCCCGAATATGTAGGCGCCTTCACCATTGGTGACCAACTGCTCTGGGGGGCTGCCGAGCCTCTGCGCCGCATGCTGCGCATCTTGCTCGACGCTTAAGCCGGCATCCTCCAAAAAGCGCGCACAGCCCCCGTTGTGCGCGCTTTTTTGCGCCCAGCACCATGACACACTCCGTTACGCCACGTTGGCAATTGGCAACATTTGAATGCCCCAAATTGGTGCGACTCGACCCCACACAAAGCTTCGGAGCCACCTCAGCTTGTCAGTGCAAAACATTGATGCTATGGTGCTTTTTACATATTTTCACGCGCCGGGGCGGGACCAGACCATGAGAAAAAAAGCACCGCTCGACCGAGCCGCACAAAAACCTAATCAGTTGATGGCAAACATGCATCGTTGGAAATTTTCTGTCCTGGCGGCTGCGGCCGTAGCGTCGGTCGGCTTTTACGCTGGCGATGCCTCCGCTCTGGCGCTGGGTCGCATCACCGTGCAGTCTGCCCTGGGTGAGCCTCTGCGCGCCGAAATCGACTTGCCCCAGATCACTCCGGCCGAAGCCGACACCCTGCGCGCCACCACGGCCACCCCGGAAGTTTTCCGTGCCCAGGGAATGGAATACACGCCAACGATCAACAACCTGCGGATCCAGCTACAGCGGCGCCCCGATGGCAGCGCCGTGCTGCGCCTGACGAGTGATCGTCCGGTGAACGATCCCTTCCTGGACCTGGTGCTGGATGCCAACTGGGGCTCGGGCCGTATCGTGCGCAGCTACACGATGCTGTTTGACCCGCCAGCACTGCGCCGCGCTGCGCCGAGTGTGACGGCGTCCCCCCAGATCTCAGCACCTGCGGCACAGCAGACGCCTGCAGTGCGCGCCCCGGCCGCCCCGCGCGCCAGCGAATCTCCCGCTGCGGCAGCCCCTGCTACCCAGCCAGCGCCACGCCCGGCAGCAGCCCCCCGCGCCACGCCCACTGACGGCGTGAAGGTGCAGGCTGGTGACACGGCAGGCCGCCTTGCGAACACCTATCGCCCAGCCAGCGTCTCTCTCGATCAGATGCTGGTCGCCATGATGCGAGCGAACCCCGATGCCTTCATTCAGGGCAATGTCAACCGCCTCAAGGCTGGCGCAGTGCTACAGATGCCCGACGAAGCCACCGCGCAGGCGACACCAGCTCCAGAAGCTCGCCAGATTCTTGCCGCCCAGGCCCGGGACTTCAACGAGTTCCGCCGCAAGCTGGCAGGCGCAGCCCCCACCACCGCCGTGGCTGCCGCCGAGCGCTCCGCGTCGGGCACGGTGCAGACCCGAGTAGAGGACAAGAAGCCTGCGACGACCGCGCCCGACAAGCTCACGCTGTCCAAAGGCTCTGTCAAAGGCCAGAAAGCGGCCGAGGATCAACTCGCCAAGGACAAGCAAGCCGGCGAAGCGGCCACGCGGATGGCGGAACTGTCCAAGAACATCACGGACCTGAACAAGCTGGGCGCGGCATCTGCGACCGCTGGCAGTGCCGCGCCTGCGGCGGCCGGTAGCGCCAGCGCCCCTGCCGGTGTGGCCGTGCAGGCCCCTGCTGTCCCCGCCACGCCCACGGCACCCGCCATGCCGGAAACCCCGGCATCCGCCCCGGTGACCGCAGCCAGCGCTCCGGTAGCAGATGCCGCCGTTCCCGCAGAAGCAGCTTCCGAACCCGCCTCTACACCGGCTCCTGTAGCGTCGGCTCCCGCAGCCCCTGTGCGAGTGCCTGCACCGGCTCCAGCCCCCGTGGAAGAGCCGAGCTTCCTGTCCGGCCTCATGGACGACCCGATACTTCCCCTTGCTGGTGGCGGCCTGCTGGCCCTGTTGCTTGGGTACGGCGCGTACCGCGTCGTTCAGCGTCGCCGCCAGAGCGGCGGTGTAGACAGCTCGTTCCTGGAAAGCCGCATCCAGCCCGACTCGTTCTTCGGTGCCAGCGGTGGACAGCGTGTCGATACCGCCAACAGCGAAATGACAACCGGCTCGTCCATGGCCTACTCGCCCAGCCAGCTGGATGCGGGCGGCGATGTGGACCCGGTGGCAGAAGCCGATGTGTACTTGGCTTACGGCCGTGACCTGCAGGCCGAGGAAATCCTGAAGGAAGCCATCCGCCACAACCCAGCCCGTGTATCCGTCCATGTAAAGCTTGGCGAAATTTATGCCAAGCGCCAGGACCGCAAGGCGCTGGAAGCCGTGGCGGGAGATGTGTTCAAGCTGACACAGGGCGAAGGGCCGGACTGGAACCGCATTGCTGAACTGGGCCGCGATCTGGACCCTGATAACCGGCTGTACCAGCCTGGTGGCCGCCCCGGCATGGCCGAGGATGAATCCCCATCGCTGCCCCCAGGGGGTTTCCCAAGCACCTTCACAGGTGCAGGCAACGCCGCAGCCTCGGCGGCACTCCCCCCGGATCTTGATCTGGACCTCGACCTGGATCTGCCCGACGACGCACTGACCGACGCTCCCTCAGTGGCACCAGCGCCTCCAGGCGGATTTGCCGCTGCGGCCGCCGCTGCTGCGGCTGCAGGTGGAGTCCGCCGCGCCACCGATGCAGACGAACCGCAAACACTGCGGCCCGAGTTTGATTTGCCAGAGCTGCCATCTGCAACGGCCCCTGCCTGGGGCGGTCAAGATACTGCGCCCGGCCCGGTCATGGCCCCTCCGCCCGTGGCCAACCTGGACTTCCCGAGCGCAGACGATCTGAGCATGGCACCCTCTGGCCCCATACCCCTGGCAGGCGATGCCAAGGATTCCGGCCCTATGGAATTTGACCTGGGCGAACTGTCACTCGATCTGAACGCACCATCCAAGCCCATGGCTGCCCCTGCCGCCAAGGCACCGGCTCCAGCACCAGAGTTTGTTGACGATGGCTCGGCGGCAGCGCAGGATGATCCACTGGCCACCAAGCTGGCACTGGCTGAAGAGTTCAACGCCATTGGCGATACCGACGGCGCACGCACACTGATTGAAGAGGTGGTGGCAGAGTCCAGCGGGGCACTCAAGACCCGGGCCCAGCGCATGCTGGCTGAACTGGGCTAATGCAGCCCCTTCCCCCAGGCCACCCCATGACGCGGGTGGCGCTGGGTGTCAGCTACAACGGACAGACCTACAGCGGCTGGCAAAGCCAGCTGTCTGGCAATACGGTTCAAGACAAACTCGAAGCGGCCCTGGGCCGCTTTGCCACGCACCCTGTCAGCACCTTGTGTGCGGGTCGCACGGACGCAGGGGTGCACGGACTGATGCAGGTGGTGCACTTCGACACGCCACTCCAACGCCCGCCCTCGTCGTGGGTCCGTGGTACCAACACCTTTCTTCCTGCCGATATCGCCGTGCAATGGGCGCAGCCCGTGCCGCATGATTTTCACGCCCGTGCGAGCGCCGTAGCGCGGCGCTACGCGTACGTGCTGCTGCAATCGCCCGTGCGTCCCAGTGTGGATGCAGGACGTGTGGGCTGGGTTTACCACCCGCTGGACCACGATGCGATGCGGCAAGCTGCAGACCAGTTGCTGGGGGAACATGACTTCACCTCATTCCGCGCGTCGGCGTGCCAAGCGAAATCTCCTATCAAGACCCTGCAGCGCATCGATATTGTCCGCCGTGGCCTGAACGCGCCCCACCCGGAACTGGGCTGGAGCCCCTGCTACTGGCGTTTCGAATTCGAGGCCAACGCCTTCCTGCACCACATGATCCGCAACATCATGGGCTGCCTGATTGCCATTGGCCAAGGCAACCAGCCCCCTGGGTGGATCACCGAAGTGCTAGCCGCCAAGTCACGCGACGCCGCGGCGCCGACGTTTTCACCGGATGGGCTGTACTTTCAAGGGCCAATCTATGACGCCAGCTGGGGACTGCCCCAACGCACGGCTGCGTATGATTGGTTGCCATGAATGCTGATAAGTACACCCCCACGCTCCCCGCTTCGCGCACCCGCATCAAAATCTGCGGCCTGACCCGCGAGCAGGACGTGGATGCCGCCGTGGCGGCAGGTGCGGATGCGGTTGGATTTGTGCTCTACGCCCCCAGCCCCCGCGCCGTGACACCCGAACGCGCTGCACAACTGGCCAAGCGCCTGCCGGCTTTTGTCACCCCGGTTTTGCTGTTCGTGAACGAATCCGCTACTAATGTGATAGCTGCTAGCGCTTTGATAGCGGGCGCTACCATCCAATTTCATGGTGATGAATCCCCACAGGATTGCCTGGACGCCACCCACCAGGGCGCGCGGCCCTACCTGCGAGCGGCACGAATTCCCCTGGGCGACGGTGCAGCCAGCTTCGACCTCGTAAAATACGCCCACGATTACTCTCACGCCCAAGCCATCCTGCTCGACGCCCATGTCGAGGGTTTTGGCGGCAGCGGCAAGGCATTCAATTGGTCACTCCTTCCACCAAGCGTCAGCTCTCACCTCGTTTTGTCTGGTGGACTCACGCCTGCAAACGTGACCGATGGCATTTTGCAAGTCCGTCCGCGTTGCCACACGCTGGCGGTTGATGTCAGTTCCGGCGTCGAGGCCGATGGGCCCGATGGAAAGCCCATCAAGGGCATCAAGGACGCCATGAAGATCCAACGCTTCGTTGCCGCCGTGCGTGCGGCCGATGCACAACTTGCAAAGAACCCCCATGAATTCCTATCAGCAACCTGATCCCTCGGGCCACTTCGGCCCTTACGGCGGCAGTTTCGTCAGCGAAACCCTGACCCACGCCATCCAGGAACTGCGCGAGGCCTACGCCCGCTACCAGCACGAACCCGCGTTTCTGGCCGAGTTCCACTACGAACTCAAGCACTTCGTGGGCCGCCCCTCTCCCGTCTACCACGCAGCCCGCACCAGCCGCGAAATGGGTGGCGCGCAGATCTACCTCAAGCGCGAGGACCTGAACCACACCGGCGCCCACAAGATCAACAACGTGATTGGCCAGGCCATGCTCGCCAAGCGCATGGGCAAGCCCCGCGTGATCGCCGAAACCGGCGCTGGCCAGCACGGCGTGGCAACGGCCACCATTTGCGCACGCTATGGGCTCGAATGCGTGGTGTACATGGGTGCTGAAGACGTGAAGCGCCAAAGCCCCAACGTGTACCGCATGAAGCTGCTGGGTGCCACGGTGGTACCCGTGGAATCTGGCAGCAAAACGCTGAAAGACGCGCTCAACGAAGCCATGCGCGACTGGGTGGCCAATGTGGACAACACCTTCTACATCATCGGCACGGTGGCAGGCCCGCACCCCTACCCGATGATGGTGCGCGACTTCCAGAGCGTGATCGGCAAGGAATGCATCGAGCAGATGCCCGCGATGCTGGCTGAACAAAAGGTGATCGGCGGCCAGCCCGATGCCGTGATCGCCTGCGTAGGCGGCGGCAGCAACGCCATGGGCATCTTCCACCCCTACATTCCGTTTGAAAAGACGCGCCTCATTGGCGTGGAGGCGGCGGGCGAGGGGCTGGAGTCGGGCAAACACTCGGCGTCACTGCAAAAGGGCAGCGCGGGCGTCTTGCATGGCAACCGTACCTTTATCCTGCAGGATGACAACGGCCAGATCACCGAAACCCACAGCATCAGCGCGGGGCTGGACTACCCCGGCGTGGGCCCGGAGCACGCCTGGTTGCAGGAAATCGGGCGTGCCGAGTACGTCGGCATCACCGACAAGGAGGCGCTGGAGGCCTTCCACTACCTGTGCCGCACCGAAGGCATCATCCCCGCACTCGAATCCAGCCATGCCGTGGCCTACGCAATGAAGCTGGCCAAAACCATGCGCGCAGACCAGTCGATCCTGGTCAACCTGTCGGGCCGGGGCGACAAGGACATTGGCACCGTGGCCGACCTCAGTGGTGCCGACTTTTACTGTCGCCCCAGTTGCCAGGGGCAGTCCGTCAAGGGCGCAGAGCAACCCGTCAAGGTGGTCAAATGAGCCGCATCGAAGCAACTTTCTCCGCCCTCAAGGCCCAGGGCCGCAAGGCGCTGATTCCCTATGTGACCGCTGGTTTCCCGTTTGCCGACATCACCCCCGCCCTCATGCACGGCATGGTGGAGGCCGGTGCCGACGTGATCGAGCTGGGCGTGCCCTTTTCCGACCCCATGGCCGACGGCCCCGTCATCCAGAAGGCGGGCGAAAAGGCCCTCAGCCTGGGCATTGGCATGGTGCAGGTGCTGGACCACGTGCGCGAATTCCGCAAGCGCAACAGCACCACGCCGGTGGTGCTGATGGGCTATGCCAACCCCGTGGAACGCTACGACCAGAAGCACGGCGCAGGCGCCTTTGTGCGCGACGCCGCAGCCGCGGGCGTGGACGGCGTGCTCATCGTGGACTACCCCCCCGAGGAGTGCGAAGCCTTCGCCGCCAGTTTGCGGGAGCACGGCATGGACCTGATCTTCCTGCTGGCCCCCACCAGCACGGACGAGCGCATGGCCCAGGTGGCCCGCGTGGCCAGCGGCTATGTGTACTACGTGTCGCTCAAGGGCGTGACCGGCTCGGGCGCGTTGGATACGGCTGCCGTGGAGCAGATGCTGCCCCGCATCCGCCAGCATGTGCAGATCCCCGTGGGCGTGGGCTTTGGCATCCGTGACGCCGCCACCGCCCAGGCGATTGGCAAGGTGGCCGATGCCGTGGTCATCGGCAGCCGCATCATCCAGCTGATTGAAGACCAGGAGCATGCCAAGGTGGTCCCCCTGACGGTGGACTTTCTTCGCGGGGTGCGCAAGGCACTCGACGCATAATGCTGCCCGGCGCGCACCTTGTGGTGTGCGCCCTCATTTCACTCCAGGCCTGCGCCCAGGACGTCTACCGGCTCCGCTTGCAGGTCTTGCCACTGAAGAGGAAAACACCATGTCCTGGCTCGAAAAACTCCTGCCCTCCAAGATCCAGCAAACCGACCCTACCGAGCGCCGCCAGGTGCCCGAAGGCCTGTGGATCAAGTGCCCGAGCTGCGAAACGGTGCTCTACAAGGCCGATCTGGAACACAACCAGAATGTGTGCCCCCACTGCAGCCACCACCACCGGATTGGCGCGCGCGCACGGTTGAATGCCTTTCTGGACGCTGAAGGCCGCTACGAAATCGGCCAGGAAGTGCTGCCCGTGGATGCCCTCAAGTTCAAGGACAGCCGCAAGTACCCCGAACGCCTGAAAGAAGCCCTGGAAAACACGGGCGAGACCGATGCCCTCATCGTCATCGGTGGCGCGGTCAAGAGCATCAACGTAGTTGCCGCCTGTTTTGAATTCGACTTCATGGGCGGCTCCATGGGATCGGTGGTCGGCGAGCGTTTTGTGCGCGGCGTGGAAACCGCCATCGAGCAGAAAGTGCCCTTCATCTGCTTTACCGCCACCGGTGGTGCACGCATGCAGGAAGGCCTGCTGTCATTGATGCAGATGGCCAAGACCAATGCAGCGCTGACCCGCCTGGCCAAGAAGGGCCTGCCGTACATCAGCGTGCTGACCGACCCGACCATGGGCGGCGTGAGCGCCGGCTTTGCCTTCGTGGGCGACATCGTGATTGCCGAGCCCAAGGCCCTGATCGGCTTTGCCGGCCCGCGCGTGATCGAATCCACCGTGCGCGTGACGCTGCCAGAAGGCTTCCAGCGCGCCGAGTTCCTGCAGACCAAGGGCGCCGTGGACTTCATCTGCGACCGCCGCGAGCTGCGCAACACCGTGGCCAGTAGCCTGGCCATGCTGCAGCGTTTGCCCGCTGACGCAGTGATGTAACGCAAGCAGGTGGTGGCATGCGCAAAACCTCTTGCAGAGGTGATGCGCCGCTTCAGCACCTCCAAATAGCTTCACTATTGATAGCTATTAGCGCTTGATAGATAAGCGCTAGAGGTCAATTTGACTGACATTTTCAGTGTCAGAAACAATTTGCTGTGCAATGCACGCAGCCAAGGAGACTGGCGCGGCCCCCACCAGAGACGGCAAGCAAGGGCCGCCCCGCAGCGAAGCCGTCGTCCCCCTGGGGGGAAGGCGCCGAAGGCGACGACTCAGGGAGGCACCTCCAGCGGGGCTACCTCATGACGCTGGCCTGCAAATGGCCCAGCACAATCATCGCCACCTGCAGCAAGACCAATGCCGCCAGCGGCGACAGGTCGATACCGCCCACCAGCGGGATGACGCGGCGAAACGGCCGCAGGATGGGCTCGCACAGCCGGGCGATCACATCCGAGAGCGGGGACCGCGCCTGCACCCACGACATCACGGCATAGACGATCAACAAGCCAATCAGCCCCGACACTGCCACACGCGCCAGCCCAAACAATGCCAGCCACGGCAGCCAGGCCCATGCCGAGGCGGCGCCCAACAACAGGGTCAGCAAAAAGTATTGCGCCAGCTGCAGCAGCACGGCCGCTACGAGGCTCGACACATCCCAACGCCCCACCGGCGGGATCACACGGCGCAGCGGCATGATGAGCCAGTCCGTCAGTGCAAAAACCAGACCGCCGACAGGGTTGGAAAACGGTACCCGCTGCCATTGCATATACAGGCGCAGCAGGCACGCCCCCGTGAGCAGGCCACCAACAACGTCAAGCAGGAAAGAGGCGATCTGGTAGAGCATGGATGAGACAAAATAAGGGGCCGCTGCGAAAGCAGGCTGCGCCATGGGATGATAGCGAGCCAAGGTATTCCCCCATTCATGACACAACCCCTCACCCTGTCATCCTTGCCCCTTTTCCCCCTGGGGTCCGTGCTGTTCCCGGGCGGCCTGCTGGCCCTGCGCGTGTTCGAAGTGCGCTACCTGGACATGGTGCGCAAGTGCCACCAGGCGGGTGCACCCTTTGGCGTTGTCGCCCTCACGCAGGGCCGCGAAGTGCGCCAGGCAGGCGCCCCCGAAGAGCAGTTCAATGATGTGGGCACCCTGGCCGTCATCGAGCAGATCGACACCCCGCAGCCTGGCCTGATCACCCTGCTGTGCCGTGGCAGCCAGCGCTTTCGCATCACCCAGCGCAGCCACCTGCCCCATGGCCTGTGGATTGCCGATGTGGGGCACATCGACCAGGATCTGACGGTGCCGATCCCCGAAGACCTGAGAAAGGCATCGACAGCGCTCGCCCAGGTGCTGCACACCCTGAAGCAGCGAGACCCCGACACTCCGACTGCGATTGTCCCCACGGCAGCCCAGCTGGACGACTGCGGATGGGTGGCCAACCGCTGGTGCGAGCTTTTGCCGGTGCCCCTGGAACTCAAGCAGCGCCTGATGGAGCTGGACAACCCGCTGGTGCGGCTGGAACTGGTGGGCGATGTCCTTGAGCGGACCGGGATTGCGCCCACGCAATGAGCCGCCGAATCACTGCTGCCCCACCCTTCCCCCCCAGCCCATGCTGAACCGCATCCTGGGCTGGTCACGCGCAGCCAAACGCCTCGTGGTGGTGGCCATGGACATCTGCCTGGGCCTGATCGCCATGTGGCTCGCCTTCACACTGAGGCTGGAAACACCCCACTGGCCCTCAGGCATGCAGTGGCTCGCGTATGCATTGGCCCCCGCCCTCGCCTTTCCCATTTTTGCCAAGCTGGGGCTGTACCGCGCCATCTTCCGCTATACGGGGATCACCGCACTCATCACCACCGGCAAGGCCGTGGCCATCTATGGAACCCTTCTACTGGGCTGCCTGCTGGCGGCCCAATGGGAGGGCGTACCCCGCAGCGTCGGCATTCTGCAGCCCCTGCTGTTCATGCTGCTGGTGGGGGCCAGCCGCGCACTGGGGTGGCTGGCGCTGGCAGGGCGCAGCAGCCATGCGTCTTACCGCCTGCTGATCTACGGCGCCGGCAGCGCGGGCGCCCAGACGGCGGCGGGGCTGGGCAGCATGCACCAGTACTTGCTCCAGGGTTTTGTGGACGACGACGCCAGCAAGATCGGGCGCAGCATCAATGGCGTGCGCGTGCACTCCCCCCAGGCGCTGCCCGAGGTCGTGCGCCGCCTGGACATCACGGATGTGCTGCTGGCGCTGCCCAGCACCACGCGCGAGCGCCGGCGGCAGATCATCGAAAGCCTGCGTGAATTGCCCGTGCGGATACGCACGCTGCCCGGCCTGTCCGACCTGGCCAGCGGGCGGGTCACGGTCACCGACTTCCAGGACCTCGAAATCGAAGACCTGCTGGGCCGGGAGCCGGTGGCCCCGGACCCCGGACTGCTGGGGCGCAATCTGGCGGGCACCGTGGTCCTGGTTACCGGAGCGGGCGGCAGCATTGGCAGCGAGCTGTGCCGTCAGATCGTGCGTGAAGGGCCGCGCCAATTGCTGCTCGTGGACCACAGCGAATACGCGCTGTACTCCATCCACCATGAGTTGGCGGCGCTGGCAGACCAAGGCGAGCACGCATGTGCGCTGGTGCCGCTGCTCGCCAGCGTCACCCACAGGGAGCGCATGGCAGACATCTGCCGGCAATACCGGCCCACCTCCATCTACCATGCGGCGGCCTACAAGCACGTGCCCATGGTGGAGGCCAATGCGGGCGAAGGCATTTTGAACAACGTCTTTGGCACCCTGCACATGGTGCAGGTGGCGCTGGAGTGCGGCGCCAGCCATTTCGTGCTGATTTCCACCGACAAGGCCGTGCGCCCGACCAACATCATGGGCGCCACCAAGCGTGTGGCGGAAATGGTGTTGCAAGCCATTGCAGCGTCGCAGCGCCCTCCCTTCGCACCCCTTGCCGAAAGCCCGCCCGCCTGGACCTGCCCCACCCGCCTGTCCATGGTGCGCTTTGGCAATGTACTGGGCTCCAGCGGCAGCGTGATACCGCTGTTTCGCAAGCAGATTGCAGCCGGCGGCCCCATTACGGTGACGCACCCAGATGTCACGCGCTATTTCATGACCATTGCCGAAGCCGCCCAGCTGGTACTGCAGGCAGGGGCGATGGCCGAGGGCGGCGACGTGTTCCTGCTGGACATGGGCGAGCCACTGCAGATTCTGGACCTTGCAGAGCGCATGGTGGCCCTGTCGGGATTGACCGTGCGCGACGATCGGCACCCTGAAGGAGACATCGAAATCGTTTTCACAGGGCTGCGGCCGGGTGAGAAACTTTTCGAGGAACTGCTGATTGGAGACAATCCCTTCCCCACCGACCACCCCCGCATCCTGCGGGCGCGTGAAGAATACCGACCCTGGGAGGAGCTGCAGACCTTGCTCCAGGCACTGCAGAAGGCAGCCCATGCCGGCGACCCCATCGCCATGACCGCTCTGCTGCGACAGCTGGTGCCTGGCTACCACCCCGAAACGCAACCCGTACTGCCATGAAGTCGGGACTTGTACGGGCAACGCTGACCCTGCTCACGGGAAGCGTTGCAGCCCACGCCATCCCGCTGGTGCTGGGCCCGGCGCTCACACGCCTCTACAGCCCTGAAGCCTTCGGACAGTTTGCACTGCTGTGGGCGCTGGCCACCAACCTGGCGGTGGTGGGCTGCGCCCGTTATGAATTCGCACTGCCCCTGGAAAGCACCGAGCTGCGCGCCGCCCAGCTCATGGCGTTGTGCGCACGCATTTTGCTCGCTGTGACCGCTGCATCCGCCGCAGCCGGGGCCGTGCTCCTGCTGTGGCAAGGCATGCCGATGGCCTGGGCGCTGCCATTGGCGGTGTTCGCAGGCGGCGCTGTGCAATGGCTCACGCTGTGGGCAACGCGGTCGCAGCGCTTTGGACTGCTGTCGGCGGCCAGGCTGCTGCAGCAAGGCGGCGGCGCCATCCTGCAACTGCTGTTCGGATTCATGAAGGCTGGCCCGCTGGGCCTGGTGCTGGGAGCCACGGTGGCCAGCCTGGGTGCGGCATGGATGCTGGCCAGACCAGCCCCGGCGGGTGGCTGGACGGGTTTGTGGCGCCAGCCGTTTTCCTTACTCCGGTCCATGGCGCAACAGCACCGGGACTTTCCGTTGCTCAACACACCCCACGCTTTCATGGGTGCGCTGCAGGACACCCTGACCCTGGTGCTGGTGACGGCATGGTCAGGGGATGCCGCAGCGGGATTCTGGGCGCTGGCGCTGCGCTACCTCAAGGCACCAGCAACCCTCATCGGCGGAGCCCTGTCGCAAACCCTGTACCCTCGTCTCCTCCAGGCCGGTGGCCCTGACGAGGCGCGTAAGCTGGTGCGCCGGGCCATGCTGGGGCTTGCCGTCCTGGCGTGCCCGCTGGTGGTAGTCCTGCTCACATGGGGCCCGGACATCTTTACCCTGGCCTTTGGAGCCCAGTGGGCAGGAACTGGGGAGCTGGCCCGAGCCATCGCGCCGTACATCGCCGTGCATTTCATGGCATCGCCCCTTGCGGTGGTCACCATGGCCTGGAGTGCACAGGCCTGGGCGCTGCGCCTGGCATTGATTGGACAATGCCTGTTTTTTGTGGGCCTGCTGCTGGGTCTCCATCTGGGCGGGCTGACCGGCGCCGGATGGGGCGTGTCAGCGAGCATGCTGGCCTACTTTGCCTACTATTTCTGGGCGCTGGCAAACTGGAAGGATATTCCCCATGAGAGCCGTGCTTAACCGCTGGCGCCGCCGCCTCTGGCAAGCGCTGTTCTACCGCATGGTGTTCGGGGAAAGCGACCACCTGGGCCGCAACCTGCCCCACACCCGCATTGCCCCCAGCACCTGCATCGAAGGCGCCGAGGGGCTGCGGCTTTCCGACCACGTCTTTATTGGGCAATTCAACTTCATCGACGCCACGGCGGGCCTGCAGATTGGGCAAGGGGCTCAGATCACCAACTTTGTCAGCATCGTGACGCACAGCTCCCACCGCGCCATTCGCCTCCTGGGCAACGACTACGCAGTCCACGAAGGCCCCAAGCCTGGCTACATCAGCGCACCCGTGGAGATCGGTGCCTACACGTTCATCGGCCCCCACAGCCTGATCGAAGCGGGTACACGCATCGGCAAGGGAGTAGTGGTGTGCGCCTATGCGCAGGTGCGCGGTGAGGTGCCCGACTTCGCCATCGTGGCCGGGGCCCCGGCGCGCCAGATTGGCGACGTGCGCGAACAGGACGAGCGCCTGCTGTTGCAGCATCCAGAACTGCGCCCCCACTATGAATCCTGGACACGGGCAAGCTGACATGGCCACACACCTGTGCCTGCTGGGCGATGCCACCAGCCCCCATGTCCAGCGATGGGCGCGGGAGATGCTCCAGCGCGGCTACCGCGTTTCGCTGATCACGGCCCGCCCCGCGTCCATCGATGGCGTCACCGTGCGGGCCATCCGGCCTGTGCACCGCTCGCTCGACTGGCTGTTCCGTGTCCGGGAAACCAGGCGCCACGTGGCCGAACTGGCCCCCGACCTCCTCCACGCCCACTACATCACTTCCTATGGCTATCTGGCCGCACGGGGCGGCAAATATCCGCGGGTGATGACTGCATGGGGCAGCGACCTGCTGGTCACCCCCAGCAAAAGCGCGTGGATGCGCTGGCTGACTGGCTGGATACTGCGCCGGGCCGACCTCATCACTGGCGACTCTGCCAGCCTCATGAGCGCCGTGGCGGATTTCCGCCCGCAATGCCCTGCCGAGGAAATTCACTGGGGTGTGGAACTGCAGCGCTTTCGACCCGCTCCCTGGAAGCTCAAGCGAGGCAGCCAACTGGTGAGCCTGCGCGCCTGGGAACCCAACTACAACATCGACACCATCATCGAAGCGTTCGCCCTTCTGCAGGCGCGGTTGCCTTCGGCCGACCTGCGCTTGCACCTGCTCGGAGGAGGCAGCATGGAAAGCGCCCTGCGCAGTCAGGTGCACAAGGCGCAGCTGGAAAACAAGGTGCAGTTCCACGGCCGACTCGATGACGCCGGCATGGCCCGGGTACTGGGCGAAAGCAAGATATCTGTGTCGGTACCCAGCAGCGATGCAACATCGGTCGCCATGCTGGAGAGCATGGCGTGTGGCCTCGCGGTGGTGGCGAGTGACCTGCAGGCCAACCGGCACTGGATCGACCCGCAGTGGCTGGTTGCAGCCGGAGATGCCGCAGTGCTCGCCGCCCGGCTGGAAGCTCTCATCGGCAACGACGCCCTGGCGGAACAAGCCGGCCGGCAAAATGCCGCCCGCATCGCCCGGGACGGAGACCGCGCAGTACAAATGAACCGCATGCACGCGCTGTACCAGCAACTGCTCCGCACACCTTGAAACCCATGCCCGAAGGCCTTGAATTGGACAACCTGATCAGCGTGATCGTGCCGTGCCGCAACGAGCGCCAGCACATCGACGCTTTCTGCGACTCAGCCCTGCGCCAAGAACTGCCCGCAGGCTGGCGCATGGAAGTGCTGATTGCAGACGGTGAAAGCGATGACGGCACCCGCGAGCACCTTCTGCAGCGCTGTTCTGCAGACCACCGGCTCGTCCTGGTGGACAACCCCGGTCGCATTGTCTCCACCGGGCTCAACGCCTGCATTGCCCGCGCGCGGGGCGGCACCATTGCCCGCATGGACGTGCACAGCCAGTTTGCCCCCGACTACCTTGCGCAGTGCATCCAGGCGCTCGAACGCACCCGCGCCGACAACGTGGGCGGCCCATGGGTCGCCCAAGGAACCGGCCCCACCGGGGCCGCCATCGCCGCCGCCTTCCAGTGCCGCTGGGTGGTGGGCGGCGCGCGGTCGCGCGATATGCAATACGAAGGCGAGGTGGATACCGTCTACCTGGGATGCTGGCCCCGCAGCGTGTTTGACCGGTTCGGGCTGTTTGACGAAGCCTTGGTGCGCAACCAGGACGACGAGCACAACCTGCGCATGCGCCTGGGGGGTGCTCGCATCTGGCAGAGCCGGCGCATCCATTCCACCTACCACCCGCGCAATTCGCTCCGGCACCTGTTCGCGCAACAGCGGCAATACGGTTACTGGCGGCCTTTTGTGATGCGCAAACACGGGCAACCAGGCTCCGTGCGGCAGCTGGTACCTGCAGCTTTTGTGGCTGCCGCCGTGGCCAGCGCCGCCGTCTTGCCCTGGTCTGCCTGGCCGCTGGCCGCACTGGGCATCGCCTATACGGGGTATCTTCTGGCGGCATCGGTGGCGGCAGCCCGATCGGCCCGCAACCGGGGGCTGCTGCCCCGCCTCCCGGCGACGATTGCAGCGTTTCACGTGGGCTACGGCCTGGGCACCTGGCGCGGGCTGTGGGACATTGCACGCTCGCGCGCACCTTCGTCCGACTTTGCACGCATCACGCGATGACCGACAACGAACCCCAGGCCGTCAAGGCCCGCTACGCGAGGCGCGATGCTGCGGTCGACGAGGCCCGCTACAGCCTGTATGCCAATGCGGCGGCGCTGCAGGCGCAGCAAGAGCGCCTGCGTGCCATGGCACGGATCTGGCAGGCCCACGGCTGGAGCAGCCTGGCCCACCGGCCGATGCTGGAAGTTGGTTGTGGAAGCGCGGGCAATCTGCACGACCTGGTGCGGCTGGGCGCCACGCCCGCTTGCCTGACGGGCCTGGAGCTTCTTCCCGAACGCGCCGCCGCAGCGCGCGCCTCGCTGCCAGCAGGTGTGTCTATTGTCGAAGGTGATGCCGCCTTGGCCCCGGTGCAACCGGCCAGCCAGGATGCCGTGCTGGCGTTCACGCTCTTCAGCTCCTTGCTCGACGAAGACTACCGCCGCCATCTGGCCCACGTGATCTGGCAATGGGTTGCGCCCGGCGGCGGCGTGCTGGTCTACGATTTTGTCGTCAACAACCCGGCCAACAGCGATGTGCAGGGCATTCCACTGCGCGAACTGAGCATCCTGTTTCCAGAGGCACAGATACACTCCCGCCGCGTTACTTTGGCACCTCCGCTGGCGCGGCGCCTGCCCGCCCCAGCGATTGCGCCAGCGTCCGCACTGCTCTGGTTTTTGCGCACCCACCGCATTACCTGGGCTGTGAAGCCGCACTGAGCGCGGCCTCGCTCTGGCCCTTTTAGCACGCACCACAATACCCATGAACTCCGCCACCGACCTGCCTTTTCTCCCGTTCGCCCGCCCCGACATCGGGCCGGCAGAAATCGATGCTGTCAGCGCGGCCATGCGCTCGGGGTGGGTCACGACCGGGCCCAAGACCAAGGAGTTCGAGCAGGCATTCACCGCCTTCCTGGGCGGCTGTGGTCTGCAGAGCATCGCCGTCAACTCTGCCACGGCGGGCCTGCACCTTGCGCTGGAAGCACTCGGCATTGGTCCCGGCGACGAAGTGATCGCGCCCACACTGACCTTCACCGCCACCGTGGAAGTGGTGCGCTACCTGGGCGCCGACCCGGTGCTGGTGGATGTGGACCCGGTGACCCTCAATATCGACCCGGCCAAGGTACGCGCGGCCATCACGCCCCGCACAAAAGCCATCATGCCCGTGCACTACGGGGGCCTGGCCTGCGACATGGACGCCATCCTGGCCATCGCCAAGGAACACCAGCTCAAGGTGGTGGAAGACGCAGCCCATGCCTTGCCCACCACCTGGCGCGGCACCCTGGTGGGGCAACTGCAGTCCGATGTCACGGTGTTCAGCTTCTACGCCAACAAGACCATCACCACCGGAGAAGGCGGCATGGCCGTCACGCACGACCCGGCGCTTGCGCAGCGCATGCGCACCATGCGGCTGCACGGCATGAGCCGCGATGCATTTGACCGCTTCACCTCCAAAACGCCGGCCTGGTACTACGAGGTGGTGGCACCCGGTTTCAAATACAACATGACGGACGTTGCCGCCGCCATGGGGGTGGAGCAACTGGCACGGCTGCCGCAGTTCGTGCAGCGGCGCCAAGACCTGGCAACCCGCTACCACGAACAGCTGGAGCCCCTCCCCCTGACCTTGCCAGCCACTGCACCACCAGGCGACACCCATGCGTGGCACCTCTATGTGATCCGGCTGCGGGCGGACGCGCCGCTGGTGCGTGACGAGGTCATCCAGGCGCTGTCGGACCGGGGCATTGGCACCAGCGTGCACTATGTGCCGCTGCACCGGCACCCGTACTGGCGCGACCGGTACCAATTGACACCGGCCATGTTCCCTCAGGCCGACGCAGCCTACCAAGCCATGATCAGCATCCCCTTGTTCACCGCCATGAGTGACAGCGACCAGGAGCGCGTGATTGCTGCGCTGCACGAGGTGCTGGGCTGACATGCCCAAGCGGCTGTTCGACCTGTGTTTTGCCGCCCTCGGGCTGCTGCTGCTCGCGCCCGTGCTGCTGGCCGTGGCACTGTGGGTGGTGTGGGATTCTCCGGGCCCAGCACTCTTTCGCCAACAGCGCGTGGGCCGCGCAGGCAGGTTGTTCCGCATCTACAAGTTCCGCACCATGCACCCGCGCGCCGAAGCCTCGGGCCCGGCGATTACCGTAGGAGCCGATGCCCGCATTACCCGGGCGGGCCACTGGCTGCGGCGCACCAAGGCCGATGAGCTGCCGCAGCTTTTCAACGTGCTTCTTGGCCATATGAGCCTTGTCGGCCCCCGGCCTGAGGTGCCGCACTATGTCGCGCTCTACCCGGAATCCGTGCGGGAACTGGTGCTCAGCGTCCGACCCGGCATCACGGACCGCGCCTCCATCGAATTCCGCGACGAAAGCACCTTGTTGGGCCACAGCAGCGATCCAGAGCGCACTTATGTGGAACAGATCCTGCCCATCAAGCTCCGCTACGCCGCCGAGTACGCCCGCTCGCACACGCTTTGGAGCGATCTGAAGATCCTCGCAGGGACAGCATCCGCGCTGTGGAGCGACCGCCCGTCCAAGGGCTAAGAACCTGTCAGCAACACATAGCCGATAAAATGAGGGGTTTGGCTGAACCCAGCCCCCAAATTTCACGCCCCCGCACCGACGGCACCTATGTCAGACCAAAACCACGCCCCCGCTCCCCAGGACGAAAACCAGCTCATCGCCGAGCGCCGCGAAAAGCTCCGCGCTCTGCGCGAGGCCCAGGCCAACGGCGGTGGCGTTGCCTTCCCCAACAACTTCAAGCCAGGCCACAAGGCTGCCCAGTTGCACCTGGAGCACAGCGCTGCCACGAACGAGTCCCTGGAGGCCTCGCCGGTAAATGTCTCGGTGGCCGGCCGCATGATGCTCAAGCGCGTCATGGGCAAGGCCAGTTTTGCCACGGTGCAGGACGGGTCGCTGGGCGAAGTGGGCGGGCGCATCCAGCTTTATGTGACCCGCGATGCCGTGGGCGAAGACCTGTACGCCGCCTTCAAGCACTGGGACCTGGGCGACATCGTGGGCGCCGAAGGTACGCTGATGAAGACCAAGACCGGCGAACTTTCGGTCAAGGTGACCGGCCTGCGCCTCTTGACCAAGAGCCTGCGCCCCCTGCCCGACAAGTTCCACGGCATGGCCGACCAGGAGCAGAAATACCGCCAGCGCTATGTGGACCTGATCACCGACGAGCAGGCCCGCAAGCGCTTCATGGCGCGCAGCAAGGCAGTGAGCAGTCTGCGCGAGTTCATGGTGAGCCACGGCTTCCTCGAAGTCGAGACGCCCATGCTGCACCCGATTCCGGGTGGCGCCAACGCCAAGCCGTTTGTCACGCACCACAACGCGCTGGAGCAGGAGATGTACCTGCGCATCGCCCCCGAGCTGTACCTGAAGCGCCTGATCGTGGGCGGTTTCGAGCGAGTGTTCGAGATCAACCGCAGCTACCGCAACGAAGGTATCTCGGTGCGCCACAACCCCGAGTTCACCATGATGGAGTTCTACGCGGCGTACTGGAACTACCTGGACCTGATGGACTTCACCGAGACCTTGATCCGTGAAGTCGCACTGAAGGCCACAGGCTCGCTGCAGATGACCTACCAGGGCCGTGCGGTGGACCTGACGCAGCCGTTTGCCCGCCTGACGATCCGCGAAGCCATATTCCAGTACACCGAGGCCGGCGCCCATGTGGACGACGCCGCCTGGCTCATCAGCGCCCTGAAGAAGCTGGGCCTGAACGAAGAAAAGAACAAGCTGTCCACGCGGTCGCTGGCCAGCCTGCAGGTGCTGTACTTTGAAGAAACGGTGGAAGACAAGCTCTGGATGCCCACCTTCATCATGGAGCACCCCACCGAGATTTCGCCCCTGGCGCGTGCCAACGACACCCGCCCCGAGGTGACGGAGCGCTTTGAGCTGTACATCACCGGCCGCGAGTTCGGCAATGGCTTTAGCGAACTGAACGATGCCGAAGACCAGGCCGCGCGCTTTCACGCCCAGGTGGCCGCCAAGGACAGCGGCGACGACGAAGCCATGTTCTACGACCATGATTTTGTGCGCGCGCTGGAATACGGCATGCCTCCCACGGGGGGTTGCGGCATTGGCATTGACCGCCTGATGATGCTGCTGACCGACAGCCCCAGCATTCGCGACGTGATCCTGTTCCCGGCGCTGCGCCGCGAGTCCTGAGTCGCACGCCCCGGATGCACTCGGGGTACCCCGGACCCGCCCTTTGACGGCCCCAAGGAGACACCCCGTGCCCTTCAGCTCCAGCAATGCACCCTACCCGGCCAGCCAGCCCTTGCCCTCGGGCAATGCTTTTTCGGTGCTGGTGGTGGAAGACCAGGGTTCCGTCCGCGCTGCGCTGGTGGCCGAGCTGCGGCGGGCGGGCGTGTCGGACATCTTTGAGGCACCCGAGGGCAACGCCGCCCTGCAGCTGTTCAAAACCCACCGTCCAGATCTGGTGCTGCTGGACATCCGGCTGCCCGGCCAGGACGGCTACTGGGTGGCCCAGCAGATGCGCGCCAGCGAAGCCGGGGACTGGACGCCCATCATCTTTCTGTCGGGCCTGGACAACGAACTCGACGTGTGGCGTGGCATTGAGGTAGGGGGCGACGACTACCTCGTCAAACCCGTCAAGCCCATTGTGCTGATGGCCAAGCTGCGCGCCATGCGCCGGCTGCTGGACATGCGCCGCAGGCTCGTCTCCGTGTCGGCCGAGTTGCATCTGGCCAACCAGCGGCTCAACGAAATGGTGGAAATCGATGCGCTCACGGGCCTGGTCAACCGCCGGGGGTTTGACCGCATCCTGCACAACGAGATCCTGGCCGCACGCCGCGAAGCGACGCCGCTCACGCTGATGCTGTGCGATCTCGACCACTTCAAGCTCTTCAACGACGCCAGCGGGCATGTGCAAGGCGATGCCTGCCTGAAGGAAGTAGGCCGCCTGCTGCGCGAGGTGTGTGTGCGCCCGCGTGACATCGCCTCGCGCTACGGCGGCGAGGAATTCGCCCTCATCCTGCCCAACACGCCACGCTCGGGCGCCATGACCTTCGCGCGCGCCCTGGGGCAGCTGCTGAAGGTGCGCGCCATTCCGCATGCGGATTCACCGCTGGGCGACACGCTGACGCTGTCAGGCGGCATTACCACCTGTGTGCCCGACGACAGCACCAACGCGGAAAGCATGATCATGCGGGCCGACCAGGCCCTGTATGCCGCCAAGGCGCAGGGCCGCAACCGCTTTTTCAGTTTTGAAATGCAGATGGATACCGTGGAGCAATTGCGCAATTGAGTTTCTTTTCTGCCTTCTCGTTTTACGCCACCGAGCGCAACGCCCGCTCCGCCGTTTCGCGGATGCAGGTTCTGAAAACCCGGCTTCCCGACTGGGTACAGGACTGGCTCGAAGTCATCATCCCCGGCACGCAGATCCTGCTGATCCTCTTTGTCGCCTGGCTGCTGCAACGGGTGCTGCGCCGCATCGTGCGCCGTGCCAGCGCGCACTACCAGGTGCCCGACGAGCTGGTGGTGCCCATGAACGGGCTGATCCGCTGGTTCATCGTGGCCAGCGCCCTGCTGCTGGTGCTGGAGCGCATGGGGGTTTCGGCCACCGTGCTCTGGACCGCGTTCACCGGGTTTGCCACCGTGGGGGCCGTGGCCTTTTTCGCGGCCTGGAGCGTGCTCTCCAACCTGTTTTGTGCGCTGCTGATCTTCACCGTGCGGCCTTTCCGGATTGGTGACTACATCGAAGTGCTGGACACCGCCGAAAAACCCGGTGCCAAGGGACGCGTGGTGGACATCAACCTGCTCTACACCACGCTGGAGGACCATGGCGCAGCGACGGGCCAGGTGGCCTGGCTGCAGATTCCGAATGCGCTGGTGTTTCAGCGCGTGGTGCGCAGATTTCAAGGGGTGCCACCACCCCCTGCGCCCCCCGCCCATGCCAGCGTTGCGGATGCCACAGAGAGTGCACCGGCAGCCCCGCCGCCGGTCACGCCAGGACCCTTCAACACGCCATAGTGAGAAAAGTCGGGAGAGCCGCACTGGGTGGCCTTGCACAAGGCCACGCGCTCTCGGCGGTTCAGGGCAGCAGGTCCAGCGCCTGCAGGTAGGCGGGTTGGTACATCAGGTCGTCCCAGGCCTGCGGCAGGGTTTCCGGCAGCAGCGCTAGGCGGCGGGACTCGCTGTCCACACTCGGCTGCCAGCGGCCCTGCTTCTGGGCCTTTTCCAGGCCATCGATGAGTTCATCCACGGCCTTGCCATCACCCACGCTCTGGTTGCACAGCAGTACCAGGTCACAACCTGCCTCCAGCGCCGCCACGGCCGCGTCGGTGTAGCTGACCACCTGGCCGTCCAGGCGCCGTGCACCTTCCATGCTGAGGTCGTCGCTGAAGATCGCGCCGTCAAAACGCATCTGGCGGCGCAGGATGTCCTGCAGCCAGCGCTGCGAGAAACCTGCGGGACGGCTGTCGACCTTGGGGTAGATCACATGGGCCGGCATCACGCTGGTGAGCGTGCTGCTGAGCCAGGGGTACGGCGCGGCATCGTCAGCCAGGATGGCCTTGAGGCTGCGCTTGTCCACCGGCACCTCGGTGTGCGAATCGGCCTTGACGAAGCCGTGGCCGGGAAAGTGTTTGCCGCAGTTGGCCATGCCGGCCTGCAGCAGACCATGCATGAGACTCTTGGCGAGCAGCGCCACCACACGCGGGTCGCGGTGAAAGGCGCGGTCGCCGATCACACAGCTTTCACCCCAATCGATGTCCAACACGGGCGTGAAGCTGAAGTCCACGCCGCAGGCGCGCAGTTCGCTGCCCAGCACATAGCCCGCGGCCGTGGCGGCATTGGTGGCTCGCAGGGCGCCGCTGCCGGCAATGGCCTTGGCACCCTTGCCGTCGTCCATCCACAGCTCGCCCAGGGCGCGCATCGGCGGCACGTGCGTGAAGCCGTCGGTGCGAAAGCGCTGCACGCGCCCGCCTTCATGGTCCACGCAGATCAGCAGGTCGTCACGCACGGCCTTGATGCTGCTGGTCAGCTGCAGCAGCTGTGCGCGGTTTTCCCAGTTGCGGGCAAACAGGATCACGCCGCCGGTCAGCTGGTGGGCCAGGCGGCGGCGGTCGGCAGCGGTCAGCTCAAGGCCTGCCACGTCGAGAATGAGGGGGGCGTGTTCGGTCATGGTGTGTTGGCTCAAACTCAAAAATGCTATTCAAACAATAGCTACCAGCGCTTATCTATCAAGCGCCAGAGCCTATTTTTATTCAGATTTCTCTACCACACAGAAGCTGGCGGCGTAGTCGGTCTCGTCGGTCACGCTGAGGTGCACCTTCAGCCCTTTGGCATCGAACCATTCCTTGAGCGCCCCGTGCAACACGATGACCGGCTGGCCGGATGGCAGCTTGGCGACCTCGCAGTGGCGCCAGGTCATGGGCATGCGCATGCCCAGGCCAATGGCTTTGCTGAACGCTTCCTTGGCAGAGAACCGCGTGGCCAGGTAGCGCAGGCCCCGGTCGGGCCAGCGGCTGCTCCTCTCGCGCCAGGTGGCCAGTTCGCCGTCGGCCAGCACCTTCTGGGCAAAACGCTCGCCGTGGCGCTCCAGGCTTGCCGCGATGCGGCGCACGTCGCAGATGTCGGTGCCAATGCCGTAGATCATGTTTTATTGAATCAAATTGGCTGCTTGCGCTTATCTATCAAGCGCAAGCAGCTATCAAATCAGGGGTTATCTACCTGTGTCGCAAAACCCGACCGGATGCAGCCCAGGTAGGCCAACACCGTGGCGGCATAACCCAGCTCCAGCGCGTCGGCAATGAGGGCGTGGCCAATCGAGACCTCCAGCACGCCGGGCACCTCGCCCACAAAGGCGGCAAGGTTGTCGCGGTTGAGGTCGTGGCCCGCGTTCACGCCCAGGCCTGCATCCAGCGCGGCCTGGGCGGCGGCGGCGTAGCGTTTGAGCTCAACCTCCTGCTGCGGCGTGCCCCAGGCGGCGGCATAGGGCTCGGTGTACAGCTCCACCCGGTCGGCGCCCACCGCCTTGGCGGCCGCCATCTGTTCGGGCACCGGGTCCATGAACAGGCTCACGCGCACGCCCAGTGCCTTGCACTCGGCAATCAGCGGCGCCAGACGCTCGGCATCCTGCGGAAAGCTCCAGCCGTGGTCGCTGGTGAACTGGTCTTCGCTGTCGGGCACAAAGGTCGCCTGGTGCGGGCGAGCCTCGCGGATGAAGTCCATCAGGTTCTGAGATGGATTGCCCTCGATGTTGTATTCGCGGTCGGGCCAGGCCTTCATCAGCGTTGCCAGCTCGAACACATCCTGGCTGCGGATGTGCCGCTCGTCGGGCCGGGGGTGCACGGTGATGCCCTGCGCGCCGGCCTGCAGGCACAACTCGGCCGCGCGGGTAACGCTGGGAATGCCCAGATGGCGCGTATTGCGCAACAAGGCGACCTTGTTGACATTGACCGAGAGGGCCGTGGCGTGGGAGGCTTGGGATGTGCGTGAGGTCGGGTTCATAGGGCCTGCAGATCGATCATGAGCTGGCGGGTGCGCAGCGTCGGGCTGCCGCAATGGTATTGCAGCACGGCGCGCAACTGGGGCTTGAGTTCGGTGGCCACGGGTGCGCAGGCCCGCAAGGTGGCGGTGTAGCTGGCGGTTTCGTCGTCCAGCGCATGCTGCAGGGCTTGCCACTGGCTGCCCAGCAAACCCGCACGGTCGGAGGAAGATGCCGTGCGCAGCCCGCCCTCGGGCACCAGGGCATAACGGGTACCCGCATGGAGCGGCGCGAGGGTCATGGTCTGCACATCCAGGCTGGGCAGCAAGCCGATCTCGCGCAGCAGCAGGAGTTCGAAGCTGCGCAGCACAGGCTCCAACGCATCGCCGTGTTCGCTGGCCAGCACGCGCACCACACCGGCATAGACGTCGAACAGGGCCGCGTGCGGATCGGCGCGCGCCAGCAGGCGCAGCAGTAGCTCGTTGAGGTACATGCCCGACAGCAGGGCATCGCCGGTGGGCATCACATGGCCACCGACCCACTCCGCACCTTTGAGGGTGTGGATGTCCGCGCTGCCGTCGCCCGCCGGACTGTAGGTGAGCAACAGTGGCTGCAGCGGCAACAACACGGGGCGGAAGTTGGAGGTAGGCTTCTTGGCGCCCTTGGCCACCAGCGCCACCCGGCCCTGGCGTCGGCAGAAGACTTCCAGGATCAGGCTGGACTCGCTCCAGTCGTAGCTGTGCAGCACGAAGGCGGGTTCATCAGAAATGCGCTTGGCAGCAGCCACAGTGGATCAGCAGTGGGGTTCAGTGTCGGTCAGGCCGGAAAACACGGAGGCTGTGGCAGGGCAATGGCCCCGCCGGATGGGCTGGCGCCCACCACGCGCCCGGACTTACTCGTAGCCAAACGAGCGTACACGGGCCTCGTCGTCCGCCCAGCCGGACCGCACCTTGACCCACAACTCCAGGAAAACTTTGGCGTCCATGAGTTTTTCCAGCTCTTGCCGCGCTTCGGTGCCGATGCGCTTCAAGCGCTCGCCCTTGTCGCCAATCACCATCATCTTGTGGTTGTCGCGCTCGACCACGATGGTGGCTGCGATCTTCACCAGGCGTTTGTGCTGCTTGCTGGCTTCTTCCTCAAACTTGTCGATCACCACAGTCGAGGTGTAAGGCAGTTCGTCGCCCGTGAAGCGGAACAGCTTTTCGCGCACCGTCTCCGAGGCCAGGAACTTCTCGCTGCGGTCCGTCAGCTCGTCTTCGCCGTACCACCAGCCTTGCTCGGGCAGGTACTTGGCGCAGATGCCAAAAAGGCGCTCGATGTCGCCCTTGTTCTTGGCCGACATGGGCACGAACTCGGCAAACGGATGGCGCTCCTGCATGCTCTTGAGCCAGGGGGCCAGCTCCGCACGGCGGTGCACCATGTCGAGCTTGTTGGCCAGCAGCAGCGTGGGAATGCCGGGCTTGAACAGCGACAGCACCTTGGCATCGGCCAGCGTGAAGTTGCCCGCCTCGACCACGAAGAGGATCAGGTCCACGTCGCCAATGGCGCCCATCACGGTCTTGTTGAGTGACTTGTTGAGCGCCGTGGCGTGGCGCGTCTGGAAACCCGGCGTGTCCACGAAGATGAACTGCGTCTGCTCGCGCGTGCGGATGCCAGTGATGCGGTGCCGCGTGGTCTGCGCCTTGCGCGAGGTGATGCTGATCTTCTGCCCCACCAGGGCGTTGAGCAGCGTGGACTTTCCCACGTTGGGCTTGCCCACGATGGCGATCACGCCACAGCGTTGGCCTGGCACGGCGGCAGGGGAGCCTGCTGCCGCCAGCATGGCTTCGAGGTCATTTTGCACTCCAGCGCTTTCTTGGCCTTCGTCACCCGCTACATCTTTGGTAGCATCATTCATAATTTCTTTGCTTTCAATGTGACCAGCATGGCGGCTGCAGCTGCCTGTTCGCCCGCCCGGCGGGAGCCGCCGATACCACGTTCGGTGAGGCCCAGTTCGGGAATATCGCACTCGACGTCGAAGGTCTGGCGGTGCGCCGCGCCCACTGTGGCGACGACCTTGTACTGCGGCAGCTTCATTTTGCGGCCCTGGAGCAACTCCTGCAATGCGGTCTTGGCGTCCTTGGACGCTGCCTGCATCTGAGGATTGATCTCCACCCCCTGAAAAAGGCGGTGCACCAACGCTTCGGCACTCGTGTACCCGGCATCCAGGTACACCGCGCCGATCAGTGCCTCCAGCGCATCGGCCAGGATAGACGGGCGCTGCTGGCCGCCCGATTTGGACTCCCCCTCCCCCAAACGCAGCACCTCGGAAATCTTGAGGCCCAGAGCCAGCTGGTGCAGGGTGTCCTGCTTGACGAGGTTGGCACGCACGCGGGACAAATCGCCTTCTGGCAATGCCGACAACTGCCGATAGAGCAGGCTCGCGACCGCCAGATTCAAAACGGAATCACCCAGAAACTCCAGCCGCTCATTGTGGTCGGCCGAAAAACTGCGGTGCGTGGTGGCGCGCTGGAGAAGTGATGGATCGGAAAAAACATGCTGCAGGCGAGCCTGCAGCGTTTGAAGGCCGGGGTGCACTAGTTGGTCTGTCCTTCAAAGCGATATACAAGATATGCCGGGCCTGCCAGCGCAATCTCGCGGGAATACTTATAGGAAACCACGATCTTGTTGTCACCACGCTTGGCAATTTCCAGATCCTTGCCCTGGATAGAGCTAATGTTGTCAATCGCTCCGGCACGATCAAAAATAGCTCGAACCTCCGGGACCGTGGAGGCTTCCTTGGCGGCTTTGTTCGCAGCCTTGCTGATCGCCTGGTACTCCAGAAAAATCGGGACAGACTGCCCGCCAATCGCAAATGCAGCCACCGCGATCAACCCGATGAACACCACGCCAATGAATGACATGCCACGTTGCCGAAATGGGCTGCTGGAACGATTGATATGCATGTTTTTCCCCTCCAATGTTCTAAAAAGTTGACCATCCATCAATGAAACGAACCAATCCGCTTGAGATTGCCGAAATTCATCCAGACAAAAAAGGCCTTCCCGACAATGTTGCCCTCTGGAACAAATCCCCAGTAGCGTGAATCGAGCGAGTTGTCCCGGTTGTCACCCATCATGAAGTAGTGGCCCTCAGGCACCTTGCACACGACACCCTCAACACTGTAGCGGCAGTTCTTGCGATAGGCAAAATTGCTGGCACCCTGCACAAAGGCTGGCACATCTGGGTTGTTCAGCAAGCGGTGGGGCTGGGCGCCCAATTGCTCTTCAAACTGCTTGAAATAGCGCATCGAATCTTCTTCAAAGAAGTCCGGCAGGGCCTTGGTATCAACGGCCTGGCCGTTCACCGTGAGGCGCTTGTTGATGTACGCGACCTCGTCACCAGGCACCCCCACCACCCGCTTGATGTAGTCGAGGCTCGGCTGGGGTGGGTAGCGGAACACCAGGACATCCCCGCGCGCAGGTTTGGTGCCTTCTGTGATCTTGGTGTGGATGACCGGCAGGCGGACTCCGTAGGTGAATTTGTTCACCAAGATCAGGTCACCCACCAGTAGTGTGGGAATCATGGAGCCCGATGGAATCTTGAAGGGTTCAAAAAGAAAGGATCGCAGCAGGAACACAGCGACGATGACCGGGAAAAGCCCGGCCGTCCAGTCCAGCCACCAGGGCTGCATGAGCAGCCGCCCCTTGGCCTCCCGCACGTCCACATCGACCTTCTGGATGCCCATGCGGTCCAACTCCGCACGGCGCTCGATGGCGGCATCTTCAATGGCCTGGGCCGCCCGGCGGCGCTGTGGCAGAAAGTAAAACCGCTCGGCCAGCCAGTACGCCCCGGTCACCACCGTGGCCAGGAACAAGAGCAAGGCGAAATTGCCCTCGACGGCACCAAAGTACCAGGCGCCGATATAGCCACCAAATGCGGCCAGCACCAGGGACGTGAGAATCTGCATGAACTGAAGCATCAATCTTCCACCTGCAAAATGGCCAGAAATGCCTCTTGGGGCACTTCAACCGATCCGATCTGTTTCATGCGTTTTTTGCCTGCTTTCTGCTTCTCAAGAAGCTTGCGTTTGCGGCTCACATCGCCGCCATAACATTTTGCCAGCACGTTCTTGCGCAAAGCCTTGATGGTCTCGCGCGCAATGATGTTGGCACCAATGGCCGCCTGAATGGCCACGTCGTACATCTGGCGACTGATGATCTCGCGCATCTTGGCGACCACGGCACGGCCACGGTACTGCGATTGTGAGCGGTGCACGATGATGGACAAAGCGTCCACCTTTTCGCCGTTCAGAAGGATGTCCACCTTCACCACGTCGGACGCGCGGTATTCCTTGAACTCGTAGTCCATGGACGCATAGCCGCGCGACACGGACTTGAGCTTGTCGAAAAAGTCGAGCACGATTTCACCCAGCGGCATTTCGTAGGTGAGCATCACCTGGCGACCGTGGTACGCCATGTTCATCTGCACGCCGCGCTTCTGGTTGGCCAGCGTCATCACCGGGCCCACATAGTCCTGGGGCATATACAGATGCACCGTGACGATGGGCTCGCGGATTTCCTCCAGCCGCCCCTGGTCGGGCATCTTGGAGGGGTTCTCGACCATGATCACTTCACCATCGGCCTTGACCACCTGGTAGACCACGCTGGGCGCCGTCGTGATGAGGTCCTGGTCGAACTCGCGCTCCAGACGCTCCTGCACGATCTCCATGTGCAACAGGCCCAGGAAGCCGCAGCGAAAGCCAAAGCCTAGCGCCTGGCTCACTTCGGGCTCGTAGTGCAAAGAGGCGTCATTGAGCTTGAGTTTTTCGAGCGCATCACGCAGCGAGTCGTATTCGCTGGCCTCGGTGGGATACAACCCTGCAAACACCTGGGGCTGAATTTCCTTGAAGCCCGGCAACGCCTCGGCCGCAGGACCTGCGTTGTTGGGCAACTTTTTTTCGAGCGTGATCGTGTCGCCCACCTTGGCTGCCTGCAACTCCTTGATGCCCGCAATGATGTAACCCACCTGCCCTGCGTTGAGTGAATCGCGGGGCTCGTTGGCAGGCGTGAACACCCCAAGGTTGTCCGCGTTGTACACCGCTCCACTGGCCATCATCTTGATGCGCTCGCCCTTGAGCAAGCGACCATCCACCACACGCACCAGCATCACCACGCCCACATAGCTGTCGAACCAGCTGTCGATGATCATCGCGCGCAGTGGGCCGTCGGCCTTGCCGCGCGGCGCGGGCACTTTGGCCACGATGGCTTCGAGGATCTCGTCGATGCCCATGCCGGTCTTGGCAGAACACGGGATGGCGTCGGTGGCATCGATACCGATCACGTCTTCGATCTCGGCCTTGGCGTTGTCGGGATCGGCATTGGGCAGATCCATCTTGTTCAGCACCGGCACGACCTCGACACCCAGGTCCAGCGCCGTGTAGCAGTTCGCAACGGTCTGAGCTTCAACGCCCTGTGAAGCATCGACCACCAACAACGCGCCCTCGCATGCCGACAACGAGCGACTCACTTCATACGAGAAGTCCACGTGCCCGGGCGTGTCGATCAGATTGAGGTTGTAGACCTGTCCATCTTGCGCCTTGTATTGCAGCGCTGCGGTCTGCGCCTTGATGGTTATCCCACGCTCTTTTTCGATATCCATCGAGTCCAGAACCTGGGCCTCCATATCACGGTCAGCCAGCCCCCCACAGCGCTGAATCAAGCGATCCGCAAGCGTCGACTTGCCATGGTCGATGTGCGCAATGATGGAAAAATTTCTGATGTGGTTCATCAACGGAAAGCGTCAAGTGATTGAATTAAAACGGAGCACACAAGAAAAAAGGGCGCGTCGAATGGCGACGCGCCCTGAACCAACAATCATTGGCAACTGCGATAGTTGGAGCTTCATTGTAGGCAAAAAGCCCGCAGGAAAAAGCCCATCCGAGTGCATCCGAGGGGAGTGGCCAGGGTGCAACAGGAAATTTATTAACAACTTATCCACAGTCCGCACAACTACAACGCTGGACAACTTGTGGGTGAGCTGTGGATCAGCTGTGTATTGCGCTGCCACATCCCGCATCGTGAATCAGTGTCCGGCCAATATATGAATTAGCGTTGAACAGGGGGCTCTATTCTATCGAAATCAGTTGATAGACTTTAAAAAAGTTAGCCTCGGCTAACTTTTGCCGTCAACAGAAAGGAAAGTAAAAAAACCAACGCCGAAGCCCACACCAAACATCCATTGCTGAAGTGGGGACATTGGCCGACCCCATCGCCCCACTTGTCACAACGCTCGTCAGCGACCTGGACGGATCAAGGCATATTGAGCCCAGTCACCGCGCCGATACAGCACATTGATGGCTTTGCTCTTGTCAGCCTTGGTCAGTGCAGCCTCAAACTCCTTCACACCGGACACTTCAGTGTTGGCGATCGCAAGAATCACATCCCCTTCGCGCAGGCCAGCCCGCGCCGCAGCTTCCGTGGCAGTCGCCACCAGCACCCCGCCCTTGATCTTGAATTCCTTCTTCTGGGCGTCCGAAAGCTCCGTCACCGCCAATCCCATCTGTTGTGCAGCGGCTGAAGCCTTGGGTTTCTCTTCACGCTCCGCTGTTTTGGCAGCCGGCTTGTCGGGCTCGATTTCGGCGATGGTGATACCCAGATCCCGCGAGGCGCCTCGGCGAAATACGGTCATGGTGCTTTTGCTGCCGGGCCTGGTGTTGCCGACCAGCCGGGGCAGATCCGCAACCTTCTCGATGGACTTGCCATCGAAACGGGTGATGATGTCGCCAGCCTCCACACCCGCCTTATCTGCGGGTGATCCGGCCTCCACCCCGGTCACTAGCGCCCCCTGGGCCTTGCCCAAACCAATGGACTCTGCAACGTCTTTGGTGACCTGCCCGATCTGCACACCAATGCGGCCCCGTGTGACCCGCCCAGATGCGCGCAACTGCTCACTCACGCGGATGGCCTCATCCATGGGAATCGCAAATGAAATACCCATGAAACCGCCAGAGCGCGAATAGATCTGGCTGTTGATCCCCACGACCTCACCGCGCATATTGATGAGCGGGCCTCCCGAGTTCCCCGGGTTGATGGCCACATCGGTCTGGATGAACGGCAGGTAATCCCCGGTATCTCGCTGCTTGGCACTCACGATGCCCGCAGTCACCGTGTTCTCCAGCCCGAAGGGAGATCCGATCGCCATCACCCATTCCCCCACCCGCAAGCGCCCCACATCGCCCACCTTGACGGCAGGCAGGCCCGTGGCCTCGATCTTGACCACCGCCACATCGGTTCGCTTGTCCGCTCCGATGATCTTGGCCTTGAACTCACGCTTGTCGGTGAGCGTCACAATCACCTCATCCGCCCCGTCCACGACATGCGCATTGGTCATCACAAACCCATCCGCAGTCAGGATGAAGCCTGAGCCCACGCCGCGGGGTTGCTCATCGTCTTGCGGCCGCTGGGGACGTTGCTGCCTAGGCGCATTAGGAATCGGCACGCCAAAACGGCGAAAGAACTCCAGCATCTCCTCGTCCATGCCATTTGCACTTGCACGGCTCGACGCTTTTTCCACCGTCCGGATATTGACCACCGATGGCCCCACCTGGTCCACCAGATCCGTAAAGTCTGGCAGGCCACGAACGGCGGCGGCAGGCTGAGCGATCGCCGCTTGCGGCAAAAGCCCTCCCCCGGCAACCCCAGCAAACATGCACGCAAATGCTACGGAGCGCAGCACATTTCCATCGAACTTCGGCATCATCGACCTTTCGTGATTGGTAGCAAATACAGTCATTAACTGTGTGTAACTGTGAAGAGTGTGCGGCCATTTGGTTCCCGCATCGGAAGGCGCTTTGCATGCCCCTGCAACCCTGCGTGCCACCGCGCTGGCGTAGAGGTACCAACAACCAGCCTTGCACCGGCAGGCACCAGAGTCAGCGTGTGCGCTCCAACTGACCTGCAAACAGACGAAGGGTCTGAAGGGGAACCTCCCCCACCGCTGTAAGCCACACATCGGCCAAGATGCGCTGTGCAAGCAGTTGCGTGGCACCCATGCTCGAAATCTGGGGCTGGGCGGGATGGCGCTGAGGATCAAACGGCTCGATGAACAAAGATACCGATGCAAGGCCGTCGGAGTAGAGGCATTGCAGAACGCCCTGAGCATCGTCGTCGACGGACACCGAGCGCCGGTGGCAACTCACGGGAACAAAACCCGCAATGGGCTGGCGCAGGGCCCAGCCCTGCGCAGTGGCTGTGGTCTTGACCACCGCCGGAGCCACCACCTTATAGCCTGCCGTCGCGTCCATCAGACGCGAGAGCTGCTCCACGCGTACTGGCGCGTTCAAGTCCAGCTCCGAGAAGGCAGCCTGTTCCAGAACGCGTCCATTTGCGCCCAAGGTCTGCAGCTTCACAACCAGGCCTGTCTCCCGCTCGCTCCATAGCTTGTATCCGAAACGCAGCGAGTCCACAGGCTTGAACCACACTACATCAGCAACGAAACCCGCAACCCGCTCCAGCCCCACGGAACGCGCGGAATAGAACTGGGAAATCGAAGTACCGTCGACAACGGGAACACGCGGAAACAGTCCAGAGGCTTCGCGGCGATCCGAGCGCACCACACGCGCCTGAGGCCAGAAAGTACGCACCTCATCATTGCGCCGGAAAATAGTCCGTGGGGTGCCAGTCAACGCCTCTACGCGCTCCATCTGCAGCGGCCCATCACACGCATGCCAGATGCGCGAGCTGGCCATCGCGCCGGAAGCAGCCAAAACCACAAAAGTACCTGCATAAGGGCGCACGCAGGGAGCGTTGTGCATGCGCTCGATCCACTGAACAAGACTTCGCTCTATCGGCTCCGGGGCTATTTCCCCTGCAGAACTAAGCGAACTCTCGACGGGAGGCGCACCCATTGCGACGGAAAGCCCAGTCGCGCAAAGCACTGCCATCATCCAAGGTTTGAACTGGCGGCGCAGCACACCCGACCAACCACCCGCAACCCCTATATTGCCCATCGCAAGATCTCAGCACAAGGTCACATGCGCCACCCAGACTCAACGGCTGGGCGTCTCAAAGGTCGCATTGCGCAAGAAACCTGCAGGCATCTGCAGTGCAGACGTACTGCCAAACTGCTTGTGGGCCGCGAGCAACTCGTCCAGGCGAGGATCCCGAATCATCACCTGCTGCCCACCGTCGGCATCGGCCACCGAGACCACGGGCGCACCGCCAGCGCTCGGAGGCACTTCAGGCGACAGTACCAGCTGAGCGCCACCAGAAGCCCCGGGGACACCACCGCCTGGCAACGTGGCCAAAGAGGTCCAGCCAATGGCGGCAACCGCTGCCAGAGAGGCAAAACCCGCGACCATCTTCCAGCGGAAGACAGACGCATTGGCGGCATTCTCCATCGCAGGGGCGACCACTTCCACTTGCTGCGTCCGGGCTTCCGGCCGTGCAACAGGGCCTTCCTTGGCCAATTCCCCGCGCAACCGGGCCATGAAATCTGGATTGGCAGGCTGCGCCAGATCGGAAGAACGCAACACATCCCCCACCAGATGGTAGAGCTGCCAAGTGGCATGGCCTTCGGCTTGCGCGGCATAGGCCAGGGCTTCTGTCATCTCATCCCCCTGCAATTGACCATCGGCCAACGCAGACAGCTGCTCACGCCTGCCCATCTCATTCACCACGGAACCGCCTGCCAACCCATCGCTTCGTACAGCCTTGTTCATTTCATTACCTCACCACCGTTTGCCTGACTGATTTTCAAGCAGGGGACGCACTCTTGCCGAAATGGCTTCACGCGCCCGGAAAATCCGTGACCGCACCGTGCCAATGGGGCAATCCATGGCCGTTGCAATCTCTTCGTAACTGAGTCCTTCGATCTCACGCAACGTTACCGCCTGCCGCAGATCGTCAGGCAATGCCTCCATGGCCGCATTCACGGCCTGGGCAATTTCTCGGGCTGCGAGCACCGTTTCGGGAGTTTCGTCGCTGGTTAGTTCGTGTCCAAGGCGGGAAGTTTCATCGTCGTCATCATTCCCCCGCAACGCATTCTCGGAGATGACCGGATTGCGCTTCATGTCCATCAACGCCTTTTTGGCGGTATTGACAGCGATCCGGTAGAGCCAAGTGTAGAACTGCGCATCCCCCCGGAACTGGTGCAGCGCTCGGTACGCCCGGATGAACGTCTCCTGGGCTATATCCTGAACAATGTCGGTGTCGCGCACCATCCGGCCAATGAGGCGCTCAATGCGGCGCTGGTACTTGATGACCAGCAATTCATAGGCACGCTGGTCGCCCGCTACTGTACGCTCCACCAGTTGGAGATCGCTATCTTCGGAAGGGGAAGGCGGAGTTACAGTCATGGATACTCAAGATTCCCACCCACGGCTGCTGGCCGGGGCGGTTGCGTCAGCGTTGTCAGCGCCCGGTCTGGCGCGCGAATATACCGCACGCCGCAGATCCAGCCAACGCTCGGGCTGTGTGGAACGCTCCAGCCACAACCAGATGCGGCCACGTCCCATTGGACAGGCATGCAGCCACAAATATGACTGCACATCGAGAAGGACTTCAGGGGGGGCAGACAGCGCCATGCCTGCAACACCGGAGCTCGGGGACTCCAGCGTCCAGGCTTGACCATCCCAGCGAAGAACGCCAGAGAACTGATAAAACCAGCAATGAAATGTGCTGGCAGCAGCCAGACACCAAAGGATACTGGCCACAACAGCGGGCCATAGCGAAGCTGCGCCACCGCTTTGGACGAGCCAAGCGCCGAGCCCTCCTGCACTGGCCAGCAGCAAAGCCACCAACAAGAGCCCCAAAATCCGACTTCGCCGCAGGGGATAGAGCACTGCTGGCGGTCGCCTTGACGTCACACCCATGGAGTGGCACCCAGCCATGGCCGACCACTCCTCAACACGGACCACAGCCTCGTGCCGACACCGCCACGGATTGCATGACTGCGGCAAGGCAACCAGGCCTCGCCATTCCGGGCGGCAGAGCGTCTTGCCAGAAAATCAGACGCGCTTGAAAACCAGCGTCCCGTTGGTGCCGCCAAAACCGAAGTTGTTTTTGACTGCGACGTCGATCTTCATGTCCCGCGCCATATTGGCGCAGTAATCCAGATCGCACTCGGGATCCTGATTCAACAAATTGATGGTGGGCGGCACCTTTTGCTCATGCAGGGCCAGCACCGTGAAAATGCTCTCGATCCCACCGGCTCCACCCAGCAGATGGCCGGTCATGGATTTGGTGGAACTCACCACGGTCTTGTAAGCATGGTCGCCCAAGGCCGCCTTGATCGCATTCGTTTCGTTGATATCACCCAGAGGCGTGGAAGTGCCATGGGCGTTGAGATAGTCGACTTCGTCGGCGTTCATGCCCGCGTTGCGCAAGGCGTTGAGCATGGCGCGGCGCGGGCCGTCCATATTGGGCGCCGTCATGTGACCTGCATCAGCACTCATGCCAAAGCCGCACAGTTCCGCATAGATCTTGGCGCCCCGGGCTTTTGCATGCTCATATTCCTCCAGCACCATGACCCCGGCCCCCTCGCCCAGCACAAAACCATCGCGGTCCTTGTCCCAGGGGCGAGATGCGGTCTTGGGGTCATCGTTGCGGGTGGACAGTGCGCGCATCGCGGCAAAACCACCGATGCCCAGCGGCGACACGGTGGATTCAGTACCGCCCGCCACCACCACATCCGCATCACCGTATTCGATCATGCGACCCGCCTCGCCGATGCAATGCAGGCCCGTCGTGCAGGCCGTCACCACAGCAAGGTTGGGCCCCTTGAAACCAAAACGCATGGACACATGGCCCGCCACCATATTGATGATGGACGCCGGCACAAAGAACGGCGTGATACGCCGGGGGCCACGATTGACCAGCTCCGCGTGCGTATTTTCGATCAGTGGCAAGCCACCAATCCCCGAGCCGATCACGCAGGCTATGCGTGTCGCAAACTCTTCACTGAGCGCTTCACCCGTGGGCAGGCCGGCATCTGCTACTGCTTGTGCAGCAGCTGCAATACCGAAATGGATGAAGCTGTCCATCGCGCGCGCATCCTTGGCGCTGATGTACGACTCCAGGTCAAGACCTTTGACCTCCCCCGCAATCTTGCAGGCGAAGTTCGACGCGTCGAACTTGGTGATGAGATCAATGCCGGATCTTCCGGCAAGGAGGTTGGCCCAGGATTCGGCCACCGTGTTGCCCACGGGGCTGACGCATCCCAGGCCGGTCACGACAACGCGACGACGGCTCATGCGTAAAAAACCTTCTGCTGATCGCTTGAGTCAGGCGCAGTGCGCCGCTCAGGCCTTCTGGTGGGTGTTGGCGTAGTCGATGGCGTTTTGCACCGTGGTGATCTTCTCGGCGTCTTCATCCGGAATCTCAATGCCGAATTCGTCTTCCAGCGCCATCACCAGTTCCACCGTGTCAAGCGAGTCGGCACCGAGGTCTGCCACGAAGGCTTTTTCATTGGTGACTTGGGACTCTTCCACACCGAGTTGTTCGGCAATGATTTTTTTGACGCGTGCTTCGATATCGCTCATGGTTTCCCTCTGGGGGTTGTGAATGAATCCGCGATTCTAGCCGCTTAAGGAGAAGTCCCTCAGCAGCCCGCCGTCCGGATGAACCGGCGTTATCTTCCATCAACTACATGTACATGCCGCCATTGACATGCAACTCCTGTCCAGTCACGTACCCCGCCTCACGCGAAGCAAGGTAGGCAACGGCATGTGCGATGTCTTGTGGCTTGCCCATGTGCCCCAGCGGGATCTGGGCGTTGAGGGCTTTTTGCTGTTCTTCAGGCAACACGGAGGTCATGTCGGTCTCGATAAAGCCCGGCGCCACGCAGTTCACCGTGATGCTCCGGCTGCCCAATTCGCGTGCAAGGGCACGGGTCATGCCCGCGACGCCCGCCTTCGCCGCAGCATAGTTGGCCTGACCTGGGTTGCCCGAAGCACCAACCACACTGGTAATGCTGATGATGCGCCCAAACCGCTGCTTCATCATCGGCCGGATCGCAGCGCGGCTGACACGGAAGACCGCCTTGAGATTGGTATCCATGACAGCATCCCAATCGTCATCCTTCATGCGCATGGCCAGGGTGTCGCGGGTGATACCCGCATTGTTCACCAGCACATGCAGGCCACCCTGCTGCTTGACGATGGCGTCGAGCAGAACTTCAATGGCAGCAGCATCGTTCACATTCAGGTTGGCGCCACGGCAGCCAGGATAGGCCGACAGGGTCTGGCTGATGCGCTCAGCGCCCTCGTCTGTCGTGGCAGTACCCACCACCTGATAACCACGCACAGCCAGTTCCAGAGCGATGGCAGCGCCGATGCCACGCGATGCGCCCGTGACCAGCGCCACTTGCGCCGCAGATATGGATTGCGTCATGCCAACAACTCCCGGGTTTCGGCCAGAGTGGCCGGATCAAACAGCGCAGCACCGACCAGTTCAGGATCGATGCGCTTGGCCAAGCCCGCCAGCACTTTGCCGGGACCGCTTTCAACAATATGGGTAACACCCCGGGCTTTCAGCGCCTGCACACACTCCACCCAACGCACAGGACCAAAGGCCTGTCGGTAAAGGGCATCCCGGATCGCACCCGCGTCCTGCTGCACAGCCACGTCCACGTTGTTCAGCACAGGAATCTGGGGAGTGGCAAGCGCCACATCCGCCAGCGCCAGGCGCAACTTCTCGGCGGCAGGCTTCATCAGGCTGGAGTGAAAGGGGGCAGACACGGGCAACGGCAACGCGCGCTTGGCACCTGCCGCCTTGAGCAGCTCGCAGGCCTTGTCGACACCCGCCTTGGTACCCGCAATGACGGTCTGGGCGGGGTCGTTGAAATTGACAGCCTCAACCACCTCCGCCGTCCCGGCACCGAACGAAGCCACAGCATCGGCACACCCTGCAATGACCTTGGAAGCCTCCATACCCAGAATGGCAGCCATGGCCCCAGTGCCGACCGGCACCGCCTCCTGCATGGCCGCTGCGCGCAGGCGCACCAGCGGCGCCGCCTGCGCCAGCGTCAACACACCCGCTGCGACCAGTGCCGAGTACTCGCCCAGCGAATGCCCTGCAACCGCCACCGGGGTAGCACCACCATCGGCGCGCCAGACACGCCATGCAGCCACACCGGCCACCAGCATCACCGGCTGGGTGTTGGTGGTCAGCGCCAACGCCTCTTTGGGGCCTTCCTTGATCAGCAGGCCAATATCTTCACCCAGAGCCTCCGATGCTTCCTGCACGGTCTGGGCCACCACCGGATGATCACCCCACCCATCGAGCATGCCCACCGATTGCGAACCTTGTCCCGGAAAGACAAATGCAAAAGACTTCATGAAAAATCCAGAAATATGATTGAAATTGAGGCCTAGCGCTTATCTATCAAGCGCAAAAAGCTATAACTTCAGGAGCACTGCACCCCAGGTGAAGCCCCCCCCCACGCCTTCGAGCAACAGGGTCTCGCCCTTTTTGACCTGGCCGGTGCGCACTGCATGGTCCAGCGCGAGAGGGATGGAGGCTGCGGACGTGTTGCCGTGCTGGTCCACCGTGACCACGACCTTGTCCATGGACAGCTTGAGCTTGCGGGCCGTGCCTTGCATGATGCGGATATTGGCCTGGTGCGGGATCAACCAATCGATGTCTGCCTCGGTCAGCCCCGCTTTGGCCAGCACCGCGTGGGCAGCCTTTTCCAACACCCCCACCGCCAGTTTGAAGACGGCTTGCCCGTCCATCTTGAGGACAGGGTCACCCAGCACCTTGCCGCCTGCCACATTGCCAGGCACACACAGGATGCCGACATGTTTTCCGTCGGCATGGAGATCGCTGGACAGGATGCCAGGCGTCTCAGACGCCTCCAGCACCACAGCCCCCGCCCCATCGCCAAACAGCACGCAGGTGGTGCGGTCGTTGAAATCCAGAATACGGCTGAAAACCTCCGACCCAATGACCAGTGCGCGGTTGGCGGCACCCGTCTGGATCATGGCATCCGCCACGGACAAGGCATAGACAAAACCGCTGCACACTGCCTGCACATCAAACGCCGGACAACCGTTGGCTCCCAGCTTGTTCTGCAATATGCAGGCGGCCGAAGGAAACACCATGTCCGGGGTGGACGTAGCCACAATGATCAGGTCAATGTCTGTCGGCAAAAGGCCCGCAGCCTGCAAGGCATTGCGTGCAGCCTCCAGACCCAGATCGCTGCAAGCGACATCAGGCGCTGCGAAGTGGCGTGCGCGGATGCCAGTGCGCTCGACGATCCACTCGTCCGAGGTTTCGATGCCGCGCTGGCCCAATTCAGCCACCAGATCAGCGTTGGTCAGCCGGCGCGGAGGCAGATAGCTGCCGGTACCGGTAATGCGGGAGTAGCGTCTCATCAATGTGTCATCGTCGCCGCAACGCCAGGCTTGGGTTGGGCATCCGCAGGCACCAGAAGCGGCGCTGCATGCGCAATCCGGGCCCGGACGCGGTCGAGCAGGTTGTTGCGGGCTGCATCATACGCCCGGTTCAAAGCCTGCTCGAACGCCATTGTGTCGGCCGATCCGTGGCTCTTGAACACCAGCCCCCGCAGCCCCAAAAGTGCCGCGCCGTTGTAGCGCCGGTAGTCCATGCGCTTCATCAACGCTTTTAAGACAGGATAAGCGGTGATCGCAGCAATTTTGGTGAAGATATTGCGCGAAAACTCAGTCTTGAGGGCACCAATGATCATCGATGCAACCCCTTCGCTGGCTTTGAGGGCGACATTTCCCACAAATCCGTCACAGACCACGATGTCAACCGTGCCCTTGAAAATGTCGTTGCCCTCGACATTGCCGTAAAAATTCAAATCACCGGAACTAGCGGCTGATCGCAGCAGTTCACCGGCTTTTTTGATCACTTCACTGCCTTTGATGGCTTCTTCACCGATATTCAGCAATCCGACAGTGGGCTCACCCCCGTCCTTGAGGACCGACACCAGGGCAGAACCCATCACAGCGAACTGCAGCAAATGTTCGGCAGAGCAATCCACATTGGCACCCAGGTCGAGCACCGTCGTGGCGCCACCCGCAGCGTTGGGCAGCTGAGTCGCAATGGCGGGTCGGTCAATGCCATCGAGCGTCTTGAGGAGATAGCGCGCAATGGCCATCAACGCGCCGGTATTGCCCGCCGAAACGGCTGCAGAGGCTGCGCCATCCTTGACCTGCTGGATCGCCACACGCATCGAAGAGTCCTTCTTCTTGCGCAATGCGACCTCGACCGGATCGTCCATGGCGACCACTTCGGAAGCGGGAACCATAGTGGCACGGTCGTGCGAAAACGATTGCAAACTGTCCACCAGGCCGACGAGCAGCAGGTGGGCATCAGGGTGTTTGTCGAGGAACTGGCGGCACGCCGCGAGCGTGACGCGGGGGCCATGGTCGCCCCCCATGCAGTCAACAGCCAGTGTGATCATGGGCGACTTGTCCGACCGGCTACACAGGCCGGAAGATGAAATGCAAGGGTCAAAACAAAGGCCCGCGCTACGATTTCAGTAGCAACGGGCCTTTGGGTGGGGCGAAGGTCAGGCTTCAGATTTGTTCTTCAGCACCTGACGGCCACGGTAGAAGCCATTGGGGCTGATGTGGTGGCGCAGGTGGGTTTCACCGGTGGTGGGTTCCACTGCAATGCCTGGCACATTCAGGGCATTGTGCGAGCGGTGCATGCCGCGCTTGGAGGGAGACTTTTTGTTTTGCTGAACGGCCATGATGGCTCCTGATCTGGAATAGGTTGGTAAAAACGCGATCAGCCCAAAAGACACGATGGGGTTCGCGTGAAGCCCACGATTATAACCCAAATGATTTTTGGGCCGGCCAATCAACCCTTGTCGTCTTTGCGCAGCGCTGCCAACGCTGCAAACGGATTGGGCTTTTCGTCATTGGCTTCCTCGAAATCGTCGTCCGAAGAAGCCAGCGGCACCGAGGTAGGGCACTCGTCGTGTTTGGGCACCACAGGCAATGCCATCAGCAACTCGTCCTCGATGAGTTCATGAAGGTCAAACTCGCGGCTCATGGCAAGCAGGTCTTCCTCGCTCTCGTCGTCCAGCGCCTCGGCAGTGGCCTCGTCGGCCACGAAGCGGAACTCCCGATCAACCTCCAGCGGCACATCCACAGGAGTCATGCAACGCTGGCATTCCATGGGAAAGCTCGCCTGCACCTTGATATGCAGCCACACCTGGCCCATTCCGCCCAACGCAGTACGCACTTCACCGAGAGCTTCCCAATCCACCATCAAGTCTGGGTGCAGGCCCTTGGCCTCCTGGGCCAACCGTTCGTACTTCAAAAGTGAATCGTGGCCCGCCAGCCGACCACCCGCCTGTGCAAAGGCTTTCACGTCGAGGCGCTGTGCGGAGAATTCCTTGGTCATGGCGGCAGTGTAAGAGAATCGGCGCATGCATCAATCCCCTCCCCTGCAACGCCCTCTGGTATTGGGCTCCACCTCGCGCTATCGGCGCGAGTTGCTTCAGCGGTTGAACCTGCCTTTTGACGTCGCGGCCCCGGATGTGGATGAGACCCCACTGCCCGGCGAAGCCCCTCGTGCTCTGGCCTTGCGCCTGGCGCTGGCCAAGGCGCGCGCCGTGGCACAGCAGCACCCCGAGGCGGTGGTGATCGGCTCCGACCAGGTGGCAGACCTCGCTGGCGAGCCGTTGGGAAAACCAGGCCTTTATGAACGCGCAGTGGAGCAGCTGCGCCAGATGCGCGGACAAACGGTGATTTTCCAAACAGCCCTGGCCGTGGTGTGCACGGCAACAGGCTTCGAGCAGGTCGACCTGGCCCCTGTGGAGGTCAAATTCCGCGACCTGTCCGACGCGGAAATCGAGCGCTATCTGCGCGCCGAGCAACCCTATGACTGCGCCGGCAGCGCCAAGAGCGAAGGCCTGGGCATTGCGCTGCTGGACGCCATCCACAGCGACGACCCCACCGCGCTCATTGGACTGCCTCTGATCCGCACTTGCCGCATGCTGCGCGCTGCAGGGCTGGTGCTGCCATGATGAGACACCCCCTGAGTCGCTTTGCGCCGACCCCCTCTCCTTGGGGAGGGGGACGCACCCAGGGGCCTGGCAAAGCCAGTTCCACGGGTGCACTTTCCTGGGCCATAACAGTTTCCTGGGCTGCAGATACCGGGCAGCACAATGGAGACCGACGATGAACGCCAAAACCGGAACGCTGTTCCTCGTGCCCGCGCCGCTCGATTTTGGCTGCGACACCCAGGTCCCGCTTCAGGATGCGCTGCCCACCAGCACCCTGAAGGCCGCCGCGCAGCTCACCCACTGGGTGTGCGAGAACGCCAAAAGCACCCGCGCCTACCTCAAGCGCGTGGACGCCCTCTACCCTTTGGCCGCGCCCCTGCTGCAGCAGCAGATCACGGAACTGCCCCGAGAGGTTCACAAAAAAGGCGACCACGGCGACAAGGGCTCGGCCCCGTTCGACGCCCGCCCGCTGCTCGCCGCAGCCCTGGCGGGGCACGACATGGGGCTGGTCAGCGAGGCGGGCATGCCTGCCGTGGCCGATCCCGGTTCGTCCGTGGTGCGCGCGGCACACGATCTCGATATCCCCGTTGTCCCCCTGGTGGGCCCGGTGTCGCTGCTGCTGGCGCTGGCGGCCAGCGGATTGAACGGGCAGAACTTCGCGTTTGTTGGCTACCTGCCCCAGGACAGCCAGGAACGCATCCAGCGCATCAAGGAGCTGGAAGGCCTGGCCCTCAAGACGGGGCAGACCCAGCTTTTCATCGAAACCCCGTACCGCAACGCTGCCCTGTGGCAGGCACTGGTACAGGCGCTACAGCCCCACACCCGCCTGGCGCTGGCCAGCGGGCTGACATTGCCCGATGCACGCATTCGCAGCCAGCTGGTGCGGCAATGGCGCCAGCAACCGACGCCCCCCGACAACCGCACCCCTGTCGTGTTTGCACTGGGCCGCTGAGCATGAAGTTTTCATTTGCTATATTTCTAATAGCTATCAGCGCTTACGGATCAAGCGCTGAGGCCATTATTCGTTGTGAATTAAATGGCAAGGCCATCAATATTTCCAACGGTGCTGAAACGGCCGGCCAATCCGGACTGGTGCGCTGCCGCGAAGACGACACCGGCCACCTCCAGCGCGAGCAGGAACTGCGCGACGGCAAGTTCGTGGGCCTGGAGCGCATGTTCGACCGAGAAGGTCGCCTGCAGCGCGAACGCACGGTCAACGAGCGCGGCAACAGCCATGGCCGGGTGGCCGAGTTCTGGCCCAACGGCCAGGTGCGGCGCGAGGAAACCGCCGACAACGGCCGCACCCAGGGCGCCGTGCGGCGATTTGATGTCACCGGCCGCGTGGAGCGCGTGTCGTTCCACGGCGACGGGCAGGAGCTGTTCTCTGTGGAGACCAACAGCAAGGGCCAGCCCACGCGCCTGCTCTGCCCGCGCGCCAGCGTGCTGCCCGAAGACCGCAAGCTCTGCGGATTTGACGGCGTCATCGACACCCTGCTCCACGCAGAAAACGGCACCAAAACCGCACAACTGCGCTACGACCAGGGCCGCCTGCTGAGCGCAACCGAATGGACCCCCGAAGGGGTCGTCGCCGCGCAGCAGCTCATGGTGGACGGCCGGCGTGTGCACCGCAGTTTCACCACGGAGGGCGGCAAAAGCGTGCTGCGTGAAGAGCGTGTCTTCAACCCGGATGAACGCACGCTGCGCGATACGCGCGGCCCGCTGCTCAGCGCCAAACGCTACGGCGCATCCGGCCAGCTCATCGAGCAGCGCAGTTTTGCCGACGGCCGCGAGGTGCAGGTCGAGCGCTGGTACCTGAACGGATCGGTGCGTGAACGCAGCACCTGGAGCGGCACCGGTGAACAGGCGCGCATGCAGCGCGAGATGTACCGCGACGATGGCAAGCTGGCGCGGCGCGAGCAGCTCAATGCCGAGCAATGGCCGGTGGGCACCCAGCAAGCCTTTCACGACAACGGGCGGCTGGCCGTGGAAGAACAGTACTCCGCACCCGAGGCCCGGGGGCGCACGCGCCTCACGGCCCGCAAGCAGTGGGACGAGGCGGGCAAGCTCGTGGCAGACGACACCATCCTCGAAGACGGTTCGCGCCAGCGCAAGGCCAGCGGGCTGGACAGCTAAAGAAACCGCCCTCTTGCCAGCCCTTGGAGGCCCGGCACGGCCGGCTGCGTCACACCACGCATGCCACGCACGCCCAGACGCAAAAATGCCCCGTGTGGAATCTCCACCCGGGGCATTTTTTTGAATGGCCCGCAAGCCAGGGCGGACAGTTTCAGCGCAGCTGAGGTCCAGCCACTGACAGCGACTTCACCGCGCCCACACCGATCGCTGCACCAAAACGCTTGACCAGCCGTTCAGCCACGTTGTCGCGGCGGGTGTAGTCGATGATGTCTTCTGCCTTCACCACTTCACGCGCCACGTAGTCCAGGTTGCCCAGCTTGTCAGCCAGGCCCATTTCCACAGCCTGCTGGCCGGTCCAGAACAGGCCGCTGAAAGTATCGGGCGTGGTCTTGAGGCGATCGCCACGGCCTGCCTTCACCACAGCGATGAATTGCTGGTGGATCTGGTCGAGCATGGTCTGCGCATAGGCACGCTGCTTTTCGGTCTGCGGGCTGAACGGGTCCAGAAAGCCCTTGTTCTCGCCCGCCGTCAGCAAGCGGCGCTCCACGCCCAGCTTTTCCATGGTGCCGGTGAAGCCAAATCCGTCCATCAGCACCCCGATGCTGCCCACGATGCTGGCCTTGTCCACGTAGATGTCGTCGGCGGCGGCGGCGATGTAATAGGCGGCCGAGGCGCAGGTTTCTTCCACCACGGCATAGATCGGCTTGTTGTGCTTGGCCTTCAGGCGCACGATCTCGTCGTTGATGATGCCGGCCTGCACCGGGCTGCCGCCGGGTGAGTTGATGAGCAGCACCAGGGCTTGCGAGCCTTCGTCCTCCAACGCGCTGCGCATGGCGGCCACGACGAACTCGGCGCTGGCCTCGGCGCCGCTGGCGATCTCGCCCTTGATATCCACCACCGCCGTGTGCGGAGCACTTTTGCTCGCACTGGGTGATGCCTGGCGCAGGGCCAGGAAGGCAACGGCGGCAATCAGCACCAGCCAGGCCAGGCGGAAGAAAATCTTCCAGCGGCGGGCGCTGCGTTGTTCATTGAGGGCAGAGAAGGCCAGCTTTTCCAGCGTGGCGCGCTCCCAGCCGGGTTCACGCGATGAATCGCTCACAGATGCTCCTGAATTTGTAGCTGCTTGCGCCCACAGGTCGGGCGCGGGATTGCTTTTTGGGTCAAAGCCCGAAGAGCCGGGCTGCTGGGGGTCGGTCATGTCATGCGTCCTGGGTACTGCGCTGGCGGTGTTGCCCGCGCATCGCGCAGGCTGGCACCGGGCGACAGCACATAAGGGTATTTCAACTGGATTTTCTAGAACTCTACGGGCCGCAGGTTGTAAGCAGTATGCCAGTGCACCACACCATCGCTTTCGGACAAGGCAATTTTCACAAGCCCGCCCCGGCAGGGACCGCCCGCGCACTGGCCGGTGCTGGGCAGGTAGGCCGCCCCATGCGTAGCGCACAGCAGCCACTGGCCGGTGTCGTCAAAAAAACGGCCCGGCTGGTAGTCCATCTCCATGGCCACATGGGTGCAACGGTTGAGATAAGCGTGGGGCACACCCCGGTGCCGGATGGCAAAAGCGCGGCAGGTCTGGCCCGAATAAATCACATCAAACGCAACGGCCAGCCCGCTGTCGACCAACTCGCTGCTGTTGCACAGTGCAATGGCCTGCTCGGGAACGGTTGTCATGGGTTTTCCCCGCTCCGGTGTCGCACTTCAGGCGTGCTGCAGCAACCAGTCATGCAGTTCGCGCACCGAATGGGCCACACCCAGCGGGTTCAGCACCTGGAACGCATCGGGTTCATGGGCGCCGTAGCTCACTCCCACGCTTGCACAGCCCGCGTTGACCGCCATTTGCAGGTCGTGGGTGGTGTCGCCAATCATCAGAAGGCGCTCGGGCGGCACGTCGAACTCGGCCATCAGCTCCTGCAGCATCAGCGGGTGTGGCTTGCCTGCAGTTTGGTCCGCCGTGCGCGAACCGTCGAACACGCCTTTGAGTTGCACCGAGTGCAAAGCCTCGTCCAGCCCGCGCCGGCTTTTGCCCGTGGCCACGGCCAGCAGGTGGCCACGCTCGCGCAGGTCTGTCAGAAGTGGCAGCACACCTTCAAACAGGCTCAGGTCATCCTGGTGCTGGATATAGTGAAAACGGTAGCGGTTGCCCAGATCGTTGTACTTTTCAGGCGGCACATCCGGGGCCGCATGGGCCAGCGCCTGCGTCAGCGCCATGCCAATCACATACGAAGCCTCTTTGTCCGTAGGTACGGTGCCACCCACGTCGCGCACCGCCGCCTGGATGCAGCGCACGATGATGGCGGTGGAATCAAACAGGGTGCCATCCCAGTCAAAGGCGATGAGATCGAAGCGGCGCGGACGGAAGGTTTTGGCGGGCATGGGGTTCGTTCATGCCTTCTCAGGCAGGGGACACAAAATCGGCCAGCTCGGGCGGCAGCTCGGCATTCAGAGCCACCCGTTCACCCGAGGCGGGGTGGTTGAACTGTAACCGCCAGGCATGCAGGAACATGCGCTTCATCCCCTGCTTTTGCAGGCGCTTGTTCAGCTCAAAGTCACCGTACTTGTCGTCGCCCACGATGGCATGCCCCTGGCTGGCCAGGTGCACGCGGATCTGGTGCGTACGGCCGGTCTTGATCGTCACCTCCAGCAAAGACATCACCGGCAGGCCCTGGGCGGGGCGCGCCGTGACCGTGCTGCGCACCTTGACCAGCGTGATGGAGCGCATGCCGTCCGGATCGTCGGCCGTGGTCACGCGCACGCGGCGCTCGCCATCGGCCTGCAGGTACTTGTGCAGCGGCAGGTCGATGACTTTTTTGTTGGCAGGCCACGCGCCCGTCACGAGCGCCAGGTACGTCTTGCCGGTCTCGCGCTCGCGGAACTGGTCCTGCAGGTGGGTCAGCGCCGAGCGCTTCTTGGCCACCAGCAGGATGCCCGAGGTTTCACGGTCCAGCCGGTGCACCAGCTCCAGAAACTTCGCCTGCGGGCGCGCCTGGCGCAACTGCTCGATCACGCCGAAGCTCACGCCGCTGCCGCCGTGCACCGCCACGCCGGCCGGCTTGTCGATGGCGATGAGGTGCTCGTCTTCCAGCAGGATGGGGAATTCGCGGGCAGGCGCCGGACGCTCGGCCTTCTCGGCCACCTTGTCGGAGATGCGCACGGGCGGCACGCGCACCACATCCCCTGCTTCCACGCGGGTGTCGGCACTCACGCGGCCTTTGTTAATGCGGACCTCGCCGCTGCGAATGATGCGGTAGACGTGCGTTTTTGGCACACCCTTCAAGTGGCGTATCAAAAAGTTATCGAGCCGCTGGCCTGCGGAGTCTTCATCGACCTCCACCAGGCGGGCTGCGGGAAGCCCCCCAGGGGCGGCGGGCGGTTTGGCCCCTATAATGTGTTTCACCTGCGCGTTGTCATGTAAGTGGTTGATTTGTCTGGAGTTTAGTCCACACAGCCCTTGCCCCTCGTGCAGGCAGGTCGATGCCAGCGGGCGTCGTGCGCGCAGATTGCAGGCCAGATGCCTGTGGTGGCCAGCACGCCGTGCGGCGGGCTGACAGATTGAAACACTGATACGGAATCCCCCAAGCTTGCAGATGTTCCCTACCCGGGAGCGGTCTGCCAGCGGATCGAAGCGAGCATGTGGCTGTTGATGGCATGGATAGAGACCCTGTGGCGGAGGCTGCGGCCTTCGGCTGCATGCTCAAAATCGCCCTCAGCGCACAGCCAGCAAGCGCAATCAGCTACTCTTTTGATAGCAAAACTGCGCTCCTACCACTCGCCCCCTTCCACGCGCCCCTGCCTCACGATGCTGCGCTAGAGCGCGGCAGATCACTGGCATCCCCGGCAATTCCCTTCGTTTCGATGCGTCAGTCCAGGCATTCACAGCTCCTGTAGAGCTTGTTGTATTGGTTTGGAAACTGTGGGCGGCAGCCCGCGCAGCCCTCCCTGCTGGTCAGGTTGGCTGCACCGCTGCTGTCCGCGAAACACTGAAGGAATCGCATCATGAAGCGGATGCTCATCAACGCCACGCAGCCCGAAGAACGGCGCCTGGCCATCGTCGACGGACAAAAGCTCCTCGACTACGAAATCGAAATCGAAGGGCGTGAACAGCGCAAGGGCAACATCTACAAGGCCGTCGTCACGCGCGTCGAGCCCTCGCTGGAAGCCTGCTTCGTCGACTACGGCGAAGACCGCCACGGCTTCCTGCCGTTCAAGGAAATCTCGCGCAGCTACTTCACCCCCGGTGTCTCGCCCAGCCAGGCGCGCATCAATGAAGTGATCAAGGAAGGCCAGGAGCTGCTGGTCCAGGTCGAAAAGGAAGAGCGCGGCAACAAGGGCGCGGCGCTGACCACCTTCGTCTCGCTGGCCGGCCGCTACGTCGTGCTGATGCCCAACAACCCCCGTGGCGGTGGCGTTTCGCGCCGCATCGAGGGCGAGGACCGCGCCGAGCTCAAGGAGGCGATGGACCAGCTCGAATACCCCAATGGCATGTCCATCATCGCGCGCACGGCCGGCATTGGACGCACCGCGCCCGAGCTGCAGTGGGACCTGAACTACCTGCTCAAGCTGTGGACCGCGATTGACGGCGCTGGCAAGGGCGGCAAGGGCGCCTTCCTGATCTACCAGGAATCTTCGCTCGTCATCCGCGCGATCCGCGACTACTTCAACAACGACATCGGTGACATCCTCATCGATACCGACGACATCTACGAACAGGCGCAGCAGTTCATGGCGCACGTCATGCCCGAACATGCCGCCCGCGTGAAGCGTTACCGCGACGACGCCGCTCTGTTCAGCCGCTTCCAGATCGAGCACCAGATCGAATCGGCCTACGCCCGCACCGTGCAACTGCCCTCGGGCGGCGCCATCGTGATCGACCACACCGAAGCGCTGGTCAGCGTTGACGTGAACTCGGCCCGCGCCATCAAGGGCGGCGACATCGAGGAAACCGCCACCCGCACCAACCTGGAAGCCGCCGACGAAGTGGCCCGCCAGATGCGCCTGCGCGACCTGGGCGGCCTGATCGTCATCGACTTCATCGACATGGAAGAGTCGAAGAACCGCCGCGAAGTGGAAAACCGCCTGCGCGATGCGTTGCGCCAGGACCGTGCCCGCGTGCAGTTCGGCACCATCAGCAAGTTCGGCCTGATGGAAATGAGCCGCCAGCGCTTGAAGCCCGCGCTGTCCGAAGGCTCGTCCATCCCCTGCCCCCGCTGCGGCGGCTCGGGCCACATCCGCGACACCGAATCGTCGGCGCTGCAGATCCTGCGGATCATTCAAGAAGAATCGATGAAGGACAACACGGCCGCCGTGCACTGCCAGGTGCCGGTGGAAGTGGCCTCGTTCCTGCTCAACGAAAAGCGCACCGAGATCGCCAAGATCGAACTCAAGCAGCGCGTGGCCGTGCTGATGGTGCCCAACAAGACGCTGGAAACCCCCAACTACCGCCTGGAACGCCTCAAGCACGACGACCCGCGCCTGGACCACATCGAAGCCAGCTACAAGCTCGCCGAAGAAGTGGAAGACCCCACGGCCGTGACGCGCCGCTCGCAGGAGCCCACCAACAAGCAGACCCCGGTGATCAAGGGCGTGCTCCCTGACGCCCCCGCCCCGACGGCCGAGCCCCGCGCTGAAGGCGCCACCCGCCCACCACGCGCCGGCCAACGCCCAGCCGCTGCGACTGCGCCAGCCCCCGCACCTGTGGCAGCCCCTGCCCCGGTTGCCGCGGCACCGCAAGAGCAAGGCTTCTTTGGGTGGATCAAGAGCCTGTTCGGCGGTGGCGCTGCACCGGCAGCCCCTGCCCCCGTGGCAGCACCCGCACCGGCAGCCGCCCCAGAAACCACCGGCCGTGGCGAACCCCGCCGCGATGGACGCAACGGTGAAGGCCGTGGCCGCCGTGGTGGCCGCGATGGCAACCGGGACGGCCAGCGCGAAGGCGCGCCCCGTGACGGCAACCGCGAAGGCACCGGCGAAGGCCGTGGCCGCCGTGGCGAACGCTCGGCCGAAGGCCGCGCACCCCGCGACGCAGAGAGCCGCCCACCGCGTGACTCAGAACGCCGCCCCGAAGGCGAGGCCCGTGAAGGGCGCGAAGGTGGCCGCAATGGACGCGAAGGTGGCCGTGGCCGCCGCGACACCGAGCCGCGCAACCAGAACGCCGGGCTGAACGGTGACAACACCGCGGCTGCCAATGCGCAGGTGGAAGGCCCCAATGCCGGCAACAACGGCAACAACGCAGAAGGCAATCCCGCCCAGCAGCCCCGTGGCGAACGTGGCCCGCGCCGTGAGCGTGGTGATCGCGGCAACCGTGGCGAACGTGGTGAGCGCACGCCCCGCGCCGTGGAAGCCCAGGAAACCGCCGCAGCCGCTGCGCCCGGCGACTTTGTGGACACTGCGCCGCTGGCTGCACTGCCCGACCTGGACCTGACCGGCAGCGACGCCCAGCCCAACGGCAACGGTGCCGCCGCAGAAGAGCAGCGCCGCGAGCGCCGTTCGCGCGACCGCTACGGCCGTGACCGCCGCGAACGTGGCGAACGGGGTCCGCGCGACAACACCGGCGCTGAAGCTGCAGCACCCGCGATGCTGGATTTCGACCCCACGCAAGCCGAGCCCGCGCCCGCACAGGACGAGGCTCCGCGCCGCAGCTACTTCAGCGCCCCCGCCGCAGAGCAAGCTGCACCCACCGCAGCGCCGGTGGCTGTTGCCGAGGCCGCTGCACCGGCACCCGTTGCTGCGCCTGCCGCTGCGCCAGTGGCCCCGGTGGCGGCTGCGCCAGCACCTGCCGTTGCAGCAGCGCCTGTCGCAGCCGCCCGGGCTCCCGCTGTGGCCCCTGCAGCGCCAGTGGCGCCCACCGCAGCACCCGCTGCGAGTGGCCTGCCACGCGTCCAGACGTTCGCACTGCCCATTGATGAACTGCAGCAGGTTGCTGCCGCATCGGGCCTGCAGTGGGTGAACTCTGACGTCGACAAGATCGCAGCCGTTCAGGCCGCGATTGCCGCAGAACCCAAGCCCATCCGCGTGCCGCGTGAGCGCCCTCCGGCCGTGGTGCTGGATGAAGGCCCTCTGGTGCTGGTGGAAACCCGCCGCGACCTGTCGGCCATGAAGCTGCCTTTTGAGCAGCCACCAGCGGCTTGATGCCCTGAAACGGCTGCGCCCCCCGGGGCCGCAGCCTTCCACAAAGAAGGCGGCCCTGGCCGCCTTCTTTTATGGGCGCCTGCCAAATACCCGTCAGCGCCCGAAGACAGCCTTTCAACAGGTACCATTTCAAGCCGCCCTGGCCCCTGGCTGCCACTCTCTGCACCGCCCCGCCTGCTTCACCCTTCGAGATCCACGGACCTTCCGCCGCCCATGCTGTTCCTGCTGTCTCCCGCCAAATCGCTCGACTACGACACGCCCTTGCCCGAAGGCCTGCCGCACACCACACCCCAGTTCGTGGCGCAATCCACGGCCCTCATCGAGGTGCTGCGCGCGCAATCCCCCCAGCAGATCGCCTCGCTGATGGACCTGAGCGACAAACTCGCGGCGCTCAACGTGGCGCGCTACCAAGCCTGGCGCCCGCGTTTCACGGCCGCCAACTCGCGACAGGCGCTGCTGGCCTTCAACGGTGATGTGTACGAAGGGCTGGAAGCCCGCACGCTGGCGCCCCAGGACCTGGACTGGGCCCAGACCCATGTAGCCATCCTCAGCGGGCTGTATGGCGTGCTGCGGCCACTCGATCGCATGCAGCCCTACCGCCTGGAGATGGGCACCCGCCTGGCCACGGCAGCCGGCAGCAATCTGTACCAGTTCTGGGGCAGCCAGATTGCCGAGCACCTCAACACCCGCCTGCGCGCCGACACCACGCCCGTGGTGGTCAACCTGGCGTCGCAGGAGTACTTCAAATCCGTAGACCGCAAGGCGCTCAAGGCGCGTGTCATCGAATGTGTGTTCGAGGACTGGAAAGGCGGCGCCTACAAGATCATCAGCTTTCACGCCAAGCGCGCGCGGGGCCTGATGGCACGCTATGCCATCACGCACCGCGTAGCCACACCCCACAAGCTGGAAGGATTTGATCTGGACGGCTATGCCTTTGCCCCGGCATCATCCGAACCCGAGCGCCTTGTCTTTAGGCGCAAGACGCCCACGGCGTAAACCCCAAGAATCCACCCATGTTGAAGGACCGCCATGGCATCGCGTTCTGAGCAGCACCCGGACAGCAGCACCGCAACCACCCAGCGCTCCAGCACCACACGGCAGGCCATCACGCCCGAGCTGCGCCGCTGGATCATCGAACAGGCCCAGGCTGGCTACGCCGCGCCCGTGGTGCTGCAGTCCATGCGCGATGCGGGCTGGGATGAAGACGTGGCCGCCGACGCGCTGGAAGTCACGCTGCAGGACCATTTGAACGAGCTGGCCGAGCGACAGGGCCAGCCCGCCGCAGTGCCTGTGCCCGAGCCCCGGCTTCATGACTCCCCCGCCCAGGTGGACTGCGGTGACCGCACCGTGAACGTGCTGCTGGCCATCGCCCAGCCACGGGTGGTGGTGTTCGGCAACCTGCTCTCGCCCGAAGAATGCGACGCCCTGATCGCCGACGCAGCGCCGCGCATGGCGCGCTCGCTCACCGTGGCCACCAAGACGGGCGGCGAGGAAATCAATGACGACCGCACCAGCGACGGCATGTTCTTTCAGCGCGGCCAGAGCCCGCTGATCCAGCGCATCGAAGAACGCATCGCCCGCCTGCTGAACTGGCCCATCGAAAACGGCGAGGGCCTGCAAGTGCTGCACTACCGCCCCGGCGCCGAATACAAGCCGCACTACGACTACTTCGACCCCGCCGAGCCCGGCACGCCCACCATCGTCAAACGCGGTGGCCAGCGTGTGGGCACCCTCGTGATGTACCTGAACACCCCCGAAAAAGGCGGTGGCACCACCTTCCCCGATGTGCATGTAGAGGTGGCGCCCCAACGCGGCAACGCGGTGTTCTTCAGCTACGAACGCCCGCACCCGTCCACCCGCACCCTGCACGGTGGCGCGCCGGTGCTCGCGGGCGAGAAGTGGATCGCCACCAAGTGGTTGCGCGAGCGGGAATTCAAATAAAAATAGGCCCCAGCGCTTATCCATATTGCGCCAATAGCTATCAATTTAATAGTATTCATGAACACCCCGGAACAATCCCAACTCGGCAAGGCATCGGCCTACATCGACCAGTACGACGCCTCGTTGCTGTTCCCCATCCCCCGCGCGGGCAAGCGGGCCGAGATCGGCATCACCGGCGCCGCGCCTTTCTTCGGGGCCGACCTGTGGACAGCGTTCGAGCTGTCATGGCTCAACCAGCGCGGCAAGCCGCAGGTGGCGCTGGCGCACATCACCGTGCCGTGCGAGACGCCCAACATCGTGGAGAGCAAGTCGTTCAAGCTGTACTTGAACAGCTTCAACAACACCCGCTTTGCCGATGCGGCCGAAGTGCAGGCCCGCATCCGTGCCGACATCAGCGAAGCCGTGTGGCGCGGGGCAGAGCACCCGGCCACCGTGGGCGTGAGGCTTCTCAGCCCCGAGCTGTTCGACCAGGAGCCCGTGCACGAACTCGACGGCCTGAGCCTTGATCGGCTGGATGTGGAATGCACGCAATACCAGCCCGCGCCCGAGCTGCTGACTGCGGAGTCTGACCAGCCCCCCGTGTCCGAAGTCCTGACCAGCAACCTGCTCAAGAGCAACTGCCTGGTCACCGGCCAGCCCGACTGGGGCAGCGTGCAGATCAGCTACAGCGGCCCGCAGATCAACCAGGAAGGCCTGCTGCAGTACCTGGTGAGTTTTCGCAACCACAACGAATTTCACGAGCAGTGTGTGGAGCGCATCTTCATGGACATCTGGACACGCTGCAAACCCATCAAGCTCACGGTGTATGCGCGCTACACGCGCCGGGGCGGCCTCGACATCAACCCGCTGCGCACCAGCCACCCGCAGGGCCTGCCGCGCAACGTGCGCACGGCGCGGCAATAGCCCCGCAATCCATCAGCCCCGCGCATCGATCCAGTCGCACCGCAAGGTGTGGCGCAAGTGCGCGCGCGTTCGCCAGGTGACATAGAGGCTGGGCCCGAAGATCCCCATCAGGCACAGCGGCGCAGTCAACGGCTCGCCAAAAGCAAAGATAGGAAACCAGCCCACCCAGCCCAGCATCCAGAGCGTCAGCACCAGATCCCAAAGGTGGTATTCGAGCGGATGGTCGGCCTTGTGCACCACATGCCATTGCTTGATGCGTTGCAGCTCGTTCAGGGTCATGGGAATCTCCCGGAAAACGGGGAAATTCACTGTAAGTTACGAGTAAGAATTCGTCAAGAAATACCGGAAAGGAAGGGCGGTGCGCCATCACCCCGGGCAACAACCGCCCACCCACCTGCCGGGTGACTCCCAAGGCCAGCCAGTGTTACTGCGCGGGCTTGTAGGCCGCAATGGCCTTGGCCAGATCGGTGGTTTCCTCGCACTGCGCGCAGATGGCCTGCAGCTTGGCGAGCTGGGCTTCGGCCTGCGCCTTCTGGCCCACCTTGAGGTAGCCCATGCCCGAGTATTCCAGCGCGCCCTTGTGGCGGGGGTCCAGCGCCAGGGCCTTGTTGTAGGCCGCAAAAGCCTCGTCGTATTTGCCGAGCCAACGGTTGGAGTAGCCCAGCAAGTTGTAGGCGTCTGCGTTCTGCGGGTTCTGGGCCACCACCTTGCTGAAGCTGCTGGCCGCCAGCGCCCAGTTCTTGGCTTCGATGGCTTTTTTGCCCACGGCAAAGTCGTCAATGCGTGCGTTCTCCACTGGCGTGGTGGGCATATCGGCCGCGTGGGCCATGGGCAGTGCCAACACGGGCACCAGCACCAGCGCCAGGCTCAGCAGGGGCACAGACATCAAGGGGCGAACAGAAAATGAAGGCATGGGAGGCTCCTGAAAAACGTGAAGTGGGAAAGGTAGGAGGCCGCGCTGGCCCCATGCCGGAGACCGGCACCTCGGACAAACGACACGGAATGCAAAACGGATGCAGCGCCGGACAATTATTTTTGCAAAGCCGATGGGAGCCTTGCGCCGCTCACCACAGCTTGGCGCAGTTGCCGGTGAAAAGCACGGTGCTGCTGGGCACCTGCGGCGTTGCCGATGTCTCCAGCGTCACCATGAGTTTGCTGACCTTGAGCAGCAGCTTCTCTGACGTATCGGGCAACACCGACACCGCAGAACCCGCCACCGGCACCGTGCCCAGCACAAACGGCGCGCCATCGACTGGCACCGCCCACAGCACCAACTCCGGGGCTGCGCCAGCCACAGTCGCTGGAGTCGCGGGAAGCGTGATAGGCCCGATAACCTTCACCGTCAGCGTGCGCCCATGGCGCAGCGAACTCACCAGCACCTTGCCGTTGCCCGCAGCGTCCGTCAGCAGGCCCACATAGGCCTGCGGCAGTTTGTCCCCTGCGCGCAGGGCCACCTGGTCGCTCGACACGAACAAGGTTGGCACCGCGACCACCAGGGCCACGGTGCCAATCACACCCAACGCCACACCCGCAAAGCCCTGCAATACGCCATTGCGCCGCCACAGCGCACCGGCCCAACCGCCTTGTGTGGCTGCCGCTTTCACATCGCGAGGCCGGGTGCGCGCCTCAATGGCGGCCCACACGCGCTGCGGTGGCTGTTGCACCGGCACCGAACTGGCCAGCATCCCCAGCCGCCCTTCCCACTGCGCCACCAGCAACTGCACGTCGCTGCGATCACGCAGCAGCCGCTCAAAGCGGCGGCGCGCGCCACCGCCCAGCGTGCCCAGCACATAGGCAGACGCCAGGTGGTCCAGCAGCGCGGGGTGGGTGTACCTCATGTGCCCACCCCTTGCGTGGCCAGGCAGTTCTTCAGGCGCTCCAGGCCGCGCCGGATCCATGCCTTGACCGAACCCAGCGGCGCTCCCATCTGCGCCGCCACCTCCGAATGCGACAGGCCCTGGTAGTAGGCCAGCGCAAGGCTTTGCCGGTAGTTCCCCTCCAGGGCATTCATGCAGCCTTCGATGCGCAATGCCTGGGTCGCCTGCTCCAGCAGATGCAGCGCGCTGGGCGCAGGAGCCAGCGCAGATGCAGACGCAGCAACCGTCGTTTCGCTGCCGTCTCCCTCGCCGTTTGCAAACTCTGCGGTGTCATGCCACGCGCTTTCAGGCCGCCGCGCACGGGCACGCAAGGCGTCCAGCGCCTTGTTGCGCACGATGGCAATCAGCCATGTCATAGGCTGGATGGGCTGCCCGCCCACCTCGCTGCGGTAGCTTCCAGCGTTTTTCCAGATGCTCACATACGCCTCTTGCAGCACATCCTCGGCCGCCTGTCCTTGCCCCAACATACGAACGGCCACCCCAAACAGATGCACATGGGTGCGCTGGTAGACCTGCGCGAAGGCGGCGTGGTCTCCCCCGGCGGCGGCGTGGATCAATGCCTGCAGGTTGGTGGAGGGGACATCGGTGGCAGTGGCCATATGCGGGCGAGTATAGGAACGCAGCAGGCATTGCAGGAGGTCGCGCTGTGGGTGTTTACGCCGATTGCCACCGCACCTCTCGATGCCGCGATGTCGCAAACGCCCTAGAAAAGCTGCGCCGTGCCACCTGCACCCTCTGTGCCGTCCGCAGGGCTTGGTTTGCGCCGACGCGTTTCTGCCGTTGCCCCAGCCCGCGGTTCCGTCACCGGCTCTTCCCCCCGCCGCGCCAACGTGCTGGCCCGTACACCCAGCAGGCGCAGGCGCTTGTCCAGCGGCACGCGCTTGAGGCACTGTCCAGCCAGCTGGCGGATGGTGGCGCCGTCCGCCGTGTAGATGTTGGCCGTGTGGTCGCGCGTGGCAATCTTGAAGTCGTCGTAGCGCAGCTTGATGCCGATGGTGCGCGCCACATAGCCCTTGCGCTGCAGATCTTCGGCCAGGCGCAAACACAGGTCGGTAAAGATCGCGCCCAGTTCGGCCCGGTCGCGCACGGCGTGCAGGTCGCGGTCAAACGTGGTCTCGCGGCTCATGCTCACGGGCTCGCTTTCGGTCACCACCGGGCTGTCGTCGCGCCCCCACGACACGCGGTGCATCCACGCCCCGGTGGACTTGCCAAAATGGCCCATCAGCCATTGCGCATCCTGCGCCGCCAGCTGCCCGATGGTCTCTATGCCCAGCCGCGCCAGTTTCTCACCCGCCTTGGGGCCAATGCCGTTGATCTTGCGCACATGCAGCGGCCAGATCTTGCCCTGCAGGTCTTCCTCGTAAACGATGGAAATGCCGTTGGGCTTGTTGAACTCGCTCGCCATCTTGGCCAGCAGCCGGTTGGGCGCCACGCCGATGGAGCAAGTGAGCCCAGTCACGTCAAAGATGCTTTTCTGAATGAGCCGCGCCAGCACCCGGCCCCCTTCCCGCTGGCCGCCGGGTACATCGGTGAAGTCGATGTACACCTCGTCCACGCCCCGGTCCTGCATTACCGGTGCGATCTCGGTGATCGTGCTTTTGAACAGGCGTGAAAACCGGCGCACCTCGTCAAAGTCCACGGGCAACACAATGGCCTGCGGACACAGCTTGGCGGCTTTCATCATGCCCATGGCCGAGCCCACGCCAAACTGCCGCGCCGGATAGGTAGCGGTGGTGATCACGCCCCGGCCGACATAGTCCTTGAGCAGCGGGAAGTCCTCCACCGGGATGAAATGCCGCTCGCGCAAGCCCGTGCCATCCGGGCCTTGCAGCAGCAATTCATCCACCTTGCGCCGCCCGCCGCCGATCACCACTGGCAGACCCTTGAGCTGCGGGTAGCGCAGCAGTTCGACAGATGCAAAAAAAGCATCCATGTCGAGGTGGGCGATGCGGCGCAGCCGCTGCCCCAGGTGCCCAGGCTGGGCGCCAGGGGCGGGCTCGTTGTCAGGGAAATCAGGCGCTGAGACAGTCACGCCCGCTATTGTGCGCGGCGGGCTGCCAGGCTGCTGCCAACCACACCCAGATGCCGCTGCTCTCAACCCTCTGAAAATTCATAGATCTTGGTTTTTACGGAACACCGCAAACTCCACGAATAAACGGCTCCTTCATCCGGCGCTTCAGCGCTTCGCCATGGCCGCGCTGCGAATCCCCTGCAACGTGCCCGTGGGCGTGATTGCCTCGGGGTCAATCAGGCAGTGCAGCACGCTGGGCAAACCACTCGCACGGGCGCGGGCCAGGGCGGGGGCAAAGTCTTCGGTGCGCTCCACGCGCTCGCCATGTCCGCCAAAGGCCTGGGCGTAGGCCTTGAAGTCGGGGTTCTTGAGTTGCGTGGCACTGACCCGACCGGGGTACTCGCGCTCCTGGTGCATGCGGATGGTGCCGTACATGGCGTTGTCCAGCAGCACCACGATGATGGGCAGGCCGTATTGCACGGCGGTCGCGAATTCCTGGCCGTGCATGAGGAAGTCGCCATCACCCGCAAACACCACCACCTCGCGCTGCGGCCACAGCCGCTTGCCGCCCACACCGGCGGGCAGGCCGTAACCCATCGATCCGCTGGTGGGTGCGAGCTGGCTCGCATAGGTGGTGAACGGCCAGAAGCGGTGCACCCAGGTGGCAAAGTTGCCGGCACCGTTGCAGAAGATGGTGTCGGCGGGCAGCACGTCTTTGAGGTGCTGCATCACCTGGCCCATCTGCAGCTCACCCGGGATGTGGATAGGGTCGGTGTCGCTCCAGGCCAGGTATTCAGACCGCGCCATCTCTGCATGGGCATGCCAGGCCACGGCCCCTGCAGGCCGCACACCCGCCAGCGCCGCCGTGAATGCCTGCGGCGTGGCGTGGATGGCCTGCGCGGGGCGGTAGAGCTTGCCCAGTTCATCCGCGTCAGCATGCACATGCACCAGCGGCTGTGTGGGGTTGGGGACAGCAAACAGCTCATACCCTTGCGACGGCACCTCGGACAGGCGCCCGCCCACCACCAGCACCAGGTCTGACGCACGGACGCGCGCCAACAGGCGCGGGTTCACGCCCAGGCCCAGGTCGCCGCCGTAGCAGGCATGGTTGGCCGGGAAGAGCATCTGCCGCCTGAATGAGCAGTACACCGGCAGCGACCAATCTGAAGCGAACGCCACAAACTCGCGCACCGCCTGCTCGGACCATCGGCTGCCACCCAGGATCGCCACCGGCTGGTGCGCGGCCTTCAAACGCTCAGCCAACTCGGCCATCTGCGCCGGGCCAGGGTGTGTTTCGGTCACCTGGTAGGGCAGCGCATCGGCCACCGTGGTGGCTTCGGTCAGCATGTCTTCCGGCAATGCCACCACCACGGGGCCGGGTCGTCCGGACGTGGCCACATGGAAGGCCCGCGAGATCAGCTCGGGCACGCGCGCCGGGTCGTCGATCTGCACGACCCACTTGGCCATGGTGCCGAACACCGCGCTGTAGTCGAGCTCCTGGAACGCCTCGCGCCCCATGGCCCCACGTGCCACCTGGCCCACGAACAGGATCATCGGTGTGGAGTCCTGGTGCGCAATGTGCACACCGGCCGACGCATTGGTGGCGCCCGGCCCGCGCGTCACAAAGCAGATGCCCGGCTGCCCCGTGAGCTTGCCCTGCGCCTCGGCCATCATGGCCGCGCCGCCTTCCTGGCGGCACACCGTCACGCCGATGTCTGCATCGTGCAGGGCATCGAGCACGGCCAGGTAGCTCTCGCCCGGCACGCAAAACAGTTGCTTCACGCCATGGGTGATGAGCTGGCTGACCAGGATCTGGCCGCCGGTGCGGGAGGTGGTGGGTGCGGTGGTCATGTCAGACGGTCATTTCACAAAAAAACAAGAACTCAGAAAAGCGCCTTGCACGCGCGCTGGATGCGTGCGCAGGCCTCCTGCAAGTCGGCCATGCTGGCAGCGTACGAGATACGGAAGTACGGCGCCAGCCCCAGCACGCTGCCTGGCACCACGGCCACGTGGAACTCGCGCAGCAGGTAGTCGCAAAAATCAGCGTCCGTGCGCAACAGTTCGCCACCCGGTGTGGTGCGGCCCAGCACGCCTTCGCAACTGGCAAAGGTGTAGAACGCCCCCTCGGGCACGCGGCAGCGCAGGCCCGGCGATGCGTTGAGGGCCTCCACCACCAGGTCGCGCCGAGCCTGAAACGCGCGGCAGCGCTCGGCCACCACGTCCTGCGGGCCGGTGAGCGCAGCCACCGCCGCCGCCTGGCTGATGGACGACGCGCACGATGTGGCCTGGCTTTGCACCACAGCCATGGCCGCGATCAGTGCGCGCGGGCCTGCACCATAGCCAAGGCGCCAGCCCGTCATGGCGTACGACTTGGAGACTCCGTTCACCGTGAGGGTGCGGTCGCGCAGTGCGGGCAGCACCGCCACGGGAGTGGCAAACGCATGACCGTCGTACAGGATGTGTTCGTAGATGTCGTCCGCCAGCACCCACACCTGCGGGTGGTTCAGCACCACCTCCAAAATGGGCCGCAGCTGCTCGGCGCTGTAGGCCGTGCCACTGGGGTTGGAGGGGGAATTGATGAACACCCAGCGCGTGCGTGGCGTGATGGCCGCATCGAGCTGCCCGGCCGTGATGCGAAACCCGTTGGCCTCGCTGCACGGCACCACCACAGGCACGCCACCGGCAATCAGCACCATGTCGGCATACGATGTCCAGTACGGCGCGGGCAGGATCACCTCGTCGCCAGGATTCAGGCTGGCCATCAGCGCGTTGTAGATGACCTGCTTGGCGCCCGCACCCACCGTGATTTCGTTGGTTGCAAACTCCAGCCCGTTATCGCGGCGGAACTTGAGCTGGATGGCCGCCTTGAGCGCGGGCGTGCCATCAAGCACCGTGTAGTGCGTGTCGCCCTGCGCCATGGCCTGCTGCGCGGCTTCAATCACATGGGCGGGCGTATCGAAGTCGGGCTCGCCCAGGCCCAGCACGATCACAGGCTGGCCCTGGCGCTTGAGTTCGTTGGCAGCCTGGGTGATGCGCACGATGTCGGACACACCGATAGCGCTGATGCGATCGGCCGCGCGGAAGGCCGTGGCGGGGATGGGTGCGTTCATTGCTGGTAGGTCTCCAGGGGCTTGTCGTTGGGCGTGGCAAACAGCTGGCGCAGCGTGGTGCCCAGCGGCAGGCTCAGGCTCATGTTCTTCGGCGGAATGGGGTTCACGAACCACTTGGTGTAAATCTTTTCCATCTCGCCGCTTTGCATCAGCCTGGTGAGAACACCATCCACCGCCGCCTTGAAGGCGGGGTCGTCCTTGCGAAACAGGAGTGCAATCGGCTCTGCGCCCAGCGGCTCGCCCACGATGCGGTAGGCCGATGGGTCTTTGGAGTTGGCAATCATCCCGGCGAGCAGGTTGTCGTCGAGCACAAATGCGTCGGCACGGCCTGTTTCGAGCAGCAGAAAACTCTCGTGGTGGTCCTTGCCCAGCACCGTCTTGATGGGGGCGCCGCCCAAGGCACGCTCTTGCTTGCGCAGCAGCTGCACGGCCGTGGTACCGGTGGATGCGGCAATGGTGCGGCCCGCCAGCTGGCTGAGGGACTTGAGGTCCGAATCCTTGCGCACCGCCATCCGCACTTCGCTCACATAGGTCGTCACGGCAAATGCCACCTGCTGCTGGCGCGCCGTGTTGTTGGTGGTGGGGCCACAGCCGATGTCGAGCGTTCCGTTCTGCACCAGGGGCAGCGTGTTCTGTGCGGTGACGGCCATGTATTCGAGCTTGGCATCGGGCACGATCTCCTTGAGCACGCGCTCACACAGCTCCACGTGGTAGCCCACATACTTCTCGTTGGCTCCCAGCGCATAGGCCATGGGCGGCGACGTCTCGCGCACGCCCAGCACCGCCTTGCCAGATGCCTTGATCTTCTCCAGCGTGGGCTGGGTGACCGTCTGCGCCAGCGCGGGGGCCGTGGCCATGCAGGCCAGGGTCAGGCCTGCGGCGAGCGCAGTGAAGGTCTTGCGGAAAATTGCCATGTCGTTGTCTCCTGATGTGTTGTGGTTGGCAGGTTGAGAAAAGGGTGAGGGAAAACTGGCGGTACCGACGGTGCTCAGATCACGTTCTTTTCAAGCAGCGGCGCGTTGCGCGCAATGCGCTCGATGGACAGCGGCGACAGGTCCAGGCTCTGGTAGCCGCCCGTCAACATCCACTCCGCCAGGCCACGCCCCACGGCCGGGCACTGCTGCAGGCCGTGGCCCGAAAAGCCGTTGGCAAACACCAGGTTGTCGCACGCCGGGTGCAGGCCCACGATGGCGTTGTGGTCAAAGGTGTTCATCTCGTAGTAGCCCGCCCAGGCGCCCTGCATGCGCAGCGCTTCAAAGCCAGGGATGCGCTCGGCAAGCAGGGGCCAGATGTGGTCCTCGAACGCTGCGTACTCGGGCTCCAGCGGGGCAAAGTCGGCGTCGTTGTCGGCGTCGGGCGCAAAGCCGCAGATAAAGCCCTTTCCCTCCGGCCGCAGCCAAATGCCGCTTGTGTCGATGAGCAGCGGGCAGCCCGGCAGCGCTGCGGGGCTGGCCAGATTGAATACCGTGCGGCGTTTACCCACCACGGGCAAATCAATACCCGCCCAGCCCGCTATCGCTGCAGCCCACGGGCCGCCGGCATTCACGGCGTAGCGGCAAGGCAGCACGGCGCCGCTTTGCAGGCGCACCGCGTTCACATGCAACACGCCATCGCCAAAGACCGTATCCAGGCCCACGGCCTCATCGGCCACATAGCGCACACCCTGGCTCTGCGCCTTTTTTCGCAACGCGGTCAGCAGCAGGTAGCCGTCGAACCAGCCCTCGCCCGACAACCCGAGCGACCCCAGCGCCACGTCCTGCAGTGCCAGCCACGGAAATCGCCCGGCCAGCTGCTGCGGGCTGAGCAGCGCCACGTCGGCACCGTACTGCTTTTGCAACGCATGGTTCTCGCGCAGCGTGGCCTCGCCTGCCTGCGTGGCCAGGTACAGGTAGCCGCCTTCGTGCAAACCGATGTTGGGCACATCGCCGTTGCAGGCCAGCAGCGTGCCCACGTTGCGCAAGAAGCCGATGCCAAACGCCGAGATCTGGATGTTGATGTCCGTCGAGAACTGCTGGCGGATGGAGCTGGCCGACAGCGCCGACGATGCACGTGCATAGGTCGGGTCGCGCTCAACCACCACCACCTCGCAGCCCGGTTGCTGCAGCGTGAGGAAGTACGCAATGGCGCTGCCGATGACACCACCGCCAATGATGACGATGGGGTGTGAGTCCTTAGCAATCAACATGAACGGGGCAACCAGCGCGTGGGTTACACGTCAAACGTCACGCCCTGCGCCAGCGGCAGTGCGATGGAGTAGTTGATGGTGTTCGTCGCGCGGCGCATGTAAGCCTTCCAGCTGTCCGAACCCGCCTCGCGGCCACCACCCGTTTCCTTCTCGCCGCCGAACGCGCCGCCAATCTCGGCGCCGCTCGGGCCAATGTTCACATTGGCAATGCCGCAGTCCGAGCCTGCGGCCGACATGAACAGCTCGGCCTCGCGCACATTGAGCGTGAAGATGGACGAGGACAGGCCGGCACCCACGGCGTTGTTCATGGCAATGGCTTCGTCAATGGTGCCGTAGCGCACCACGTAAAGGATGGGCGCAAAGGTTTCGTGCAGCGCGGGGCCTTCGTGTTTTGTCAGTTCCACCAGTGCGGGGCGCACGTAATACGCTTCGCCACCACCGATGCCTTCCACACGGCCACCACCGTGCACCGTGGCGCCCAGCGCGCGGCTTTGCTCCAGCGCCTTTTGCATGCCGTCAAAGGCGGGGCGGTCGATCAGCGGGCCCACCAGCGTGCCGGGCGTGCGCGGATCACCCACCTGCACGTTGGCGTACACCTTGGCCAGCTGGGGCACCAGCTGGTCGTAAATGCTTTCGTGCACAAACAGGCGGCGCAGCGTGGTGCAGCGCTGGCCCGCCGTGCCCATGGCGGCAAATGCAATGCCGCGCAGTGCCAGATTCAGGTCGGCCGTGGGCGCAACAATGGCCGCGTTGTTGCCGCCCAACTCCAGAATGCCGCGCGCAAACCGCGCTGCAAGGCGCGGGCCCACGGCGCGGCCCATGGCGGTGGAGCCCGTGGCCGACAGCACGGGCACGCGGGCGTCATCCACCAGCACCTCGCCAATGTCGCGCTGGCCCACGATCAGCTCCAGCAGGCCTTCGGGTGCGTCGCTGCCAAAACGCGCAATGGCGCGCTGCGCAATCGCGTGCGTGGCCAGGGCCGTGAGCGGCGTTTTCTCCGACGGCTTCCACACCACCGAATCACCACACACCAGCGCCAGCGCCGCATTCCACGACCATACGGCCACCGGGAAGTTGAAGGCCGAGATCACGCCGCACACGCCCAGCGGGTGCCAGGTTTCCATCATGCGGTGGCCGGGGCGTTCGGTGGCAATCGTCAGGCCGTACAGCTGGCGCGACAGGCCCACGGCAAAGTCGCAAATGTCGATCATCTCCTGCACCTCGCCCAGGCCTTCGGACGGGATCTTGCCCGCCTCGATGGTCACCAGCAGGCCGAGGTCCGCCTTGGCGGCGCGCAGCTCTTCACCCAGCAGGCGCACCAGCTCACCCCTGCGCGGTGCCGGCACATTGCGCCACGCCAAAAAGGCCGCATGCGCGCGGCCAATGGCGGCCGTGGCATCGGCCGGGCTTTGCTGTGGCACCTGGGCCAGCACCTCGCCCGTGATGGGCGAGCGGGCAGCCAGCGTGCCGCCGGTGTACGCGGCGCGGGGCACGCCCAGGCGTTGCAGCAGTTGATCGACTTCGGTCACAAGGAGGGTGGCGGCAGAGGTGGCAGGCATGGCGACTCGCAAAGGTCAGGAAGGCGGGGGAAGAAGGGAAAAGCGGATGAAGAAAGCACCCAGCGAATACGCCAATATCCGCCAATCTCGCCGTGCTGGATAGCAAAAAAATGGAACTACTTGATCACAAATGAGAATGAAGTATCTGAAAATATCAGGACTACGAACGCTTATCAATTGAGCGCCCGTGGCTAAAAAGATGTAATTTTTGCCACCGCCAATCATTCCCCCTACGCATGACCCTGCTGCGCCGCACCTTCCTGCCCTCCACAGCCGACCTGCTGGCCTTTGAGGCAGCAGCACGCCACCAGAGCGTGTCGCGCGCGGCGGAGGAACTGCACCTCACCCAAAGCGCCGTATCGCGCCAGATCCGGCAGCTGGAAGATCAACTGGGCACTGCCCTCTTCCACCGCGTGCGCCAGCGCGTGGTGCTGACCGATGCGGGCCGCGTTTATGCCGCCGACGTGCAAAACGTGCTGCAACAGCTGTCGGCCAGCACGCAAAAAACCATGGCGTTCTCCAGCACCGACGGTCTGCTCAACCTGGCCGTGCTGCCCACGCTGGGCACGCGCTGGCTCATCCCGCGCCTGGGCGGCTTCATGGCGCTGCACCCCGAAGCCATGGTCAACTTCTCGGCCCGCACCGAGCCCTTTGACTTTGCGGGCACGCCGTTTGACGCTGCCATCCACTTCGGCGCGCCGCACTGGGCGGGCGCCGTGTGCGAATACCTGATGCACGAAGAAACCGTGCCTGTGTGCAGCCCCGCCTACCGTGACCGCCACAACATCCACACCCCGCAGGATTTGACCCGCGTGGTGCTGCTGCAGCAAAGCACCCGCCCCACGCAGTGGGCCGAATGGTTTGAGCTGGTGGGCGCCCCCACGGCCCTGGCCCTGCGCGGCCCCCAGTCCGAACACTTCGCCATGATTGCCCAGGCTGCCGTCTCCCACCTGGGTGCTGCGCTGCTGCCGCGCTTTTTGATTGAGCAGGAATTGGCGGCGGGGAGCTTGGTGGAGCTGTCAGACCAGGTGCTGACGAGCACCGATGCGTACTACCTGGTTTACCCCGAGGCGCGGGCGCAGACGCCGTTGGTGAAGGCGTTCAGGGATTGGGTGGTGAAGGAGTGCCACGCACTGCCGACCGCTGCAGGATGAGCCGGTGGAAAGATGCAGCCCGCCACCGCAGGCAAGCCAGCCCGACCACGGGGCCGGTGCGCCGAGACAAGGGAGCCCCTCCGCATCGGGATTTCAGGGCGCCAGCATGTCTGGGGCATGAATTTTGGCCCACCGGGCAAACTCCTCGATGACCAGTCTGCTGGCAAATTCTGAATAATGCGAATATTCATCCCTGAAAGCGGGCATGACAGGGAGCTTGAATTGGCACACACGTGCATCGCAAAAAACCGTGTTCTGATCGAATACCAGAACATTGGGATTGGTTTTGAGAATTGACCCCATCAGCCGATGGAAATTATTCGCTATTTCAGCATAATCATCCACAGAAGCCAGGCAGGTTTTTTCAGTTTCCTTCAGGGGCCGCGCGTAGCAGCCCTTGATATCGTATTTCAGCCTCACATGCGGGCTAAAAACAATGACTTTGATGTTATTTTTTTCGAGAAAATCAATTCTTTTTCTCAGTCTTTCCAGGTAGCCTGGATCGGTGTTGTGGCGAACGCCACCGATGACCGCATATCGGATTGAATTCTCTTTCACAACAAGATGGTTGATGAACTCCTGCTGATCAAACCGCCTCTGGCCAGAACAGGGCAAGGAAGTCAGCTCGGTGGTTGGGTCAGACCTTTCAACCCAGCCGGCATCGCAAGTCCCGATGGAGAGCACCGAATGGTGCTTGAACTCATCATTCAAGGCAAAACCCGGATAGAGATGGTTGGCAAAGCTACTGCCCAACAACAGCAGGGTTGGCTTTTCCGGGCTATTGGCCATGCAAAACCACCAGCCATATTTTTCGGTGTCCGCAAAAGGATACTTTGATTCGCAGAGGTCATTTTTTGCAAACTTCCACAACGGCCCCACAAATTGGGCATTGATGGAATTCATTTTGACCACATGGCTCCTTGATTTGACGCCATCGCTGTCGTAGACGATATATCCAGCACCGCCAATGGTGACCATCAAAGCCACCAGCGCCACCACTTTCCATGGACTGCACCGGCCCAGCCGCACCGGGTGCTCCACCAGGCGATAAGTCAGCCATGCCAGCACCACAGACAGAGCGACAGCCGCAATGCGGACATCCCGGCTCGGCACTTCACCTTCCACAATCCGCGCGAAGGAAAGCAGGGGCCAGTGCCACAAATACAATGGAAAACTGATCAAGCCCAACCAGACTGCGATTCTGTTCGACAGTATTTTCCTGTTGATCCATGCGCTTGACCCCGCTGAAATCGTCAACATGGTCCCCAGCACAGGCACTACCGCCCAAACACCTGGGAAGTTCATGTTTTTATCGATTCGCCAGAACCCATACGCCAGCAACAACAAACCCAGCAACGACGATACGTTCAACAAAAACCCATCGCGGGGTTTGATTTTTTGGTAGTGAACGGCGATGGTTCGCCAGCCATGGAGTCCAACCGCCCACCTTCCGCACACATCCTTCCCATAAAGAAAAAACCAAGCCAGCAGGCTTCCACAAAGAAGCTCCCAGAATCGGGTTTGAGGTGAATAAAAAGTCGTGATGGCATTTTGCCCTGCACCTTTTATATTGAGCGCAAAGGATAAAATCGCGCACACCACGGTGATTGCGAAGAGATTGAATTTGCACTTCCAGGCCACCCAGAGCAGCACGGGCCAGACAATGTAGAACTGCTCCTCGATCCCCAGGCTCCACAAATGCAGCAAGACCTTGGTTTCCGCAGAGTTGTCAAAATAGCCTGCCTCCCCCCAAAGCACAAAATTGGAAACAAATCCAACGCCTCCCATGACGTGCTTGCCCAACTGCTTGTATTCATCTGCCCATAACGTAAACCAGCCAAAGGCAAGGCAGGCTATCAAGACCAATAGAAGCGCCGGAAATATGCGCCGAATGCGGCGCGCATAAAATTCAGAAAAACTGAAAACCTTTTTGTCCAGGCTTTCAAAAATGATGGAGGAGATCAGATAGCCAGATATCACGAAGAAGATATCGACGCCAATGAATCCACCCCCAATCCAGGAGGGAAATGCGTGGAAGGCCACCACCGAAACAACCGCGATGGCCCTCAAACCATCGATATCCGGGCGGTATTTGGGGTGCGATAGGGGAACATGTGGCACTGTCATTTTCTGTCCGCTCAGGCCTCCACCCGATTGCGGCCTGAGGCCTTCGCCCGGTAAAGCATGCGGTCCGCCGCCTCGATCAACTGCCGCTCGCTGCCTTCCCCATAAGAACCTGCCATGCATGCGGCGCCCACACTGACCGTGACATGCCCGAAGGCGCTGGCGCCGTGGCGGATGGCCAGGGCTTCAATTCGCTCACGCACCACCTCTGCAACGACCTGCGCGCCTGGCAGGTCGGTGTTGGGCAGGATGATGGCCAGCTCCTCGCCCCCATAGCGCGCCACCAGATCCCCCGGGCGCTTTGCGTACTGCACCAGGCACTTCGACACCGCCTGCAAACAGGCGTCGCCCTCCACGTGGCCGTAGGTGTCGTTGAAGCCTTTGAAGTGGTCGACATCGATGAGCAGCAGGGACAGCGGAGTGCCTTCTCTGCCGGCGCGGCGGCACTCCACATTCAAGGTTTCATCAAAGCAGCGGCGATTGGCCAGGCCTGTGAGCTGGTCTTGCGCAGCCAGAGCTTCGAGCTTCTGGTTCACAGCCATCAGGTCTTCTCGCGCCGCTACCAGCGAAGCCTCGGCACGGGTGCGGCGGCGGATGTCGATCAGCAGATGCCACCCAATGGCCGTGATGCCCAACAACAAGGCCCCCACGACACCTGTGGTGAGCAGCGCCTGGCGCCGCCAGCGGCTCAGTGCTTCTTCCTTGCCCACTGCCACGGTGGTGATCAGGGGGTAGCGGTCGTTCTTGCGGTAGGCGTACAACCGCTGCGTTCCGTCGATGCCGGATTTGAACGCGGCGGTGCCGGACACCGCGCCCGAGTAGAAGCGCTGGAAGTTGGGAGACTTGGAGAAGTCGCGACCCATGTCCTGCTCGCGGTAGGGGTAGCGCACCAGCATCTGCCCGCCGGTGGTAGACAGGCCGATGGCCCCCTGCGTGCCCACGTCGATCTTGCCAAACAACTCCAGGAAATCCTTGATGCCCAGGCTCACGACCACGACACCGGCAAAGCGCTTGTCATGGTCGTCAAAGCGCCGGCTGACGGTAATGACCCAGTCGCCCGTGGAGCGGCTTTGGATGGCGGGTCCGATAAAAGGCTCAGGGGATGAATTGTCCCGGTGGTGCGCAAAGAAGGCCCTGTCCGCCCCACTCGCATGGGCTGGTGCGGGGCCGATGGAGGACATCAGCCGGTTGCCCGCATGGTCGTAGATGGCCATGCCATTGAGCTGGTTGAGCAGGTGCTCTTGCCGGCCAATCAGCCGTTGCAGGCGCTGCAGATGCCCGGGCTCCGTCCCCTCTTCTTCAAGGCGCTCGACGATGCCCAGAAGCAGCATGGCACTTTGGGTGATGACGCCTTCCGTGTAGGTGTTCAGGGTCTGTGCCAGGTTGAGGTTCTGGGTGTCGATTTCGGCCAGCGAATGCTCTCGTGCCGACCATATCTGCCAAGCGGTGGTGGCAGACACCGACAGGTACACCACCACCAGCAGCAGCGCAGCCCAGCGAACATCACGCTTCATTATTTATTGCCCTCTCGCACACCAGCTTCCTTGCCAGTCCCTGCCGGACGAGCCAGGGATCGCACAGGATTCGTCCTCGCTGGGTGGCTTGTTTCTCCCTATTGCCCAACGATACTACGTGATCAATGACAGCCCCGAATCGGGGATGAGCGGGCAGATCATCGCTTTGCCAGGCAAACCATGACCCATGGCAATTGAGTGCAGGGCTTGCGAGAAAGTAGGCGCGCTGGCAACCACCGCCGCCATCAGGATGGAGGCCTTGCATCGCGCGCCATCAGCCAGTACGTGCGGCCCAAGACGGGCTCAACGCACTCCGTCTCGCTGGTAAACCCCAGGCGCCGGTAGAACGGAAGACTGAGCGGGTTGAAGGTTTCCAGATAGCAGGCTGTGCCTGCCAGGTCTGCGCGGACCAAGGTCGGCAGAATCAGCCGCTGCGCCAGGCCCTGGCCACGGGCCGCCGGGCGCACGCCCAGGATCGACAGATACCAGGCGTTGTGCAGATTGCCGGGCACCTGTTCTTCCATGGCAGCGGCGATGCGCTGGTAGTTGTCGAAACCCAGGGGCCCCAGGCACCGGACCAGGCCTTCGGCGCGCAGTGCGCTGTGCATGGCCTTCTCGCTGGCGGTGGCCCGGTTCGTGATCCAGAATGCTGCCCCGTCGGGGCCTGCCTGCAGCACCTCGCCGACGGCACAAGCCTCGTCCATGGCCAGCGCAAAGTAGTGGGCCAGCACCCGGTGCCGTAGTGCAGGGGCTGCCGCGTGGTCGATGGTGACGGCCTGATAGAACGGGTCATCCATCAACGCCTCGGCCAGAGATGCACACACCGGTACGGGCTCCGGCGGTGAATGCGGTGCGGGTGGTGCAGAGAGGGGTTGCATGGGCATTGAGAACGCGTGGCCAGCATGGCTGTGGCGGGCGGGCCAGACCGGGAATTCAGACCAGGTTCTGCTGGGCATAGGCGTACACCGCCCCGCCCAAAAACTCCACCAGACGGGGATGGTAGGTATTGTGAAACGCCTTCATTTCGGCGTTGTCCGCGTAGAACAGCGCGGTGCCCACATAGGCCTCGCGCGAGGGCACGTAAAAGCGCGAGACGATGGCAAAGTGTTTTGCCATCAAGGCCTGGATGGTGGGAGACGCAGGCTCGTTTGCATCGATCAACGGCGCCAGTTCCTTGTAGAACGCATCGAAGTCGGCATGCGCCTGGGGCTTGTCCACGTGCGCCCAGTTGTTGGTGCTGGCCAGGGATTGCTCCTGCTCAGCCCGTTGTGCGGCGCGGCATTGGTCGAGGTATTCGGGAGTGGCTTGCTGGAGACCCATGGTGTTTGTTCTGTTTTCTTGAAAGTAACGGGAGGGCCGCAGCGCGCACCGTTGCCGATGTGCAGCCGACCCAAAGGGAGCGCGGACTATAGCGGTGCATCCGTGTGGCACACCACCGCATTGACAATGCCGTGCTTTTTGAACCACAGGGCGGCCGCGTCAGTGCCCACAAGAAGTAGGCGGCATCACAGCGGCCCACAGGCACATTCATTTGATACTTGCACCAATTTAATTTACATCGTATATTTACACTGTAAATTACACGGAGATGCAATGCCAAAGGCTTTGACGGAAGCAGAGGTTCAGGACTTTCGCCTCCGGCTACTTTCAGTGGCTGAGCGTGCATTTGCCGATCACGGCGTCGATGGTGTCTCCGTGCGGCAGCTTGCGCAGGAGTTGGGCTGCAGCGCGATGACGCCCTACCGGTACTTTCGCGACAAGAACGAAATCCTGGCCGCGGTCACCGCGGCCGCACTGGACCGCTTTTCAGAATCCCTGGAGCTTGCCTTTGCCACGGAGACCGGCGCCTGGGAGCGTTCAGCCGCTGTGCGACAGGCATACCTCGGCTTCGCGTTTGAAAACCCCAGGGCCTACAAGCTGATGTTCGACCTTCCGCACCCTGACGTGGCGGGATTTCCGGACCTGGCCCGTGCCGCTCTGCGTGCCGAGCAGATCATGGCCGCACCCATAGAGCTTCTGGTGAAAGGCGGCTTCCTGGCCGGAGAATCCCGACTTCTAGGACGGATTTTCTGGAGCGCCATCCACGGAGCCGTTTCGCTGCAGTTGGCTGGAAAACTCGATTCCGACCCGGCCTTCGAACACGTTCTTGAGAACATGCTGCGCTTCCTCGTCGCGGGCGCCAGTGCTGATCACCCATAAGGAGCCGGAATGTTGAATGTCGATGGAAACCAGGTGCACCTGGTGGACAAGGGCATAGGCCCCCCGGTGCTATTTCTGCACGGCAATCCAGACACCTCCGACGTATGGAGTGGCCTCATCGAACATATCCAGTCGGAGCACCGGTGCCTTGCACCTGATCTGCCAGGCTACGGGCGATCCATTGCTGCGCAGAACTTCAACTGCTCGCTGGAGCACCTGGCGGGGTTCGTTGACGGGCTGGTCCTCCAGGCAGGGCTGACGGAGCCGCTCCATCTGGTGGTCCATGACATTGGCGGCCAATTTGGCTTGGCGTGGGCCGTCAAGTGGCCTGAAAAGGTCAGATCGCTCACCATCTTCAACACGGCGTTCTCGCCGGACTACCCATGGACAACGCTGCACAAGATCTGGCGCACGCCCCTCATCGGCGAACTGGCCCAGCGCCTAACAAGCCGCCGAGCCTTCACGCGCGAGATGAAGAAAGGCGCCAGCCGGCTCACCACCGCGCAAATCGATCAGATCTACGACCGGATCACCCCCGCCATGAAGAAGATGGCGCTGCGCTTTTTTCGCGCCAGCGAACTCTCTCACTTCCAAGGGTGGGACACGCAGCTGCGCGATCTTGCATCTCGCATTCCCTCGCAGGTGTTGTGGAGCGATGACGACCCCTACATTGCCCCCGCGTTCGCGGATCGCTTCGGCGCGCAGGTGGTGCGCCGATATCCGGGCTATGGACATTGGCTCGCGCTGGAGGCGACAGACCTTGTGGGTCGTGAGTTGAAAGCGTTTCTCGCGCGGACACGCAGTTGACGCCAGGGGGCGCGGGTCACCTGTCGCTTGGAGGTTAACCACGCACCCGTACACGTCCTTTGGAATAACTTTTTTGAACTGTTTGTGAGATCGGCGATTGACTCAAAACAGCGTCCCTGGAGCCGCTTCCCATCAATCCCTTTGCGTGGAGGTTGCCATTCCAACAGGGTTGATCTGCCGTTCGCCACTCCCGCCTGACAGACTTTGCGCCGGTCTTCTCAATGTCGCATCAAACGGATTGATCTTCGGCCCAATCGCCGCGGCCTCACGCTTGAGCAGTTCCACCACCGTGGGCATGCGGTCGGCGCTCAATCGGTCCGCAATCGTGCCCACACTCAGCGCGGCCACGGCGCGGCCTTCGCGGTCGCAGATGGGCACAGCCACACCAGCCATGCCTTCGAGCAAGCCGGTGTTGCGGCCCGCGTAGCCCAGCTGGCGCACGCGCTCGATTTCGGTGCGCAAGTAGACCTCGTCAAACACGCCGTACTCGCGCACGCGCGAGAGGTTGAAGCGGATGACCTCTTCGCGCTCGGCCTCGGGCAAGAAGGCCAGGATGGCCAACGCGCCCTGCCCCACGCCCAAGGCCACGCGGCCGCCGATGTCGCCGGTGAACGACCGGATGGGGAACGGGCCTTCGCTGCGGTCCAGGCACACGGCATCGAACCCGCTGCGCACCAATAGAAAGATGCTGTCGCCCAGGCTGGCGCACAGGCGCAGCAGCACGGGGCGGCACAGGCTGCGCAGGTCGCCGGGGTTGCCCGCTTTGGCGGCCAGGGCGAAGAAGTCCATGCTCAGTCGGTAGAGCTTGCTGCGCTCGTCCTGCTCGACCATGCCCTCTGCCACCAGCGATTGCAGCAAACGGTGCGTGGTGCCCTGCGTGAGGCCCACTGCACGCGCCAATTGGGTGACTCGCCCGCCCTCGGCCTGCACGGCCGACAGGGCCCGGATGACGGCAAACACCCGGGGTACGCCGCCGGTGGCGGTTGATGCGGCTTCCATACATCGCTCCTGTGGAATTTTGTGTTCAAACCGAAGGCATGATATTTCATTGAATGGAATAAATTCAAGAAAAATTCTGTTTAATGGAATACCCGAAGCGCTCTGGTTTGTTTATTGCAATAGATTCAATCGAATCGAGCGGTTGTTTCAAACTTTGCGAGGCGATTGCACCACCCCGGTGCAAACACTCAAAAGCCCCGCAGCCCATCCATGCAACTCCACAAGCAGGTGGCACGCACAGGCTCCAGCCAACCCGCGCAGTGCCACCACCGGAAAGGCTTTCGCCATGTCGTTTCTCAAGCTCACGGATGTGACCAAGTTCTATGGCAGCACCTGCGCGGTGCAGGTCATGAACCTCACGGTGCAAAAGGGTGAATTTGTGTCGCTGCTGGGGCCTTCGGGCTGCGGCAAGACGACCACGCTGCAGATGGTGGCGGGGTTTGAGGCGGTGACCAGCGGGCGCATTGAGCTCGATGGCAAGGACATCACGCACGCCAAGGCCAACACGCGCGGGCTGGGCATCGTGTTCCAAAGCTATGCGCTGTTCCCGCACATGACGGTGGCGGCCAATGTGAGCTTTGGGCTGGAGATGCGCAAGGTGCCCAAGGCTGAGCGCGCCGAGCGCGTGGCCCAGGCACTGGCGCTGGTGCACCTGGAGGCGCACGCCACGCGCTACCCGCGTGAGTTGTCGGGCGGGCAGCGCCAGCGCGTGGCACTGGCGCGCGCGCTGGTGATCGAGCCGCCCGTGCTGCTGCTGGACGAGCCCCTGTCCAACCTCGACGCCAAGCTGCGCGAAGAAATGCAGTTTGAGCTCCGGCAGATCCAGCGCAAGGTGGGCACGACCACCATCATGGTCACGCACGACCAGAGCGAGGCCATGTCCATCAGCGACCGTGTGGTGGTGATGGAGGCCGGCCGCGCCACGCAGATCGACCACCCGCACCGCGTGTACGAATATCCGCGCACCCGCTTTATCTCCACCTTTGTGGGCAAGGCCAACCTGCTGCTAGGCAAGGTGACCCATGCGAGCGGCACCCACACGCAAGTGGCGGTGGGCGCGCTCGTAGTGGAGGTGGACGGCGCCCGCTACCGCCCCGGCGCCGCCGTGTTGCTGAGCGTGCGGCCTGAAAAAGTGCAGTTGGTGCCCGCCGTGCAGGGCCGACTCGATGGTCAGGTGTGCGAGCGTTTCTTTCTGGGCAGCCAGTGGCTCTACCGCATCGGCACGCCTGTGGGTGACCTGATGGTGCTGACCCCCAACGACGGCCGCCCCGACCTGGCCGAGGGCGAGCGCACGGGCGTGGACTGGCCCGACCACTGCATGCGCCTGCTGCCCGCCGATGAGACCGCCCTGGCCGAGCCGGAGGCCAAAGAAATCGCCGAGGTGGCGCCATGAACCTGGCCACCACCTTGCTGCACAAAAAGGCCGCACCCTGGTGGCTGTCAGGCCCGGCGCTGCTGCTGTTCACGATGCTGCTGCTGGTGCCGCTGGCGCTCACGGCGGTGTTGTCGTTCAACGCGTTTGACCCGGCCACGGGGGTGAAGGCGGGTGAGTTCACGCTGGAGCATTACGCCCATGTGTTCACCGATTCGTACTACCACACGATCTTCTGGCGCACGTTCTGGATTGCCGGGCTGGTCACGCTGATCTGCGTGGCGATTGGTGCGCCCGAGGCCTACATCCTGAGCCGCATGGGCAACCCGTGGCGCTCCATCTTGCTGCTGGTGGTGCTGGCGCCACTGCTGGTGTCGGTGGTGGTGCGGGCCTTTGGCTGGAGCATGCTGCTGGGCCCCGAGGGGCTGGTGAATGGCGCACTGCAGTGGCTTGGCATTGGCCCCGTGAAGATGCTCTACACCGAGATTGCCGTGGTGATTGCGCTGGTGCATGTGATGCTGCCCTTCATGGTGATCCCCGTGTGGACATCGCTGCAGAAGCTGGACCCGGGTGTGGAGAACGCGGCCCTGTCGCTGCAGGCCACGCCGTTCACCACGTTGCGGCGCATTGTGTTGCCGCAGGTGCTGCCAGGCATTTTGTCGGGCAGTTTGATCGTGTTTGGCCTGGCCGCCAGCTCGTTTGCCATCCCCGGCCTGCTGGGCGGGCGGCGGCTGAAAATGGTGGCCACGGTGGTGTACGACGAGTACCTGCACGAGCTGAACTGGCCGCTGGGCGCTGCCATTGCGCTGACGCTGCTGGTGGCCAACCTGGTGGTGATGCTGAGCTACAACCGACTGGTTGAAGGCCGGTACAAGAAGTCTTTAGGGTGAACATGACCACCCCCAAGCTCCATCACTTCGTGTATTCGCTGCCCCCCAAGGGGGCGCAGGCCTCCCTTGGGGCGGCCCGGCGGGAGTCAATCCGCGAAGCCCCCACGCTCCATCACTTCGTGTATCCGCTGCCCCCCAAGGGGGCGCAGGCCTCCCTTGGGGCGGCCCGGCGGGAGTCCTGATCTATGCAAAAAAACGGCCCTCTCGCCCTCGCGTTCAACGCGCTGGTCATCACCTTCATGCTCGCCCCGCTGCTGGTGGTGTGCATCGTGGCGTTTACGCCGCACAACACGCTGACGCTGCCCACCACCGAGTTCTCGCTGCGCTGGTTCAAGGCGGTGTTCGAGCATTCGGACTTTGTGCAGTCGTTTTGGAACAGCCTGTGGCTGGCGCTGGCATCGGCCACGCTGGCCACGGTGCTGGCCGTGCCTGCGGGCATTGCCATCACGCGCTATGAGTTTGCGGGGCGCGGCTTTCTCAACGGTCTGTTTCTGTCGCCGCTGATCATTCCGCACCTGGTGCTGGGCGTCGCCCTGCTGCGCCTGTTTGCGCTGCTGAGTGGCACGGGCAGCTTTGGCTGGCTGGTGTTTGCGCATGCGCTCATCGTCACGCCCTACACGCTGCGGCTGGTGGTGGCGGCGCTGGTGGGGTTTGACCGCAGTGCCGAGCACGCCGCCCTGTCGCTGGGCGCGAGCCAGGCCACGGTGTTCACGCGCATCACGCTGCCGATGATTTTGCCGGGCGTGACGGGCGGCTGGATGCTGGCCTTCATCAACAGCTTTGACGAAGTGACCATGTCGATCTTTGTCACCTCGCCCAGCACGGTGACGCTGCCGGTGCGCATGTACATGTACGCCACCGAGTCGATTGACCCGCTGATGGCCGCCGTGTCGGCCCTGATGGTGGCCCTGACGGCCTGCGCGATGGTGTTGCTGGACCGGGTGTACGGCCTGGACCGCGTGCTCGTGGGACGTAAATAAATGGGCGCGACTTTCATGACCGTGAAACCTGCCCTGCTCCACCGCGTGGCCGAAAAAGATCGGGCCTCCATACCCTTCATGCTCGACGGCGAACCTGCCACCGCGCTCGAAGGCGACACGGTGTTGACCGCCATCCTCACCCACCGCGCCCAGTTGCGCCGCAACGAGTTCAGCCACGAGCCGCGTGCTGGGTTTTGCCTGATGGGCGCATGCCAGGACTGCTGGGTGCTGACTGCGAGCGGTGAGCGGCTGCGGTCTTGCGCCACCTTTGTGAAAGCAGGCATGCAGCTGACCACCGGGGAGCCCGCATGACCGCTCCCACCTTGCAACCGGTGATCGTCGGCGCAGGCCCGGCAGGCATTCGCGCCGCGCAAACCCTGGTCGCACACGGTGCGCGGCCCGTGCTGATTGACGAGGCCGCGCGCGGCGGCGGGCAAATCTACCGCCGCCCGCCCGCGCACTTTGCCCGCAGCCCACAAACGCTGTACGGCACCGAGGCCAAGCGCGCCACGGCATTGCACAACACGCTGGATGGTCTGGACGCCCACATCGACTACCAACCCAACAGCCTGGTGTGGAATGCCCAGGGTGGCTTGCTCGATGTGCTGCACGGCCCCACACAGACCACGCGCACGGTGCCCTACGGCCAGCTCATCGTGGCCAGCGGCGCCACCGACCGGGTGCTGCCCATGCCGGGCTGGACACTGCCCGGCGTGTACACGCTGGGCGGCGCCCAGGTGGCGCTGAAGTTTCAGGGCTGCACCATTGGGCGCAACGTGGTGCTGATGGGCACCGGGCCGCTGCTGTACCTGGTGGCGTACCAATATGCCAAGGCTGGCACGAAGGTGGCCGCGGTGCTGGACACGGCCCGGTTTGCAGACCAACTCGCAGCCCTGCCCGGCATGCTGACGCAGCCCGCCGTGCTGGCCAAGGGCCTGTACTACGTGGGGTGGCTGCGCGCGCAGGGCGTGCCGGTGCGCACCGGTGTGCGGCCCGTGCGCGTGCAAGGCGACACACGGGTGAACGCCGTGGTGTGGAGCGACGGGAACACCGAGCACACCATGCCCTGCGACGCCGTGGGCTTTGGCTACGCACTGCGGTCCGAGACCCAACTGGCAGACTTGCTGGGCTGCCGCTTTGCCTGGGCCCCGATGCACCGCGCCCACCTGCCCGAGCGCGACAGCGCGGGCCGCACCAGCGTGGCGCGTGTGTACCTGGCGGGCGATGGCGCGGGCATCATGGGCGCCGATGCAGCCGAATGGGCGGGCGAGCGCGCCGCGCTGGCACTGCTGGCCGACCACGGCGTGAAGGTAGATGCCGCACGTGCTGCGGACCTGGAACGCAAGCTCAAAGGCTTGATGCCTTTCAGACAAGGACTGGAACGCGCCTTCCCCTTCCCCACCGACTGGGCGGCCCATGCGCCCGATGCGCTGGTGGTGTGCCGCTGCGAAAACATCACGGCGGGCGAGCTGCGCGCCTGCGCCCGCGACACCGGGGCCGACGAAATGAACCGCCTCAAGGCCCTGACCCGCGTGGGCATGGGCCGCTGCCAGGGCCGCATGTGTGGCGTGGCTGCGGCTGAAATCCTGGCCCAGGCCACCGGCAAGCCGGTAGAGCTGGTGGGGCGCCTGCGTGGACAAGCGCCCATCAAGCCGATTCCGATCCATCTGCAAGCACATGCCGCTGAACCGCACCACGCCCCGGCGGAGGCCACCGCATGACCGCCGCCACCCGAACGATTGACACCGACGTCGCCATTGTGGGCGGCGGTATTGTGGGCGCGTCGGCCGCACTGGCGCTGCGCCGCAAGGGCGTCAGCGTGGTGCTGCTGGAGCGCGACCTGTGCGGCTCGCGATCGAGCGGCGTGAACTACGGCGGCGTGCGCCGCCAAGGCCGCCCTGTGAGCCAATTGCCGCTGGCGCAGCGCGCCCACCAGGTGTGGGCCGACCTGCCTGCGCTGATTGGCACCGACGGCGAATACCAGCGCAGCGGGCACTTCAAGATCGGCCGCAGCGAGGTGGACATGGCCTCGCTCGAACACTACGCCGCGCTGAGCCACGATTTTGACCTGGGTATCCAACTGATCTCGGGCGCCACACTGCGCAAGCGCTGCCCCTGGCTGGGCGGGCGCGCGGTGGGTGGATCGCTGTGCCCCGATGACGGGCAAGCCAACCCGCGCCTGGTGTCGCCCGCCTTTGCGCTGGCCGCAAAACGCGCGGGCGCGCAGATTCTGGAACGTACACCCATGACGGCGGTGGAGCACGACGGACACCAGTTCACCGTGCGCTCGGGCAACGCAGTAGCGGTGCGTGCACCAGTGCTCATCAACTGCGCAGGCGCCTGGGCGGGTGCCTTGGCTGCGCAGTTTGGCGAGGCAGTGCCCCTGCAGTCCGGCCACCCCGCCATGGCGGTGACGGAGCCACTGCCGTTCTTCATGCATTGGAGCCTGGGCGTGGAAGGCGGCGGCATCTACTGCCGCCAGGTCGCACGCGGCAACCTGGTGCTGGGCGGTGGCGCCGGTGTGGCGCTGGATGCCGACCGCGCCCGCTCGGAGCGCAGTGCCATTGCGGCCCTGGCCGTGCAGGCGGTGGAGCTGTTGCCCGCGCTCAAAAACGCACACTTCATCCGCACCTGGAGCGGCACCGAGGGTTATCTGCCCGACCGCCAGCCGGTGCTGGGCCAGAGCCGCACCACGCCAGGTTTGATCCACGGCTTTGGTTTTGCAGGCGCAGGTTTCCAGATTGGTCCCGCCGTCGGAGAGGTGCTGGCCGAGCTGGCACGCGACGGCCGCAGCACCACGCCGATCGAGGCCTTTTCGATCGAGCGATTTCTCTCCACCACAGCGGCGCAAGTGGCCACTGCTGCGGCCGCCCACTGACCAGACACGCCACCGAACAAGCCCTGAAAGCCCCCTTCCCTCCCCCACTGAAAGGAATCACCATGACCACCTTCACCCATCGCCACGCAGGCTCCGCGCGCCGCAAAATCCTGGCCGCTGCTGCGCTGGCCGCTGTCACCACGGCCGGTATCGCCACCGCGCAGACGAAAACGATCTACATCGGCATGAACGGCGGCACCATGGAGAAGGCCTACACGCAATACGTGTTCCCGGCGTTCGAGAAGCTGCACGGTGCGAAGGTGGTGGTCGTGCCCGGCACTTCTTCGGACATCCTGGCCAAAGCCCAGGCCAACAAGGACAAGCCGCAGATGCACGTGATGTTTCTGGACGATGGCGTGATGGTGCGCGCCATGGGCATGGGCCTGTGCGAGAAGCAGCGCCCCAACCCACACCTGAACGACATCTACCCCGCAGCCCGCTTCAAGGACGACCTGGCCAGCGGCGTGAGCCTGGGCATGACGGGCATCGCCTACAACACCAAGATGTTCACCGAAAAGGGCTGGGCCGCGCCCACCTCATGGATGGACTTTGCGGACCCCAAGTACAAGGGCAAGGTGGTGTTCCAGTCCATGCCCTCCTCATCGTTCGGCCTGCACGGCTTCCTGATGTTCAACCGCATCCAGGGCGGCAACGACAAGAATGTGGAGCCGGGCTTCAACAACTGGGCCAAGACCATTGGCCCCAACGTGCTGGAGTACATCCCCAGCTCGGCCAAGATTTCCGAGATGGTGCAGACGGGTGAGGCCGCGCTGTTCCCGCTCACGCCCACGGCCGTGGCCGCGCTCAAATCCAAGGGCATTCCGGTGGAATACGCACAGCCCAAGGAAGGCTCGGTGGTGCTGATGACCGGCCAGTGCGTGATCGCCAAGAACAGTGAGCCCGAGCTGGCGCAAAAGCTTGCTGAATTTTTGCTGAGCCCGCTGGCACAGGCCAACGTGCTGCAGTTTGGCGCGCAGATCCCCACCAACCCCAAGGCCCCCGCCGTGGGTGAAGGTGCGGCCCAGGTGGCGCAGATCAGCCAGTGGATGAAAAACGCCGTGACGCTGGACTGGGATAGCGTGAACGCCAACCGCCCGGCCTGGAACACGCGCTGGAACAAGGCCATCGAGCGCTGAGCACCGGGGCGGTTGACGCACGCCCCGCCACACCGGAGCGCCGTTTGTGACATATGTCACCGGCTGCGCCACACCCTGCGGTGGGAGGGTGTCACAAACCGCTTCTTCGAATTCAGAATCCGGCGCCTGAACACGTGAATTCGTTCGTTCAGTCAGTCATTCATTCGAAGAAGAGGGATACCACCATGAAACGCTGGATCAAATGGACCGCTGGCAGCGCGCTGCTGCTGGGCGTCATCGTTGCCGCCACGGCGGCCAGCGGCCTGTATCTGGCCGAGCAAAAGCGCAACCGCTATATCGACATCAAGCCACGCCCCGTGGCTTACACCACCGACACGCAAACCATCGAGCGTGGGCGCTATCTGTATGCATCGCGCGGCTGCACCGATTGCCACGGCGCGCAAGGCACGGGCCGCGAGTTTGTCAACGACGGCAAGGGCACGCGCATCGTGGGCCCCAACATCACCCCCGCTGGCGTGGTCGCCCGCTACCAGCCCGAGGACTGGAACAGCGTGATCCGCCACGGCGTCAAACCCAATGGCCGCCCGCTGCTGGTGATGCCCAGCGAGGACTACAACCGCTTCACCAACGACGACCTGAACGCCCTGGTGTCGTATGTGCGCCAGTTCAAGCCCCAGGAGGGCACGCAGGCGGTGGTCGATCTGCCCCGCCCCGCCTGGGTGCTGTACGGCCTGGGTGCCATCCCCGATGCGGCCGCGCGCATCGACCACCAGCTGGCCCCTTCGCGCCCCGTGCCTGCGGGCGTGACGCTGCCCAACGGCCAGTACGTGGCCAACATGTGCATCGGCTGCCATGGTGCCAACCTGGCGGGCGGCAAGATCCCCGGCGGCCCACCCGACTGGCCGGCCGCCGCCGACATCCGGCCTGGTGCCGACAGCGCCATGGCCCGCTACCCCAACGCAGCCAGTTTTGTGGCCATGCTGCGCACCGGCAAGCGGCCGGATGGCACACCGATCCAGGTGATGCCTTTTGAGTCGCTGGGGCAGTTGAGTGATGTGGATGCGCAGGCGCTGTATCTGTTTTTGACGGCACCTGGGGGGAGTGCGAATGCGGCGGGTTCCGGAGCAGGTGCCGGCCATGCACCGGCCCGTGGGGATGTGGGGCTGGGGGGTGCTGTCGATGCACATCTGGTGCGGGTGGAGCAGCCGCAGGGGCAGCAGCATCGACCGTCGAATGTGCCTTCGGTTTCTTCGGGGTTGCGGATGCCGGGGTGATGATTTTCGTCTTGGTTTTTTTGGTGTTTTTGGCTGCTGGCGCTTATCCATAATGCGCTAGCAGCTATTGTTTTTATAGCGTCCGTGTGATCTTCGACCGTTCGGGCTTGTAGAAGCCTGGGCACGCTCGTTCGCTGAACTGTGCGGCGTGCCTGGATTGAGGGCGGAGGCCGGGATGTGCGCCCGGCGGCGCAGTAACTTTCTCTTGGGTCGCCAAGAGAAAGTCACCAAAGAGAAGGCGACCCTGCTGTCTGCGACCCCTTCGCTGCGCTACGGGGCAACCTGGGGTGCTCGGTCACGGGGTGCACCGCAGAACTCGCTGCGCGCCTTTGGCGCTCCGCTCGGACAACTGCGGTGGTTCAGTTCACGAAGCATGTGTGTCCTTCGGCACACATGCCACCCCGCGCCCTGCGCGCCCCAGGCGCATCCAGAAGGGAACCCGCAGCCGGACATCCATTCGGGCCGTCGCTGCGCTCGGCCCAAGCTACGCAGCGCGTGGCGCTTGCGCCCGCGAGATGGGCCGAGCGAAGCAATGGCCCGTGGGGCTGTTTGGATGTTCGGCTGTCCAACCCCCTGCTGGCTGCGCCTGCGGCGGGGCGGTTGCGGGGTGGCATGGGCGTCGGAGCGCCCATGCTTCGTGCTCTAGCTCGCCGTGGTTGTCCGAGCGGCGCGCGCCAGCGCAAAGCGAGTTCCACGGCGCACCCCGCAACCGCCCCGACGCAGGTTTGCCCCTTCGCACC
>NZ_LMJH01000008.1:259194-733769 GCF_001428965.1 Acidovorax sp. Root275 | reverse complement strand
GTACTTTTCTTTGGCGAAGCAAAGAACAAGTACCTCGGCCGCCGGGCCGAGACCCGGCTCCCGCCCTTAGCAAAAGCCAGAAGCAACAACAGCCACCAGCCCCTCAATGCCGATGCGCAACCTGCTCTCCATGCCCAACTGGTCCCTGGCTATACCCCCCGGTCGGCCCACCCGGCGTATTGGAAGGCGCCGCTGGCGGTGCGCGCCGCACGCGCGGCACCACGCTCAGCTGCACGGTGTCCAGCACCGGCCCCGGGGCCACGTTCAACGCCTTGCGGGGCAAGTCCACCAGTTGCTCGGCATGCCAGACGCGCACCTGGGCCGCGCCGTCGGGCACGCTGGCAAAGCGGGCGATGCCGTCGGCATCGGTCTTGAGCGTCCAGGCCGAATCCGTCACAAACACATGGCCGCGCATGGAGCCGTGCAGGTGGCACGACAACAGCACCACACCGGCCGTGTCGAGCTTGACCTCGAAGGAGTTGGCCGGCTTGCCGTCGGTCTTGCCCTCCAGGCGCAGCTCGAAGCCGCTGGTGGCTGGGGCGGACGACAGGCCTGCGGCGGCGCCGCGCACATGGTGGTCCCAGCGGTCCTGGTTGGTAAACCGCACCGTGGTGCCGGGCATCACCACCGTCAGGGCGGGCACAAACCGCATGCGCTCCTGCTCGATGGTGGGGCTGGCCTGCAGCAGGCTGGGGGCCGCGCCCGGCGAAGCAGCGGGGTACACCACCACCACGGCTTCGGGCACCGGCTTGCCCTCGCGGTCCAGCACCTGGATTTGCACATTTCCGGCGCCAGCGCTTGTCAGTAAAGCGCTAGCAGCTATAAAAACCATAGTATTTTTCATATCAACAGCTTCAGCGGATGGTGATCACGTCCCGGTGCATGGGCGCCAGCAAGGCCAGCAGGCGGTTTTGCTGAGCGAACGGTATGCCCTGGGCATCCATGGCGCTTTGCAGCACCTCCACCAGGGCGTTGAAGTGGCCCTTGTTGATGTCCATGTCGGCATGGGCCGATTTCATGTCAGCGCCTTCATATTTGCAAGGGCCACCGCTCAACTGGCAGATCTGGTCGGTCAGGCTCTCTTTGAGCGCGGCGGGCTTCACGTCCTTGAAGTGGCCGCCGATGCGCGGGTCTTTCACCACGCGGTTCACAAAATCGTCCATCAGGCGGGTGATGCCGGGCTTTTCGCCCAGGGCCTGGTACAGGCCCGCCGGTGCGTGTGCAGCCGCTGGGGCTGCAGCGCCCGTTGTTTGTGCGATTGCTGGCAGGGCCAGCAGGCCGCCCAGGGCGAGTGCCCAGGCGATCAGGGTGTGGTGCTTCATGGAAATCTCCAAAGGGGGAATGCGCGCTGCCACGTCAGAAAGCAACCTGGGCCGACAGGTAGTAACCCGTCTGGCGGCGGTTGTGGGTGACACCGGGGACGATGCGGCCCAGGTCCACGTAGGCCAGCGTCAGCGACAGGTTCTTGCTGGGCGCCCAGGCAACGAAGATGTCTTTCCAGTCGTCTTCGCGCAGCGCAGCGCCCAGGCCCGCAGCGGCGCCCAGCGCCTGCAGGTTGTTGGGCTTGAAGCGAACTTCGGCACCCACCGCCAGGTTCTTGTTGATGAGGTAGGCCACGGAGAACTCGGGCTGCAGGCTGCGGCTGTTCTTGCCCGGCGCGGCAGAGCCAAAACCCAGCAGGCCGTTCTGGTTGGCGTTGGTGGAGCGCAGCGTGCCGTTGACCAGCAGGCTCTGCGCGAGCAACAGTTTGGTGGCGCTCACATACACGTCGGTGCCGCTGGTCTTGGTGCCCAAAAAGTCGAGCACCGACCCGATGGAGCCCGGGTGCACACGCTTGTGCTCCAGCCCCACGGCGATCTGTGGCATCCAGCTGTCGGCGTTCAGCACGGCGTCGCCCGCCACCTTGACCTTGACGCCCACCACATCCATCTTGATGTGCTGCCCCGGCGTCACGCCAAAGGGCGCAATGCCATTGAGCGCTATGGCGGGCGAGGCGTCAAAGTCCTGCCGCGCCAGCGACAGCTCCACCCTGTCGAACAAGCCCACGGCCACGCCGTAGCCGTTCAGGCTGTAGTCTTGGGTGGCCGCGCGGGTGGCGTAGCCGCTGAAGCCCACCTCGCCTTCGGTGGCGTTGCTGCCGATCACCGCCCAGGGGGTCAGCCCGCCACCGGCCGACCCGGCAATGGTGCTGACGCCGCCCGTGAGCAGCAGCTTGCCGGTGTCGGCCTGGGCCAGCCCGGCCGTGGTTGCCAGGGCCGCCAACAGCGCGGTTCGATGCCAGTGATTCATCGCGGTCTCCAGTGAAAAGCAGTTGTAAGAAGATGTTGCCTTCTACATACGCCCTGCGCCACGCAATGGATTCAAAAACGACAAAAATAGTTGATCGCCCCTGCGGCAGTCCGCATGTGTGCCTGCCAGCCGCTGTCCGGCCCCGCCTCGGGCCATGAATCTGTCCACGATGTCGCCAGGGGTCGCGAGGGCCCGTGAACAGGTTCTTAAAGCATTCGCTGAATCAGCTCACCCTTGAACAGCACCGGCCCCGTGGGGCCCGTGGCGCTCGGCACGCCGCCCAGCGGCTCCAGGCTGATGGCCAGCGTGGGCACCTCTTTCACGTCGCCCTCCTGGGCCACGAGCTTGAGCAGCTTGTCCTGCCCCAGCACACCGAGCGAACGCGGTCCCCCCGCAGGCGGCAGCGCCCACAGCTGCAGCGACTTGTCTGCGCCCTCCTGGAAACCGCCCACCCGCTGCAGCACGAGCTGGTTGTTCTTGGGGTCGAAGGTGACCAGCATCGAGGCATCCGCCTTGTCGTCGGCCAGCACGGCCACGTACTGGATCTGGGGTGTGGCCTGCAGCTGCTGCTGCAGTGCGGCAATCTGCGCACCGGTGGTGGTGCGCAGGCCGCCGTTGACCTGCACGCCCACCACCACGGCCGCCAGCGTGGCGATGGCACCCGCGGCTGCGGCGCCGCGCCATACCAGCAGGTTGCGCCACCAGCCGCCGTGGGCTGCGGCCGATTCGGCGGCCCGCGCAGCCCGCAGGGCCGCCGCAGACCGGTCGGCCTGCACGAGGTTGTCGATGCGTGTCCAGACGGAGGGGGCGGGGTCTACCGCAGCTTGCAGCTCGGTCAGGCCCGACCAGCGGGTCTGCCACACCAGGGCGGCGGCGCGCACGGTGGCGTGCTCGCGGGCCAGGGTTTCAAAACGGCGGCGGGCGCCGCCGCGCAGCGTGCCCAGGGCATAGCTGGCAGCCAGGCGGTCGAGCAGGTCGGGGTGTTGGGTGATGTTCATGGTGGACCTTCCGTGCTCAGGCGTACCGCGCCATGCAGGTGCGCAGTTGCTCCAGCCCCCGGCGAATCCAGGTCTTGACCGTGCCCAGCGGGAGCTTGAGCTGCTCGGCCAGCTCGCCGTGGCTTTGGTCGCGCAGGTAGGCGAGGCTGACCACCTCGCGCTGTTTGTGGTCGAGCTTGCCCAGGCAATGGTGCAGCGCAAACGACTGCTCGCTGGCGTCGGCGGCATCCATGGGGTTGGGCGAATCGCCCTCCAGCGTCTGGGCCAGCTCGTCGTCCAGCTCGTTCATGAGGTCCACCCGGTCGCTGGTGCGCTTGCGCAGCGCATCCAGCGCACGGCTGCGCACGATGAGCCCCATCCACGCCATCGGCGGGCTGAGCGATGCGCGGTAGTTGCTGGCGCCGCGCCAGATGCTCAAAAAAGCTTCCTGCAGCACGTCCTCCGCCACATCGCGGTTGCGAACTATGCGCAAGGCCAGGCCAAAAAGCGGTGACGAGGTGCGCTCGTACAGCCTTTTGAGCGCGGAGTCATCCTGCGCAGCGATGCGGTCGAGGAGGTCCATCAGTTCACGGTCTGGTTGGGGGGTGCTCATGCGCCCATTCTCTGGGATTGGCCGGTTTTCACGGGATTGCAGGGGTTTGCTGTGGGTGAATACGCCACAGCGGGCCATCTGGATGCAGCTGCGGGCAAAAAACCGTGTTTTCCGGCACCCACGCTCTGCCCAGGCTACCCCGGCAGCGGGGGACACACCCCGAACGTGGAACGCGCTTTGAATCCAGCCGGCAAGTCCGTCCGTATTGCGGGGGCTACTGCGGGCACCCCGCCACACGGCCCACCAAAACCCATCGCACGCTGAAACCATCCATGAAACACCTCGCCCCGCTGCCCTCCCTACGTCTTGCCAGTGTGGTGGCAGCCCTGCTGTCGGCCGCGCACAGCCCTGGCGCGGCCCAGTCGGTGGAGCGCGGCCGTGCCGTCTATGCAGCGCATTGCAGCAGCTGCCACAGCGTGGCCCTGCATGGCGACGGCCCCGCGCACGTGGGCGTGGTGGGCCGCCGCGCGGGGGCCTTGAAAGACTTTGACTATTCGCCCGCGCTGCGCAGCAGCAAGATCCTGTGGACGCGCGCCACGCTGAAGGCCTGGCTGACCAACCCCGAGGCATTGATCCCCGGCCAGGGCATGGACTACCGGCTGGACGACGAACGTGAGCGCGAAGACGTGGTCGCTTATCTCGCTACGCTCAAATACGCGCCGCGGGTGGGCGCGCGTTGAAGGGTCACGCCGTGGGATAGGTGCCAGGCAGCAGGATGGACTGGTCCACGGTGTTGATGTTGGTGTGGCCGCAGAACGCCATGGTGATGTCCAGCTCTTTCTGGATGATCTGCAGCGCGCGCGTCACGCCCGCCTCTCCGTAGGCGCCCAGGCCGTACAGAAAGCTGCGGCCGATCAGCGTGCCCTGGGCGCCCAGCGCGCGGGCCTTGAGCACGTCTTGCCCACTGCGGATGCCGCCGTCCATCCACACTTCGATGTCCTTGCCTGCCGCCGCAGCAATGCCGGGCAGCGCGGCGATGGAGGACGGCGCGCCATCGAGCTGGCGGCCACCGTGGTTGCTGACGATGAGCGCATCGGCGCCGCTGTCCACCGCCAGGCGGGCGTCTTCGGCGTCCATGATGCCCTTGAGAATCAGCTTGCCGCCCCACCGCTTCTTGATCCATTCGACATCGCCCCAGTTGAGCTGCGGGTCGAACTGCTCGGCCGTCCACGACGAGAGCGAGGACAGGTCGCCCACGCCCTTGGCATGGCCCACGATGTTGCCGAACGAGCGGCGCGGGGTGCCCAGCATGCCCAGGCACCAGCGGGGCTTGGTGGCCAGGTTGATGAGGTTGGCCAGTGTGGGCCGGGGCGGCGCGGACAGGCCGTTCTTGATGTCCTTGTGGCGCTGGCCCAGGATCTGCAGATCCAGCGTGAGCTGCAGAGCCGAGCAGTTGGCGGCCTTGGCGCGGTCGATCAGGCGATTGATGAAGTCGCGGTCGCGCATCACATACACCTGGAACCAGAACGGATGGCGGCCCGTGTGCTCGGCAATGTCCTCGATGGAGCAGATGCTCATGGTCGAGAGTGTGAAGGGGATGCCAAACGCCTTGGCGGCCTTGGCACCCAGAATTTCTCCGTCGGCATGCTGCATGCCCGTGAGGCCGGTGGGCGCGATGGCCACGGGCATGGCCACGTCCTGCCCGACCATGGTGGTGCGGGTGCTGCGGCCTTCCATGTTCACGGCCACGCGCTGGCGCAGCTTGATGCGCTGGAAGTCGCTTTCGTTGGCGCGGTAGGTGCCCTCGGTGTACGAGCCCGAATCGGCGTAGTCATAAAACATGCGCGGCACACGGCGCTGGGCGACGGCACGCAGGTCTTCGATGCAGGTGATTTTGGACAGATCGGGCACGCGGACACTCCAGAAAGGGGTTGCACAGGGGGGCAGACAGGACTGCGCCGAATGGTAGGCACTTGCCTGCGGGTGGGCCATCAAAATTATTTGCGCAGGGCTGCAACAAATTTCCAAGACGGCGCGACACCAGGATGGCGCTGCAGGCAGATTCTCAGACAAAAATGTGCCCTGGCGCTTATCAGACATGCGCAATTAGCTATCAATTAAATAGCACATCAGCACCACACAGGCAACTGTGCTTACTGGCCCTGGCCTGCAGCCTCTGGGGCCAACACCACCTCGGGATCGGCGTCCGGCCCCCGGTGGAGCATGAAGCGCATGCGCCCGCCGCGCTTGGCGGCGTACATCGCGCTGTCGGCATGGCGCGAAAGCGCATCGAACGTGTCGCCATGCTGCGGAAAAAGCGCGATGCCCCCGCTGAGCCCGACCTGCAACAGGCGCCCTCCCAGCTCGAAAGGCACATCGCACGACGCGAGCATCTTGCGCGCCACGTTGCAGGCGGCCTCGGCACCGTCCAGGCCTGGCAGCAGCACCACAAATTCGTCGCCGCCCTGGCGGCACACGGTGTCCGACGCGCGCACGGCGGTTTTCAGGCGCTGCGCAAACTGCACCAGCAGCAGGTCACCCACATCGTGGCCCAGGGTGTCGTTCACGTCCTTGAAACCATCCAGGTCCAGGTACATCACGGCCAGGCACTTGCCATAGCGGCGGGCCTGCGAAATGGCCAGCTGGGCGCGGTCCTGCAGCAGCACGCGGTTGGGCAGGTCGGTCAGCGCGTCGTACTGGGCCAGGTGCGCCATGCGCTCGGCCATGACCACCGATTCGGTCACATCGCGCAGCACGGCCACGGCGCCGGTCACGGCGCCCAGGCGGTCGGTGATGGGGCTGGAGGTCTTGTCCACCTGGAACCGCTGGCCGCTGGTGCGGTGCACCAGCACGCCGCGCACCGACCCAGCGACGGTTCCGCTCTGGATCGCCGCCAGCAGCGAGCTGGCGAGCACGCTGTCGTTGTCGGGGTTGCGCAGCACCACCACCTCATCAATACGGCGGCCCGCTGCATCAAAGGCCTGCCAGCCGGTCAGGCGTTCCGCCACGGGGTTGAGGTAGGTGACGATGCCACGGGCGTCGGCGCAAACCACAGCGTCGCCGATCGACTGCAGCGTGAGGCGCACCCGCTCCTTTTCATCAAACAGCTCGTTCTCCATGCGCTTGCGTTCGGAGATATCCGTCACCTGCACAAAGATGCCCCGCACCTTGCCACCTTCGGCATCGGGCACATAGGAGACCATGGTGTGGCGCACCACCCCATGTGCATCGACCCCTGTGCGCTCAAACAACTGCGCTTGGCCCTGCAGTGCCCTGTCAAGGTAGGGTTGGTCCTGCGCGAAAAGCTCCGGGCCAAGCAGATCCGCAAGGAGCATGCCGGGCATGCGCTCCGGCAACACGCCAAACCATTCAAAGTACGCCTGGTTGGCAAACCGGTTGCGCAGGTCGCCATCCCAGTAGCCAATCATCGAGGGCATGTTGTCGAGAATGGTGCGGGTGTTGTGCTCGGCCTCGCGCAGGCGCGCCGAAACCTGCTGGCGCAGCGTGAGTTCGCGCACAAACAGCGTGGCCAGCCCCACACAACTGACCATCAGCAGCAGCGCGAAGCCGCCCAGCACCCAGGCGCTGCGGGTCCACTTGGCCAGCACGGAGTCTGCGGATTGCGCCACATTGATGATGAGCGGATAGCGCCCCACCGGGCGAAACGTATACAGGCGCTCCACACCATCGACGATCGAGGTGCCCACAAACGAGCCCGAGCCCTCTTGCTGAAACCGCAGCATGTTGGGCGTGCCCGCCAGGCTGCGGCCCACATCGGCGTCGCCATAGGGGAACCTGGTGATCATCACGCCGTCGCTGCGCAACAGGTTCACGCCACTGTTGAGCCCCAGCTCCAGCGCCCCAAACAGTTCGTTGAAAACGCTCAGGCGAACCGCCCCCACCACAACGCCCGCAAAACTGCCGTCCGCATGAAAATAGGCGCGCGACAGGGGAAGAATGTTGAGCCCCGTGACGCGCGAGGGAACGGGACGCCCGATGAACAACCCTTTGTGCCCACCGGACTTGAACGCGGTGAAGTAGTCGCGGTCCGCAAAGTTGAGCTTGCTGGGGGCATTGGAGTTCGAATCCAGCACGACATGGCCGTCTGCATCCAGCACCCACACCCCCCCGGCGCGCGCGCGCAGCGAGTTGTCAAACACCAGGCGGGAGCGCAGATCCGCAGGCAGCGCCCAGACTTCCGGGCGGCTGACCTCCCGGGTCACCCCCTCCAGCGACTGGTCAAACGTATCCAGGGTCCAGCTCAGCCCTTGCTCCAGAGTGCGCACCAGGTTGGCATTGTTCTGGCTGGCGTAGCTCCATTCGTCGTTGCGGATGCTCCAGATCGTGCGCGCAAAGATGGCACCGATCCCCAGCGAGAGCAGCAGCGAAAGCCAGATCAGGCGGTGGGAGAAGAACTGGCGCAGAAAAGGCATAGAAATATCTTGTAACGATTCTAGGCGCCCCGCTGCAGCATGCCCCGGCGGCAAGCCACACCGTATTCCTCGGACTTCACGGCGTCAATGCGCAGTGCCCCTGGGTGCGGGGGCCACGGCACCCGCACCGCGCACCTCGATGCGGATCTCGTCCAGCACCTGTCCCCCGGCATCGGTGATCTGCACCACGTGGCGCCCCGGCCAGGGCAGCCAGGCCACCCGCGCGCCGCGCCCGAGCGGCTTGCCGTCCATGCGCCACCACAACCCTTCGCCCGTGGCTGTTAACTGCAGGCGCTGGCGTGTGGGGGGAATGTCGGGGTCGAGTGCAATGATGGTGCCGGGGGCTGGCGCGGTGATGCGTGCAGCCAGGCCAGCGACGGAAGTCACGCCACTTTGTGCGGAATTTTTTGGATCTTTTTTGACACCAGCGCTTGATACGTATTGGTTATTAGCTACCGAATCAATAGCAAATAGCGCTTGCTGGGTACCCTGCACAAACCATTCTTCCCGTGCAGCCTCCAGCGGCGGGTGGTCGCCCGGGCTTCCGGGCTGCGGCGCGGCAGGCCCAAACCGCACCGCAGCACGGGCCAGGCCCAGGGGGGCCTTGGGGGCGCGACTGGGTTCGCGCGCATGCAAAAACCCCATCACCGCCGCCCAGATGGGCGCCGCGCCACTGGTGCCGCTGACATCGTGCATGGCAGCGCCGCTGGCGTTGCCCACCCACACACCCACGGTGTAGCGCTCGGACCAGCCCACGGCCCAGTTGTCGCGCATGTCCTTGCTGGTGCCGGTTTTCACGGCCGTCCAGAAACGCGTGGCCAGCACGCTGTCGGTGCCAAAGGTGCGCGCACGCGCATTGCCGTCCGAGAGGATGTCGCCCACGATGAACGCGGCACGCGGGTCGATGGCGGGCGTGAAGTGCGGCTTGGCATCGGCCAGCGCCACGGCGCTGACGCGCCCGCCGTTGGCCAGCGTGCCTGCAACAGGACTGGCCCGCCCGCCGTTGGCGAGCGTGCGAAAGGCGTTGGTCAGGTGCAGCAGCGGCACCTCCGGGCTGCCCAGCGCAAGGCTGTAGCCAAAATAGTCGCCGCTTTCACGCAGCGGCAGGCCCACCGCGCGCAGCTGCCGGTGGAACGCGTCGGGCGAGACCATGACCAGGGTGCGCACCGCCGGCACGTTGAGCGACGCGGCCAGCGCCGTACGCACGGACACCCATCCCTTGAACTGCCGGTCGTAGTTCTGCGGGATGTACAACCCCCCGGGGGTGGCAATGTGCGCGGGCGAGTCATCCACAAGGGAAGCCGCCGTGAGCCGCCGCTGCTCGATGGCCTGTGCATACAAAAACGGCTTCAGCGTGGAGCCCGGCTGGCGCAGGGCCAGCACACCATCCACCTCGCGGGCCTGGCTGAGCTGCCCCGAAGACCCCACCCAGGCCAGCACCGCGCCCGTGGCGTTGTCGAGCACCAGCACGGCGCCGTCTTCCACATTGCGTCCGCGCAGTTCGCGCAGCTGCTGCTGCAGGCTCTGCACGGCAAAACGCTGCAGCGGCGCGCGCAGCGTGCTGGGCAGGCGTTCAGGCACCGCCGCGTCCTTGGACCGCTGGCGCAGCAGATAACGTGCAAAGTGCGGGGCCACGCCCTCGCTCGCATCAAACGCACGGCGCTGCAGCGCGGCGGTGGTGAACAAGTCCAGCGCATCGCAGTCCACGCGCGCAGCCGCCGGCTGGGTGCTGCCGGGGCGCTGCTGCATGTCGCGCAGCACACCACAGGCCCGCTGCGCCACCAGCGCAGGCCGCGCATTGGGCGCGCGCACCAGCGCCGCCGCCACGGCCGCCTCGCGGTCATCCAGTCCATGGGCGGCCTTGCCAAACAGCGTGCGGGAGAGCGCATCAATGCCCACCAACTCGCTGCGAAACGGCACGAGGTTGAGGTAGGCCTCCAGGATCTGGTCCTTGCGCCAGCGCCGGTCCAACACCTGCGCGGCCACGGTCTGGCCCAGCTTCTGCGCCACGGTGCGCCCGCCGGGGCCCTGGCGCCAGTCACCGTCGAGCAAACCCGCCAGCTGCATGGTGATGGTGCTGGCCCCGCGCGTGCGCTGGTTCCACAGGTTGCCCCAGGCTGCCGCCGACGCAGCGCGCCAGTCCACCCCGCTGTGTTCAAAAAACCGCTTGTCCTCGCTGAGCACCAGGGCCGTGCGCAGCGCGGGCGACACGTCGGCGAGTGGCACCCACTGGCCGCGCCGCACCGTGGCATCGGTGCGCAGGCGCTGCAGCACCTCGCCCTCGCGCGAGAGGACGAGGGTGTCGGACGGTTTGAAGTCGGCATGCACCTCGTCAAATGCGGGGATAGCCCAGGCGGCCGACCCACACGCCACCCACAAAGCCCAGCCAGCGCACCAGCGGCGCACGGCCCACCGCCGTTCAGCCATCGGAGTGCTCCCGGTCAAACCGGGTTTCGGCCTCGCTCAGGTGGCGCAGCAGCACGTGCGAAATCAGGTTGACGCCAATGCCACCAAACACCACGGGCAGCACATAGAGCGCGATGGACAGCTCGGAGATGAACATCGCATCGTCCGCCAGCGACGGGGTGGTCTTGGCCAGGGACGCGAGCGATTGCAGCAGGTACACGTCCACCCCCGCAATCAGCACCAGCGCCACGCCAAAGCCCAGCACCGCCATGCGCGAGATGGACCGGGTCGCCAGCAGCAGCCCGTAGATGCCCGCAGGCAGCACCAGCGAGAACGCCACCAGCACCCAGAACCGCAGTTCCACAAACACACTGAGGCTCATGGCGCGTGGGCTGGGGGTTGGCTCAAGGCACGGTGGGGCATGGTGGTCTCTCTGCAGTCTACCGGGCTGGTTCCACCTTCACGCGCGCATTGGGCACTTCGCCAAACATCTCGGGCGCATACATGGCTTCGACGCGGCTGGGCGGCAAGGCAAAGTCGCCCACGTTGTTCAAGCGCACGGTGTACTCCATCTTCACCGTGCCCTTGGGCAGGTACTCGTAATAGCTGCGGAAGGCCTCGAAGCTGCGCTCCTCGAACGCGGGCCAGCCGCTGCCGCTGCGGGGCTTCTCGCCCTGCGTGGCAATGGCGGAGTCACGCCCCAGGCCGCTGCCCAGGATGGTGGCGCCCCCCGGGATCGGGTCGGTGATGGCCACCCAGGTCATATCGGCACTGGCGTTCACCTCCAGCGTCACGCGCAGCACGTCGCCGCGTGTGTACTGGCCTGCGGGCAGCGACTTGTTGGCCTGCTCCACCGGCGTGACGGTCTTCTTGATGGCATAGCCTGCAGCAAACGGCGCCTTGAGCTGGATGGCGGCCACGGACTGCAGCGTGAGCCACGGCTTGCCCGGCCCTTGGTGGGCCACCGCCAGGCTTTCCTTGCCACCCGCTTTGCCCCAGGCCAGGAACATGTCGTTGTTCTTGAGGTTGCCGGGCGATGCGGGGGCTCCGAACCAGGTCGTCTGGTGCGCGGCGCCCGTGGCGTCACTGGCCTTCACGCGCTCGACCTTGCTCCAGTCCACGGTGGCACTGCTGCCAGACATCGTGGCCTTGGTGGTGCCCGAGACCGGCACGGCCTCGAACTTGGCGCTGAATTTCTCCAGCGCCAGCCCGCCCCACAGGTTGGCCGTGGTGGTGTGCCAGGCGCCCGCTTGCTGGCGGCTGATGAAGCCGTTGGCCAGCCGGCCCATGTCGTCCTTCCAGGTGGGGTCGTCCATCACGGCCAGCATCAGGCGTGCCGTGTTCACGTCGCCGTTTTGCATCAGCCACCACCAGTAGTCATCCTGTTCGGTGCTGAAGATGAGCTTGGTGCCCTGGAACGACAGGCGGCTGCGCAGGATCTGCTGGGCCTCGGCCAGGCGCTTGTCGCGCTCGGGCACATCGGCCACGCGCTTGAGGACGTTGACCCAGTCGATCACCGTGTGCGTGGGCCACTGGTTGGGCGCAATGGTGATGCTGCTGACCATGCGGCCCTGGGCCTTGCCGTAGCGCGACAGCGCCTCCAGCGCGGCCACCTTGCGCATGTCCAGGTCCTTGCGCGGGCTCCAGAACTCGCGCTGGATGCGGCCTTCCACAAACGCGATCAGGCCACGCTCCATGGGCGCGCGGGCGGCGTCGGGCAGTGCAAACGCGGGGTTGATGCTGGACGCCTCGTGCGTGGCGGCCAGCACATAGGCCGTGAGCGTGTCGCTGCCCCGGTTGCTGTCGCCGTCGCGCGGCGGGAAGTAGTTGGCCAGTCCGTCGCTGTCGAGGTAGGTGGGCAACTGGGCCACCACGGTTTGCCACAGCGCGCCATCGCGCAGGCCCACGGCCTTGCTGGTCTTTTGCTCCAGGCAGGCAAAGGGGTAGCGTGCCCACCAGTCGCGCACGCCGGGCAGGCCCTCGGCCAGCTTGGGCTGCAGCGACATCTTCAGGCCACCCCGGCCCGGCAGTGCATCGGCCGGCGGGTTCACATCCAGGTTGAAGCTGCCGTCCACCTGCACCAGCGTGGCCTGCTGCACCGTGAGTGGCACGGCCGGGATGATGCGCTGGCGCGCCTTGAGCGCATCGCGCGCGCCGCCCACCGTGTCCTTGGCCTCGATCTCCCACAGGATGGATTCGGCGCGCGTTTGCGCCAGTTGTGCCGGTGCTGTCACGCTCCAGGCGACTTCACGCGCTTCTTCGGGCGGGATGTCAATGGTTTGTGGCTTCAGGTCGAGCAGCGTGGCACGGGGGGCCACCTCGACCTTCATCGCCGTCTTGGTGGTGTTGCGCAGCGTGATCTGGGCGCGGAACTGGTCGTCCTCGCGCACCAGGGGCGGCAGGCCGCTGATGATCTGCAAATCCTGCGTGGCGCGGATGCTGGTGCTGCCGGTGCCGAACAGGCCCGTGGCCGCATCGGCCACCGCCACGATCTTGAAGGTGGTGAGCGCGTCGTTGAGCGGCACGGTCACCTTGGCCTGGCCGTTGGCATCGAGCTTGAGCGCGGGCTCCCACAACAGCAGGGTGTCGAGCAGCTCGCGCGTCTGCGCCCGTCCACCACCACCACCGGCAGGCACGGCCTTTTTGCCGTAATGGCGGCGGCCGATGATTTCCATTTGCGCAGTGGAGGTCTCCACGCCCCAGCTGCGGCGCTGCAGCATGGCTTCGAGCAGGTTCCAGCTGGTGTTGGGCATCAGCTCCAGCAGGGCCTGGTCCACGGCGGCCAATGCCACCTCGGCATTCGCGGCGGGCTTGCCGCCGGGCAGCGTGGCGGTGATGGTGACCTGGGCCTTGCCGCGCACGGCATAGCTCTCCTTGTCGGCCGTCACCTTCACGTCGATCTGGTGGGCCTGCGTGCCCACGCGGATCTCTGCCATGCCCAGACGGAACGCAGGTTTGGACAAATCCACCAGTGCGGTGGGCGCCTGGTATTCCTTGCCTTCGTACCAGAACGACGTCCACCACTCGCCCGGCGCCTTGAAACCCCAGGTGAAGAAGCTGTACCACGGCACCTCGCGCAGGCGGCCGCGCAGGGCCAGCACGCTCACGTACACGTTGGGGCCCCAGCCGGGCTGCACCTTCAGGCTCACGGTCGGGTCCTGCCCGTTGAGCTGCACCACCTGGGTGTCGATGATGCCCTCGCGCTCCACCGCCACCAGGGCCGTGGCAAAACGGAACGGCATGCGCACCTGGAACTTGGCGGTCTCGCCGGGCTGGTAGCTCTTCTTCTCGGGCAGCAGGTCGATGCGGTCGTGGTCTTCGCCACCAAACCACAGCTCGCCCTGGCGTGTGACCCACACCGACGAGGCGGCCACGCTGGTGTTGCCGTCCTTGTCGGTGGCCGTCGCCACCAGTTCCACCTCGCCAGGCTCGTCGAGCTTGGATTCACACAGCAGCAGGCCACGCGCATCGCTCTTGCCACTGCACAGCGTGCCCAGGTCTTTCGTTTCGGTCTGGTTGTCGTAGCTGTAGAAGCCCCCCACCATGCGCTTGCGCGTGGTGGTGGTGATGCGCGCCACGGCCTGCACCTGCAGCGAGGTGTCGGGCGCAGGCTTGCCGTTGTGCTGCAGCGCCAGCGCCTGGAAGCGGATCTTCTGGCGGGCCGACACCCAGCCTTCGGTCTTGATGCCCGCCACCACGCCAGCAGGCCACAGCGCCTGCGTGCTGCGGATCGTCTGCACCTCGCCATTGGGGTCGGCATAGGTGGCCTCCAGCAGCAGCTCCTGCGGCTGGCGGGCCTGGGGCACGTTGTCGATGGTGACCTTACCTGCGCCGTCCTTGTTCAGCGTCAACGGCAGCTTGTCGGCAATCACGCGCGCATCCTGGCTGGCCGCGGCTTCCTCGTCGTCACTGCTGGCGCTGTCCGCACTGCCCTGCTCGCGCTTGCGCGGCGGGGTGAAACGGAAGGTCTCGTAGTCGCTGTATTGCAGCGTCTTGCCGCGCACCATGGCCGACACACGCACCGGCAGGTTCGCCGCCCCGCCACCGGCCACGTAGTTGATCTGCACCTCGGTAGGCACCGAGCGCACGCGCACCAGGGCCTTCTTCTCGACCGGGGTGATGCGCCCCTCCAGCACGGGCAGGCGGAACTCCTCCACCCGGAACTGACCCGACGCAAGGCTGCCGTTCACCGTGCCGTTGCCTGCCAGCTCGACCTGGTACACCCCGAGCTTGGCGGCCGGCGGGATGGCAAAGGTACTTTGCGCGCTGAGTCCGCCCGTGGCCGTGCCCCGCCACGCCAGCGGCTGGGTGAACTGCTGGCCGCTGCCCAGATGGGTGATGACAAGCGTGTCGGGACGCGATCCCGACAGGGCAAAGCCCTGGCGTGTTTCGGCGCGCAGCAGGTGCTTCATCGACACGGTTTCGCCCGCGCGGAACAGCGTGCGGTCGAAGATGGTGTGGGCGCGTTCGTCCGGCGCGGGAGCCCGGCTGGTGGGCACGTTGAAGCGCCAGGGCTCGATGCCACGCTGCCAGTCGCTCCAGGTGAAGGCCATGTCCTCCACACCGCCGTCATCCTTGTGGCGCGCACTCACAAAATAGGCGTTGCCACCTTCGCCATACTCGCCGCCATCGCCGCCATCGCCGCAGCCGGGAGGTTCTGACGAAAGGCCTTCGAAGCGGGCCACGCCCTGGGCATCGGTCTGCGCATGGGCCTGCTCATTGCCCTTGCAGTCGGACACGCGCACCGTAGCGCCCTGCACGGGCTGGCCCTTGTCCAGCGTGGTCACCCAGGCCATCGCGTTTTCGCGGCCGAGCTTGAAATGCACGCCCAGGTTGGTCACCAGGGCCGAGGTGCGCACATACATCGTGCGGGCGTCGCCATGGCGTTCGTCCAGCAGCGAAGTGCCCAGCTTTTGCGAGGCGATCTCCACCACGTGGAAACCGGGCGACAGCGGAATCCCCACCACCTCGAAGGGGCGTGGGTCGTTGCTCGCGGGCTTGGGCAGGTCCAGCGTCTTCACGCCGCCCTTGCCGGACAGCAGCGACACCATGCGCGACTGCACGGTTTCCTTGTCGTCGTCCAGCACCTTGGGCAGGGGGCCATTCACGTCCTGGCGTGCCTGCTTGCGGTTCACCACGTAGCTGTCGTAGCGCTGCACTTTCTTGAACCAGGCAATGATGTCGGCATCGGTGCGCGGCTTGAGCGTGCTGACCTTGCCAGGCGCCGCTGTGGGCACCGCCGCACCCGGCTGCAGTCCCTGCACGCGCAGGGCGGCTTCCACGTTGCGCAGTGTCACGGGCAGCAATGCCGGGGGTTTTTCAGAGCGCGGGCCTTCGGCAAAACGCTCGACGATGCCAAACGGCGCCGCTGCAAACTTGGCCAGGGGCGGCATGCCGCCGGTGGCCACCTTCAGCGGGAAGTTCTCCGCATTGCGCAGCGGGCGGCCCGAGGCATCCTTGAAATCCTTGGGAAGCTCCAGCGTGAAGGCCGTGTTTTCGGCCAAAGGCGCAGCAAACTGCACGCTGTTGACCAGCGCATCGCCCTTCTGGCCTTCGATGGCCCCATCCGTCTGGGGTTTCAGGGTTTCCTTGGCCGACTTGAGGCGGATGGCCGTGGCCAGGCTGCGCGGCACCGGCGCATTGAAGGACAGCTGCAATGGGCGGATGGGCAAACAGGCAGCCTGCGCGTTCTCGCGCTCACAACTGAACTCGGCCGAGAACGGCTCGCGCACCTTGAAGTCAAAGCGTTTTTCCACCGTGTTGGGCACGCCACTGGGCGTGGCCACGCCCTTGCCAAACACGATCTGCATGCGCGAGCCCGAGGTGAACCGCCGGTTGCAGGCCAGCGTGGCGTATTGCAAGGGGTCTTGCGCTGCGCTTTTTTCCAGGCCCAGCGTCTTCAATATTTCGGCGCGCTGCGCGCCCTCGATCAAACGCACTGGGACGCGCTCGCCCACGCCTTCCACCGTGCACCACACATTGGCCTGGATGCTGGCGATGGTGGCGGGCCCGTTGAACTGCAGCACGAAGAACTGCTCTTCGTCGATCTGCTCGTAGGGGTTGGGGCGGATGGTCTGCACGAACGGACCACCGCTATTGAATTGATAGCTTTTAGCGCCCGTCAGTTCAGCGCCAGCAGCCGACTTGAACCCAGGCTTGACCGAGGCGGTGCAGCGCACGCCCGGGGGCAGGTCGCGTTCGAAGTCGAACACCCACTCGCGTTCGCCCGTCCAGCGGCCCGTGCCCTTGGTGGCACCGGCGTCGCTGCAGCTCAGGCTGATGGGTGCGGGCGCCTTGGGGTCGCCAAAGTTGACGGCCGCCGCATCGAACTTGGCCACCACCTGCCGCACGCGCGCCACTTCGCCCTGCGGTGAAAAGCTGGTGATCTGCAAGGCGTGTGCGCCCAGCGACACCAAAGCCCCCGAAAACAACACCAGGGCACGTTGTAAGAATTTCATTTTTGACATCCCTCTATCCGACTCGACCGCGAGGGTAGCCGATATGCCGTGGGCCGCCCCGTCCTGCGATGACACGGAAGGTAACAACTCGTTCGCAGACTCCGCGCCAGCAGCAGCCTACGCCCAGCCCGCACAAACCCATCGGTATACTGCGCCGCAAAATAAAGCGGGAGAGAGGGAATCGTGAAAAAAATCGCATTGCTGGCGGCTCTGTGTGTGGGCGCCTGGTATTACTTTGTCGGCGGGCGCACATTGGACGAAAAAATGGTGCGCGCCTACTACGACCAGAGCGCGCACGCTCTCTACAAGCGAGACGCTGAGCTGATGTGCAAACAGCTCAGCAGCAAGGCCATCATCCAGGACGAGACGGTGATGAACGGCCAGACGCAGCGCAGCACACTCAACCACGACCAGCAGTGCGAGGCCTTCAAGGCCAGCATGCAGATGTTCGAGCAGATCGGTGACCGCATGGGCGGCATCCTGACGGTCGAGTTCGAATTCCACATCGACAGCATCGAGATCGAACCGGGCCGCAAAAGCGCCAAGGTCAAAGGCACCAGCCTGCTGAAGATGGGGGAAACCGTCATGCAGTTCAGCTCCACCTTCAACGAACAAATCGTGCGCGAAATGGGGCAGATGAAGCTCCTGCGCTCCGACCAGCGCACCGTGGTGCGCATTGCGGGCGGGCGCGGGATGTCGCAATCCGACTTCTTCTCCAAATAAGCCCAAGGCACCCCATGCAGCGCGAAACCGCAAAGGCGCCCCGCCCGTTCTGGCACCAGATCAACACCTTTTTTGCGTTTCCGCTGCAACCCAAGCCGCTGATGTACGGCGTGCTGCTGGCACTCTCCAGCCTGCTGTTCAAGCTGATTTTCTTCGTGCCCGACGCCCTGGGCATCCTGATCGTGGAGATCGGCATCCTGCTGGCCGCATCGCGCTATGGCTTCAAGGTCACGGCCCTGGGCTCGCGCGGCATCTACAAGGCCGAGGACTACCCTTCCGAGCTGGACCCGGACTGGAAGAACCTGCCCTGGAAGCTGTTCGCCATCCTCATCGTGCAAGCCATGGCCGTGGGCTGGCTGCAGCGCCTGAACCCCCTGCTGGGCACGCTGGCCTGGCTGGCCATGTGTTTTCTGCTGCCCGCCACGCAGATCGTGCTGGTGCAGACCTGCAGCTTTACCGAAACCCTGAACCCCACCAACGCCTGGAACGCCGTGCGCACCATTGGCTGGCCCTACCTGCTGCTGTGCCTGTTTCTCTTCTTGTTGAGCCAGGGCACCTTCATCGCGCTGGGCATGCTCGTGCCCATCTTCAAGGGCTGGATCCTGCTGCCCATCGTCAACTGGCTGCTCATCTACTTCAGCTGGGTCATGGCCAGCCTGCTGGGCTACGCCATGTACCAGAACCACGCGGCCTTTGGCATTGACCTGTTGCCTGGCGCGGGCCTGGACGACGACGGTGCCCCCGTGGACCGCCGCAGCCCCCGCCAGATCGAGCAAGACGCCACCGACGCGCAAGTGGCCGAGCTGATCACCGCCGGGGACATGGTGGGCGCCCTGGGTGTGGCCTACGAAGACCAGCGCACCCGCAGCGACGAAGTGCCCGCACAGCGCCGCTACCACGGCGTGCTGATACTGGCCGAAGGCAAAACCGCCACCCTGCTCGACCATGCCCAGCGCTACATCCCGCTGCTGCTGCGCTCGGGCCAGGGCGGCGAAGCGCTCAAGGTCTTTCAAACCTGCCGTGCCAAGGACGCCCAGTTTGCGCTGCAGGATGCCAACGCCACCCTCCATCTGGCGAAAGCCGCCTGGAATGCGAACAACGCCAAAGACGCGCTGGCCTTGCTGCAGGGCTTTGACCGCCGCTTCAAAAACCACGACAGCGTGCCCGCCGCCTACGAACTGGTCGCCCGGGTGCTGCTGCAAGGCATGAACCGCGCCGACATGGCCCTGCGCGTGCTGGCCACGCTGGAGTCCCGCCACCCGGACACGGACGCCACGCGGGAAACGCGGTGGCTGCTGCGCAACCATGTGCCGCAGGCGGCGGGAGGTTGAAGAATTTTTGGGGCTCTAGCGCTTTCTGGATAAGCGCCAGTAGCTATGGTATTGATAGCGATTTCCGAATGATCTGAACCGTTCGAGTTGAGCTCGTCGAAGCCTGGGCATGCTCGCTCGCTGATCTGTGCGGCGTGCCTGGGTTGAGGGCGGAGGCCGGGGTGTGCGCCCCGCGGCGCAGTAACTTTCCCTTGGATCGCCAAGAGAAAGTAACCAAAGAGAAGGCGACCCTACACGCTGCGTCCCTTCGCTTCGCTACGGGCAACCTGCGGTGCTCAGTTTTGACGGGGTCTCGCTAAACTCGCGCCGCTTCGCGTCACTCAAACAGACGCGAGCCCTGATCCGCCAAAACCTCCGCTCCTCGGCGCATCCTGAAGGGAACCCACCGGGATCGGACATCCACACGGGCCATTGCTGCGCTCGGGCCCCTCTCGCGGGCGCAAGCGCCACGCGCTGCGCAGGCGCGGCCGAGCGAAGCAATGGCCCGTGTGACTGTTCGGCTGTTGGATGTTCGGCTGCCCAACCCCCTGCTGGCTGCGCCTGCGGCGGGGCGGTTGCGGGGTGGCACGCGCGTCGGAGCGCGCGTGCTTCGTGAACTGACTCGCCGTGGTTGTCCGAGCGGCGCGCGCCAGCGCAAAGCGAGTTCCACGGCGCACCCCGCAACCGCCCCGACGCAGGTTGCCCCGCAGCGAANGTACTTTTCTTTGGCGAAGCAAAGAACAAGTACCTCGGCCGCCGGGCCGAGACCCGGCTCCCGTCCTCCACACAAACACGCCACCAAACCAGCGCACACGCCCCGGCTTCGACAAGCTCAGCCCGAATGGATGGAAGACAATCATTCACTATAAAAACAATAGCATCCAGCACTTTCCAGATAAGCGCTAGAGCCCAATTCAACCAAAAATCACCGCATCACCCCAGCCCCCGCAACGCCACACTCCCCGGCGCCAGTTGCTGCAACAACGGCCCCCACGCCACCGCCTCCGCCCGCCGCCCCGCATGGCACAAGGCCGACACCAGCATGCCCAGTGTCTCGCCCAGCTCCGGGTGCGTGGGGGCGGTCTTGTGCAAGGCGTTGAACAGCTTTTCCGCATCGCCCCACTGCTGCGCGCGGGCAAAGCGGCGTGAGAGGCGGGCCATTTCGTCCGGCTGCAACCGGGCACCGGGCTTGGCTTTCTCAAAATACGTGCGGTAGCAGGCATGCTGAAACTGCAGCGTCTGCTCGTCATGGGCATGCAGGCGAAAGATGCGGCGCGCGGCGCGGTGGAAGTCTTCGCCCTCGGGCCACAGCGATGCCGTTTTGAACCAGGCGCTGAGCACCGTCTGGTCTTGCGGGCGCAGCTTGGCGGCGGCACGCCACTGGGCGAGGGCCTGCTCGAACTTCATGCCCTTCGCCAGGCGCTGGGCGTTGGCCACATGGGTGTCAAAACCGTCGTCGGGCGCGGCGTCCTGCGTCACCGGCACTTCCATCGGTTTCTTGCGCAGCAGCATGGCCAGCGCCATCAGCGACGCACCGGTCAGCAACCCGCCCAGGTGGGCCATGTAGGCCACACCCTTTCCGCTGAGCCAGTGCTGCAGCAACTCGTTGGCAATCCACGCGGGCAGCAACAGCAACGCAGGCGCGGTCACATAGTTGAAGTAGAAAAACAGCTGGTAAAAGAACCGCACGCGCCGCAGCCGGTACAGCACGGCGTACATGCCCATGAGGGCCGACACGGCACCCGAGGCACCCAGGCCATAGCTGCCCATGCCGGCATAGGCCCAGCCCGCCAGCAGCGAGCCGCCCACGCCACCCAGCAGGTAAAACGCCAGGTACCAGCCCCGGCCCAGTGCCAGCTCGACCGAAAAGCCGAACAGAAACAAAAACACCATGTTGCCAATGAGGTGCCCGGTGCTGCCATGCAAAAACGTGGCCGTGAGCCAGGTGACGGGCCGCAGCTCCGCGTCTTTTTCAAAGCTCTGCGCCCATTGGCGGGTGAAGGGGGCAGGCAACCGGGCTTCGTACTGGGTGCGTGCGGCCTTCCAGTCGGCGTACTGCGGATCTTCGGGCGGCACAAAACGCGGGCTTTTCAGGCGCTGCTGAAAGCCGTCTTCCTGCTCCATCCAGCGCAGCAGCATGCGGTGGTCGCCCGCCTTTTGCAGGGCGCGGGCGTCTTTGAGGTGCTTGTCGCCGGTTTCCTCCAGCCAGGCCACAAAACGCGGGACTTCCACAGCGGGCAAAGGGCTGGCCACATAGAAGGCGGCAGCCCGGTCCTGCGCCTTTTCCTCCGAACGCTGCGGGCCCCAGAACACGAGCATGTTCACCAGGATCAGCACCACCGTCATCCAGGGAGGGTTGCGCCAGGTGGGCCGGCTTTCGAGGGGGATGGCGTAGAACATCGGTCAGTCTGGCAAGGGCAAAAGAGCGGGTCGCGCCGCAAGGCAACGGGTGTGGAGGGCCTTGGTGGGGAGGGTGCAAGCGTAGCAAACACCGGGCGTCTTCAGAGCACAGGCAGCGGGCCATTGCCTGACCACGACGACGCGCGGATGGGGCTGTGTCCTACTCCCCGCAAGGCACGGGGGTCCAACGATGTTGGCTGGTCTTGTTTCATTACCCAGAACCCCCAGGAGCGCCCATGGCCCGAACCCCCACTTCGCGCGGCGCGGCAAAAAAATCGCCGTCCGCACTGCCCTCTTCCACCCAGTCCGACACCTTTCGCGGCAACGCTGGCGAGCTACAGCAACAGGCTGGTGGCAAGCACCCGGTGCTGACCACGCAGCAGGGCATTCCGGTGGCGGACAACCAGAACTCCCTGCGCCCGTCGCCACGCGGCCCCGCGCTGCTGGAAGATTTCATCCTGCGCGAGAAGATCACGCACTTTGACCACGAGCGCATCCCGGAGCGCATCGTGCATGCACGCGGCTCGGCAGCCCACGGTTTTTTTGAACTCACGCATTCGCTCAAGGACCACACCACGGCCAAGGTGCTGACGGAAGTGGGCGTGCAGACGCCTGTGTTCACGCGCTTTTCGACCGTGGCAGGCGGCGCGGGATCGGTGGACACGCCGCGCGATGTGCGCGGCTTCGCCGTGAAGCTCTACACGACCGAAGGCAACTGGGATCTGGTGGGCAACAACATCCCGGTGTTCTTCATCCAGGACGCGATGAAGTTTCCCGACCTGGTGCACGCCGTGAAGATGGAGCCCGACCGCGCGTTCCCCCAGGCGGCCAGCGCACACGACACCTTCTGGGATTTCGTCTCGCTGATGCCCGAAACCATGCACATGGTCATGTGGGCCATGAGCGACCGCACCATCCCGCGCAGCCTGCGCATGATGGAAGGCTTTGGCGTGCACAGTTTCCGGCTCCTGAATGCCGCGGGCGACAGCACCTTCGTGAAGTTCCACTGGCGCCCCAAGCTGGGCATCCAGTCCACGGTGTGGGACGAAGCCGTGAAGCTGCAGGCGGCGGACAACGACTTCCACCGGCGCGACCTGTTCGAAGCCATCGAGGGGGGCGACTTCCCGGAATGGGAGCTGTCGGTGCAACTGTTCACCGAGGAGGACGCCGAGCGCTTCCCCTTCGACCACCTGGACCCCACCAAGCTCATTCCCGAAGAACTGGTGCCCCTGCAGCCCATCGGCCGCATGGTGCTCAACCGCTGGCCCGACAACTTCTTTGCCGAAACCGAGCAGGTGGCGTTTTGCCCCGCCAACGTGCCACCGGGCATCGACTTCAGCAACGACCCGCTGCTGCAGGGCCGCCTGTTCTCGTACCTGGACACGCAGCTGTCGCGCCTGGGCGGGCCCAACTTCACGCAGATCCCGATCAATGCGCCCAAGTGCCCGTTCCACAACATGCAGCGCGACGGCCACATGCAGATGCAGGTGCCCAAAGGCCGCGTTGCCTACGAGCCCAGCAGCCTGCAGGGTGATACGCCGCGTGCATCACAAGCACAAGGGTTCCGCCATTTCGCGCAGGCCGATGACGGTGTGAAGGGCCGTGTGCGCCCCGAGAGTTTTGCCGACCACTACAGCCAGGCGCGCATGTTCTTTCGCAGCCAGAGCCCGCTGGAGCAGGCGCACATGGCGTCGGCGCTGGTGTTTGAGCTGTCCAAGGTGGGCACGCCGCATGTGCGCGAGGCGGTGGTCGGCCACCTGCAGCATGTAGACCCCGAACTGGCCCAGCGTGTGGCCGACGGCCTGGGCATGCAGGCGCTGCCCCCCGCCCCGCCCGCCGCCGAGCCGGTGCAGGACCTGCCCCCGTCGCCCGCGCTGCGCATCATCGACCGCATGAAGCCCACGCTACAGGGGCGCTGCATCGGCATCCTGGTGGCCGATGGCTCCAACGGCAACACGGTGGCCAACCTGCGCAAGGCCGTGGAAAAGGCCGGAGGCACAGTGAAGATCGTGGCCCCCAAGGTGGGCGGAGCAGTGCTGAAAGACGGCACCCTGCTGCCCGCCGACGGCCAGCTGCAAGGCACGCCATCGGTCGTGTTTGACGCCGTGGCCTCGGTGCTGTCGCCCGAGATGGGCGCACAGCTGGCCAAGGAGGCCGCCGCCGTGGACTGGTTCCGCGATGCGTTCGGCCACCTCAAGGCGATTGCCGCCTGCAAGGGCACGCAGGCCATCCTGCAAGCCGGTGGCATCGAGCCCGACGCGGGCGTGGTGGACCCCGCCGACGCGCAGGGCTTCATCGCCGCCGCACAGACCCGACAGTGGGAGCGCGAACCCAAGGTCCGCACCCTCGCATGACGCGCCCACCCCGTTCCCAACCCCACCACCCAAGGAGAAACCATGCCCAAAGCCCACTATGACAGCCACCAGCTCGATGATCTTGTGCTCCAGATGATGGAAACCGAACTCGGCGGCGAGCAGGTGTACCGCACTGCGCTCACCTGTGCGGTGAACCCCGATCTCAAGAAGGAGTGGGAAGGCTATCTGGAAGAAACCCTGACCCACCAGGATGTGGTGCGCAGCCTGTGCGACACCCTGGGCCTGGACCCGGATGCGCAGTCGCCCAGCCGGGCGGTGGTCAAACACATCGGCGAATCCCTGGTCAAGGCCATGTTGCTGGCCAAACAGGGAGGCAACCCCGCCGCCGCCCAATTGGTGGCCTGCGAATGCGTGGTGCACGCCGAGACCAAGGACCACGCCAACTGGGAGTTGCTGGGCAAGGTCGCCGAGGTCGCCACGGGCGACGTGGGCCAGACGTTGAAGGCAGCCCACCAGGCGGTGGAGAAAGACGAGGACCACCACCTGTATCACACCAAGGGCTGGTGCCGCGAGCTGGCCATCGAGGCGCTGGGCCTGCCTGCGGTGCTGCCCCCGCCCGAAGAGGTCAAGAACGTGGAAACCGCGATTGGCGCGTCGCGCGCCGAGCAGCAGCGCGAGACCATGCTCTGACCGCAGCGGTGCCGGGAGGCCCATGATGCATCCCCGGCATTTGCTACAAATAAAATAGCTGCCTGCGCTTTACTGATAAGCGCTGGCGGCCATTTTTACTTGAACTCGTGAAAATCGAAGGTTTGCAGGGGCCGAAGGACACAGCGGCATTCGCCCGCATGGCCACGCAGGCCGGTCCCCGGACTAACTACTGCGCCACAAAACCACTGGTCTTGATGATCCGCGTCCAGGCGTCGGTGTAGGCGGTCTGGCGGGCGGCCAGTTGCTGCGGTGTCATGTAGCCCACCGTGAGGCCCATGGCCGTCAGGTGCTCGCGCACGTCCGGCATCGCCACCACCTTGGACAGGGCAATCGAAAACTCGGTGACGAACTTCTGCGGCGTGCCAGTGGGGGCGTAGATGCCGTAATACGGCAGGTCTTCAAAGCCCTTGAGGCCCATTTCGTCGAATGTGGGCACATCGGGCATGGCGGCCTGGCGCTTGGTGCCCAGCACGCCCACCACGCGCACCTTTCCAGCCTTGTGGTTCTCGATGAAATCCTGCACCGACGCCACACCCGCGCTGATCTGGTTGCCCAGCATGTCGGCCATCATGGGCGCGCTGCCCCGGTAGGGGGCGGACACCAGGTCGATCTGGTACTTCTGCCCGATCAGCTTGACCAGGAATTCGGGGGTGGAGGCCGGTGCCGGGATGCCCACGGCCCCCTTGCCCTGGCCCGCCGTCCGCACCCAGTTGACGTAGTCGCCGAACGACTTGGCTGGCGTGCCACCTGAGACGGCAAACGCATTCACGAAAGTGGCAAAACCGCCCACGGGCACGAAGTCGCGCACAGGGTCGTAGCCGGGGTTCTTCACCACCTGGGGAAGGATGGAGATGGTGTGGTCGTGCGTGATGAACAGCGTGGTGCCATCGGGCACCGAGGCCTTGAGCGCCTGGGCCGCGATCTGTCCCCCCGCACCGGGGCGGTTTTCCACCACCACCGGCACGCCCAGTTCGTCCTTGAGCTTCTCGGACAAGGTGCGCGCAATGGCGTCCGAGCCGCCGCCCGGCGGAAAGCCCACCAGCAGACGGATGGGCTTGTGCGTCTGCGCAGCCGCGAGCCCCACCGTGAGCGCTGCCCCCAGAAAGGCGCTGGTGCGCAGAAGTCGGGACAGCAGGCTGCGGCGGGTCGTCGTCGTCATGGAAGAACTCCGGTTTATTCAAATCGGGCTGTTGCGGGGCGCATTCATGCACCAAGCACGGTTCAGGCCAGCGGCCGCCGCGCCACAGGGGAATGTCGCCGCCCTTCAGGCCAGCCGCGTGCGATGGCGTGCCAGCTGGGCACGCACCTGCACGGGCGCGGTGCCGCCCAGCGTGTTGCGCGCGTTGAGCGAGCCGCGCAGGCTCAGGCACTCGTACACATCCTTCTCGATCTGCGGGTGGAAGCCCTGCAGCACGGCCAGCGGCAACTCCGACAGGTCACACGCATGGGTGGTGGCCGCCTTCACGGCGTGGGCCACGGTTTCGTGCGCATCTCGGAAAGGCAGGCCCTTCTTGACCAGGTAGTCGGCCAGGTCCGTGGCGGTGGCATAGCCCTTGAGTGCGGCCTGCTCCATGGCCGGCGCGTTGACGGTGATGCCGCCTTCTTTTTTGCCCGTGGCGGGGTTGAGCTGGCCGCCGACCATCTCGGCGAAGATGCGCAGCGTGTCTTTAAGCGTGTCCACGGTGTCGAACAGCGGCTCCTTGTCTTCCTGGTTGTCCTTGTTGTAGGCCAGGGGCTGGCCCTTCATCAGGGTGATCAGCCCCATGAGGTGGCCCACCACGCGGCCGGTCTTGCCGCGCGCGAGTTCGGGCACGTCGGGGTTCTTCTTCTGCGGCATGATCGAGCTGCCCGTGGTGAAACGGTCGGCGATCTTGATGAAGCCGAAGTTCTGGCTCATCCAGATGATGAGTTCCTCGCTCAGGCGGCTCACGTGCACCATGCACAGGCTGGCGGCGGCGGTGAACTCGATGGCGAAGTCGCGGTCGCTCACGGCGTCCAGGCTGTTCTGGCAGACCATGGGCAAGCCGTTGGCATCGACCATGCCCAACGTCCTGGCCACGCGCTCGCGGTCCAGCGGGTAGGTGGTGCCGGCCAGGGCCGCGCTGCCCAGCGGCAACACGTTGGTGCGGCGGCGCACATCGGCCATGCGCTCGGCGTCGCGCGCAAACATTTCCACATAGGCCAGCATGTGGTGGCCGAAGCTCACCGGCTGGGCCACCTGCAGGTGGGTGAAGCCCGGCAGGATCACCTCGACGTTCTGTTCGGCCACATCGACCAGCGAAACCTGCAGCTCCTTGAGCAGGTCGCCGATCAGGTCGATCTCGCCGCGCAGCCACAGGCGCACGTCGGTGGCTACCTGGTCGTTGCGGCTGCGGCCGGTGTGCAGGCGCTTGCCGGCGTCGCCCACCAGCTGCGTCAGGCGCGCCTCGATGTTCAGGTGCACGTCTTCCAGGTCGAGCTTCCATTCGAACGCGCCGGACTCGATCTCTTGCGTGATCTGCGCCATGCCGCGCTGGATGGAAGCGTGGTCTTCAGCGCCGATGATGCCCTGCGCCGCCAGCATCTCGGCGTGCGCCAGGCTGCCCGCAATGTCAGCCTGCCACAGGCGCTTGTCGAAGAACACGCTGGAGGTGTAGCGCTTGACCAGGTCGCTCATGGGCTCGGAAAACAGCGCCGACCAGGCCTGTGCCTTGGTGTCGAGCTGGTTGTGGGACGGCGCAGACGGCGTGGCGCTGGTGGCTTGGGCTTTGGACATAGGAGGGCAATAATCCGGAGGTTCAGACACCCGGACAACCCGGGCGCCGCAATGCAAAACACGCAAATTTTATCGACCCAGCCACCGCTGCCGGATTCAGCCCTTCCAGAAGGGCCTGCGCGCAGCGTGCGGGCCGCCGCTGGCGCGGGGCCGGGCGGCCAGCCGCCGCGCGGTCGGGCGCTGGTGTTCGATGCCTGCCAGGTCGGCGTGGTGCTGCGGGCCGTGCTGTTCGTGGAGCTGGTGGTGGGTGTGGGCGCGATGTTCGGGGCAGGCAACCCCGTGGCATGGCTGGCCACCCTGGCGCTGCTGACGGGCGGCGCGCTGCCCGCCACGCTGCTGTGGCTGGTCACGGCCTGCAGCCTCAAGACCGTGCTGCAGCGCCTGACCACCGTGCAGCAATACGTGGCGGGTGTGCTGCTGGGCGCGCTGGCGGGGGCCTATGCCTGCGGCATGCTGGCGCTGGTGGCCCAACCCGCATCGCCGCCCTGGCTTGCCAGCGCCGCCACGGGCGCGTTGCTGGCCGCCATGCTGGTGGCCGCGCTGGTGCTGCGCGCACGGGGCCGCACGCCCGCAGCCACCACGGCACGCCTGACCGAGCTGCAATCGCGCATCCGCCCCCACTTTTTGTTCAATACCCTCAACAGCGCCATTGCCCTGGTGCGTGAAGAACCGGCCAAGGCCGAATCGCTGCTGGAAGACCTCTCCGACCTGTTCCGAGTGGCCCTCATCGAGCAGGGCGAGTCGACCACACTGGCAGAAGAAATCACGCTCGCGCGCCGCTACCTGGGCATCGAAGAGGTGCGCTTTGGCAAACGCCTGCAGGTGCAGTGGAATCTGGACCCCCGCACCGACAGCGCCCGCCTGCCCCCGCTGCTGCTGCAGCCTCTGGTGGAGAACGCCGTCAAACATGGCGTGGAACCCAGCCCGCGCGGCGGCAAGCTGCGGGTGCTGACCGAGCTGCGCGGCAACCGTGTGGTGGTGCGCATCACCAACACGCTGCCCCCCAAGGAGGGTAAGAACGGCAACGGACATGGCGAAGACACGGCGCCCCGGGGCCACGGCATTGCCCTGGCCAACGTGCGGGCGCGGCTGGCGTTGCTGCACGACGTGCAGGGCGAATTCACCGCCGGCATGCAGGACGGCCTGTACCAGGTGCGCATCACCCTGCCCGCCCCCGAACCCCAGCCCCGCGCCCGCGGTGGGCGCAGCACCTCACCGTCCACCCGCCGCAATGCCGGCAGCCGCAGCGGCAGCCGCGTGGCGCCGTTCCAGCGCCGCATGGTGGACAACACCGACGACAACAACAACAGCCCCTTGAGAGACCATGAACATCCTGATCGTTGACGACGAAGCCCTGGCCCGCAGCCGCCTGCGCACCCTGCTGGCCGATTGCGCCCAGGCACAGCCTGCCCAGCGCATGACGGTGGCCGAGGCCGCCAATGCCGGCGAAACCATGGCCCTGCTCGGGCCCACGGGCGGGCGGGGTTTTGACCTGGTGCTGCTCGACATCCACATGCCCGGCCAGGACGGCCTGGCCCTGGCCCACACGCTGCAGACCCTGCCCCAGCCCCCGGCCGTGGTGTTTGTGACAGCCCACGCCGATCATGCCGTGAGCGCGTTCGAACTGGACGCCACCGACTACCTGACCAAGCCCGTGCGCCGCGAACGCCTGCAGCAGGCACTGGCCAAGGTGCAGCGCAGCACCCGCCCCCCCGCGCCCACCCAGGCCCCCAGCGTGCCCGAGGGCGAAACCCTGCTGATCCAGGACCGGGGCCGTACCGAGCGCCTGCCCCTGGCCGAGGTGCTGTACTTCAAGGCCGAGCAAAAGTACGTGACCGTGCGGACCGCCACGCGCAGCTACATCATGGACGGCTCGCTCAGCGAGATCGAGACCAAGTTCGCTCCCCGCTTCCTGCGCATCCACCGCAACGCGCTGGTAGCCCGCCGCGCCGTGCGCGCGCTGGAAAAACACTACGACCCCGAGGAAGGCGAAGGCTGGGCCGTGCGGCTGCAGGGATCGACCGAGCTGCTGGCGGTGTCGCGGCGGCAGGTGGCGGCCGTGCGGGAAGAACTGGCGCGCTAGATATCTGAGGTCTTTTTTGGCCTCCAGCGCTTATCCATCAAGCACTGGCAGCTATCGAACCGGTAGCACGCCTCAGTGCCCGTGCGCCGCCCCGCTCACCAGCGTCACGATGACCATGCCCGCTACCAGCCAGGCAATCTGTGCAATGGTTTCACGCGCCGTCAGGCGCTTTTGCAGCTGAGGGATCAGGTCGGCCAGCGCCACATAGACAAAGCTGCTGGACGCCACGGCCAGGAAGTAAGGCAGCAGGTCTTGCAGCTGCCCCACCAGGAAGTAGCCCACCACGCCGCCCAGCGCCGTGACCGCACCCGCCAGCGACACCTTGACCAGCGCCATGCGCCGGTTGGGGCTGGTCTGGCGCAGCACCACCAGGTCGCCCATGTGGTGCGGCACCTCGTGCGCCAGCACCGACACGGCAGCGATCACGCCCAGGCGGATGTCGGCCATGAAGGCCGAGGCGATCAGGATGCCGTCGCCAAAACAATGCACGCTGTCGCCGGTGAGCACGGCCCAGCCCCCTGCGCGGGGGGCATGGTGGTGGTGCGCATGGCCATGGCCTTCGTGGGAATGCGCATGGCCGTGGTCATGGTCGTGCCTGGCGGGTTCGGGGTGGCTGTGCTCATGCCCGTGGTGCCACAGCTCCGCCTTGTCGAGCAAAAAGAAAAACACCACGCCCACCAGCAAGGTGGCAAACAGGTCGTGCGCACCCGCCTGGCTCTCGAACGCCTCGGGCAGCAGGTGCATGAAGGCCGTGGCCAGCAGGGCGCCCGCCGCCAGGCTCAGCAGGTGCTGGGGCCCCACGCTGTCGGCACGCCCGCCCAGCCCCAGCCGCATCAGCAGTGCGGCCAGCCAGACGCTGCCAATGCCCGCAGCCAGCGTGGCCAGGATGATTGCTACCAAAGTCATAGCTTCTTACGCTTTATAGATAAGCCCTAGGGCCTATTTTCGTTCAAATCCCACGCCCCGGACGCGAGATTAAAAAAGCCGCCCCCCGAGGGGGGCGGCTGCAGGTGCCAGTGACTCCCTGTGTCTGGCCTAGACCACGCCGTGCGTCTTGAACCAGGCCAGCGCCCGCTTCCACCCGTCTTCTGCGGCTTCCTTGCGGTAGCTGGGCCGGTAGTCGGCATGGAAGGCATGGGGGGCGTCGGGGTACACCACAAATTCCGATGCCTTGGCCTGCGGCGAGCCACTGGCCAGGGCAGCTTTCATCTTATCAACCGTGTCAAGGGGGATGCCGGTGTCTTTTTCACCATACAGGCCCAGCACGGGGGCCTTGAGGATGGGGGCGATGTCCACAGGGTGCTTGGGCGTCAGCTCGCTGGCCTGCCCCACCAGTCGGCCATACCAGGCCACGCCAGCCTTCACCGGGCCATGCGCCGCATACAGCCAGGTGATGCGCCCGCCCCAGCAAAAGCCGGTGATGCCCATGCGCGCGGCATCGCCACCATTGGCGGCGGCCCACTGCACCGCGCCGTCCAGGTCGGCCATCACCTGGGCGTCGGGCACCTTGGAGACGACTTCAGCCATTAGCTTGGCAATGTCGGTGTATTGCGTGGCATCGCCCTGGCGCGCATACAGCTGCGGCGCGATGGCCAGGTAACCCGCCTTGGCAAAGCGGCGGCAGGTGTCGGCAATGTATTCGTGCACGCCAAAGATCTCCTGGATCACCAGCACCACGGGCAGGCCGGTCTTGCCCGCAGGTGCTGCCCGGTAGGCGGGCACCTTGAAGCCATTGACCGTAAAGCTCACTTCGCCGGCGGTGAGGCCATCGCTGGGGGTGGCGATGGCCGTCTGCGCCATGATGGGCGCGGCCGCCGCTGCATAGCCCAGGCCCAACGCGGTCTGCAAGGCAGTGCGGCGGGTGGCGCCCGCGTCGGTCGTGCGGCCAGGCACCAGGGCGCGGGCATCGGAATCGAGGTCTTCAGTGAGCATCGGTTTCTCCAGGGTGAAAAGGACGGAACCGCAGTCTAGGGGTTTTGAGGGACTGCCGCATTTGCGGGTACCGCAAACCGGATGGCACTGCTAGACTTTCTGCGAACCTGTTCAAGGTCTGACCGATCCGCCCGAAGTTTGCACCTGCATGGTGCAAACTGGAGAGGCCGCTGCAGCCCCAAGAAAGACTTGCGACCGCCAACCTGGGACCCCACAACCATGCCGCCTGCCCCTCCGCGCGAAACCCCCCTGGCTCTGCAGGTGGTGGCCGTGTGTGGGGTGTGCGGTATGGGCGGGCTGGCCCTGCTGGCCTGGGCGCTCGCAAGCCATGTCCTTGAAGGGCCCGTGCGCGCTGCGCTGGTGGCCGCCGGGCTGGGGCTGGGGACCATCGCCTGCCTGCACTGGCGCCTTGCGCGGCGTGCACAGCGCTGGCAGGCTGCCGCCCACCAGGCCACCACACAGCTGTCCGCCACGCTCGATATCCTGCCCGATGGCCTGGCCATCTACGACGCAGACGATCGGCTGGTGCTGTGCAACACGCGCTACCGCGAGGTGGCCCCGGGCATCGCGATGGCTGTGGACTACGGAACGCGGTTTGAAGACGTGCTGCGCCGCGCCGCCGCCTCCGGCGAGATCCGCGACGCACAGCAGGATCTGGAGACCTGGCTGGCGGGCCGCATGCAACGCCACCGCTCCCCGTCTGGCCCCGAAGTGCAGGAGGTACGGGGCGACCGCTGGATGCAGCTGACCGAGCGCACGCTCGATGGCGGCGGTGTGGTGGTGCTGCGCACGGACATCACCGATGTCGTTCACAAGCAGCGTGCGCTGAAACAGGCGCTGGACGACGCCGAACGTGCAGAACGCCAGCTGCGCGAGGCGGTGGACGCCATGCCCGCCGGCCTCGACATCTATGACGAGAACGACCGGCTGGTGCTGTGCAACAACTTCATGGCCACCCTGCGCCCGCACCTGCCCGTGCAGACATCGCTGGGCAAGACCTATGAAGAACTGCTGCGCGAAGGCCTGAAGCACGGCATTCCCGAAGAGGCGCTCGGCCAGGAAGAGCTGTGGCTGGCCCACGAGCTGGCCATCCGGGGCCACCGGCCCGGGCCTGAGGTGCGCCACTACCCCAACGGCGCGTGGATGCACATGCACGAAAGCCGCACCCCATCGGGCATGACCGTGGTGGTGCGGCTGGACATCAGCGACCTCATTGAGCAACGCCAGAAGGTGGAGGCAGCCCGCCAGGAGAGCCAGCACATCCGGCAACTGCTGGAACGCGCCGTGGAGGCCCTGCCCGTCAGCATCGAAATCTTTGACGAGCAGGACCGGCTGGTGCTCTACAACCAGCAGCTCTCGCGCATGTACCCGCACATGAACTACGCGGAGCACCTGGGCAAGAGTTTTGCCGACATCCTGCGGCATTCGGTGGAGCGGGGCCTGGTCCCCTCTGCCAACGGCCGCGAGGAGGCCTGGATTGCCGAGCGCCTGTCGGAGCACGGCAGCCGCACCTCCACGCTGGTGCAGCGGCTGGCCGACGGGCGCTGGATCAACATCTACGAAACCCGCACCCCCGAGAACTACGTGGTGGCCGTGCGCCTGGACATCACCGACCTCATCGAGCAGCGCCAGGCACTGGAAGCGGCGCAGGATGCCGCCCAGCAGGCACGGCAACTGCTGCAGGATGCCGTGGAATCGCTGCCCGAGGGGTTTGCGCTGTTCGACGCCGACGACCGGCTGGTGGTTTGCAACGCGCAGTACCGGCGGCTGTATCCCATCTCGGCCCCCATGATCGTGCCGGGCAGCACCTTCGAGCAGATTGCCCGCTATGGCGCCGAGCGCGGCCAGTACCCTGATGCCGTTGGCAACGAAGAAGTCTGGGTGGCCCAGCGCATCGCCGACCACCGTGCTGCCATCCACGCCGTGCTGCAGCGCCTGCCGGAAGGCCGCTGGGTGCAGGCCGACGAAAGGCGCACGCCCCAGGGTGGCATTGCCGGTGTGCGCACCGACGTGACCCAGCTGGTGCGCAAGGAGCAGGAGCTGGCGGCGGCCAACGCCAAGCTGGCGCTGCTGTCCACCACCGACGGCGTCACCGGCATCGGCAACCGGCGCCGTTTTGACGACCGGCTGGCCACGGAATGGATGCGCTGTGGCAGGCACGGCCTGCCGCTGGCCGTGATCCTGATCGACATCGACCACTTCAAGCTCTACAACGACCACTATGGCCACCTGGCCGGAGACGAATGCCTGCGCCGCGTGGCCCAGCTCCTGCAAGCCACCATTCGGCGCGCGGATGAAGTGGCCGCGCGTTATGGCGGCGAGGAATTCGTTTTCCTGCTGCCCGACGTGCCCCTGCCCGAGGCTGTGACCGTGGCGCAGCGCTGCATGGACAACCTGCGGAATGCCGCCCTGGCGCACCCCCGCTCCCCCACGGCGCCCATCATCACGTTCAGCATGGGCATTGCGAGCGTGGTTCCACGCCCGGAGGCCGGGTCTGACACACTGGTGCAGGCAGCCGATGCAGCCCTGTACCGCGCCAAGTACGGTGGCCGCAACCGCTTTGAGGTGTTTGACCCGGGCCTCTGAACAGGCGCGGTGTTGCACGCTACAGCGACGCCAGGAGTTTTTTGCGCCGCTCCGCGCCAAGGCCACAACCGCGCATGGCTCCCTCTTTGTTTCAAAGGCACTGTTGATGCACATCCTGCTGACAGGCTCTACCGGATTCATCGGCCACACCGTGGCTGCCGCGCTCACCCAAGCCGGGCATACGGTGCACGGTGGCGTGTCTCCCCGGCAGCGCACCGTGCTGCCGCTGCAGGTCCCCATGGACTTTGCCCGCGACACCACGGTCGAACCGTGGCTGCCACGCCTGGCGGGGATCGATGCGGTGGTCAACGCCGTGGGCGTGCTGCGCGACAGCAGCGCCCGCCCCATCGATGCGGTCCACCAGCACACGCCCGTGGCCCTGTTCAACGCCTGCGCCCAGGCGGGGGTGAAGCGGGTGGTGCATATCTCGGCGCTGGGCATCGAGGGCAGCGGCACGCGCTATGCCAGCACCAAGCGCGCTGCCGATGTGCACCTGCAGGCGCTGGCCGCGCAGGGCGCACTGACCCCCGCCATCCTGCGGCCCAGCGTGGTGTTTGGCAAAGGCGGCGACAGCAGCGCCCTGTTCGTGAACCTGGCCCGCCTGCCTGTGGCGCTGTTCCCCGGGCCCATGCTCACGGCACGCGTGCAGCCCGTGTCGGTGCACGACCTGGCCACCGCCATCGTTGCCCTGCTGGGCCCGGCCATGGCCACCCAGGGCCTCATCGAGTGCCCCGGGCCGGAGGCGCTGAGCATGGGTGATTTCGTCGCCAGCCTGCGGCGACAACAGGGCCACCGCCCCGCCCGTGTACTGCGACTGCCCGATGTGCTCACGCAGCTCAGCGCCCGCATGGGCGATGCGGTACCGGGCATTCCGTGGTGCACCGAAACCCTGAGCATGCTGGGCAGCGACAACGTGGGCAACCCTGCGGTGTTCGAGCAGTTGCTGGGGCGCAAAGGTGTGCACTACAGCCAGCTGGTGGCTACGGCATGGCGTTAAGCACGGGTCCTGAAAACCTACCCCTGAGGCACCATGGCGCCTACTGCGGCACGTAGTCGGACGGATATTTGAGCGAATCCACCAACAAGTGCGGCATACGCATGCCCAGGTTGATGCCCTGGGGCGGGATCGGCTGCGTGAACCACTTGTCGTACATACGGTGCAGATCACGGGTCTGGATCAGACGGCGCAACTCGGCATCCACCACGGCCTTGAGTTCGGGGTTGTTGCGCTCGAACGCCACGGCATAGGGCTCGATGGTCATGGGCTTGCCGATGACCTTCAGGTCCTGCGGCTTGGTGTGGCTGGCGCGCAGGCCGTACAGCAATACGTCGTCCATGGCGAAGCCCTCCACCTTGCCGCTCACCACCCAGCCAAAGCCCTCGGCGTGGTCCTTGGCGGGCTCGATGTGCACACGCACCGACTTGGTGGCCGCCTCGCGCGCCAGCGAATCGATGTTGGTGGTGCCCGCCGTGGATGCCAGCGTCTTGCCGTCCAGGTCTTCGATGCGGGAATAAGGCTTGTCGCTTTGCACCACGATGCGCGACGACGCAATGAAATGCGCAATGGTGAACGCCACGCGCTGGCGGCGCGCTGCCGTGTTGGTGGTGGAGCCACATTCCAGGTCCACTTCGCCTTTCTCAATGGCATCAAAACGGCTGCTGGACGTGACCAGACGGTAAGCCACCTTGGTGTCGCGCAGCTTGAGGTGGCGCCCCAGCGCCTGCGCAATCAGCTGGCAGACGTCCACGCTGTAGCCCATGGGTGTTCCGTTGGCCACATAGGACATCGGCATGGACGATTCGCGGTGGCCGATGACCACCACCCCGCTGGCCTGGATGCGTTGCAGCGTGGTGCCAGCGGACGATGGCGACGCCGATGGTGCCGCCGACTGGGCCCACGCCCTGCCACACCCTGCCCCGCCGAACACAAACGCGAGCATTGCCGCCCCCACGCTCGCACCCAGCCTCTTGCCGACGGTCGTGAATGCCATGACTTTCACCTTCATTGAGGAAGTCGCCGCCCCAGGCAGGCTGGAGATCGTGGCGAGAAAAAGAAGCTGCCGACACCCCCTGGGCTTCCAGCAGCGTCGGGCTCAGCAGACGGGGACGGTGTCCCGGTAGGCATGCCGGGCCAAGGCCGAGGCCAGCACCACCGAGGGGTTCACCAGCGAGAGCCCTTCCAGCCGAGGGTGTTCCGAAAGAGCCAGGGGGATCTCGGTGCAGCCCATGATCAGCGTGGACACGCCATAGCGCTCCTGCAGCGCAATCGACACGGCCTCAAAACGCTGGCGCGCCAGCGGATAGTTGCCCGCCTTCACGCCGTCGTAGATGCCTTGCATCAACTGCTCGCGTTCACCGTCCTCCGGCACGAAGCATTCGATGCGTGCGCGCTCCAGCTCACGCTGGTACAGGCCGGCGTCGTAGGCACCGCGCGTGGCCAGCAGCCCCACGCCCTGCACCTTGCGCGCCGACAGTTCGGCCACCACCTCCTGCACGCCGTGCAAAACCACCACCTGCGGGAACCGCTGCTGCAGGATGCCGTGCCACGCGTGGGCCGTGTTGCAGGCAATCGCCACCACTCGCGCACCCAGCGCCGCCAGCCGCCCGGTGGCCTGCAGCATGGGGTCCGCTGGCTGGTGCGCCCCGGGGCGCTTGTCATTCAGCGCCGCCGTGCGGTCTGGAATGGGAACCTGCGCCAGCCAGTGCTCGGGGTAAGCCTGGTCATGCACCGGAATGCCCAGCACCTCCATCTGGTCGGTGCAGGCCTGCACAAACAGGCGCACAAAGTCAGCCCCGGCGGCCGGGCCCATACCGCCCAGAATCCCCACCACCTGCGGGGCGTGCATGTGGCTTGCAGACACAGAAGACATGCGTGCTCCGGCTTACTGTGCGGGCTTGTCGCTCTGCGCCACCAGGTTCTCGCGCAGCTCCTTGCTCATGGCCAGGTTCAGGTTCTGGTTGCGCGGTGGCACGGGCGACATGAACCACTTGGTGTAGAGCTTTTCGAACTCGCCCGACTTCATCATCCCGCCGATCACGCCGTTGACCAGCGCCTGGAACTGCGGGTCGTCCTTGCGCAGCATGCAGGCATAGGGCTCCACCTGCAGCGAATCGCCCACCACCGTCCAATCGGCCGGGTTGCGCTGGTTGCCCATCAGGCCAAACAGCAGGATGTCGTCCATCGCAAACGCTTCAGCCCGTCCCGTATCCACCAGCAGCAAGGAGTCGTCATGGTCCTTGCCCAGCACGATGTCCATGTCGAGGTTGTTGTCGCGGTTGTACTTGCGGATCACCTGCGCATTGGTGGTGCCCGAGGTGCTGGCCACCTTCTTCTTGGCCAGGTCGGCGTAGTTCTTGACGCCCGATGCCTTCTTGGTCAGCAGGCGCGTGCCGGTGTAGAAGTAGTTGATGGCAAATTGCACATCCTTGCCCCGCGCCGTGTTGTTGGTGGTGGAGCCGCACTCCAGGTCGATGGTGCCGTTGGTCAACAACGGAATGCGGTTCTGCGAAGTCACCGCCTGCAGCTCCACCTTGATGGCGGGGTTGTTGACACGCTTTTTCACGGCATCGACCACCGCATTGGAGATGTCCACCGCAAAGCCCACCGGGACACCGGGCCCGGACAGGTAGCTGAAGGGCACGGACGACTCGCGGTAGGCCAGCGTGATCTTGCCCGACTCGGCAACCTTCTTGAGGGTGTCGGCGCTGACCACGGTGCTGGCCAGCAGGCCGGTGGCCACGATGGCGGCGGTGGTGACGGCGGAGAGCTTCATGGGAATCCCTTTGTGCAAAAAGCAGATTGGTGGATGGAAAAATCAGAACGCAGGGCCACTGTAAAAATTCGCGCCGCGATTGAACAATTCATTTGCACGGGTACGTCATGACCAAAAGTTATGCCGCTGATTTGGTGCACGCCGCCGCACCATCCAAGTGCCATTTCTGCAACTACACGCTGTTGTTCCGCGCGGCTTGCCTCCCACCGGTGCACATGCATAACTTCCCGGCATGGGCGCCCCCGGCATTGGCATTGTTCAAAGGCCAGCCCTCACCCTACATTGACTTTCAGTCAACCAACAACGTAGAACACACAAGATGCAGGTATGTGTCCTCGGCGCAGGCATCGTGGGCCTGGCCACCGCCTATGAACTCCACCAGCGCGGCATGCAGGTGACCGTGATCGACCAGGCCCAGCCCGGTGCTGGCGCCAGCGGCGGCAATGGCGCGCAATTGAGCTACAGCTATGTGCAGCCCCTGGCCAATGCCGGCCTGTGGCAACAGTTGCCCGAACTGCTGCTGTCGCCCCGCTCGCCGCTCAAGATGCGCCCGCAGTGGGACGTACACCAGTGGCGCTGGGGCCTCGAGTTTTTGCGGGCCTGCAACCGGCGTACGGCCGAGCGCAGCACCCAACACCTGCTGGCCCTGGCCGCACGCAGCCGCCACGGTTTTGAAGCCATGCTGCAGGCCGAGCAGCTTGACTGCAATTTCTCCAACACTGGCAAGCTCGTGCTGTACAGCACCCCTGCTGGCCTCGCCGCAGCGCAGCAGCAGATGGAACTGCAGCGCGGCTGGGGCAGCGAACAGGAGGCCGTGTCGCCCCAGCGCTGCGTGGAGATCGAACCAGCGCTGCAGCACTACCAGCGCCACATCGCAGGCGCCATCTACACCCCCAGCGAGTGCGCCGCCGATTGCCTGGCGGTCTGCCAGGGCCTGCAAAGGCTGCTGGCGGCACGCGGGGTGCGCTTTGTGCTGGGCACGCGCGTGGAGGGCTTTGTGCGCCATGCACGGCGCATTGCGGCGGTACAGACCAGCGCGGGGGCCATCGAGGCGCAGCAGTTCGTGCTAGCCCTGGGCAGCGCCAGCCACCAGGCAGCGAAGACGCTGGGCTTTCGCCTGCCCATCTACCCACTCAAGGGCTACAGCATCACGCTCGACACCACGGAGGCTCCCGGCGCAGCACCCCGCGTCAACGTGACCGATGCTGCGCGCAAGGTGGTCTTTGCACGCATCGGCCGGCGGCTGCGCGTGGCCGGCATGGCCGAGCTGGTGGGGCACAACGACCACATCCCCCCAGCACGCATCCAGAGCCTGTGCGAGTCCACCAGCGCGCTGTTTCCGGGCTGCAGCGACTTCAGTGAACTGCGCCCCTGGACCGGCATGCGCCCGGCCACGCCCACGGGCGTGCCGCTGGTGGGACGGCACCCCCACGCACCGGAGAACCTGCTGCTGAACACGGGCCACGGTGCGCTGGGTTTCACGCTGGCCTTTGGCACAGCGGCGCAGGTGGCCGCATTGGTAGCGCCCGCGGCCTGACACCAGACGGGCGCTGGCGCGGGAGCGCAACAGCGTCCCGCACAAAGCGCTATTCGGCTTCCCGCAGACCCACGGACTCCAGCGTCTCGGCCACCGCCTGGCGCATGCACTGCGTCATGGCGCTGGCCAGCAGCGAGCTGGGCCGGTTCACGGTGCGCAATGACTTGATGGGCACGGCAATGTGGGGAGCCAGCGCCAGCACCTCCACCTTGCTGCGGTCGGCCGACGCGGCCGTGCAGGTGTCGACCACCGCCACCGCATGGCCGTGGTGCGCCAGGGCCAGCGCGGCGTGGTAGGTCTGCACCGTGATCGCAGTCTGCAAGCCCACCCCGGCCTCCCGGCAGGCATGGTTGACCACCGTACCGATGGGGTCGCGCACATCGAGCCGCACCACCGGCGTATCCGCCAGGTCGGCCAGGTGCACCACGCCCGCAGCCACCAGTGCGGCATTGAGCATGCCCTTGGGCGCCACACACACCATGCGCCCATCGGCCAAGTGCTCTTGCGTGAGCGCGGGGTGAGCGATGGCGCTGAACACAAAGCCCACATCCGCCTCCTGCAACACCAGGGCCGACACGATCTGCGGCGAATGCAGCGCATCGATGGTGACCTTCACGTCCGGGTGCTTCTGCCGAAAGAACCGCAGCGCACGCGGCAGCACTTCGTAGCTCAGCGCCAGCACGCTCAGGATGTGCAACTCGCCCTCGCGCTGGTCGCCCTTGAGGCTGTTGGCCAGGCGCTGCACATCGTCGAGCTGGGTGAACAGGCGCTCGATGTGGGGGTACAAGGTCTGTGCCTCGGTGGTGGGCACCAGCTTGCCTTTGAGCCGATGAAACAGCGGAAACCCAAGCTGCAGTTCCGCATGGGCCAGGATGCGGCTGACCGCCGGCTGGGTGACGTTGATGAGGCGGGCCGCCGCGCTCACGCTGCCGGTGAGCATGACGGCGTTGAAAACTTCTATGTGGCGAAGGCGCATGGGGCAACGATGCAAGGAACGCGCCGGGCGCGCAATCCTTGAATCTCCCCATTGCGGAGACAGACTGCGGCAGCCCGGTCGGGCGGTTAGCTGGTGGCGGGAACGGTGCTCTCAGCTACAGCGACATCGACGGCCGCTGTGCCATGGCCGCGCGCCAGCGCAGCAGGTGCGGGTGCTGCTCGCCCGGCTTTTGCTTGACCACGCGCGCAAAGTCCACAGCCACCACGGCTGTGATGTCGGCCACGCTGAAGCGGTCGGTGGCAATGAAGTCGCGGTCCGCCAAGCGCTCGTTGAGCAACTGAAAGAATTGCCCCACGCGCACCAGCCCCCGCTCGGCCAGCGCCGGTATTTGCGGGTAGTCCACCGCGCCGGGCAGCGCCCGGTTGGCCATGGCGGGTGCGCTGTTGCGCAACGCCTCGGCAATGGCCAACAGGCCCTCGAACTCCATGCGCCAGTTCCAGCTGGCGATCTCGGCCATTTCTGCGGGCGTTTCGCCCAGTAATGCAGGCTGCGGGTAGCGCGCCTCGACATACGCGGTGATGGCCGCGTTGTCGGTCAACAGCAAACCCTCTTCGGTGCGCAGCGCGGGCACCGTGCACTGCGGGTTGATCTGGCGGTAGGCATCGCCCAGTTGCTCGCCATTGCGCAGGTCCACCTGCACGGTGTCGTGGGCCACGCCCTTTTCGGCGAGCAGGATGCGCGCGCGGCGCGGGCTGGGCGCCGTGGCGCAGTCATACAAAGTGATCATGGTGACGCCTTGCAAAAAACACTCAGCGTGCGGGTGAAGAAGCTGCTGCCGCAGCTTCGATCTTGTCCTGCGTCTTGGTGTCAAAGTCGCTGGCGTCATGCCGCTCGCGCAACTGGCTGGCCAGGTCGCCCTGCACGCGGTTCACCTTGCGCCCCCGCTGCACCGCCGGGCGCTTGGCAATCTGCTCGGCCCAGCGCACGACATGCGTGTATTCGTGCACCTGCAAAAACTCGCCCGCGTTATAGGCCTGCCCTTTCACCAGCAGTCCGTACCAGGGCCAGATCGCGATGTCGGCCACCGTGTACTCATTGCCCGCCACGTACTCCGTAACGGCCAGGCGCTGGTTCAACACATCGAGCTGGCGCTTGGCCTCCATCGCATAGCGGTCAATCGCGTACTCGATCTTGACCGGCGCGTAGGCATAAAAATGCCCAAACCCGCCACCCACAAACGGCGCACTGCCCATCTGCCAAAACAGCCACGACAGGCACTCCGCCCGCGCCGCGCCGTCTTTGGGCAAGAAGGCGCTACCGAACTTCTCAGCCAGGTACATCAGGATGGCGCCGGACTCGAACACCCGCACCGGGTTGGCCGGGTCGGTGCGGTCCAGCAGGGCCGGGATCTTGGAGTTGGGGTTCACAGACACGAACCCGCTACCAAACTGCTCGCCCTCGTTGATGCGAATCAGCCACGCGTCGTACTCCGCCCCGCTGTGGCCCAGCGCCAGCAGCTCTTCCAGCATGATCGTGACCTTCACGCCATTGGGCGTGCCCAGCGAATACAGCTGCAGCGGGTGACGGCCTACGGGCAATTCCTTGTCGTGCGTGGCACCGGCGATGGGCCGGTTGATGCTGGCGAACTGGCCGCCGTTTTCTTTGTTCCATTGCCAGATGGCGGGGGGGGTGTAGGGGAGAGGGTTGGGCATATGGGTACTCCAGGGAAATGGGGTTTGATGGTGGCTGTGTAGCCAGCAATTGCCAAACCAGTTTAGCGAGCCGACCTAATTGCTGCAGGGCTGGACGAATGTCCAGCCTAGAGGCTTATTTCGGAGACTCAGTGGGGACTCACGCCGTTGGCCTCATCCAGCTACGGGGATCGAATAGTGCGAATGCATCGACCTCAAGCGTGCGATGGCAGACGCTTGGGGCCTCAATAATTTCAAGGAAGAGCAGCGAGAAAACCAGAAGTCAGAATCATTGCGGCGACGCAACCACTGACCGCCTCCGGCTAGCGCCCTATAAACTGGCGTCACTACCACCGCAAAGCCAACTTTTCCGCCGAATGGCGGAGATCAGCAAAGATGCTCACTCACCTACACATCAAGAACTTTAAGGCTTGGAAAGACACGGGACCAATTCGATTGGCACCGCTCACCGTGCTTTTCGGGGCAAACAGTGCGGGCAAAAGCAGTCTAGGTCACCTCTTGCTGGCGTTGCAGCAAACAGCGCGCTCGACAGACCGCAAGCGCGCGCTACATCTAGGCGATACCTCATCGCTGATCGATTTGGGCACCTTTACCGATTGCCTACATGGCCACGACCTGAAACAAGCCCTTTCATTTGAGCTGGGCTGGACGTTGCCTAAGGCGTTAGATGTGCGCGACCCGCTGCAACCCGAGGCCCGCTATCAAGGGGACCGCATGCGGCTGGATGTGAGCATGGTCGCGAACAAGGCGCAGCAACCGGAAGTCCAGGGGCTGCGCTACGGGCTGTTGTCGGGTGAAAGAGAGGTAATCGACGTCACGCTTGAGCGAGACGAGAAACGCAAGCTCAACCTCACGTCAACTCGTTATGGCTTCAAGATGGCCGACGGAAGGAAATGGCCTCTTGAGGAACCCGAGAAGTTCTATCGATTGTCCGACACCAGCATGGCTCGCTACAAGAACGCCGGTTTTCTAACTGACTTCGCCTTGGCCGCTGAAAGCATGTTGGAGCGAATATCCTACTTGGGACCGCTGCGCAGCCATCCTCAACGCATTTATCAGTGGTCAGGTGACACACCAGCCAGCGTTGGCCAAATGGGCGAGTACGCCGTGGCTGCCATTCTTGCGGCACAGGGAGAAGGCCGACGCCTCAATCGGCAAGCCGGACATCACACTAAAGGTTTTGCAGAGTTTATTGCGGCGTGGCTTAAGGATCTCGGAGTCATTGACGACTTCGCTGTGCAGCCGGTGGCCGTGGGGCGCAAAGAGTACGAGGTGCTGGTGAAGACGCACGCCAAAGCACCGGAGGTAAAGATCACCGACGTGGGTTTTGGCATCTCTCAGGTGCTGCCAGCGCTGGTACAGGCCTTCTACTGCCCGCCACATTCCACCGTATGGATGGAACAGCCTGAGATTCACTTGCACCCGCAAGTTCAAGCTGAGCTAGCTGATGTCTTCATCTCTGCAACCCAAGCCCGCGAGGACGGCAAGTCGCGAGACGTGCAGTTGATCGTGGAGAGTCACTCAGAGCACTTTCTAAACCGCTTGCAGCGCCGAGTAGCCGAAGGAATGATCAAGCCTGCGGACGTGGCGGTGTACTTCTGCCGTCGCGCGGGGTCGGCTACCGAACTGGAGCCCCTGAGACTAAACGTGTTTGGCGAGATCGAGAACTGGCCGGAACACTTCTTTGGCGATGAGATGGCGGATATCGCGGGCCGGGCTCTGGCAGCTATGCGCCGGAAGAAGGAACTCAAGCAGCAAGGCGGCGAGCAATGAAAGTAGTGATCGATACCAACGTGCTCCTAGTCGCTAACGGCCAGCATGACCAGGTATCGGAGGATTGCGTAATTACTTGCGTAACGAGGCTGCAATCGCTTCAACGATCAGGGGTGGTCGTCATCGACGATGGCTACCGCATCGTGGGTGAGTACCACCATAAGACTAGTCTAAAGCCCGCGAAAGGGGTTGGCGACAAGTTTCTGAAGTGGATGCTTCAGCACAGCGGTACGCTTAAGGTAGAGCAGGTTGCGTTAAATGAGGTCGAAGACAACTGCTTTGCCGAATTCCCTGATCCTGCGTTGGAGCAACTGTTCGATGCATCAGATCGGAAGTTCGCAGCCGTGGCCCATGCCCACCCAGATAAGCCGACTATCTGGCAAGCTGCGGACTGCAAATGGTTGGACTGGTGGCCAGCCCTGAGAACCAAGGGTGTTGAGGTCGATTTCTTGTGCCCGGACGACGTCTGCACGGTTTATGGAAAGAAGTTCCCGGAGAAACCTGCACCCCAGCTGCCGGGCTGACTGCCATGGATGGTGAATTTTTTCGCTTTCCGCATACCCCGCACTTGGCTTGGCTGGGCAGAAACGCACCTCGGGATGACAAGATACTTTCGCCCACCGAGGCGCAAATTCTGCTGGCAAGCGACGTGGTGGTAGAGGAAAAGCTGGATGGCGCCAATCTGGGTTTTTCTCTAGCCTCGGACGGCGCCCTTCGCACCCAAAACCGTGGCCAGTATTTGGCCGAGCCGCATGTCGGGCAGTTCTCCCGGTTACCCTCATGGCTGACCCTGCATGGCGAGGCACTACGCAGCATTCTGACACCTAATATCGTCGTTTTTGGAGAGTGGTGCGCCGCACGTCATACGCTGGACTATGCAGCACTACCCGATTGGTTTCTGCTGTTTGATGTGTATGACCGGCGCACAGGTCATTTTTGGAGCAGCGCGCGCCGCAATGCGCTGGCGCGATCGGCAAGGCTAGCTACGGTGCCTCGGGTCGCATGTGGGCGATACACCGTCGACTCCCTAAAAGAGCTAGTGGTCACACGCTTAAGCCACTATCGCAAGGGGCCCCTAGAAGGCGTAGTCATTCGTCGAGAATCTGCACAGTGGTGCGAATTAAGGGCCAAGCTAGTTCGTGCGGATTTTACTCAGGCCATCGAAACCCATTGGCGCAAACGTACCATCGAATGGAACCGGGTTTGTATCTCACGGGAGGTGAACAATGAACCCTGACTTGCGAGTTCGCCACGCGATCTCGAAGGATCGCATCAAGGATTCAACAGCCTCACCGATCGATCAAGCAGGCTACCTTCCTTGGCTAAACGAGCTGCAGACAATGTTTTATGGCAAGCGTGCAAGGCCAAAGCACTCAGTATCCTCACGGCTGTCTGCCCGGCTCAATGCGCCTTATCCCAATTAGCCCCCACCCCCACCTCCGCCAGCAACGGCACCTTCAGCGCCGCCACCTCCGCCATCAGCCGCGGGATGTGGGTCTTGAGCCAGTCCACCTCGCTCTCGGGCAGCTCGAACACCAGTTCGTCGTGCACCTGCATGATCATCTTGATGTCCGGCTTGTGCGCGTCCAGCTCCTTCTGCACGGCCACCATGGCCAGCTTGATGAGGTCTGCCGCCGTACCTTGCATGGGGGCGTTGATGGCGGCGCGCTCGGCCCCGGCGCGGCGGGGGCCGTTGGGGGAGTTGATTTCGGGCAGGTACAGGCGTCGGCCAAACACGGTCTCCACGTAGCCCATGGATTTGGCGGCAGCCTTGGTGTCGTCCATGTACTGCTTCACGCCGGGGTAGCGCTGGAAGTATTTGTCGATGTAGGCGGCTGCGGCCTTGGTCTCTATCCCTAAGTTCTTGGCCAGGCCAAAGCTGCTCATGCCATAGATGAGGCCGAAGTTGATGACCTTGGCGTAGCGGCGTTGCTCGCTGGTGACTTGCTCTACCTCCACCCCAAACACTTCGGCAGCGGTGGCGCGGTGCACGTCCAGCCCGGCGTGGAAGGCGTGCAGCAGCGAGTGGTCGCCGCTCAGGTGGGCCATGATGCGCAGCTCGATCTGAGAATAGTCGGCGCTGGCGATCACGCGGCCTGCGGGGGCCACGAAGGCCTCGCGCACGCGGCGGCCTTCGGGGGTGCGGATGGGGATGTTCTGCAGGTTGGGGTCGTTGCTGGACAAGCGCCCGGTGACGGCCACGGCCTGCGCGTAGTGGGTGTGCACACGGCCTGTGCGCGGCAGGGCCAGTTGGGCGAGCTTGTCGGTGTAGGTGCCTTTGAGCTTGACTAGGCCCCGGTGCTCCAGCAGCTTGGCGGGCAGGGGGTAGTCCTCGGCCAACTTTTCCAGCACTTCTTCGTCGGTGCTGCGTGCACCTGTCGCCGTCTTCTTCACCACGGGCATGCCCAGCTTGTCGAAGAAAATTTCGCCGAGCTGCTTGGGGCTGCTCAGATTGAAGGGCTGGCCTGCGATCTCGTACGCCTCGGTTTCAAGCTGCAAGATGCGCTGGCCCAGCTCGTGGCTCTGGTTGGCCAGCGTGGGCGCATCGATGAGCACGCCGTTACGCTCGATGCGGTACAGCGCCTCGCTGCTTTGCATCTCCAGCTCGTAGATGAAGCGCAGTTTGTCATCGGCCTGCAGCAGCGGCCACAGGGCGTTGTGCACGTCCAGGGTCTGGTCGGAGTCTTCGCACGAGTAGGCAGCGGCCTTGTCCACCGGCACCTGGGCAAACGGGATCTGGTGCGCGCCCTTGCCGCACAGGTCTTCGTAGGTGATACCTTTGCGGCCCGTGTGGCGCTCGGCCAGGCTGGTCAGGTTGTGGGGCTTGTGTACTTCGAGCACGTAGCTTTGCAGCATGGTGTCGTGCGCATAGCCCTGCACCTCGATGCCGTGGTTGGCGAACACATGGCGGTCGTACTTGATGTGCTGGCCCAGCTTGTGGTGCTTGGGGTTTTCCAACCAGGGCTTGAGGCGGGCGAGCACTTCATCCAACGGCAGCTGCGCGGGCGCATCGGGGCCTTCGTGGCGCAGGGGGATATAGGCGGCTTCGCCGGGCTGCACGCTGAAGCTGATGCCGACGATTTGCGCACGCATTTCGTCGAGCGAATCGGTCTCGGTGTCGATGGCCGTGAGCGGGGCTTTTTGCAGGCGCTCCAGCCACTGGTCAAAGTCGGCCCAGTTGAGGATGGTGTCGTACACCACGGTGCGGTGCTGGGCTTCCTCTGCCACGGTGCTGGCCGAGTGGTCAGCAAACAGATCGCCGCTTTGGCCGGGCATGGCAACGGTGGGGGCTGCTGTGGCCGGGGCTGCAGCACCCTTGATCGCACTGGCCAGGCCCTTGAAGCCATACTTTTCGTAAAACGGCAGCAGGCCGGTGTTGTCGGGCGCGTCCAGCGTGATGTCGTCAAACGCGGGCAGACCGGGGATGTAGTCGGCCAGCGCGCAGTCGGTCTTCATGGTGACCAGCTGACGGCTCAATGCCAGCTGACCGCTGGCAATCGCCTCGCGCAGGTTGTTGCCTGCCACGCCCTTGATGGCGTCGGCGTTGGCAATCAGGTTATCGAGCGAGCCATATTCTTCCAGCCACTTGGCGGCCGTCTTGGGGCCCACCTTGGTCACGCCGGGCACGTTGTCCACGGTGTCGCCCACCAGCGCCTGGTAGTCCACCATCAGCGTGGGTGGCACGCCAAACTCTGCCGTCACGCCCGCCACGTCGCGGCGCTTGCCGCTCATGGTGTCGATGATGGTGATGTGCTCGTTGACCAGCTGGCTCAAATCCTTGTCGCCACTGGACACAATGACCTCAATGCCCTGTGCGGCTGCTGCGTTGGCCAAGGTGGCAATCACGTCATCGGCCTCTACGCCGGGCACGGCCACCACCTTCCAGCCCAGCAGGTCCACCACCTCGTGGATGGGCTCGATCTGGCTGCGCAGGTCGTCTGGCATGGGCGAGCGCGTGGCCTTGTATTCGGTGTACAAGGCATCGCGGAAGGTGGGGCCCGAGGCGTCGAACACGCACACGGCATAGTCAGCCGTCACCTCTTTGCGCAGGGCCTGCATCATGTTGATCATGCCGCGAATGGCGCCCGTGGCGGCGCTGGTGGGGTCACCCGGCACGGCCCGCAGGTCGGGCATGGCGTGGAAGGCGCGGTAGAGGTAGCTGGAGCCGTCCACCAGCACCAGGGTCTTTTTGTTGCTCATGCGGCAATTGTGCACGGCCCTGCGCCACCCAGGCCGCGCTCTACAATCGCCCGATGCGCGCTCTTTACCTCCTTTTGCTGCTGGGCATTGCCTCCGGCTCCGCCCTGGCCCAGACTTCAAGCCAAAATGTGCCCCAGGGCACGGCAGACAAGCGCGAGGCGCTATCAGAACCTGAGCAAGCTGCAGGCCGCTCCAACCAGCGCACCGAGCGCATCCACATCGAAGACGCGGGCAGCCGCGTCGATGAACTGCGTGTGGGCGGCCAGACCCAGACCATTTCCGTGCAACCCAAAACCGGCAACCTGCCCAGCTATGAGGTGCAGTCGCCCGACGGCGCCCGCAGCCGCGCCGGCAGCAACAACGGCGCAGAAACCACCACCGCCCCCCGCGTCTGGAACGTGCTGAAGTTCTGAGGCCTCCGCGGCACCTTCCAGCGCAGCCGCGCTGGCCCCCATGGAGCCGCTGTACGCCCTGCTTTTTGCTGCCAGTTTTTCTTCTTTTGTAACCCCCTGAGCGATGGCCGTCTTTACCGAAGTCTCCAACCACGAGGCGCGCGAATTGCTGCGCCGTTTGCAACTGGGTGAGCTGGTAGAGCTGCGCGGCATCGAGGGTGGCATCGAAAACACCAACTACTTTCTCACCAGCGACCAGGGCGAGTTCGTGCTGACGCTGTTCGAGCGCCTCACCGCCGCACAGCTGCCGTTCTACCTGTACCTGATGAAGCATCTGGCGCACGGCGGCGTGCCCGTGCCCGACCCGCGCGCCGACCAGAACGGCGACATCCTGCACGCTGTGTGTGGCAAGCCCGCCGCCGTGGTGAACAAGCTGCGCGGCAAAAGCCAGCTGGCGCCACAAGGCGCGCACTGCGCCGCCGTGGGCACCATGCTGGCCCGCATGCACCTGGCGGGGCGCGGGTTTGACCGGCACCAGCCCAACCTGCGCGGCCTGCCCTGGTGGAACGAAACCGTGCCCGTGGTGCTGCCGCACATTGACCCGGCCCAGGCCGCCTTGCTGCGGTCCGAGCTGGCCTACCAGAACCATGTGGCCGCCAGCGCCGCGTATGCCGCCCTGCCCCAGGGCCCCGTCCACGCGGACCTGTTCCGTGACAACGTGATGTTCGACGGCGAAGAACTCACGGGCTTCTTCGACTTCTACTTTGCGGGTGTGGACACCTGGCTTTTCGATCTGGCGGTGTGCCTGAACGACTGGTGCATCGACCTGGCGACGGGCCAACACGATGCCGGGCGCGCCACCCGCATGCTGGATGCCTACCAGGTGGTACGCCCCCTCACCGCCGCCGAACGCGAACTGCTGCCCGCCATGCTGCGCGCGGGGGCCTTGCGGTTCTGGATCTCGCGCCTGTGGGATTTCTACCTGCCGCGCGAGGCCTCCATGCTCACGCCGCACGACCCTACTCACTTTGAGCGGGTCCTGCGCGCCCGCATTGCCTACCCCGTGCAAGCCTGACCACGGCGCCAGCGCCTTCGCGGCGCGTGGCGGATCCCTTGCGCAGCGGCCGGAATGGGCCGCTGGGGTAAATTCCAAGCTATTGCACTGCCACGGGTGGCCTCCCGGCTGCTGGCAGTGCCCGGGCGCAGGCCCCACTTTTTCTCTCCAGCACCTTCATGAAACTCCACATCGTCCCCGCCCGCACCGGCATGGCCTGGGTCAAGCTTGGCATCCGGACGTTCTGGCAGCAGCCCATGGCCCTGGCAGCGCTGTTTTTCATGACCATGGCGGTCATGTCGCTCACCACCTTGATTCCCCTGGTGGGCCCCGCCGTCGCACTGATGATGTTGCCGTCGGCCACCTTGGCCATGATGGTGGCAGCGGCGCAAGCCTCGCAGGGGCGCTTTCCCACACCGGCCGTGCTGCTGGTGGCGTTTCGCACCGGGCAGCAACGGCTGCGCGACATGCTGGTGCTAGGCGCCTTGTATGCCGTGGGTTTCCTCGCGGTGATGGGGTTGTCGGCCTTGCTCGATGGCGGGCAATTTGCCAAGGTGTACCTGGGCGGCGCCCCGCTGACCAAGGAGGTAGCGGAAGACCCTGCCTTCCAGAGCGCCATGTGGCTCTCCATGGTGCTGTACCTGCCGCTGTCGCTGCTGTTCTGGCATGCCCCGGGGCTGGTGCACTGGCATGGTGTGCCGCCGGTCAAGGCCCTGTTCTTCAGCATCGTGGCCTGCGTGCGCAACTTCGGCGCTTTCTTGGTCTACGGCCTGGGCTGGCTGGGCGTGTTTCTGCTGGGAGGGCTGGTGGTGACGCTGGTCTCGGCGCTGCTTGCGGGGGCGGGGCTTGCAGGATCGGCGGCTGGCGGCATCATGGTGGGTGCCGCGTTGATGATGGCGGCGATGTTCTTCACGTCGGTGGTGTTCACCTTCCGTGACAGCTTCGAGCCCCCTTCGACCCCTGCATCCGAGGCGCCCCATGACGCACCACCCGCACCACCATCCGACACCCCAGCTCCTGGGCCGAACTGAAGAGGAACTTCTCTGGCACCAGCGGCGCAGCCTGCTGCAGGCGGCTGGCGCTTGGATGGCCACCGGCGGATGGGCTACCGCCCAGGCGCAGTCTGGCAGCAACATCGTTGAAGTGCGGGGGGATGTGCTGCGCAATGGCCAGCCGCTGACCGCCCGCCACAGCATTGCCGCCGGTGACCGCATCGAGACCGGCCCCGGCTCCACCGCCGTCTTCACCGTGGGCAACAGCGCTTTCATGCTCCGGCAGAACACGCGCATGGCGCTGGAGGGCGACACGCCCACCGCAGTCAAGGTCCTGCGGGTGCTAACCGGCGCGGTGGCCAGCGTCTGGGGGCAAGGTACAGAAAGGCAAGTGATCCTGCCCACCGCCACGGCAGGCATCCGGGGCACAGGTGTGTATGCCGAGGTGTTCCCCGAGCTGGAGCACCGGGGCTATTTCTGCAATTGTTATGGAACAGTGGACCTGGCCGCCGGCAGCGAAAACATCGTCAGCCAGTCCGTTTACCACCAGTCGTTCTGGGCCGAACCTGCACCGCGCGATGGCCGCCTTCTGACGCCTGCGGGTGCCATCAACCACACCGACGAAGAGCTGGAGTTTCTGGCCAGCCTCATCGGCCAGCGCACGGCATGGCAGATTGCCGGGCGCAAGGGCACCAAGGATGGCAGCGGGCAAATGAGCTATCCCTCGGCGCCCGGTGGCAGTGCGCCGACCGCACCACCCGCACCTGCATCACCCGCTTTGCCCCCACCGACACCCGCGCCCTTGCCACCTGCGCCAGTGTCCCGCGCCCGTCCGCCTTCGCCCTACGGCGCAGACTACTGACACCCCACACAACACCAGGCAGGCCGCAAGCCAGAGGCGCAGCCAAAACGGCAGCCCAAAAAGAAAGGGCCAGCCCGATGGCTGGCCCGCATGCAAAGGGAGTGAGGAGCGAACCTCTCACACAGCCCGCAGCCCCCGATGCAACCCGATCAGGTACCGATGTTGCCGCCGTCGTTCTTCGTGATCACGATGGTGGCCGAACGGGGGCGCTTGCCCGCGCCGTAGCCGGCATTGGCAGGCCACTGGCTCTGGTACTTGGCCGGGTCGGCCAGGTTGGCCATGCCGGTGGATTCACCCGGGTGCTGGATATTCACGAAAATCGTCTTGCCGTCCGGCGTTTCGGTCAGGCCCGTGATCTCGCAACCCTTGGGACCCACCAGGAAGCGCTTGAGCGTGTCGGCCGTGGCCGCCTTGCCCACGGGCGAGACGATGTCGAACTTGGTGCCGTCCGCCTTGGTGTAGGTCAGCGTCTTCTTGCCGCCGTCGCCCACTTGGCCGGGCACCGCGGCCAGCATCATGCAGTTGCTGGCGTCGGTGTAGGCGCCGTCATCGGTCTGGATCCAGCAGATGCCCGTGGCCTTGCTGAAGGCCAGGCCGTCGGGGCTGGAGAAGTCCTGGTCGTCCGTCAGGGCCGAAATATTGATCAGCGTCTTGTCGGCACTGGCTTCGGCGCCGAACAGGTACACGTCCCAGGTGAAGGCGGAGATCGACGAGCCTTCCTTCAGGCGCACCATGTGGCCGTTGGGGTTGCCGTCCTGCTTGGTGGTGCCCTTCATGTCGGTGTAGGCACGTGGGTTGGCCGCATCGGGCAGGTACTGGCCGCTGCCGGGGTTGGCGCTGCGGGCACTGTTGTTGGTCAGTGTGAAGTACACCTCGCCATTGGCGGGGTTCACGGCATTCCACTCGGGGCGGTCCATCTTCGTGGCACCCACGGCGTCAGCGGCCAGACGGGTGTTGATGACGATGTCGGCCGCGTCGGCGAACTTGTACGTGGCATAGCCGCTGATGGCGGTGTTGGTGAGCGACAGCTCCACCCAGCTGCCGGTGCCGTCGGCGTTGAACTTGGCTGCGTACAGCTTGCCGCTGTCCAGGTACTTGTCGCCGATGGCCAGGCGGTCGTTGGCGTTGGCGTCGGCCGGGTTCCACGTGGCGGTGGACACGAACTTGTAGATGTACTCGCCGCGCGAATCGTCGCCCATGTAGATGGACAGAGGCTGGCCGGCCACCACCTTGCCGAACGCTGCGCTCTCGTGCGCGAAGCGGCCCAGGCCGGTGCGCTTCTTGGCCATGCGGGTCTTGTCATAGGCATCGATCTCGACGATGTAGCCCATGCCGTTCATCTCGTTGCGGTAGTCGTCCGTGCCGTCCACCGAGGTGCCGGTCTTGCTGTTGTTCCAGCGCTGGTACTTGTCGTCCGCGCCGCCGCTTTCCCAGCCGTGGCGCGATGCGGCGCCCTGGTTGCGGCCATAGCGCTTGAGGGCCGTCACAGTCTTGTCGTTGCCGCGTGCGGCGTCGTCTGCGGCGCCGCGTGTGAAGTAGCCAAACCAGTTTTCTTCACCGGTCAGGAAGGTGCCCCAGGGCGTCTTGCCCGTGCCGCAGTTGTTCAGCGTGCCGCGGGTGGTGGTGCCGGTGGGCGAGAACTTGGTGAACAGTTGCGCGCTGCCGCGGGCCGGGCCCGAAATCTCGATGGGGCTGAGCGACGTGAGGCGGAAGTTCAGCGCAGAGTTCTGCGCGTAAGCCCACTTGCCACCCGACTTGGCCACTTCGATCACGGCGATGCCGTGGATGGCCGTTTCCTTGTCGATTTCCGCTGCGGGGCGGGGCAAGGTGGTGGTACCGCCGTTGGCGTGCAGGAAGTACGAAGACAGCTTCTCGTCGGTGGTGGCTTCGTGGTTGATGGCCAGCAAACCGCGTTCGATGGCGTTGTCGTTGCGCTTGCCGTCGGTGCCCAGGCCAAACCACTCCATGCCGTCATGGTGGTCGCCAGCGCGCTTGTCGAAGTCGCCGTCGGTGCCGTCGTTCTTGTACGCAGCCACGCCTGCGGCAATGGGGTCGCCCAGTGCAAAGATCACGCTGGCGGTATAGCCCGCAGGCACAGCCACCACGTCGGCCAGGCTCTTGGGCACGGCGCCGAAGCCCAGCAGCTTGGGGCCGGCAGGTGGAGGCGTGACTGCAGGATCATCGCTGCCGCCGCAGGCCGATACGCCAAATCCGGCCAGCATGGCCGTGCCTACCGAGCCCACGCTGCCACGCAGCACGCCACGGCGCGACAGACGGGCGCCCAGCACCGAGTCGAACGTGGGGTTGGCGGAGGTGTTGGCGTTCTCGTTGTTGAAATCAATGGCCAGCTCTGGCGCATCCACACGGTGGGTCATGGGGGTTCCTCGGGTTGTTGGTTACAAAACCCATGGAGCGTAGAAACCACGGGTGACATCACCGTGAAGGTTTTGCGTCGGTTCGATGACAGACGTTTCCAGCCAGTGGTCATGGATTTGGCAAATACGAATCACTACCATTTGTATAATCCCTCCTCAGTCCTGCCCACCCAGCCACTCGTCTGTGCCCACGCTTGCGCGCAGGCCCCGTCCAGCCAGTGCGGCCCCGCCACCCCCATCCATCCTGCGCGGCATCACCACCGGCCTTCGGCCGTGCGTGCGGCGGCCCGCGTGATCCTCTGGAGACCACTGCATGACATTTCCCTCCCTCAAGACGTCCCTCGTGGTGGCTGCACTGTCCGTCTGTGCGTACAGCACTGGCGTGGGCGCACAGACCGTCACCCCGGCAGCAGCCCCACAGGCCCAGACGCCGCAGGCCGTGACCACGCACTACGCACAGCTGGTGCATGCCAACTACGCAGACACGCTTGCCAGCGCCCAGGCGCTGCGCGAGGCTGTGCAGGCCTTCACGGCCAAGCCTTCGGCCGACACGCTGGCCGACGCCCGCAAGAAGTGGCTGGCTGCGCGCGAGTTCTATGGCCAGACCGAGGCCTTCCGTTTCTACGGCGGCCCCATCGACAACGACAACGGGCCTGAGGGCCGCATCAACGCCTGGCCCATGGACGAATCCTTTGTGGACAGCGTGCAGGGCAAAGCCAATGCAGGCCTCGTGAACAACCGCAAGTTCGCCATCACCAAGAAGAACCTCGCGGCCCAGAACGAGCGCGGCGGCGAGGAAAACATTGCCACCGGCTGGCACGCCATCGAGTTCTTCCTGTGGGGGCAGGATCTGTCGGACACAGGCCCAGGCAACCGCAACTTTGAAGACTTCGTGGACGGCAAGGCCCCCAACGCAGACCGACGCCGCCAGTACCTGACCGTCGTGACCGACCTGCTCATCGACGACCTCACCTCGCTGGTGAAGGCCTGGGCACCGGATGGCAAGAACAACTACCGCACCCGCTTCGTGAAGGGCGGCCAGGAGTCCGTGCGCAAGATGCTCGTCGGCCTGGGCTCGCTCTCGCGCGGCGAGCTGGCCGGCGAACGCCTCGAAGTGGCCCTGAACAGCCAGGACCAGGAAGACGAGCACTCGTGTTTCTCGGACAACACCCACCGCGACGCGGTGACCAACGCCAAGGGCATCCAGAACGTGTGGCTGGGCGAGTACCAGCGCGCCGACGGCAGCGTGGTCAAGGGCGCATCGCTGCGCGACCTGGTGGCCGCCAAGGACGCGGCGCTGGCCGACAAGACCACGAAGCAGATCGCGGCCTCGGTGGCTGCCGCCGAAGGCATCCAGGCACCGTTCGACCGCGAGATCATCGGCGGCAAGGACGCCCCGGGCCGCCAGCGCATCCAGAAGACCATCGACAGCCTCACGCAGCAAAGCAAGGACCTCGTCGCCGCGGCCAACGCGATCGGCATCACCAAGCTGACCCTGGTCCAGCCCTGAGCATGAAGCCTGCGCAAGCCATTGCCCGCCGGCGCACCCTGCGCCTGACGGCAGCCAGCACCGCCATCGTCGCACTCGCCAGCTTCGGCGGCTTGGGCCTGCAGTCGTTGACGGCGGCGCCCCAGCCCGACCCGCTGGGCGAAAAAACCGGCGGCGAGACCACGGTGTTCGCCACCGGGCGCAATGCCTTCTCATTCCCGGCCGCCAACCTGACCGACGAGGAGCGCACGCGCTTCGTCATCGGCAACTCGTTCTTCCGGCGCAACTGGGTGGAAGCACCCGCCTCCACCAAGGCGCGCGACGGCCTCGGCCCGCACTTCATCGCGCGCTCGTGCGGCGGCTGCCACGTGCAGGACGGCCGGGGCGAGCCGCCAGCGATCTTCAACCGCCTGGGCGAAACGAAGGACCCCACGGTGGCCCTGCTGATCCGCCTGTCCATCCCCGGCACCGACGTGCACGGCGGGCCGGTGCACGACCCGGTGTACGGCGACCAGTTCAACAACGCGGCCATCCAGGGCGTCAAGCCCGAAGGCCGCGTGACCCTGCGCTACGACACCATCAAGGGCAAGTTTGCCGACGGCACGCCCTACACGCTGCAAAAGCCCATCTACGGCTTTGCCGACCTGGGCTACGGCCCCCTGCACAAGGACGTGATGACGAGCCCGCGCATCGCGCCGCAGATCATCGGCGTGGGCCTGCTCGAAGCCATCGCCGAGGCCGACATCCTGGCCAACGCCGCCGATCAGGCCGCCGCCCCCGGCCCCATCAAGGGCGTGCCCAACAAGGTGTGGGACGGGCCCGCCGGCCGCATGATGGTCGGGCGCTTCGGCTGGAAGGCCAACGTGGCCACCATCGCGCACCAGACGGGCGGCGCCTTCCTGGGCGACATGGGCATCACCTCGCGCCACTTCGCGCAAGAGGCCTGCACGCCCACGCAGAAGGACTGCCTGGCCGCCCCGAGCGGCAAGAGCGGTGGCGACCAAGGCCAGCCCGGCGTGGAGATCGACGACAAGACCCTGGCCGATGTGATCTTCTACCAGGCCACGCTGGCCCCGCCCGCGCGCCGCAACATCAACGATGCGCAGGTGCTGCGCGGCCAGGCATTGTTCAGCCAGGCCCAGTGCGCTACCTGTCACCGCCCGAGCTACGTCACCAAAGAGGGGCCGTTTCCGCAGCTGACGAGCAAGGCGCTGAGCGGACAACGTATTTTTCCGTACACAGACCTGCTGCTGCACGACATGGGCGAGCGCCTGGCCGACGGCCGGCCCGACTTCGGCGCCAACGGCCGGCAGTGGAAGACTCCTGCGCTGTGGGGCACGGGCCTGATCAAGGACGTGAACGGCCACACCCGATTGCTGCACGACGGGCGCGCGCGCGGCGTGCTGGAGGCGGTGCTGTGGCACGGCGGCGAGGCCGAAGCAGCCAAGGACCAGGTGCTCAAGATGAAGAAGACCGACCGGGATGCGCTCGTGAAGTTCGTGGAGTCACTATGAAGCTCAACACCCCTCGGCGCATGCTGCGCGCCAGCCTCTGGCTGGCGGCCCTGGCCCCTGCAGTGCTGCCTGCGGTGGCACAAGCGCAGCTACCCGCCGCTGCCCCAGCCTGGCAGCGCAACGCCGTGCCGTTCTACGACACGGTGCATGCCCTGCAAGGCATCTACAGCCACTGGGCCCTGCCACGCGCACAGGACTTTGACCGCGATGCCCGCGCCCTGGTGCCCGCCGTGGCGGCACTGTGCCAGGCCCCGGCGGCAGACGGCAAGGCCGCGCTCGAGTCCGCACGCACCGCCTGGCAGGCCACGGCTCGCTCGTGGGAGCAGCTCGCCGCTGTGTCCGTCGGCCCGGTCATCGCACGCCGCAGCCAGCGCGTCATCGACTTCACGCCCACGCGCCCTGCGCTGATCGACAAAGCCATCGCTGCCCAGCCCCAGGGCGCCAAGGCCTTCGAGCGTATCGGCACGCCCGCCAAGGGCCTGCCCGCGCTGGAATGGCTGCTGTGGACACGCCCGGCCCAACCCGGCAGCCCCGCCTGCAGCTACGCGCACGAAGTGGCCCAGGACGTGGCGCGTGAATCGGCCGCGCTCGCCAAGGCCTATGCCGACGCAGCGACCACCGACTGGGGCGCCGAGGACGAGCAGGAGCAGTCCACCCAGGCCATCAGCGAATTCGTGAACCAGTGGGTGGGCGGCATCGAGCGCCTGCGCTGGGCGCAGATGGACAAGCCGCTGCGTGCCGCTGGATCGGGATCCGGCGCCCGCACGCCGGACTACCCCCGCACCGCCAGCGGCACCACGCTGGCGGCCTGGGCGGCCGCCTGGAGCGGCCTGCGCAGCGTGACCACCCTGCCCGCCAGCGCCGACATCCCTGCCGCCGGCGAAGCCCTGGTGCCGCTGGAGATGTACCTGCGCGGCAAAGGCTTGAACCCGCTGGCCGACAAGCTGCGCCAGGCCACCGACAAGGTCGACGCGTCGATGGCCCAGGTGCAAAAGTCGGGCCTGCAGAACAAGGCGGCCATCCAGCAGACGGCCAAGGACCTGACGGCGCTGAAGTTTCTGGCCGAGTCCGAAGTGGCGCCCGCGCTGCAGGTGAGCATCGGGTTTTCGGACGCGGACGGTGACTGATCTTCTGCACCGCCGCCATGCGCTGGCCCTGCTCGGGGGCCTGGGCGCCTGCGTCATTGCGCCAGGGGCTGCCGTCGCCAAACTAGGTGACCGCGTGCACCTGGCTGCCGCATGGGAACACCAGGGCAGCTTCCACATCGGTGTGCTGTCCACGCAGGACGGCGCCGGGCAGGCGCTACAGGTTCATGCCGCGCTGGAGGTGCCCACCCGTGCCCACGGCCTGTATGTGTTGCCGGATGGGTCGGTGCTGACCACGGCGCGCCGGCCCGGCGACTGGCTGGTGCGCTGGCGGCCCGGCGCAGGCGGCGAGCCCCAGTGGCTGTGGCAGGACGGCGAGCGCTCCTTCAACGGCCATGTGCTGGCCAGCGCCGATGGCCAGCGGCTGTACACCACCGAGACCGATGCTGAGACCGGCGCGAGCTCGATCGTCGTGCGCGACGCCCGCACACTCGCCAAAGCCGCTGAATGGCCCACCCACGGCATCGACGCGCACGAACTGGTCTGGGACAACCGTGCCGGCAACGGCCACGACACCAACCCCACGCTGGTCGTCGCCAACGGTGGCGTGCCCACCGCGCCCGAGACCGGCCGCGTCAAGCGCAATCTGGACGCCATGGACTCATCGCTCGTGCGGCTGGATACCCGCACGGGGCGCCTGCTCGGCCAATGGCGCCTGCCGGACCCGCGCCTGAGCCTGCGCCACCTGGCCTGGAGCCCCGACGGCACCACGCTGGGCATTGCGCTGCAGGCCGAGCACGACGACCCCGCCGCCAAGGACGCCGCCCCCGTGCTGGCCCTGTTCGACGGCACGGCGCTGCGCGTGGTGGCGGCGCCGGAGCACATCACCCAGAGCATTCACGGCTACGGCGGCAGCATGGCCGCCACCCCCGCCGGCTGGGCCGTGAGCTGCCCGCGCGCCCACGGCATCGCCACGTTTTCTCTGCAGGGCGAATGGCAAGGCCTAGTGCCGCTGCCCGAGGTGTGCCCGCTGGCCGTGCACGGCGGCGCATTGTGGGCCGGCGGGCTGGCAGCCAGCCTGCAGGATGCGCAGGCCGCCGCATCTGTGATGCACCCGCATGGCCAGACCCTGCAAGGCGCACGGCTGGACAACCACTGGGTCGCTGCCTGATTTTTAGATGAAAACAGGCCCTGGCGCTTGTTACATAAGCGCCAATAGCTACTAAAAATATAGCAACCGGATTACCGTCTCTTGGCGGTAGCGCACCGTGTGTTCGCGCGCTTCAGGGCTATCACCGCCCCGTAAACATGAAGTACGCCAGCACGCACACCGCCAGCGCCACGATGAGCTTGGCGATCCACGGCGTGACCAGCCACGCGCCCAGCACCATGGCCAGGCGCCCCCACAGGTGCGGGGATTGCAGCGCATTCGGTTGTTGTGCAACGGGCGGCGCATTCCTGGCTTGTATCGGATAGCCGCAGGAAGGGCAGACCGGCGCCTGAGAGGACACTTCACGACCGCATTCAGGGCAACGGATGAGGGCCATGGTTTACCTGCCTTCCTTCCTGGGCACGCCGATCAGGATCTGCACGCGCCGGTTGAGCTGCCGGCCTTGCGGATCGTCGCGCCCATCGGGGGTGGTGTTGGGCGCGACCGGCTCGCGCTTGCCCCGGCCTTCCACGCGCGCCTGGCGTTGGGTGTGCCGCTGCAGCGCACGCGCGACGGCTTCGGCGCGGCGCAGTGACAGCGCGTCGTTGTATGCGTCGGTGCCCTTGCCGTCGGTGTGGCCCAGCACCGTGAGCGGCGCGGTGGCGTAGCTCTTGATGAGCTCGGCAGCCTTGTCCAGCGACGGTGCGGCGTCGGCACGCAGCTCGGCCTTGTCGAAGTCGAACAGCACGTCGGCCGGCAGGTCGATGGAGATCGCCTGCTCCGGGGTCGGCCGGGCCTTTAGCTCGACCAACAGCGCGCGCGTCTGCTCCAGCCGCTCCCTGGGCACCTCGGCCTCGCGCAGGATGGTCTGCGGCCCGGCGCTGCGCTGCAGCGTCGTGTCTTGCGTGCGGCTGGCCAAACTGCTGGAGAGCTCCTGCTTGCGCAGCGTGGTGGCGGGCGCGCCTGACGCGGGCACAAGCCGCGTGGGCACATCGGCAAGTGCCCGGCCGCTGCGCACCACGTCTTGCGCTGCCGCGGGCACCACACATACCAGTGCCGCCAGCGCCAGGCACGCGTCAGCCCACCCGAGCATGCAGGCACGCACAGGGCGATCCGCCTGCGTTGGTTGCCGCATCAGCCGCCCTGCAACGGCAGGTCGACCACCAGCCCCGGCGCCACGATGTTGTCGCCCTGGTTGCCGTCGTTGAACACGAGCTTGAGCTTGCGCGCCGAAGGCGCCACGGCGCCCATGAAGACCAGTTGGCCGTCCAGCGTCTCGCCTTCGCGGATGGTGATGTCGCGGTTGTTGTCGGGCCGCTTGATGTGCAGCCGGGCACCGCTTTCGTCCTGCAGGTAGGTGTCGGCCAGGGCCAGCATGGTGGTGTCGGTAATGCGGTTGGCGAACGAGATGCTCACGTCGAGCACCGTGGCGTCTGCGCCAATCTCCACGGCTTTGACACGCACCGTAACGCCAGCAGCCGCCACGCCCTGGATGGACAGCGGGACCCGCTTGGGCGCCGCTGCCGCTGCGGGTGCTGCGGCGGGTGGGGGTGCGGGCTGCGCTGCAACCGGCGGTGTGGTCGCAGGGGTGGCCGCGGGCGCAGCGGAGGGCGCTTCGGGCAGGCGCTCCTTGCATCCCGCCAGCAAAAGGGCTGCCGTGGCCACGGCCAGGGCTGCGCCCTTGCGCCGAACGGGCCATGCCAGGCGGGGTGAAGTCAAGGTGTGTGATGTGTCCGACGGAATTTTCATGGTGTTCTTTGCAATGCTCTTGCAGTGGTCGGGTGGAAGGAGGTGGCGGGCGCCGCGCTCAGCGGATGCGGATGCTGTTGGTCTGGCCCGTGGTGCCATGGCCCTGCGGCAGCTGCTCGGCACGCGCCGGGCAATCACTGGTTCGCACATCGCTGGCATTGCGCCCCTGCACGATGACCGTGCGACCGTCCAGGCGCGCGCCCGATACGTCCACGCTGTTTACCGATGCCGTGCCATCCGCAGCGCAGCGTGTGCCGGACGCGGTATTACCCGACACCTCGATGCGATTGCCTGTGGAGGCACCGCTGGCAGCACTGCCGGAAGGCTGCGCCGGTGCTGCAGGCCATGGCACAGGGTTCGCGCGGCTCTTGCGGGGAGCCTCCACCGGCTCCACACCCACCGGCCCGATGGGCCCGACCGGTCCAACCGGTCCCACGGGGCCCGCAGCACGGGCCGCAGTGCTTGCCAGCAGGAGCGCGAACAACACCACAGCACCACAGCGCGATGCCCGGGCCACCGCATCCGCGCAGCTCCAGACCAGCCGGTGGAACAATGGAGCGCCGTTCATAGTGTGAGACTTGGGCATCAGGGCGGGGCCTTGCCGGGCGTCCCGGGGAAAGTGCTGCTGGGCACCGCCGCAGGTGCTGGCACACCCGAGGGCGTGCGGGGCACCGCCGACATGCCCGGCAAGCCCGAGCCCGGCCGAACGGCCCCGGCTGCTGCGGGCCGCAAATCGCCGCCTTTGTCTGTGCCATCGCCGGCGGCCTGGCGCTGAATGCGCGCTTCCAGCTCCGACGCAAAACGCTCGGCCAGCGCCACCTCTTCCACGGCCATCTCAGCGCCAAGTTCATTGATCACCGACAGCACATTGCGGTGCGTGCCGGTGTCGGGCTGCGCCATGCGCTCCAGCAGGCGTGCGTAGCCCAAGGCCCGCACGTTGTCTTTGGGCACACCCTGGCCCTTGCGGTTCATCTCTGTCAAACGCTGCATCGCGCGGGGGTCTCCGCGCACGGCGGCCAGCAGGTACCAGCGGTAGGCCTGCCCCATGTCGCCCAGGCCGGACCGGGGGTTTTGGTAGGCATCGCCCACGAACGACAGCAGCTGCGGGTTTTGCGTGTTCAGGGCTTCCCGTTTCAAGCGCTCCAGCTCGTTGCGGTAGATCGGCCCCTGGCAACCCAGCTCGGCCACGCCACGCTCCAGCGCCTCGTTGCAGGATTCCAGAAAGCGTGCACCCGCCGTGGCGCCCGGCGCCGCCTGCTGTGCCGGGGCGGGCCCGGCTGACGGCGTTGGGGGACCGGCTGGCGGCAACTGCGCAAAAGCGGGTGCGTGTAAGGCAACGCCCATCACCAACCAGGGCGCCCAGCGGTAAAGCATGCTGGCGCCACGCATCATGTGCCAGCCTTCGCGCCCGCTGGCGCCGCACCGCCCGGAGCGGGGGCCGCACCAGCCAACGCGGGGTTCTGCGCCGTGTCCCAGGCCATGGGCACGCCAAAGAACAGGGGCTCAAAGCCTTGCCAGGTCATCACGTCCACCGGGCCCAGTGCGGCGTACCGCTGTGCGTACACCTTCTCCAGCGCCTGCCGGGTCTCGGCGTCGTATTTCTGGGTGACCTGCACCGGCTCGCCGTACTTGCGCAGCGTGACCTGGATCAACCCGAGCTTGAGTTCGGGCGTCAAAGCGTTGTAGCCCGCGCGCATGTTCTCCACCACCACCGGGTCGGGAGTGCCGTTGGGGATGCAGCGCCAATACGGCGTGTTGGTGGCCTTGCCAACCAGCTCCAGCACACTCAGGTCCACCAGCGTGCGGATGGCCGAGTGGCGCCCCTGCAAGTATTTGCCTTCGAGCTTGAAGCCGAAGGCATCGCCGTAAAAGCCCAGGCTGGCGTTGTCTTCCGAGCTGAAATTGAGCACCTTGACCACGTTGGAGGCCTGCACCTGCGGCACCATCTGCTGCGTGGCAAAGCTCACCAGGTTCAGGTCCAGCGCCAGGGCCGAATAGATGGCCGTGCGCTTGATGTCGCCACCCAGCGTGACCTTGCCATTGCCCTTGCCAAACTCGATACCCGCCGAATTCACACGCCCCGCGCCCGCAATGGCACGGTCAAACTCCGTGAGCGCGCCGGTGATCAGGAAGTCGGGCATGGTCACACCGAACTTGGCGCCCAGCTGCGCTTGCGACACCAGGTAGTCCGGGTGGTAAGGCACATAGACCACGCGCGCACCAATGCGGTTGACGGCCGTGCGCACCATTTCCGTGATGTCTCCGGGAATCTCGGCGCCCACCAACGGGCTCGACAGGTTGGTGGCATCCAGGATGCTGCGCGTCTGCATGTAGATGACAGGGTCGCCCTCCTTGTAGATGTCGAGCATGCGACCGAAGCGGCCCAACGCCAGCGCATAAGGGCTCAGGTTGGTCACCGGCAGCAGCTTGTCCGCCTCACGGTCTTGCAGCAGTGTGTTGGCGTCCTTGAGCGCGTTCTCGGTGGATGCACAACCGGCCAGGGTGGCCACCGCCAGCGCCAGCGCTCCCCATCGCAATGTTCTTTTCGTCATGGTTCTTTGTTGTCGTGGTGGTATCAAAAGCCCCGCTCTCTCGGGGCTGCAAAAGCTGTAGATGCGCTGTTGCGGTTCAACGCCGCGAGTTGAGGACCGTGATGTTCTCCACGCCCTTGCCTTCCACATAGAGCGTCACGTTGCCGTTCACGTTGCCCTGGATCACGGGGCTGGCAATGCGCAGCGTGCCGTCCGCACCCCGCTGTATGTCGGAGTACGTGGAACGGATCACGATGTTTTTCTGCCCCTCGGGCAGCTTCAGCGTGCCGTCCGGCTGGACCAGGGCACTTTGGTCCACCAGGGTGTTCTGCGAAATCGCACGGTTCACGCGTGCTTTGGCGCTGACCGATGGATAGACCCCATCGTTGAGCCGCACGCCACTCTGGGCCATGTCCTTGTAGGCGCCCAGCTGCTCGCCGTAGTTCACCATTTGGGCCTGTACGCCCGCGCCCAGCAGCGCCAGCGCCCCGGCCCCCACGCACACTCCAAGCGTGCGCAGTGCGCGCCCCGAGGCAGTTCTGTTCAGATATTTCATTGCCACTCCTTCGTCCACAGAAAACCAAAAAAAGGGCGCCATTGCGCGGCCGCCGAATAGCCTCTACATGCTCAGAATATTCACGGCAGGCAACACCGTGACAGACTGGTTCACCACGCCCGTGGAAGGGATGGTGTACGTGTAGCCAGGGTTCGCGGCAAACGGGGTATTGCCCGCCACACCCACAATGCCGGTAATGGCGCCGCCCACGTTGCGCACGCTGCCGGAGGTCATGCCTGCTGCAGCGGCCGACATGTTTCCAACGATGGTCACCGCGCCCGTGATCACGCCCTGGTTGACCACCGAGTTGGACACGCCACCCATCGCTGCTTGCCCCTGGTTGCCGGCGATCACGACCGTGCCCGCCATCACGCCGTGGTTCACGAGCGAGTTGACCGTGCCACCCATGGTGGCGCCGCCCCGGTTGCCTGCAATCAGCACCCGGCCCGAGAGCTGGCCCCGGTTGTCCACGCTGTTGACAGTGCCACCGCCCGTGGCGTTGCCCTGGTTGCCCAGCACCGCAACTTGCGCACCGGCCATGCTGCCGCTGTTGTTCACACCGTTGACCAGGCCACCGCCACTGGCCCGGCCGGTGTTGCCCGCGATCAGGACCTGGCTGCCCTTGATGGAGCCCGAGCCTGTGACGCTGTTGACCTTGCTGCTGCCACCCTGCGCACTGGCCTGGTTGCCCAGGATGGTGATGTTGGAGCCGGTGATGCTGCCCTCGGCGCGCACGCTGTTGGCCAGCCCGCCGGTGGCCGAGCCCGCATTGCCAATGATGGTGATCTGGCTGCCCGTGACGCGGCCACCGCCCACCACGCTGTTGATGGCCCCGCCATCGCGCGCCGAGCCCTGGTTGCCCAGGATGGTGATGCTGCCGCCCTGCAAAGTGCCCGCGATGTCCACGCTGTTGGCCACCCCCTGCTGTGCCGAGCCTTGGTTGGCGGCCACGGTGACCGACGAACCGGCGAGGCGCCCCCGGCCCTGCACACGCACGCTGTTGGCCAGCCCATCCTGGCCTGCTGCGCGTGCGCTGCCCTGGTTGGCCACCACTTGCACTGAGCTGCCCTGCAGCGTGCCATCAGCCTGCACACTGTTGGCCAACGCTGTGCTGCCCTGGTCGGCCTGGGTGGACACAGCCGTGTTGCCCGCCAATAGCGCCTGCACACCATCCACACGCCCACCGGCGCCTTGCGAAAAGCTGTTGGCTGCCGCCAGGCCCTCGGTGGCCTGCACGCGCCCCGCCGAGTTGCCCGTCAGCTGCAGGCTGGCCGCACGCAAGGTCCCCAGCACCTGGACCGCGTTGGCATTGGCCTGGCCCACGCCTTTGCCAAAGGCCACAAAACCACCCACGGTACCCTCACGCCCCTCGCTGCGCACATTGGCTGCGGTGTTGCCAGCGAGCGTCAGGCTGCTGCTGTCCACGCGACCCTGGGCGTTGACTGACAGCGCGTTGGCGTTGATGCGGCCACCGTCGGCGTTCAATTGCCGCGCCGTGTTGCCGACCACCTGCACGGTGCTCTGGGCCAGCGCCGTGGCACCGGAACCATCCATGTAGAGCCCGTTGGCGATCAGCACCCCATTGGATTTGGCCCCCAGGCCCAGCGCCTGTGCGCCACTGCCAGCGGCGCGGATGTCCTCGCCGGTGTTGCCCGCGATGACCACGGGGCTGCCCTGCACCCGTGCACCACGGTAGGCCGACAGTGCATTGACCAGGGCGGTGCCTCCGGGCGCGTGTACACCGCGCGCGGTGTTCCCGGCGATCAACCAGGGGGATGAGGCATCCACCAGCGCCCCATCGTGCAGCACGAGGGCGTTGGCGGCGGCCCGGGCGCGGCTTTCGCGCCCGGCCAGACCGCCCGCACCCGACACCGAATCCGCAGCAGTGGTCATGTCCGTGGCGGCATTGCCCGTCACAACACCTGCCGCCGAAAGCCGCGAGGGCGCGCCTGCACCGTTTTCGAGGGCAATGCTGTTGGCCAGCAGCGCGCCGCCGCGTGCATTCAGGCGCGAAGCGGTATTGCCCGCCAGGGTCAGTGTCTGAGCATCCAGCTGCGAACCCGTGACCGCCAGCGTGTTCGCCAGCGCGGCCGACTGCTGGCTGGCCGAAAACAAAAGGCCCCTGCCAGCCTGCGCCGCATAGCCAGTGGACTGCACCCCATCGGCGCGGTTGCCCGCCAGGGTCAGGGTGGTGTCCTGCACACGCCCCTCGCTCACCATGGCCGTGTTGGCCGCCGCCAGGCCACCCGAGCCGGTGATCGACTGGCCCTGGTTGCCGCTGAGGGTGATGGCAGCCCGCTCCAGCGTGGACTGGTGGTCCGCCACCACGGTGTTGGCCAGGGCGCGTCCATTGCGTTCCAGGGCACCTACCAGGCCACCGCCAATGGTGCCCGAGCCCCCAGCCGTCCGCACCCTGTCGGCCACGTTGCCTGCCAGTAGCACGTTGCCACCGCGCACTGTCGCGTTGTCCAGCCAGAGACTGTTGGCTCCTGCGCCACCCCCGGTCGCAACCACATCGCGGGCCTGGTTGCCACTGAGGCGGTGCACAGGCCCTTCAGCCAGTTCGCCCCGGGTCACGGAGATGGTGTTGGCCAGGGCCGAGGCAGACACCCGCACATCGGCCAACGCCCCACTGAGGATGGAGCCTTCGCCGCCCCAGGCTTGCACGTTGCGTGCGGTATTGCCCGATACGCCCGCCTGGTACCTGGCCGAACCGGCCAGTTTGTGCTCGGAGAAGCTGATGCTGTTGGCCAGGGCGCTGCCACCCGTTGCGATGACCTGGGCCGCCTCGTTGCCCGCCAGGGTGAGTTGGGCATTCTTCAGTTCACTAGACGCCAGGGTGACCGCGTTGGCAGCGGCCACCCCCGTCAGATCGACCTGGGCAATGGTGCCACGCCCCACGCCCGCACTACCGCCGCCTGCTCGCACATCTTCTGCACGGTTTGCGGTGTGCAGGACGCGGGTGTCCACCAAGACCGAGCGGGCCGCTGTGAGGGCATTGGCGAGCGCAGATCCGCCAATGGACGTGATACGCCGGGCCTCGTTGCCAGCGAGCGCCACCTCGGAATTGCGCACCTCGGTCGCATCCAGCAGCACGCTGTTGGCCGTGGCGCGGCCGGGCATCTGCAGCGACCCGGTGCCCAGCAGCACCTCGGATTTGGCACCGAAAGCTGCCACATCGGCCGCGCGGTTGCCCTGCAACAGCAAGCGGCTCGCGGTGAGCGGCTTCGTGCCTGTGGCGCTCGCGGCCAGCACCATATTGGCCGTGGCGGCGCCGCCCAGCGCATGCACAAAACCCGTCACCTGGTTGCCCAGCACCTGCACCTGCGACTGGCGCACATCCATCGCCGCCAGGCCAATGCCATTGGCCTGCGCGGTGCCAGCCAGATCAACACGCATCCCGGCATTGGCGAGGGCCGAGCCCTTGCCGCCAGTCGACACCACGGGGCCCGTGGACCGGTTTCCGTGCACCTGGATCTGGCTGCCCGCATCCACCTGCGTGCCGGCGCTGTTCTTGTGCCACCCCACGCCAGCCAGCATGGACTCCTGGGCCCCCGCACGCATCGGCGCCAGGGCCACGGAAATGCCGACCAGCCATAGCGCGGCCGCTTCATGCGGTTGCGTCTTGCGCGTTGTGTGCACTCACAGCTCCCAGTTTTCGACGAACAGACTTTGGATGGAAAGGCAGCCGTATGGACCCCGCAAGGGCCAGGCGGCAAGGCAGCCCGCCAGGACCAAAAGGCCTAGTTGATGTTGATGCTGTTCACGTTGGCCGTGCCGCCAATGGCCTTGATGTCGGTGGCTTCGTTGCCGCTCACGGTCAGTTCCGAATTGCGGATCTTGGAGCCCGTGATGTTGATGCTGTTGACGTTGGCCACGCCTTCCATGGACACCTCGGCCACCTTGATGCCCGCCTTGCCGCCGCCCGCGATCACGTTGGTGGCTTTGTTGCCGGTGACGGAGATCTTGCTGTTGGTCACCTCGGAGCCCGCCGAGCCCTTGCCCGAGATCAAGCCCGGAATGGCGACGTTGCCGCTCTGGGCGAAAGCCGCGCTGCAGGTGAAGGCCAGCGTAGCAAGGGTGGTAATGGCAAGTTTGCGCATATCAATAATCCTTCCATGGGTTAAAAATTAATCGATGAGCAGCCTCTTGCGGCCTGCGAACGAATTGTTGATGGGTGTATCCACGCACCCAGTAAAGAAATGTAGGCAGCAGTCCTGGCGGGCCTCTGTCCAGTTATCCACAATCTCGGACAAGCCGCCACGCCCTGTGTTGCCTGTAAAAATAAGGCAAGTAGGACAAGCACTTACATCAGGGCCTGCCAAATCCCCACAGCCAGACCACCAAACCAACCGCACGAGATTGCGTAAAAAACTCAACATGCACTTACACTTAAAATCATTATGAAACCCTGAATAACATTCAGAAATCCTTGTCTACTGGAAAATATAAAAATTCCATCCATTAAATTGTCATAAATATGAAATTAATTATCTTTCGTGGCTTTTTGTATATGGGTGCGGCAGGCGCCTTGCTCGGGTGCAACCCCTCATCCGCGCCAGAAACCCTGGGCGCAGTTCGCTACCCGACCGATGCGCAAATTGCGTCGGCCCTGGAAGCGCAGTTCGCCAGCGACCGCCACAGCGCCGCCGCGCGCGACCTGATCCGGACATTGGGGGGTGACAAGGGCAAGCTGCGCTACCAGATCCACCAAGTGATCTACCGGCAAGGCGCCTACGAGGCGCGCTACGACGCCGTGCTGGTGATGGGGCAACCGGGCGTACAAAGCCTCCAGGCCCTGTATGCGAGCATGATTCCCGAGGCCGAGCGCACCAAGCTGCCGCAGGCCACCCTGGAGGTCTATGAGACCTGGCTGAAGCAGCAGGCCGCATCCCTCCAGAAAACCTCAGCACCCCAGGCACAGGCACTGGTGAGCACCCTGGACCTGCTCGGCAAGTGCTACCGCGACAAGGAAGCCGGCGCCGAAGTCACGGTCATGCAGGGGCTGGGGGCACTGATCTCCCCCGAGCGCAAAGGCTTGGTGGCCGAAAAGCTGGCGCTGCCGGACACCACGGCGCACTGCCTGCCGGCTTAAGTCGCCTGGTTAGTTCGCGCTGTGCGCTCGCGCAGCGCAGACAGGATGTACTGCGCCGCTTCGCCCACGCTGCAGCGCGCTGTGTCCACCACGAGTCGCTCCTGATCCCAGCGCATGTAGTCATGCTGCAGCACGGCCTGCCAGGTGGGCCCCACCAGCCCAGGGACGCCAATGGCCCGTGTTTCCACGCGCCGCTGGTGCTCTGCGGCGTCCGAGCAGATCACTTCCACCTCCAGCACGGGCACTTGGGCGCCGCGCGCCACGGCGCGCCAGGCCTCGCGCGTCACCGGCAGCGGGTTGACGCAGTCCGCCAGCACCGGCATGCCCTGCGCAAGCTGGGTGCGCGCCAACGCGCAGGCCACCCGGTAGCCGGCCGCGCCCACATCCCCGGCGACGAGCACGCCGGAATCCCGCAGCGCCTGCTCGATGGTGTCGATGCGCAGGTACACCGCAGGCCAGAGCGCCAGCAACGCATGGGCGACCGTGCTCTTGCCCACGCCGGGCAGCCCGCCCAGCACCACCAGGATCGGCGCAGAAGCAGGCGCGGTGGCTGCGCTCAATCCACCACCGTCAACTTGGCCACCGACAACGCCAGCCACTTGGTGCCGTGGCGCGGGAAGTTGACCTGCGCACGCGCGTCGTCGCCCGTGCCTTCGATGGCCAGCACCTTGCCTTCGCCGAACTTGGTGTGGAACACGTTGATGCCTGCGCGCAGGCCGTGGGAGGGCGCGGTCTTCTGCACGGGCACGGGTGGGCTGGCAAACGTCTCGGATTTGAAGCCAAATTGGCCTCTAGCGCTTGATGGATAAGCGCTAGAAGCTCCTGAATTAGGAGCAAACGAACCAAACCCCTGCTGCTTGGGCGTGATCCACTTGAGCGCGGCTTCCGGCAGCTCGTCAAAGAAGCGGCTCTTGATGTTGTAGCGCGTCTGGCCGTGCAGCATGCGCGTTTGCGAGTGGCTCAGGTACAGGCGCTTGCGGGCGCGGGTGATGGCCACATACATCAATCGGCGTTCTTCCTCCAGGCCGTCGCGCTCGCTGGCGGAGTTTTCGTGGGGGAACAGGCCCTCTTCCATGCCGCCGATAAACACACCGTCAAACTCCAGCCCTTTGCTGGCGTGCACGGTCATCAGTTGCACGGCGTCTTGCCCGGCCTGGGCCTGGTTGTCGCCCGCCTCCAGCGCCGCGTGGGTCAGGAAGGCCGCCAGGGGCGAGAGGGTTTCGCCCGTGTCGGCGTCCACGATGCCCGGCACTGCGGGCCTGAGCGGCTCATCCAGCACCGGCGCGTTGGGGTCCAGCCCCTGGCTCACCGCGCTTTGCGTGAGCGGTGTGCCGTGCTCGTCCAGAGGCAGGGCCACGGCATCGCGGCCAAAGCCCTCTTGGGTGACAAAACTCTCGGCCGCGTTGACCAGCTCCTGCAAGTTCTCGATGCGGTCGGCGCCCTCCTTTTCGGTGCGAAAGTGCTCCACCAAGCCCGTGGATTCGAGCATCTGCTCGATGATGCCGCGCAGGTTCAGGCCCTGGGTCTGCTCGCGCAGCACATCCACCATGGCGACAAACGCGCCCAGGTTGGCGCCCGCCTTGCCGGGCACGGCGCTCACCGCATCGTGCAGCGAGCAGCCGGCGGCGCGGGCGGCGTCCTGCAGCACCTCGATGCTGCGCGCGCCGATGCCACGCGGTGGAAAATTGACGACCCGCGTGAAGCTGGTGTCGTCGTGCGGGTTCTCCAACAGGCGCAGGTAGGCCAGCGCATGCTTGATTTCAGCGCGCTCGAAGAAGCGCAGGCCGCCATACACACGGTAGGGCACGCTGGCATTGAACAGGGCCGATTCGATCACCCGGCTTTGCGCATTGCTGCGGTAGAGCACGGCGATTTCCTTGCGCTCAAAGCCATCGTTGCGCACCAGCTGCTTGATCTCATCGACCATCCACTGCGCCTCGGCCAGGTCGGAACTGGCCTCGTACACGCGCACGGGCTCGCCCGCGCCCTGCGTGGTGCGCAGGTTCTTGCCCAAGCGGCGGCTGTTGTGGCTGATGAGGTGGTTGGCCGAGTCGAGGATGTTGCTATAGCTGCGGTAGTTCTGCTCCAGCTTGATCTGGCGCTGCACGTCAAATTCGCGCACGAAGTCGGTCATGTTGCCCACGCGCGCACCGCGAAACGCGTAGATGCTCTGGTCGTCGTCGCCCACGGCAATCACGCTGCCACGGGCTTCAAAGCGCCCGCCCACCTCGTTGCCCGCCAGTTGCTTGAGCCAGGCGTACTGCAGCTTGTTGGTGTCCTGGAACTCGTCGACCAGGATGTGCGCAAAGCGGCGCTGGTAGTGCTCGCGGATGGGGTCGTTGTCGCGCAACAGTTCGTAGCTGCGCAGCATCAGCTCGCCAAAGTCAACCACACCTTCGCGCTGGCATTGTTCTTCGTAGAGCTGGTAGATCTCGACCTTTCTGCGTGCATCGCTGTCATTCGTCTGCACGTCGCCGGGACGCAGGCCTTCTTCCTTGCAGTTGGCGATGAAATAGGACAGCTGTTTGGGCGGAAAACGCTCGTCGTCCACGTTGTGCTGCTTGCACAGGCGCTTGATGGCCGAGAGCTGATCCTGCGTATCCAGAATTTGAAACGACTGCGACAGGCCGGCCGCCTTGTGGTGCGCGCGCAAGAGCCGGTTGCACAGGCCGTGGAAGGTGCCGATCCACATGCCACGCACGTTCACCGGCAGCATGGCCGACAGGCGGGCCACCATTTCCTTGGCCGCCTTGTTCGTGAAAGTGACGGCCAGAATGCCGCCGGGCGTGGCATAGCCGTTTTGCAACAGCCAGGCAATGCGGGTGGTGAGCACACGCGTCTTGCCCGAGCCCGCCCCCGCCAGGATGAGCGCGTGGCCTGCGGGCAGCGTGACGGCAGCCAGTTGCTCGTCGTTCAGGTTGGCCAGGAGGGGCGCTGCAGCCGAGGCCGCAGCAGCGTGTGGGGGCACCAGGGCTTCGGGTGCACCCGGGAACGGGTCTTGTGGGAACATGCGGCCATTGTAGAAAGCGCCCCGGCGCCCTCCCCTGGAGCCCATGAAAAACATTGCCCGCACCCTGGCCAGCCTTCTGGCCCTTGCACTGACCCATGCACCTTCTGCGCTGGCCCAGGCCAGTTGCAGCAGTGACGGTACCCCACAGCCCGTGGCCATTTTCGAGCGTTTCATCAGCGCCGACTGCGAAGCCTGCTGGAGCGATGCGGCCACCCCCGCGCCCTCTGCCACGGCGGGCGCGGCGGTCCTGGACTGGATCGTGCCGGGCAAGGCCGGCGACGACGCGCCCCTGTCGGCCGCCGCCACCAGCGACGCCCTGGCCCGCCTGCAGACCCTGGGCCGCAAGCCCCCTGTCGCCACCGATGTGCACACTGCTGCGATCGAAGCGACCATGCCCGCCCGCCTGCGCGTGGCCCATGGCATGCCGTTCAACGACTACCTGGGCACGGCCATCGCGTTCACGCCCGTGCAACGGGCTGCACAGCGCACCGGTGCGGCGCCCGCAGCCATGGACTTCTACCTGCTGCTTGTCGAATCCGTGCCTGCAGGCACCGAAGGCACGAAAGTGGCACGAAATATGGTTCGAAACATGCTCCATGGCACATTAGATAAGCGCAATAAGCTATCAAAATCAGAGCAAATGAAATGGATGGAAACCCGGTCCATGCGCATCCCGGAAGGCGCACAGGCCGAGCGGCTGCGCATGGTGGGCTGGGTGCAGGATGCCCAGGGCCGCGTCATTGCGGCTGCGCAGTCCACTTGCAGGTGACGCCGGTGATACCGGTCATACCCGCACCGNAGAATCAATCACCGGGCCCAAGTTTCTTGACGCCCGGTTTTTTGTGCCCGCGCAATCTGCGGGGTTCGGAGCTGGTTACCACGCCAGTGCCCACAAAGCCGGTCCCAAGCCAAGCGCCCACGCCCGTGAAATCCTTCGCGGGCGACCTTTTCAAAGGAGCTTGGAATCTCATGGAAATCTTCGACTACGACAACGTCCTGCTGCTGCCCCGCAAATGCCGCGTGGAAAGTCGTTCGGAATGCGACGCCAGCGTGGAGCTGGGCGGACGCTCATTCCGCATCCCCGTGGTGCCGGCCAACATGAAAACGGTGGTGGACGAAAAGATCTGCACCTGGATGGCCCAGAACGGCTACTTCTACGTCATGCACCGGTTTGACTTGGACAACCTCCAGTTCGTCAAGGATATGCATGCCAAGGGCTGCTACGCCTCGATCTCGCTCGGCGTCAAACAACCCGACTACGACACCGTGGACCAGTTGGTGGCCGAAGGCATCACGCCCGAATACATCACCATCGACATCGCCCACGGCCATGCCGACAGCGTGAAGAACATGATCGGCTACCTCAAGGCCAAGCTGCCCAAGGCCTTTGTGATTGCCGGCAACGTGGCCACGCCCGAGGCCATCATCGACCTGGAGAACTGGGGCGCGGACGCCACCAAGGTGGGAGTGGGCCCGGGCAAGGTGTGCATCACCAAGCTCAAGACCGGCTTTGGCACGGGTGGCTGGCAGCTGTCGGCCCTCAAGTGGTGCGCCCGTGTGGCGACCAAGCCCATCATTGCCGATGGTGGCATCCGCAGCCACGGCGACATCGCCAAGAGCATCCGTTTTGGCGCCAGCATGGTGATGATCGGCTCGCTGTTCGCAGGCCATGAGGAATCACCTGGCAAGACGGTGGAAGTCGATGGTGCGCTTTTCAAGGAGTACTACGGCTCGGCCAGCGACTTCAACAAGGGCGAATACAAACACGTCGAGGGCAAGCGCATCCTCGAACCCGTCAAGGGCCCGCTGGCCGGCACGCTGGTAGAGATGGAGCAGGACGTGCAAAGCTCTATCAGCTATGCCGGTGGCAAGAAGCTGATGGACATCCGCAAGGTGAACTACGTGATCCTGGGCGGCGACAACGCGGGTGAGCACCTGTTGATGTAGCTCGGTGCCAGTGGCCTGCGTCAGGATCGCAGCAGGTTTTGCGCCATGTGGTGCAGGTCATGCCCCGGCCTGGCCAAGGCGTCCACGATGCTGAAGTGGTGCAGGCCGGGCAAGCTCACGCTACGGGGCACGAAGTGGCTGCCCCAGGCGTCTTGCATCAATTGGTTCTGCCGCAGGAATTCGGGGCTTTCATCCGCACCCACGGCGCAATGGAGCGTGCCGGTGGCGGGCTCCAGCAGGCGGGCAGGGCTGTATTGCAGCACCTGCTGCTCCGTCAGGTTCAGCACCGACTGGTACATGGGCGTGTACATGATCGGTTCCAGATCATGCACGCCCGAAATCGACAGCGCATTGCGCACCAGCCCGTCGGGCAGACCGTCGCCGATCAGGGGCCACACGCTGGTGAGCATCATGGCCGCCAGTTGGCCGCCCGCCGAATGCCCGGCCACCGTGACGCGCCGTGGATCCCCACCATGGCTGGCAATGTGGCGCCACACCCATTCCAGCGCCTTTTCCATCTGCCGCACGATATGGGGAATGGTGACAGGCGCCTCGGGCGTGCCGGGGCACAGCGCGTAGTTCACGACCACCACACAAAAGCCCGCCTGCGTAAAGGGAGGTGCAATGAACGAGTGGTCTGACTTGTCGAGCGAGCGCCAGTACCCGCCGTGGATGAACACCAGCACAGGCACGCCAAGGTCCGAGGCCCGCGCAGAGGGGAAAATATCCAGCACCTCCCCAGTGCCGGTGCCATACGGCACATCCAGCACACAAGGCTGGCTCGCACGCACTTGGGCAGAATCCCCGGCCCAGCGCTGCAGGTAGTCCATGTGGTCGGGCACCAGGGCGCGGTTGTTGTACATGCGCTCCAGCCAGGCGGGGTCGTGCAAGGGCAGGCTCATGGGTAAAGTCTCCTGTGGCTGTGCGGGATCATCATTCCAATCCCGCCATGCTGCAAGCTCCGTGACAGGGTGATGCACCAAAAAGGCACATGATGCACAAAGAGACAACGATCCTGGATGAATGACGCCATGACCACCACCCCGCTTCGCATTGCAGTCCTTGGCATCGGCATGATGGGCCACCCCATTGCACGCCGCTTGAAGGACGCCGGCCATCAGGTGCATGCATGGAACCGCACCCGCGCCAAGGCAGAGCCCCTGACAGCATTGGGCATCGCCGTCCACACCACCCCCGCCGAAGCAGTCCAGAACGCCGATGTAGTGATCAGCCTGCTGGAAAACGGCCCCGTTGTGGGGCAAGTCCTCTTTGATGCGGGAACCGCCAAGGCCATGCGCAAAGGTGCCCTGTTCATCGACATGGCCTCCATCCAGCCTCGTGAGGCGCGCGACCACGCTGCGCGCCTGGGCGAGATGGGCCTGGCCCACCTGGATGCACCCGTGTCGGGCGGCACCGTGGGGGCAGAAAATGGCACGCTCGCCATCCTGGTCGGCGGGCGCCCCGAAGACTTTGCACAGGCCGAGCCCGTGTTTTCCGCCTGCGGCCGCGCCACCCATGTGGGCCCACACGGCGCTGGCCAGCTCACCAAGCTGGCCAACCAGATGATCGTGGGCATCACCATCGGTGCGGTGGCCGAGGCCTTGCTGTTTGCCGCCAAGGGTGGGGCCGACATGGCCAAAGTGCGCGAAGCGATTCAGGGCGGCTTTGCCGACAGCCGCATCCTGCAGCTGCATGGCCAGCGCATGGTGGAGCGTGACTTCGCCCCCCGCGGCCGCATGGCCGTGCAGCTCAAGGACATGCGCAACGCCCTGGCGACGGCGGGCGAGATCGGCTTCGACGCCCCCATCACCGCCCTGTTCGAGACCCTGTATGCCGAAGGCGTAGACCACGGCCTGGGCGAGCTGGACCACAGCGGCCTTTTTGTCGAACTGGCAAGCCGCAATGCCATGCAATAATTTTGTGGACCGCTTGCCAAGCCACAAAAAACTAGTGCATAATTCGAGGCTCTGCAGCAATGCGGACAGATCAACGAAAAGTTTGGGTTCTTAGCTCAGTTGGTAGAGCAGCGGACTCTTAATCCGTAGGTCGAGTGTTCGAGTCACTCAGGACCCACCAAACGAAAGCCGCAAGGCGCATAAAGCCGGTGCTACTTCAACGTAGCGTCGGCTTTTTTGTTTTTCTGGCTACCGTGTGAGGCAGAGTGAATCGCCTCTGCAACCTCTCACCGGATTCAGACTCCGCCAAATGCAAAGGTCAGGGGCAAGGGTCAGGGCCTGATACCGAGTCGGCTCACCAATGTGCGCAGCGGCGCCGTGATCCGCCAGGATAGGCTGCTCTTGAGCGCTTCCATTTCTGCCTGCAGTTTGGGTTGAGCGTAGCAATGGCCATTGACGCGAAGTAACACGCTTTTCAGCAGGGCCAGCCGCTTTTCCGGGCCTTGCAGGTCGCCCCACCATCTCTCCAGTTCCGCCACCCTTTCAGCGTTGGACAGGCTACGGCGCGTAACTGAAGAAAAATGGAGCACGGTCGGCCATTTGACCGAGGCGTAGCGCACCCCGGTTTGCTCCAGCACTTGCAGCCAGAAGTGCAGATCGGTGTTGATGCCAAGTGGCGCGGGACACCACCCTGTCGGCAGTGCCCGATAGGCGGCAAGCGTATGCGCTCCACAGGCCAAGCCGAAGCCGCCCGCCGACTTTCGCATGCGCGCGATTTGCTGGTCGTCCTCGAAAGCATCAAACGGCCAGGTGGCCGTCTGGCCGGAAGGCGATACATCGATCTGCATGCTGTGAACCAGATCGTGTTGTGCCAGCGCATCCGCCAGCGTTTCAAGGTGATCCGGCAGCCACAGGTCATCGTCCGACTGATAGGCGACAAAACGGCCCTTCGCCTCCTGCAAGGCCAAATGCCTGTAGGCCTCGCCATGCCGCTGACCTTTGGGGTTGTCGAAATAGCGAATGCGGGGGTCCCGCCCCGCCAGAGTCTGGGCAATTTCGCGCGTACGCTGGGGCGCGCCATCCCCTACGATGAACAACTCGAAGCCCTGGCACGTTTGCCACTGCACGCTGGCCACCGAATACCACAAGGTATCTGCGTGGTCGTGTGTGGGGATCACAACCGTAAAGAGAGGATCGCTCATCCAATCATCCGCCCAGCCCAGCGAGTGTCCGCAATCGCGAAATGTGCTCAACCACCAGCAAGCCTTCCGCTGCGCTGCTCTTGGGAGGCCCCTGGCGATGGCACAGGTACTCCAGGAACGCTGTCAGCTCCAGCAAAAGGGGCATGGTGGTGGCAACGGGGCGCATTTCCACACTCGATGCACCCGCCTCCGCCAGGCAGTTGACCGTGCGCTGCAGAGCAATATGGTCGTCGTACGCGTCGCTTAACGAGGCAATGCCATCGCGGCAGCGCAATTCGACAGTCCGTCGATGGACAGGGGAACGGGCTCCGATTTCAAACTGCATCCATGGGCGGCTCCGATCCTCTAGCCCCAGAATCCCGGAGAGCGCTATCAAACCATCTTCGCTGGTTTCGGCCCAGGCAGCAGTTGGTTTTGGAAGGTAGCCCAGAATCTCAATGGCGATGCTCAGATCGTGCGGGAGCAGTATCCAGTCAGCGCTTACGTCCATGTGAGGGTTGCCCCATCCCAGCCGGGTCGTCTTGAGCCCCAACACCGGGCCCAATTCGCCAGACCGGGCCAGCGCAGCCAGGGCGAGCACGCCACCGTGGTAGCGCCACTTGTCCATGATGAAAATTCTGTCGCCAGCCAAATGCGCAAGGGCTCTCGCCTCTGAAGCGTCGGAGGTGAAGGGTTTTTCGCAAAAGATGGGCTTGCCCATCGGCACCAGTTGCCGGAGAAAGGCTGCATGCAGCGCGGTGGGCACAGCCACCACATATCCATCCACCTCCGGCAGCGCATCAAGGGTGGAAACCACTGCGTCGGCCTTGCCCTCCAAAGCACGGGCACGGCTTGCCTCCCCTACGGCCAAGACCGCGACGTGCGCCCCCAACTGCTTCAGGTCGCGCAGAATCAGCCGCCCCCAGCGGCCACATCCCAGTAGCCCGATCTTCACCATGGCTTGTCCTTGGTATCGCGCAACTCTTCCAGCAATGCGTTGAGGGATTTGGCGTTTTGATCCCTTGGAGACAGTATGGGATCGCTGACGGGCCAATCCAGCCCGAGCCCAGCGTCGTCCCATCGGCAACCCAACTCATCCGTCACGGGATCCCAGTAGTGCGTGACGGAATACAGAATGTCTGCGGGCTCTGGAAAGTAAAAGCCGTGTGCGACCCCTGTCTCAATGCTGACCATGGTGGGCTCGGTGCCACTAAGTTCAAGCACCGTACTCCGCCGGAAATGCTCAGTCCCCTCTCGCAGGTCTACCAGACCCAGCAGCATCGTGCCACCCAGCACCAACAGATGATCGGTGTGCCGAACGTGCACATGAACCCCTCGCAAGACGCGGGGCCTGGACCGGACATGGTTCCACTGCACAGGGAGAAGGGTTGGGTGCCATTCGTTACGAAAAACCTCCGTCAGCCGTCCACGCTCGTCTTCCCAAGGTTGTAGTCGCCTGATTTGAACCCCTGGAATATCGCCAGTCCCGCCCAATAGTTGCTGTTGCATTTGATCCATGACTTTGAGCAAGTTAGCACTGAAATAGCGCCTCTACCGCAATACTTTCGGGGCAAAGGGCCCCGCCTTTTGTAGCACCTTGGATTCAGAGCGTGCTGGCAGTCGCGCACCGCAACCCCGCAGATCGCGAATACACCCTCTTCAAGTTTCGGAACTTCGGGCGGCTGCACCAGTGCTGTACTAGTATAGGGAACCCCTTGGGCACGCCGCCTTGCCCCGCAAGTTCCGGGTGGCTTTTTCAGCCAAAAACCGTGCAGACGCTGCCATTGGCAGACCCCAGGAAAATGCCCACACCATTGCCCTCGAGAAACAAGAATTCTCCCAACATGACTGCATCGCTCTTACGGCGAACGGCCCTTCTCACAGGACTGGGTCTGATCGCACCCTGCGTGCTGCCACGCGCGCAGGCACAAACACGTGCGCCGGCCGGACTGGCCCGGGGAGGCAACTGGCCTGCTTGGGACGCCTTCAAGGCGCAATTCACCAGCGAAGAAGGCCGGATCGTCTCGGACGATGGGGAAGGAGGACGTACTTACTCTGAAGGCCAGGCCTACGGGCTTTTCTTTGCCCTGGTGGCCAATGATCGCAAGGGTTTCGATACCCTCCTGCGCTGGACCGAAAACAATCTGAGCGGTGGAGACCTGGGCGCACGTCTGCCTGCATGGCTGTGGGGGCGCCGGCCGGATGGCTCCTGGGGCATCCTCGACAGCAACGCGGCATCTGATGCAGACCTCTGGATTGCCTATGCTCTGGGCGAAGCCGCCCGTTTATGGAAAGCACCGCAATACCACGCGTTGGGAGTCCGCCTGGCTGCGCGGATCATTGCCGAAGAAACTGCAGACCTCCCAGGTCTGGGCCTGAGCCTGCTGCCAGCACCGCACGGTTTTGTAGAGGGCGAAGGCCGGTGGAAACTCAATCCCAGCTACTTACCCTTGCAGGTCATGCAGCGGCTGGCCACACTCTACCCTCAGGCCGCCTGGAAACAACTGGCCCAAAGCTCCGAGAAAATCGTGGTGGGATCATCCCCCAAAGGCTATACCCCTGACTGGACCTTGTACGACGCACGGCAAGGTTTTCTCATTGACGAAAAAGGCAAAGAAAAGGGCCAAGGCACCTACAACGCCATTCGCGTTTACCTGTGGGCCGGCATGCTGAACCCTGCCGCCCCAGGCCGCAAATCCTTGCTGGCTGCATTGGGCCCCATGGCAAGGTATGTGCGCGAGCAGGGCCACCCCCCTGAGTCCATTGATGTACTGACCGGGCAGGGCTCCGGCCCTGGGCCGGCGGGCTTCACGGCAGCCATGCTGCCTTTCCTGCAGGCGCAAGGGGAAAACACCGCACTGCAAGCACAGCGCAGCCGCCTGGCCGCAAGCCCCATTCGCCCCACGGCGTACTATGAGCAGACCCTCGCGCTGTTCGGCCTGGGCTGGATGGAAGGCTGGTTCCGATTTGCATCCGGGGGCCAACTGGTACCCCAAAAAACCAAGCCCTGAAGGCTCCTGTCGCAACGGCCACCAGCCTCGGCCACACGCCTCCGCCATCTCTCGCCGCCGCACCCTATCGCCTCACCGATGAATCCCAACGCCCACACACTCTGGCGCGCCCCCCAATGGGCCCTGGCCGCCCTCCTGGCCGTGCTGGGCATGCTGGGCCCCTTCTCCATTGATACCTACATCCCTGCCTTCACAGGGATTGCCACCGCCCTGGGCGCCACCCCGGTGGAGATGCAGCAGACCCTGTCGGCGTATCTCTTTGGTTTTGCGTTCATGAACCTCTTCCACGGGGCACTCGCGGACAGCTTTGGTCGGCGGCCGGTTGTCTTGTGCGGGATTGCCATGTTCACGCTGGCCTCGGCAGGTTGTGCGCTTTCGCAAAGCATCGGCCAGCTCATAACGTTCAGGGCACTGCAGGGACTGTCCACCGGGGCGGGGATCGTGGTGTCGCGTGCGGTCATCCGCGACATGTTTCCACCGGCGCGCGCGCAGCAGGTGATGAGCCAGGTCACGATTTACTTTGGCGTAGCCCCGGCCATCGCACCCATCGTGGGCGGCTGGTTGTTTGTGCATGCGGGCTGGCACAGCATCTTCTGGTTTCTGACCTTTGTGGGCGTTGCACTTTGGGTCGCGAACTTCAGGCTCCTGCCCGAAACACTGCAGGCCGAACATCGCCAGCCGTTCAACATTCCGCATCTGATGCGGGGGTACTGGCAGCTAGGGTCCAGCCCGCGTTTTGTGCTGCTGGCGCTCGCCAGCGGGGTTCCCTTCAACGGGATGTTTCTTTACGTGCTGGCAGCGCCCGCCTTCCTGGGCGAACACCTCGCGCTGGCCCCCACCCAGTTCTTTTGGTTCTTTTTACTAACCATTTCCGGCATCATGGGCGGTGCGTGGCTCAGCGGGCGTCTGGCCGGAAAGATCGCGCCAAAACGACAAATACGGCACGGCTTTGTGATCATGTTCACGGTAGCTGTCTTCAACCTTGGAGCAAACCTGCTCCTCCCGGCGCACGCGGCATGGTCACTTGCACCGATTGCCATCTTCGCGTTCGGCTGGGCACTGATGGTGCCTGTCGTGACCTTGCTGGTGTTGGACCTCCACCCCGAGCGCCGTGGCATGGCATCGTCCATGCAGGCGTTTGTGGGCTCTACCGCCAATGGTCTTGTTGCAGGCGTGCTGGTTCCGCTGGTCATGCACTCGACCGTCTTGCTGGCCCTGGCGTCGCTGCTCATGATGTGCGTGGGCATGGCAGCATGGATCTATCTGCACCATCGCTGGCCGGATGTGGGCCGGATCGCCGCGCCCGATTGACCCGCATGTGTTGTGAATCACCATGCATGCTGCAACAATGGGGCTTCCCTCCCACTCCCGGCACAAGCGTGTGCACGCGAGAGAGGGAGGCTCTAGGTGCCTGAGGACAACCATGCAACTCTTGAAATTGGTTGAATCCAAAATACGGGTGGGAGTCCCGTTGCCCTGGAATGTGCGCAACCAGGACTGCACGCTCCTGCTGGCACGCGGACATGTGATCCGTAGCGATGCCCAGCTGGAAGCACTGCTGGAACGTGGCATGTTTGTCGATGTCGAAGAGTTCAAGGCGGTGGAGGCATTGGAGGCCCCGCCAGCCAAGCCGCTGGAAAGCCTCTATACCCGCTGGACACTCTCCATCGACGCGTTGGAAACAGCGCTGCCCCGACTTGGAGATACCTCCGATGGTCTCGACGCCATATACGCGCTGACCGATGAAATTCTGGAGCTTGCCGAAAAGGATGCCGATATCGGCTTGTTCATGGCAATTCGGCAGGATCAGGCCAAACATCTGCGCTACGGATACAGCCACGCGGTCTACACCGCGCTACTCAGCATATTGATGGCACGACAGCTTGGATGGACCGCCGCGCGTACACGGCTACTCACTCTGGCTGCGCTGACGATGAACGCAAGCATTGCCGAACTGCAGGGGCAGATGGCGGCGCAAGACTACCCCGCCTTGGACCGGCAGCGCGCGCAAATCCGGGCGCATCCCGCACTCAGTGTCGCCATTCTGGAGAAAGCAGGCGTCACGGACACAGAATGGCTCACCACGGTGATGCAACACCACGAACAGACAGACGGCACAGGGTACCCACAAGCTATCTCATCGGTGAGCGACGCTGCTCAGGTACTGCGCATGGCGGACCTGTTCATGGCACGTATCAGCCCTCGGCAACTGCGGCAGCCGCTCTCGATCCAGGACGCCGCCCGGCTGATGTTCCGGGATGACAAGGGGGGGCCATTTTCCATGGCGATCATCAAGGTGCTGGGCATTTACCCTCCCGGCGATTTCGTGCAAATGGCATCTGGAGAAATGGGGGTGGTGATGCGCCGCGGCTCGGAAGCGCGCACCCCACTGGTCGCCGCTGTGACGGACTCACAAGGCAAGGGTGTCACCACCACGCTGCACCGTGATACCTCGCAGGCCGCCTATGCCATCACGGGCCCGGCCTCGGACCGCAGCTTGCTGGCCCGAGTGCCTCCCGAGCGGCTGTATGGCTATGCGGTGCACGCGGGCTGAGTTTTCAGCCATGCCCCACATTGCATACCGCCTCAGCTGCGGTGCATCCGGTGGCGGCTTCTATGGGACTTGCCGCCTGTCCACACCCCTGTCCTGGTAGTACCGGATCTTTTCAGCATACATGGCCTGGTCGGCGCGATGGATGGTTGCCTCCACCATATCGCCCGAACGGCAGGAGGCCACGCCCATGGCCAGGCTGATCGGCTGGCCTGGATAGAACTGGTTGTTCAAATCGAGCATGGAGAGGATGCGATCCTGCAGCGCAAAGGCGCTGCGTTCGTCCATGCCCGGCAGCAACACCGTGAACTCATCTCCACCAATGCGTGCAGCGCAGGCAGGGGGGTCCACGGCCTTGGCCAGCACTTCGCCCACCCTGCGCAGCATGGAATCGCCCGCAGCATGGCCCTGCTCATCGTTCACGACCTTGAGTCCGTTCAGGTCAATCGCAATGATGGACAAAGGCCAGGGTCCCTTGCGGGTGACACGGTTGAGTTCTTCGGCATAAAAGGCCCGGTTGCGGAGCTGGGTCAAGACATCATGCTTGCCAAGGTATTCCAGGTACGCCTCCGCTTTCTTGCGCGCGGTAATGTCCACCAACGACAGCAGCACCAACCCCCAGTCCGCCAGGTGGTCTGCCAGCACCGAGAACTGCATGTGAATATGCACCGCATCACCCGACAACGCGTAGTTGACCACTTCGCGCTGTTGGAAGGTCTTGCCCTCCCACAGGTCCAGCAACTGGTCAGCGAAAGACTCGTGCATCTCGCCCCGAAATACCCGTCCGATGTTATTGAGGAGCATCTCCTTGCTAGAGGCACCGAACATGCGCAGCGTCTGCTGGTTGACATCGATCACGCGGATCTCCTGCATGCAGCGCGTGACGAATTCGGGATGCACCGTGATGAATGTCTTGAAGTCGTCAATGCCCTGCGCGCGAACGCCGTCGAGCAGGCTTTTCACGGCGCTGAAATCCTCGACCCACAGTGAGACCGGTGAATGCTCGAACAAATCCCGTGCATATTGTTCGCTGCGCCGAAGTTGGCGGGCCCCACGTACCTGGGCTGTGATGTCTTCCAACGAGAGCAGAACTCGGCTCCAATCGGATTCGTACCCAGGCAGGATGCGTGCGCGGATCTGAACGTCAAGACGCCGGCCATCCAGCGCATAGTTGACGGTCTGGTTCGAGAACTCAAGCTGCCCGGACCACAGCGCCGCCAGTTCATGGGAGACCGCGTCGTGCATGTCATCCCTGAAAACCTTGTCCAGATTCGCTTCAAGTACCTGTTGGCTCTCGGCCGCAAACAGCTCCAGCGTGCGGCGATTGACTTTCATCACCTTCAGGGCAGCGCTGCATTGCCGTACCCGCGTGGGGTCCTGCGCAAGGTGGGCACGGAGATCGACGACCCCTGCAGCGCGCCAACTGTCAAAAAGCTGCTTCAGGGCGCTGTAGTCCTCCAGCCAAAGGGATACAGGCGCCAGCTCAAACATGTGCTCAAAGTCTGCACCGGAAGATAACGAAGACGACACTGCAGATTCCTCCCTGGGCAATTATTGTCGAGCTGCTCTCCATATTCTTGATCCAGGGTGCCCACAACAACAAAAAAGGCCAGCACCTTGCGGTACCAGCCTTTTAAAAACCACCTCGACAAGACGAGGCCAACGGACGAATCAGCGTGCCGGGCGTGCAGGACGCTTGCGGGCATCATGGGCCACAAAGGGCTTGCCGCCGCCACCGCCAGCGGGTTTGGCGAAGCTGGGCTTGCGGGGCGCAAAGTCACCGCGCGGCGCGCCCGCATCACCACGGGGGGCGAAACCGCCACGGCCTGCTGCGTCACCGAAGCCGGGCTTGCGGCCATAGCTGTCACCATCGCGGCGGGGGGCAAAACCCCGGTCATCGCGGGCACCAAAACCACCACCCTCACCGCCACGGGCGGGGGCCGCACGCTGGTTGTCGCGGCCGGCGAAACCGCCACCAAAACCACCACCGAATCCGCCACGGTCATTGCCACCACGGGCCGGTCCGCCAAACTTGCGATCACGGCTGTCGCGGTCGTAACCGCCACTGGGGCGACCACGGCCTGCAAAGTCACCACCACCACGGGGTGCCTGGGGGGCACGTTGCGACGGTTCCATGCCTGGAATCACTTCGGCCTTGAACTGCTGGCGGCTGTACGACTCAATGTCGTAGATCTTGCGGCGATCGCGGAACTCGGCAAACGTGATGGCTAGGCCATCGCGGCCCGCACGGCCTGTACGGCCAATGCGGTGGGTGTAGTCCTCGGCCTTCATGGGCAGGCCAAAGTTGAACACGTGGGTGATCGTGGGCACATCGATGCCGCGTGCAGCCACATCGGTCGCCACCAGAATCTGCACCTGACCAGCGCGCAGTGCCATCAAACGGCGATTGCGCAGACCCTGGCTCAGGGCGCCATGCAGTGCCACGGCCGAGAAGCCTTCCTGCTGCAGGTCATTGGCCAGGCCGTCACATTCCACCTGGGTACTGGCAAAAACGATGGCCTGGTTGATCGTGGTGTCACGCAGCCAGTGGTCCAGCATCTTGCGCTTGTGTTGGGCGTTGTCGGCCCAGTACAGCATCTGCTTGATGTTGGCATGCTTCTCTTGCGGAGAGTCGATGGTGACCTTCTGCACAGACGAACCACCGTCGTGCATCACGCGCATAGCGAGTTGCTGGATACGGGGTGCGAACGTGGCGCTGAACATCATGGTCTGCTTGCGCTGGGCAGTCAGCTGGTTCAGTTCGGCCAGATCGTCCGAGAAGCCCAGGTCGAGCATGCGGTCGGCTTCGTCCACAACCAGGAACTGCACCTTGTCGAGCTTGATCTGCATCGAGCGCTGCAGATCCAGCAGGCGGCCAGGAGTGGCCACCACCAGGTCGGCGTTCTGCAGCTTGGCGATCTGCAACTGATAAGGCATGCCGCCCACCACGTTGGCCACGCGCAGGCCACGGCAATGCTTGACGAGGTCGATGGCGTCATGCGCCACCTGCTGCGCCAGTTCACGCGTGGGGCACAGGATCAGGGCGCCAGGGGTGGCAGCCTTGAAATTGCGCGAGCTGGTGGGGTCCTTGCGCTTGGCGCGCTTGGGAGCGGGTTCGCCACGCTCGGCGGCTTCGGCCACGGAGCGCTCGAAAGCAGCACGTTCTTCGGCCTCGGCAGCGGCTTGCTGGTTGATCAGCGTGTGCAGCACGGGCAACAGGAAGGCAGCAGTCTTGCCGGAGCCGGTCTGGCTGGAGACCATCAGGTCGATGAACTTGGTGGCATCGTTACCGCCGCCCATGGCCAGGGGAATGGCCTTGAGCTGCACGCTGGTGGGCTGGGTATAGCCCAGGTCAGCCACGGCCTGCACGAGTTCAGGGGCCAGACCCAGCTCGATGAAGCCATTGGGTTCGGCGGTCACGGCGACATCGGCTTCAATAGCAGATGCCACCACGGCGTCCAGAGGGGAAGACTGCACGGAAACGTCGGCAGCAAAGGAAGTATCGGCAGGCGCGAATTCGCCCTGCACCAAAGAGGTGTCGGTCATGATTTTCTCTCACGAAGACGATCGCAAGCGTAGCCTGCGAGTGGCTTCGTCAATGGTTAAAAAACATCAACCATCAAACGAAACCTGCATTGCTCTGGGCGGATGCTGGTGGGCGTTGTTCGCTAGTCCTGCACTGCGTTGAAAGCAGTCGGCTGGCAAGCCCGGTGTGTGAGGGGAGATGCACAATCTGCGAAGAATGGATTCCTGCGCAGCCGCTGATTATGGCATGAATAGGGTTTTCCCCGCAACCCCTCTTCTATTTTTGCGGTATTTCATCGGTCCCTTACAAAAAGCGCGCTCCACAGCACGCCGCGGGTTCAATCAGACCGACAGCAGGTGCTTGCGGTAATGTGCCAGCTCTTCAATCGATTCATGCACATCGGCCAAGGCCGTGTGCTTCTGCGCCTTCTTGAAGCTGGTGTAGGCCTCAGGTTTCCACCGCTTTGCCAGTTCCTTGAGGGTGCTCACATCCACGTTGCGGTAGTGAAAGAAGCGCTCGAGCTTGGGCATATAGCGCACCAGAAAGCGCCGGTCCTGGCCGATGCTGTTACCGCACATAGGCGCCGTACCCTTGGGCACGTACTGACTCAGAAAGGCGATGATCTGCTGCTCAGCTTCCTCCTCCGTCACGGTCGAGGCTTTCACCTTGTCAATCAGGCCACTGCGGCCATGGGTGCCTTTGTTCCAGGCATCCATCTTGTTGAGCAGCTCATCGGGCTGGTGAATCGCAAACACGGGCCCCTCGATGCGGGGTTCGAGGCTCGGGCCCGTCACAATGACGGCAATTTCCAGCAGGCGGTCGGTATCGGGCTCCAGGCCGGTCATTTCGCAGTCCAGCCAGACCAGGTTCTGGTCGGATTTGGCAAGTGCGTGAGGGGTGGGGTTGTTGGCTTCTGACATGGCGCGCATTGTCGCCGATGGCCTAAACTCGCCGCTCATGCCCACTTCCGACGTTTTCTCTCCCGACATGGCGTTGACGCTAGCGTTTGCCATTGCGCTCTCCCTGGGCCTTGTGCTCAAGTTCTGGCTCGCCACGCGCCAGATCCGGCATGTCGCGCGGCACCGCAGCGCAGTTCCCACCCCATTTGCAGAACGCATCGCATTGACTGCGCACCAGAAAGCCGCAGACTACACGATCACCAAGGCGCGCCTGGGCTTGCTGGAAATGGCACTGGGCGCGGCCGTGCTGCTGGGCTGGACGCTGCTGGGCGGGCTGGACGCGCTGAATCAGGCCCTGCTCAACGCCCTGGGCGGCGGAATGTGGCAGCAGTTGGCGCTGCTGACTGCCTTTGCCACCATCAGCGGACTCATCGACCTGCCGCTGTCGCTCTACCAGACCTTCGTCGTGGAAGAGCGCTTTGGTTTCAACAAGATGACCTGGCGCCTTTGGGTTGCCGATGCGCTCAAGGGCCTGCTGGTCGGCGCACTCATCGGTCTGCCTATCGCTGCGCTGATCCTGTGGATCATGGGGGCAACCGGTCCGCTGTGGTGGCTGTGGGCCTGGTGCTTCTGGATGGGTTTCAACCTGCTGCTGATGGTGGTCTATCCGACCTTCATTGCTCCGCTGTTCAACAAGTTCCAGCCCCTCGAAGACGAATCGCTCAAGGCCCGGGTCACGGCGCTGATGCAGCGCTGCGGCTTCTCGGCCAAGGGCCTGTTCGTGATGGATGGCAGCCGCCGCAGCGCGCATGCCAATGCCTATTTCACCGGCTTTGGCGCCGCCAAGCGCGTGGTGTTCTACGACACCCTGCTGCGCCAGTTGGCCCCAGGCGAGGTCGAGGCGGTCCTTGCCCATGAGCTCGGACATTTCAAGCACCGCCATATCATCCAGCGCATCGTGACCCTGTTCGCCATGAGCCTGGCAGGCTTTGCGCTGCTGGGCTGGCTGTCCAACCAGGTGTGGTTCTACACCGGCCTGGGCGTGCGGCCCAGTATCTCGCTGGACCCCGCCATGGCGGCGGCCCCCAACGATGCGTTGGCCCTGCTGCTTTTCATGCTGGTGGTGCCGGTCTTCACATTTTTCATTTCGCCACTGTTCTCCCAGCTCTCGCGACGCCACGAATTCCAGGCAGACGCTTATGCCGTGGCCCAGGCCAGCGGCGCCGACCTGTCTTCCGCCCTGCTCAAGCTGTACGAAGATAATGCCTCCACGCTCACACCCGACCCGGTGTACGTGAAGTTCTACTACTCGCATCCACCCGCCACCGAGCGGCTGGCGCGCATGCATACCCCCTCCCTCCCATGACTACCATGTTGAAGAAAAAAGACTGGTCAACGCTGCCACGTCGTGCGCTGACAGCTACTGAAGTTGTAGCAAACCTGGCCAAACTCGAAGGCTGGAGCCTGACCGGCGATGGCGCCGATGTGGCCATCGAGAAGACCTACCAGTTCGCCAACTACTACGAGACCATCTCGTTCGTGAACGCCCTGGCCTTCATCGCCAATGCCCAGGACCACCACCCCGACCTGTCGGTGCACTACAGCCGTTGCGTGGTGCGCCTGAACACGCACGATGTGCATGGCATTTCGTCCACGGATTTCGAGTGCGCGACGCAGTTCGACGCCCTGGTGGCGTGACCCCATGACCCCGCGCACGCCCCCTTCCCATGGCTGAACGCAGCGCGCTCATGGACGGCACCGTGGTGGCCAGCCATGGGCGCCACTGCATGGTGGAAACCCCCGACGGCGCACGCCGCATCTGCCATCCACGTGGCAAGAAGAGCCAGGCCGTGGTGGGCGACCATGTGCTGTGGCAGGCACCACCACCCGGCCAAGGCGAAGAGGGCACCATCGAGAAGGTCAAGGAGCGACGCAACCTCTTTTACCGCCAGGACGAAATCCGCACCAAGTCATTTGCCGCCAACCTCGACCAAGTGCTCATCCTGATCGCAGCAGAGCCGGTGTTCTCGGAAAGCCAGCTCGCCCGCGCCCTGATTGCCGCCGAGGCCGAAGGCATCAAGCCCATCATCGCACTCAACAAGAGTGATCTGGTCGAGCCCTTCGCCCGCGCCTGGGAGCGTTTGCTGCCCTACCGACACATGGGTGCGGGCAAGCACTACGGCGTGCTGCCGCTGTCGCTCGCGCTCTCCAGCGAAGTGGACCGCGCACTGCTGATGGAACACCTTGAGGGCAAGACCACACTGGTGCTGGGGCCCTCGGGATCCGGCAAAAGCACCCTCATCAATCTACTGGTGCCAGGTGCTACCGTGCTGACCGGCGAAATCTCGCAGGCGCTGAACTCCGGCAAACACACCACCACCAGCACCCACTGGTACTGGATGGACAAGGCCCGCACCACCGCCCTCATCGATTCACCGGGCTTTCAGGAGTTTGGCCTGCACCACATTGCCCCCATGCAACTGGCAGCCTGCATGCCCGACATTGCAGCACATGCGACAGCTTGCAAGTTCTACAACTGCACCCACCTGCACGAACCAGGCTGCGGCGTGCTGGATGCGGTCAAATCAGGTCCTGGCGCTGGCGGTATCAGCGCAACACGCTATAAAATTTATAGTGATTTGTTTGAAGAACTGAGCCACACCCGGTATTGAGCTGGACGCGGCCTACATCACCGGCGTGATCGCACCAGCGCATCCGTGGAACTGGCTTTGCCAGGCCACTGAGTGAGCCCCCTCGGGGGGGACAGCGCCGAAGGCGACTCAAGGGGGCTTCTGGCCTCTACCCCAGCAACCGCGCCAACGTGAGCAGCGCCAGCAGCAGCATCCACACCACCACCGAGCGCCACACCAGCCCCACCACGCTGCGCAGGTGGCCCACCTCAGGCTCGCGGCCCGGAGTGGAATCGCTGTCACCCATGTCGGCATCAATCTCCAGGCCCTGCGGCGTGTGCAATTCGGTGCGTGCCTTGAGCGCCTCGCCACCCAGACGCACATTGATGGCACCCGCCGTGGCAGCCAGCACCACACCATCATTGTCATTGGGGAAGCGCTGCGCATGAAACCGCCAGCCCTCAATGGCTTCTTCAAAGCTGCCCACCACGGCAAAGCTCAGCGCCGTAAGACGGGCCGGCAGCCAGTCGATGGCCGTCCATGCCTGGGCAGAGGCTTGCTGCAACGAGGCACTGGCAGGCTGGGCACCCGCGCGTTGCTTGTAATGCCAGTAACGCGATACAAACTCGGCCAACCGGTACAGCACGGCACCTGTGGGCCCCAGGCCCAGAGCTGCCAGCACGGAGAACCATGCCAGCACGCCGAACACATGCCGGTGGGCTGCCAACACCGAATACTCGATCACATGGCGCACGATCTCGCTGCGCGGCAGCGCTCCCACATCCACCTGCTGCCAGTGGGCCAGGCGCTCGCGGGCAGCATCTTCATCGCCCTCCTCCAGCGCATCGCGGATGCCAGTGAAGTGGTGGCTGAACTGCCGAAACCCAAGCGTGATGTACAGCACTGCAACGCTCCACAGCACCGCAAAAGGCCACCCCAGTCCCCAGAGCAGCAGCCAGTGGATGGCCAGGGTCACCAGGGCCGGGACCAGCACCGCAAGGCTCCAGGCCACCCAACCGTGGTGTGGTTTGCCTGCATCAAAATTGCGGCTCACGGACAGCGCCCACGCACGCAGACCTGCATGGATGGGATTGCTGCGTGCCAGCGGGCGGGCCTGCTCGATCAGCAGAGCGAACAGGATGGCGAAGAAACTCATGGAGGGCAATGATACTGGTGCTTTACCCCAATGCACCCCATCGCACGCGAGCTCGGCTTACGCCTGCATAAAACGGTAGAAATTGCGCAGCATGCCCGCCGTGGCGCCCCAGATGTAGTGATTCTTGCCACCGTCCTGGTAGGGCATCGAGAACCACTCGCGGTGTACACCATCCCGGTCGAAGACATGGCGCTGGTGGTTGGCAGGGTTGAGCAAAAAAGCAAGCGGCACCTCAAAGAGATCTGCCACCTCATAGGGATTGGGCTGGAGCACGCAGTCCGGCTGCACAAGCGCCACCACCGGCGTGATGATGAACGACGAGCCCGTGACATAGATCGGCAACGTGCCCAGCACCTCGACAAAATCCCGCGCAAGCCCCACCTCTTCCTGAGCCTCGCGCAAGGCCGTGTCGGCGGGCGTGGCATCCCCAGGGTCGGCCCGTCCACCCGGGAAAGCCACCTGCCCCGAATGGGTGGACAGGTGGGCCGTGCGTTCGGTCAATAGCACCATGGGTTGCTCGCGCAGCACGATGGCGATCAGGACTGACGCATGGGCCGGCTCGCGGTTCATGAACTTCTTTTCCAGCAGTACCTCGGGCTCCCACTGCGGCGGGTGCACAAAACGCGCCCGCAGTGCTTCGGGAGTCTGGGCCTGTGCAGGCACTGCAGGCAGGTGCGCATCCACCCCCGCCACCGGGACGAGGCGGGGATCAAAGTCGGGCAGGCTCGACAAAGGAGCGATGGCCGAGGAGACAACAGGACTGGAAGAAGGGTTCACAAAAGGGCCGAGGCCGAGAAAGCCAAAAAAACAAAAAGCCGCTACAGGCAGATGCTGTAGCGGCTTGTCAGGTTGAGCCTGCGCCTTATGCGGCGGTGGCTGCTGCAACCTTGTTGGCACGCGCAGGCAGCTTTTCCTTGATACGTGCCGACTTGCCGCTGCGGTCACGCAGGTAGTACAGCTTGGCACGGCGCACGTCACCACGGCGCTTGACTTCGATGCTGGCGATCAGCGGGCTGTAGGTCTGGAACGTACGCTCCACGCCTTCGCCGCTGGAGATCTTGCGCACGGTGAAGCCGCTGTTCAGGCCACGATTGCGCTTGGCAATCACCACGCCTTCGTAAGCCTGCACGCGCTTGCGGGTACCTTCCACCACGTTCACGCTCACGATGACGGTGTCACCGGGGGCGAATTCGGGGATGGTCTTGTTCAAGCGGGCGATTTCTTCCGCTTCCAGGGTCTGAATCAGGTTCATGTTTGATATCCAACGATCTTGTCCGCGCCAAAAATGGCTGCGTCGGGATTGACGTCTCAGTGTTTTGCGGGAGAACTCCCTGTCAAAACGGCCGGCCAGAGGATCGAAAAGCCTTTGATTATAGCAATTCAGGCAAGCTTGGCCAATACGGCTTCATCGGCGGAGGCGAGATGCCCTGCTTTGCGCGCTGCCTCGATGAGGTCAGGCCGGTGCCGGGCCGTGGTGGCCAAGCGCTGGTCACGCCGCCAACGCTCGATCTGCGCATGGTGGCCGGACATCAGTGCGGCAGGCACCTGCTGGCCTGCCCACTCTTCGGGGCGCGTGTAGTGCGGACAATCGAGCAGGCCATCGAGCGCCGGGTTGAAGCTGTCGAGCTGGTGGCTGCCCTCGTCATTGAGCACGCCGGGCTGCAAGCGCGCCACGGCGTCCAGCAAGGCCATGGCGGCAATTTCGCCACCCGACAGCACAAAATCCCCCAGACTCATCTGCAGATCGACATGGGCATCGATAAAACGCTGGTCAATGCCTTCATAGCGCCCGCACAGAAGGATGGCACCGGCACTCGCAGACCAGCGCTCCACGGCAGCATGGTTCAGCGTCTCGCCAATGGGCGAAAAAAGGACCAGCGGCACCTGGTTGCCCTCGGCCTCGCCACGCTCGGCCCGGATGGCCGCAAGGCACCGTGCCAGGGGCTCGGCCAGCATCACCATTCCAGGCCCACCGCCAAAAGGCCTGTCGTCGACACGGCGGTAATTGCCATCGGCGTAGTCACGCGGGTTCCAAAGGCGCACATCGACTTGACCGCCGGCATACGCGCGGCGGGTCACACCGCTGGCCAGGAACGGAGCAAACAGCTCGGGAAACAGGGTGAGAATGTCAAAGCGCATGGTGCGCGGCGCGGTCAGTGCGTGCCGATCAGTAGTCGGGTTGCCAGTCCACGGTGATGCGTTTTTCGGCCAAGTCCACCTTGTCGACAAAGGCAGAGACAAAAGGAATCATGCGCTCCTGCGCCTTGCCATCCTGTTCGTAGGCCAGCACCAGCACCGTCTGGGGGCCAGTGGACATCAGCTCCTGCACCTGCCCCAGCGCCACGCCTTCGCGGTTGACGACCTCAAGACCAATCAGATCGACCCAGTAGTACTCATCTTCTGTGGTGGACGGAAAGCTGGAGCGTGGCACAAAGATGCGCGCGCCGCGGAGGGCTTCGGCCGCGTCGCGGTCATCAATGCCCTGGGCCCAGGCGACCACGGTGTCCGAATGGTCCTTGGCCTGGCGGATGGACAACAACACGGTGCCAGCAAACGTCTTGGCACCGCGCTCCGAGGGCTGCAGATACCAGCGCTTCGACGAAAACAGCGCCTCGGGACTGCTGCTGTGCGACAGCACCTTGAACCAGCCCTTGACGCCCCAGGCATCGGCAATGCGCCCCACTTCAATAGCATCGGCGGGCAGCTCTGCGGGTTCGAGAGTCAGGTTGGTGGCCATGGCGGTGATTCCAGAATAGGAAAAGGGCGGGTTCCGTCAGGCATGCCGACGAAACCCGCCCTTTTCAGGGAGCTTTAAGCAGCCTTCTTGGCGGCTTGCTTGATCAGGCGGTCCACGGTGGGCGAGGACTGGGCGCCCACGCTCTGCCAGTACGTCAGGCGGTCTTGCACGATGCGCAGGCCTTCTTCGGTTTCCTTGGCGGTGGGGTTGTAGAAGCCGATGCGCTCGATGAAGCGGCCATCGCGGCGCACGCGCTTGTCAGCAACGACGATATTGAAGAAAGGACGGCCCTTGGAGCCGCCGCGAGAGAGTCGAATGACGACCATGATTTATCCTTCGGGTGGTGAACTCCGGCAACATTTGCCTTGAGCCACAGTGTTCGCAACCATATTCGCAACGCTTGAGACACGCGACATGGCCACCCGGCCAGCGACACGCTGCAAAGCCCGCGATTATATCCATTTCCTCCAATGCCTACCATCCGCCCCAGCACCGACAGCGATATTCCGGCCATCACGGCCATTTACCAACACCACGTGCTCCACGGCACGGGCACGTTCGAGATCGACCCCCCATCGGAGGCCGACATGGCAGGCCGCCGCGCCGATGTGCTGGCGCGTGGCCTGCCCTGGCTGGTGGCCGAGCAAGACGGCCAGGTGCTCGGCTATGCCTATGCCAACTGGTTCAAGCCACGCCCGGCCTACCGCTTCTCGGCAGAGGATTCGATCTACGTCGCCGACAGCGCCCGTGGCATGGGCCTGGGCCGCACGCTGCTGGCCGAGCTGGCGAAGCAGGCCGAAGCGGCTGGTGTGCGCAAGCTGCTGGCCGTCATTGGCGATTCGGCCAACGCGGGATCGATCGGCGTGCACCGGGCACTGGGTTTTACCGATGTGGGCGTGATGCGTTCGGTGGGCTGGAAGTTCGGCGCCTGGCGCGACATCGTGCTCATGGAAAAAACCCTGGGCGCGGGCGATACCACTTCGCCGGAGTGAAAACAGCCTCCATGCGCCCCAGCGGCGCGGGTTGCAGCCCCTCCAAAGGAGACCACTTGTTCATCTCGAGGCGGCCCGACGATGAATAATGCCCCATGAAAAACAAAACTCTGGCGGCCTGGCTCGCCTTCGTGGGCGGGCCGCTGGGCCTGCACCGTTTCTACCTGCACGGGCTCACCGACATGCTGGGATGGCTGCTACCGATCCCGACGGCGCTGGGCATTTACGGTATCCAGCGTGTGCAGCAGCTGGGCCAGGACGACCACTACAGCTGGATGCTGATTCCCCTGCTCGGCTTCACGATTGCGGGCTGCGCATTGCAGGCCATCCTGTTTGCGCTCAAGACGCCTGAGGCCTGGAACGCACGCTACAACCCCACGGCCGCACCCGACGCCCCGGCGGGCAGGACCCAATGGATCACCATCGGCGCCATCGTGGTTTCGCTGATGGTCGGTACCGCCGTGCTGATGGCCAGCCTCGCGTTCAGCTTTCAGCGGTATTTCGAATACCAGATCGAGGAAGCCCGCAAGATCTCGCAGTGACCCCACAGGCTCCCAAGCAAACGCCCCATTGAATTTGCATTCAAATGGGGCGTTCGCGCTTATCCATATTGCGTGACTAGCTATATGTTTTATAGCTACCCGGGAATTTTGACCCTCAGAACATCTGCAGGCTGATCCAGTACGCCACGGCGGCCACAAACGCGCTGGCAGGAATGGTCAGTATCCAGGCCCAGACGATGTTGCCCGCCACGCCCCAGCGCACGGCGCTGGCGCGCTGGGTGGAGCCAACGCCCACGATGGCACCCGTGATGGTATGGGTGGTGGACACCGGAATGCCCAGCGTGGTCGCCAGGAACAGGGTCAGCGCCCCACCCGTTTCGGCGCAGAAGCCGCCCACGGGCTTGAGCTTGGTGATCTTCTGGCCCATGGTCTTCACGATGCGCCAGCCGCCGAACATGGTCCCGAGGCCAATGGCCACATAGCAGCTCACAATGGTCCACGTGGGGGGCGACGCGTCGGATGCGGAGGAGTACCCCGTCGCTATCAGCAGCAGCCAGATGATTCCGATGGTCTTCTGGGCGTCATTGCCACCGTGGCCCAGGCTGTAGGCCCCTGCAGACACCAGCTGCAGCCGGCGGAACCACTTGTCCACCTTGCTGGGCCGCGCCCGCCGGAAGATCCACGCAACGCCCACCATCATCAGAGAGCCGAGCGCAAAGCCCAGCAGCGGCGAAACGAAGATGAACGCCACCGTCTTGAGAATGCCGGCGGACACCAGGGCACCAGCCCCCGCCTTGGCAATCACAGCACCCACGATGCCACCGATCAGCGCATGCGAAGAACTGCTGGGGATGCCGTAGTACCAGGTGATCACGTTCCAGGTGATGGCACCCACCAGGGCACCAAACACCACGTGCGTATCCACGATGCCGGGCTGCACGATGCCTTTGCCCACCGTGGCGGCCACGCTCAGGTGAAAGACGAAGATCGCCACGAAGTTGAAGAACGCCGCGAACAGCACGGCCTGTGCAGGCTTGAGCACCCCGGTGGAGACCACCGTGGCAATCGAATTGGCGGCGTCGTGGAACCCGTTCATGAAGTCGAACAGGATCGCCAGCGCCACGAGCAGGACCACAACCCAGAGGGCCGTTTGTACGGTTTCCATGCTGGTCAGCCCGCCGGATCAGGAGTTTTCGAGGACGATGCCCTCGATGCAATTGGCCACGTCCTCGCACTTGTCGGTGATGGTTTCCAGCAGCTCGTAAATGGCCTTGAGCTTGATCACCTCGCGCACATCGGGCTCTTCGCGGAAGAGCTTGCTCATGGCGCTGCGCATCACGCGGTCCGCGTCGGATTCGAGCTTGTCGATCTCTTCGCAGGTCTTGAGTGCGGCCTCGGCCACGGCCGGGTCGGCGATCTTGTCGAGCAGTTTGACGGCATCGCGCAGGCGTTCACAGCACTTGAGGCTGAGGTCCGTGAGGCGCGTGATCTCTTCCGTCATGTGGCGCACGTCGTACAGCGCCATGGTCTCGGCAGAGTCCTGGATCAGGTCGGCCACATCGTCCATCGTGTTGATCAGCGTGTGGATCTGCTCACGGTCGATGGGGGTGATGAAGGTCTTGTGGATGGCCTTGTTCACTTCGTGCGTCACGCGGTCAGCGGCACGTTCGGCGTTGTCCACGTCCTGGTTGTACTTGTCACGCAGGTGCGGGTCGTTGTAGTTGGCCACCAGTTGCGAGAAAGCCCTGGCCGCCTCGACGATGCGGTCCGCATGCTGGTTGAACATTTCGAAAAAATTGCCTTCGCGTGGCAACAGCTTGGCAAACAGCATGGGGGCTCCTGGATCGGGATCGATTTTTTGAAAAAGAGGCAAAGCCATGACATTGGCATGACTTTTTGGTGACCGGGCGAGTTTAACCGGGTGTCCCCGCCTCTCGACCACGGGGCACGCGCGCGAATGCAGGGCACCACGCGCCTTCTTTCTCTTCTCGATCAGGCGCCGCGGAAAATGAAATACACCGCCCCCACCAGGCACAGCCCCGCCCAGAGGTAGTCCCATTTGAGCGGCTGGCCCATGTAGAACACCGCAAACGGCACAAACACCGCCAGCGTGATCACCTCCTGCATGATCTTGAGCTGCCCGACATTGAACTGCGTGAAGCCGATGCGGTTGGCGGGCACCTGCAGCAGGTATTCAAACAGCGCGATGCCCCAGCTCACCAGCGCTGCGGTGTACCAGGGTGAAGTGGCCAGGTTCTTGAGGTGCCCGTACCAGGCAAAGGTCATGAAGACGTTGCTGGCCACCAGCAGCAACACGGTCTGGAGCGGGATGGGCAAGGATTGCAGGAAGTTCATCGACATGCAGCGACGGGCGGTAGGTGGGCGGGTGGGTGGCTGGACAGCAGCAAATTATGAACAAAATTGGTGCCTGGCGCTGGATACACATCCGTCAATAGCTATAAAAAATATAGCAACTACTGCATTGATCGAAAATCTGCGCACCATAAAAAAAGGCACTGCCACATGGCAGTGCCTTGCATGAACCCACCTTTGCCAGCGCCCAAACGGCCGGATGGCCGGACGCTGGCGTTGGCTTACTCGCCCAGGTAGGCTGCGCGCACCTTGGGGTCGTTGAGCAGTTGCTGGCCCGGGCCCGACATGGTGATCAGGCCGGACTCCATCACGTAGCCACGGTCGGCAATCGCCAGCGCACGGCTGGCGTTCTGCTCCACCAGCAGGATGGTCACCCCCAGGGCGTACACGTCACGCACCACTTCAAAGATCTTGTCCACCATGATGGGCGACAGGCCCATGGAGGGCTCGTCCAGCAGCAGCACCTTGGGCTGGCTCATCAGCGCACGGCCCATGGCCAGCATCTGCTGTTCGCCGCCCGACATGGTGCCGGCCAGCTGGTCCTTGCGTTCACGCAGGCGCGGGAAGATGGTGAACATCTTTTCGATGTCGGCCAGGATGCCCGCCTTGTCGCGGCGCGTGTAGGCGCCCATCTGCAGGTTTTCGGTAATGGTCATGCGGGCGAACACGCCACGGCCTTCCGGCACCATCACCAGGCCCTTCTTCACCAGGTCCCAGGCGCCCTTGCCCTTGATGCTCTCGCCCAGGTACTCGATGCTGCCATCGTTCATGCCCAGGGTGCCGGTGATGGCCTTCATGGTGGTGGTCTTGCCGGCGCCGTTGGAGCCAATCAGCGAGACCAGTTCACCCTCGCGCACTTCAAAGTCCACGCCCTTGACGGCCTGGATACCGCCGTAGGCCACTTTCAGTCCCTTGACCTGCAGCAGTACCTTGTTGGATTTTTCGGCCATTCTCAATGTCCTCCGGTGCCCAGATAGGCCTCAATCACTTTTTCGTTCTTCTGCACGGTGGCAGGCGTGCCTTCGGCGATCTGCTTGCCGTAGTCGAGCACCGTCACGCGGTCGCACAGGCCCATCACCAGCTTCACGTCATGCTCGATGAGCAAGATGGTGCGGTTGTCGTTGCGGATGCGGTCAATCAGCTCGCGCAGCAGCACCTTTTCGGTGGCGTTCATGCCCGCAGCGGGCTCGTCGAGCGCGATCAGTTGCGGATCGGTGGCCAGTGCACGGGCAATCTCCAGGCGGCGCTGGTCGCCGTAGGAGAGGGTGCGCGCCTTGTAGTCGGCAAACTTGCCAATGCCCACGTAGTCGAGCAGTTCCTGCGCACGCTTGGCGATGGCAGCCTCCTCTTCCTTGAAGCCCTTGGTGCGCAACACGGCGCCCAGCAGGCCGGACTTGGTGCGGATGTGGCGGCCCACCATCACGTTTTCCAGCGCCGTCATTTCTGCAAACAGGCGGATGTTCTGGAAGGTGCGCGCAATGCCCGCCTTGGCCACTTCATGGACAGCCGTGGGCTCGTAGGGCTTGCCGGCCAGCTCGAAAGTGCCACTGTCGGGCGTGTAAAGACCCGTGATCACGTTGAAGAAAGTGGTCTTGCCAGCCCCATTGGGGCCGATCAGGCCATAGACCTGGCCACGCTCGATGGTGATGCCCACGTCGGAGAGGGCTTGCAGGCCACCAAAACGCTTGGAAATGCCTGCAACCTTCAGCACCACGTCGTTGGCCGAATTCTTGATGTTCTCTGCCATGTTCTAACTTTCTGCGGTGTTCAGGTCTTCTGCGTGAGGCTCTTGCCATGGTCGGGCGCAGGCCACAGACCACGGGGACGCAACAGCATGATGATGATCATGGCCAGCGCAATCAGCAGCTGGCGCAGGATGGCGGAGTCCAGACGGCCGTCCGTCATGGCCTGCAGCGGGCCCGCCACATAGCGCAGCACTTCGGGCAGGGCCGACAGCAGCACGGCACCCAGGATCACGCCAGGGATGTGGCCGATACCGCCCAGCACCACCATGGCGACGATCATGACCGACTCCATCAGGCTGAACGACTCGGGCGACACGAAGCCCTGGAACGCACCGAACATGGCGCCCGACACGCCGCCAAACGAGGCGCCCATGCCAAAAGCCAGCAGCTTCATGTTGCGGGTGTTGATGCCCATGGCCTTGGCGGCGATCTCGTCCTCGCGGATGGCCATCCAGGCGCGGCCAATGCGCGAATCCTGCAAGCGATAGCAGATCACGATGGACACCACCACCAGGATCAGGAACAGGTAGTAATACAGCGTGACCGAGCTGATGTCGAAGCCGAACAACTCCAGGCGCTTGCCCAGGTCCAGCCCGAAGATCTTGACCGAATCGATCTGGCCCAGGCCCTTGGGTCCGTTGGTCAGGTTGGCGGGATGGTCCAGGTTGTTCAGGAAAATACGGACGATTTCACCGAAGCCGAGCGTCACGATGGCCAGGTAGTCGCCGCGCAGCTTGAGCGTGGGCGCCCCCAGCAGCGCCCCGAAGAACGCCGCCAGCAAGGCCGCCAACGGTATGACCAGCCACAACGAGGTGTGCAGGCCGTTGGGGAACATGGCGGCAAAGGCCGCAAAGTTGTCCGCAAGGTGCGGCGAAGCCATCAAGGCAAACAGGTAGGCGCCCACGGCGTAGAACGCCACATAGCCCAGGTCCAGCAGGCCGGCGTAGCCGACCACGATGTTCAGGCCCAGGGCCAGCAGCACATACAGCAGCGCCAGGTCGGCAATGCGCACCCAGGCGTTGCCGAAGGATTGCAGGATCAGCGGCAGCACCAGCAGCGCGACCGCGCCGATGATCCAGTTGGTTTTGGTGTTCTTCATGGTGTGGGGCTCCTCAGGCGCGATCGGCCACACGCTCACCCAGCAGGCCCGAGGGTCGCAGCGTCAGGATGATGATGAGCACGATGAACGCAAAGATGTCGGTGTAGTGGCTGCCCAGGAGGCCGCCCGTCAAGGTGCCGATGTAGCCCGAGCCGATGGCTTCGATGAGGCCCAGCAGAATGCCGCCCACCACTGCGCCCGCCAGATTGCCGATGCCGCCGAACACGGCCGCCGTGAAGGCCTTGAGGCCGGGCAGGAAGCCCATGGTGTGCTGCGCCGTGCCGTAGTTGGAGGCATACATGATGCCGGCGACGGCTGCCAGGATGGCGCCGATGATGAAGGTGGCGGAGATCACCATGTCAGGCTTCACGCCCATCAGGGACGCAACGCGTGGGTTCTCGGCCGTGGCGCGCATGGCGCGGCCGAGGTTGGTGTGGTTGACCAGGTACACCAGCGAGGCCAGGGCCACCGCGGTCACGCCCAGGATCAGGATCTGGGTGGGTGTGATGAACGCGCCGCCGATCTCGAAGGGCGAGCTGGGCAGCATCGTCGGATAGGGTTTGTAGTTGGGCTTCCAGATGATCATGGCCAGCGTCTGCAGCAGGATCGACATGCCGATGGCCGTGATCAGGGGCGCCAGGCGTGGACTGCTGCGCAGAGGGCGGTAAGCCACTTTTTCGATCACGAAGTTGAGGGTGGCTGCGACCACGCAGGCAATGATGGTCGCGAGCAGCAGGATGACCCAGCCGGGGGCGCCGGGCATTGCGCCCTGCATCATTCCTATACAGCTCCAACTGGTCAGAGCCCCGATCATGAGCACTTCGCCGTGGGCGAAATTGATCAGCTGAATAATGCCGTACACCATCGTGTAGCCCAAGGCTATCAAGGCGTACATGCTGCCGAGTACCAGACCGTTGATAATCTGTTGCAGCAAAATGTCCATAAGAGAAGTCCTTCGTTTGTAACGTACCCACCGCTTTGGCACCGGAATCGGTACAGCCTTGTGGGCCCGACTGCCATCTAGCAAAAAACCCGCCAGAAGTGCAGCTGTGCGGGTTTGTGGACGGGATTGTAGCGAGTAGTCACAAGCGGCCCCCACCAAGCCGGGCGGGGTTTTCCCTCGGGTTGGCGGCACATCAGCGGGCAACGCAATCCATAAGCTCACATGATGCAAGCAGGAAAATTGATGTGCAAACTTATTACCAGCCTCATGCCAAATCAGCATGACACGGATTGCGGCCTTTGCAGTCCGGGCTCAGGACTTTTCGTCCGACCCGTCCTCAAAATCTGCTGAAACATTGCGCGCGCGCAGTTCACGCAACTTCTGTGCAATCTTGATTTCGAGGCCCCGCTCCACCGGCGCATAAAAACCGGGCGCTGGCATGCCCTCGGGCAGGTAGTTTTCGCCCGCAGCAAAGCCGCCCTCTTCGTCGTGCGCGTAGCGGTAGCCCTTGCCGTAGTCGAGCTCTTTCATGAGCTTGGTCGGTGCATTGCGCAGGTGCATGGGCACCGGGCGGGTGCCATCCTGCTTCACCCAGGCGCGGGCGGCGTTGTAGGCCTTGTAGACAGCGTTGGACTTGGGCGCCATCGCCAGGTACACCACACATTCGGCCAGGGCCAGTTCGCCCTCGGGGCTGCCCAGGCGTTCGTAGACCTCGGTGGCGTCCAGCGCCAGGCGCAGCGCACGCGGGTCGGCCAGGCCGATGTCTTCGCTGGCCATGCGCACCAGGCGCCGCGCCATGTAGCGCGGGTCGGCGCCGCCATCGAGCATGCGCACCAGCCAGTACAGAGCGGCGTCCGGGTCGGAGCCGCGCACGGATTTGTGCAGCGCGCTGATGGTGTCGTAGAACTGCTCGCCGCCCTTGTCGTAGCGGCGCATGCGTTCGCCCAGCACCTTGAGCAGCCAGGCGTCGGTGATCTCGGCCAGCTTCTCCTGCGTGGCAGCCATGGCCAGGGTTTCGAGCGTGTTGAGCAGGCGGCGGGCATCGCCATCGGCATAGGCCACCAGGCGGTCTATTGCTACATCTTCGATAGCTTGCAGCGCTTTCTCCGCCTGCGCCAGGGCCACTATTTGCTTCAAATCCTCTTCGGACAGCGGTTGCAGCACATACACCGCAGCACGCGACAGCAGCGCGGAATTCACCTCGAACGAAGGGTTCTCGGTGGTGGCGCCGATGAAGGTGAACAGGCCTGACTCGACATGCGGCAGGAAGGCATCTTGCTGACTCTTGTTGAAGCGGTGCACTTCATCGACGAACACGATGGTGCGCTGCTGCATCAGGCCATCGCGCGCCGCCTCGGCGCGCTCCACGGCCTCGCGGATGTCCTTGACCCCACCCAGCACGGCACTGATGCTGATGAACTGCGCGTCGAAGGCATCGGCCATGAGCCGCGCGATGGTGGTCTTGCCCACACCCGGCGGCCCCCAGAGGATGCAGCTGTGCGGACGGCCCGATTCAAACGCGAGCCGCAGCGGCATGCCCGGGCCCAGCACATGCTGCTGCCCAATCACCTCGCCCAACGTGCGGGGCCGCAGGCGCTCGGCCAGGGGCTGATGGGCCGAGGGGTGGGCCTGGGAAGGTGCGGCAGAGGCACTGCGTGCTGCCATGTTCGTGTCCTGTCTACGTCAGCTGATTTTCAAGCAAAATTGGACTCTAGCGCTTACCCATAAAGCGCGGGCAGCTATCTTTTTCGCAGCGACTTACTGTTTGACCACATCCGCCCCGGCGGGCGGCTTGAACTGGAAGGTGCTGGCCGGCAACGCCGCGTTGGCCTGCATGCCGGTGAAACGAATCAGCGAGCGCTGGCCAAAGCTGTCCAGGATGTCGAGCGCCGCCAGTTGGTCACCCGCAAAGCCCACACGCACACTCTTGAGCTGGCCGTCCTTGGTCTTGGGGCTGGCCAGCACCCACTGCAGGCCTTCCTGGTCGGGCGAGGTCTCCAGCGTGAACTCGGCCTTGAGCGCCGACAGGTCGGGGGCCGATGCCAGCAGCGCGGCGGGCGTGCTGCCGAGCGCCTGGGACTGCGAGCGCTGGGTGACCTGGTTCAGGTCCACGTCGTAAAGCCACAGAGTCTGGCCATCGGCCACGATGGTCTGCTCGAAAGGTTTCTTGTAGACGAACTTGAAGCGCCCGGGGCGCTGAAACTCAAAGCTGCCGGTCGATGTCTTGGTGCGTGCAGTTTGGCCATCCTTGGGAGGCGAAGTCACGGTCTGCGTGAAATCCGCCTTGCCCGTTTGCGTGCCCTTCATGAACGATTCCAGGCTTTTCAGGCCATCAGCGCTTGCCAGTGTTGCGCTGGCAGCTATCAAAATTGCAGTAACGGTCTTTTTCAACAAAAACTCCTGTGGGGCACGGGCCGGGCTTGGCGCCCTGCGTGGGTCATTCACTCACTACGCGCTGGCACCAAAACCTCGCGCTGGCCGCTGGTGGTGAGGCCACTGACGAGTCCGGCCTTTTCCATGTCTTCCAGCAAACGCGCCGAGCGGTTGTAGCCAATGCGCAGCTTGCGCTGCACGTACGAGATGCTCGCCTTGCGGTCCTTGAGCACCACCTCGACGGCCTGGTCGTACATGGGGTCTTTCTCACCCCCGTCGCCGCCGCCCTCCCCTGACAGATCCCCCTCGCCATCCACAGTTCCGCCTTCGAGCACACCTTCTATGTAGTCCGGCTCCCCTTGTTCCTTGAGGTAACTGACGACACGGTGTACTTCCTCGTCCGACACAAAGGCGCCGTGCACACGGATCGGCAGGCCCGTGCCGCTGGCCATGTAGAGCATGTCGCCCATGCCCAGCAGGGCTTCGGCGCCCATCTGGTCCAGGATGGTGCGGCTGTCGATCTTGGAGCCGACCGAGAACGCAATGCGGGTCGGAATGTTGGCCTTGATCAGCCCGGTGATCACGTCCACGCTCGGGCGCTGCGTGGCCAGGATCAGGTGGATGCCCGCCGCACGCGCCTTCTGCGCCAGCCGCGCGATCAGCTCTTCGATCTTCTTGCCCACCACCATCATCAGGTCGGCCAGCTCGTCGATGATGACCACGATGTGCGGCAGGCGCTGCAGCGGCTCTGGCTCTTCGGGCGTCAGGCTGAAGGGGTTGTAGATGAACTCCTCGCGCGCCTTGGCCTCGTCGATCTTGACGTTGTAGCCCGCCAGGTTGCGCACACCCAGCTTGGACATCAGCTTGTAGCGGCGCTCCATCTCGGCCACGCACCAGTTCAGGCCGTGCGCCGCCTGCTTCATGTCGGTGACCACGGGCGCCAGAAGGTGCGGGATGCCTTCGTAGACCGACATTTCCAGCATCTTGGGGTCGATCATCAACAGGCGCACGTCGCGCGCCTCGGCCTTGTACAAGAGCGACAGGATCATCGCGTTGATCCCCACCGACTTGCCCGAGCCAGTCGTCCCTGCCACCAGCACGTGCGGCATCTTGGCAAGGTCGGCCACCACCGGGTTGCCCACGATGTCCTTGCCCAGGCCCATGGTGAGCATGCTCTTGGCCTCGTGGTAGACCTGCGATCCCAGGATCTCGGACAGGCGGATCGACTGGCGTTTGGCGTTGGGCAGTTCCAGCGCCATGAAGTTCTTGCCCGGGATGGTCTCCACCACGCGGATGGACACAAGGCTGAGCGAGCGCGCCAGGTCCTTGGCCAGGCCCACGATCTGCGAGCCCTTCACGCCCGTGGCGGGCTCGATCTCGTAGCGTGTGATCACGGGGCCGGGCATGGCGGCTACCACGCGCACTTCCACGCCGAAATCCTTGAGTTTCTTCTCGATGAGGCGGCTGGTCATCTCCAGCGTCTCGGGTGCCACGGTCTCCTGGCGCTGCAGCGGGCCGTCGAGCAGGTCCACCAGCGGCAACTTGCTGTCGGGCATCTCGGTGAACAACGGCTTTTGGCGCTCCTTCACCACGCGGGTGCTCTGCGGCACATCCACCAGGATGGGTTCGATGATCTGGATCGGTTGAGGGTGGTGCACTTCGCTCTCGGTGCGTTCTTCGAGCACCACCACTTCGCGCTCGCGCGCGGCCTTGCGGCCCACAGCCACGTCCTTGGCCACTTCGCGCTTGGCCAGGCGCGATTGCACGAGCGCATCGATGCGCGAACCCAGCGACTCCGCCACGTGCCCCCACGAAAAGCGGAACACCAGCGCCGCACCCAGCACCGCCAGCACGATCGACAGCAGGGCCGAGCCGGTATAGCCCAGCCACTTCACGCTCGCGGGCCCCACCACGTACCCCAGCACGCCACCGGCGTGCCCGCCCGGGAGCAGGGACTCGAACCGGTACAGGCGCGACCACTCCAGGGCCGTGCTGGCGCACATCAGCAGCACCAGCCCACCCCAGAACAGCGCGCGGCGCTGCATCGGGCTGGCGGCGCCCGGCACCTGCTCGCCACCGCGCATCCAGCGCGCCAGCGACGAGAGCCAGGCCCTCACACCTGCCGCCACACACCACCACACGGAAAAGCCCAGCGCAAAGTAGCTGCCGTCGGCCAGCCAGGCGCCAAAACGGCCCGCCCAGTTGGCCACCATGCGGACCTCGCGCGAGCCGGAATTGGAAAACGCAGCATCCTGCGCGGAATAGCTGGCCAGCGCCAGCAACCAGAAAACCAGGGCCAGCAGCCCGACCATCAGGCCAATTTCATGGCCAAAACGGGCAGCGCCCGTGCGCGGCGGCGACTTGGCCGCAGCCGATGCATTCAGGGTATTGAGGGAATAGGTCATAAGCGTGCCGGGCGAGCTTACCCCATGCACCACAAGGGATTGGCGCCTGGGCTGACATCCGCCGGCTCGGCGTTCAGCCCAGCGCGTTCAGGCGGTCCTTGAGCAGCGTGGCACCACTGGGCAGCGCCTCGATGAAGCCACGCTCTTCCAGGTCTTTCATCACGCGGCTGACCATCTCGCGCGAGGCCCCCACCATCTTGGCCAGGTCCTGCCGGGAGATTTTGTCCTTGATCACCAACTGGCCCTGGACATCGGGTATGGCAAAGTCCAGCAGGGCATGGGCCACGCGCCCATACACGTCCAGCAACGCCAGTGACTCGATCTTGCGGTCGGCATGGCGCAGGCGCTTGACCAGCCCCCGCATCACGACCAGCGACATCGAGGCGTTCTCGGTCAGGCAGCGGGCGAACTCGGCGCGGCCCAGCATGAGCACGTCGGTCTGGACCTCGGCGCGCACCGTCGCCGAATGGGGTTCGTTGTCGATGATGCTCATCTCGCCCAGATAGTCACCCTGCGAGAGCGTGGCCAGGATCACCTCGCGCCCCCGGCTGTCGGAGGTCATCACCCTGGCGCGCCCCGTGAGCAGGATATACAGGGCGTTGGATTTTTGCCCCTGCTCCACCAAAGGCTCGCCGCGCTTGAACCGGCGCTTGATCACCGCACCGCTGATCACCTCGGCCTGGGCCACCGTCAGCAGCGAGAACAAGGGCACCCGGCGCAGCAGGTCCAGGTTGGACAACATCGTCGACATGAAAACATCTCCTCTCAGGGGCGCGACCCAACCGGAGCCGCAGCGGGTTATGAAGGGACTCTCAATGGGTTCTTACAATCGCCGAGATTGAAAAAGGCGCCGCCCGCGTGAGCGGCGCACGGTTGATACTTGCCGGTCCAACCCCCAGTTTCCCCAACAGCGTCGCATGTAGCGGGCGCAAAACACAGGCTTTTACCATGTCCACCACCCAACACGCGAAAGTTCTGATCCTCGGCTCCGGCCCTGCAGGCTACACCGCAGCGGTTTATGCCGCCCGCGCCAACCTGAACCCGGTGCTCATCACCGGCATGGCCCAGGGTGGCCAGCTGATGACCACGACCGAGGTGGACAACTGGCCCGCCGACGTGCACGGCGTGCAGGGCCCGGACCTGATGCAGCGTTTTCTGGAGCACGCAGAGCGCTTCAAGACCCAGATCATCTTCGACCACATCAACAAGGTCGATTTCAGCCAGCGCCCCTTCACACTCACCGGCGACAGCGGCACCTACACCTGCGACGCCCTGATCCTGGCCACCGGAGCATCGGCCAAGTACCTGGGCCTGCCGTCGGAAGAGGCCTTCATGGGCAAGGGCGTGTCCGGTTGCGCCACCTGCGACGGCTTCTTCTACCGCGAGCAGGACGTGTGCGTGGTGGGCGGCGGCAATACGGCGGTGGAAGAAGCGCTGTACCTGTCGAACATCGCCCGCAAAGTCACCTTGGTGCACCGCCGCGACAAGTTCAAGGCCGAGCCTATCCTGGTGGACAAGCTCCACGAGAAGGTCGCTGCCGGCAAGATCGAGCTCAAGCTGTTCAACACGCTCGACGAGGTGCTGGGCGATAACACGGGCGTGACCGGCATCCGCATCAAGAGCACCAAGGACGGCAGCACCGAAGACATCAAGCTGCAGGGCTGCTTTATCGCCATCGGCCATGCGCCCAACACCGAGATCTTCCAGGGCCAGCTGGAAATGGAGAACGGCTACATCATCACGCAGGGCGGCCTCAAGGGCTTTGCCACGCAAACCAGCGTGCCGGGCGTGTTCGCCGCAGGCGACGTGCAGGACCATGTGTACCGCCAGGCCATCACCAGCGCGGGCACGGGCTGCATGGCTGCACTCGACGCCCAGCGCTTCCTGGAACAAGAGTCTTGATGAAAAGCTGGGCAGCAGGCTATAATCTGCGGCTTTGCTGAATTCGGCCCGTTTTTGCGGTCCTTTCGAAAAAGGCAAATCGGGTTACCGCCACCCTTTCTGGCGAGGTGAGGCCGCAAGCCAACCTGGGGAATTGCTCTTCAGGGTCCAGCAAACGGCCGTTAAAAAGTATCGGAGTGTCCTCATGGCACGCGTCTGCGACGTAACGGGCAAGAAGCCCATGACGGGGAACAATGTTTCCCACGCCAACAACAAAACCAAGCGCCGGTTCCTGCCGAACCTGCAATACCGCCGTTTCTGGGTTGAGACCGAAAACCGCTGGGTTCGCCTGCGTGTTTCGAGCGCTGCCCTGCGTTTGATCGACAAGAACGGTATCGACTCGGTGCTCGCAGACCTGCGCGCACGTGGTCAGGCTTAAGGAGAAGCACCATGGCAAGCAAAGGCGGACGCGACAAGATCAAGCTGGAATCCACTGCGGGTACTGGCCACTTCTACACCACGACCAAGAACAAGAAGACCATGCCCGAGAAAATGCTGATCATGAAATTTGATCCAAAAGCTCGCAAGCACGTGGAATACAAGGAAATGAAGCTGAAGTAATCGTTCAGCCTCGTCTTCCCCCAAAAAACCGCCCGGACCCCGGGCGGTTTTTTTATGCCTGTTTTTTGCCAGCGCCTGCTTGCCCTACGCAGCCTTGCGCGACGGAAAGGGCTGCTGCGCGGCCAGTTGATCCGCCATCAAGGCGCCCAGCGTGCGGTAGCCCTCCTCCACCTGCGTCGTGAAGGGCATGCCGCAACTCAAGCGCAGAAAATGCTCATAGCGCCCCGTGTTGGTGAACATGGGCCCAGGGGCAATACGTATGCCGCTCAGCAGCGCCTGGTCGTAAAGCCGTGTGGACGAGATGCCGACCGGCAGCTCCAGCCACAGGCTCAACCCACCCGGCGGCAGGCTCAGCCGCGTACCCGCCGGAAAGTAGCGGGCCACAGCCCGCGCGGACTGCTCCCGCTGGACGCGCAGTTGCGCGCGCATGCGGCGCATGTGGCGTTCGTAGGCCGATGAATCCACGCTGCGCGCGGCCAGCAGCTGCGACCACGTCTGCATGTTGCGCGTGCGGGCGAACTTGAGCATCTGCACCCGGGCCTGCCAGCGCCCCGCACTCATCCAGCCCTGGCGCAGGCCCGGGGCAAAACTCTTGCTGAGCGAGGCACAGTAGATCACCTGGCCCGCATCCCCCTGACGGTCCCAGGCCTTGGCCGGACGCAGAACGTGCGGGGACTCCACGAACTCGCGGTAGATATCGTCCTCGATGAGGGCCAGGCCGTGCTCCACGCACAGGGCCACCAGGCGCTCCTTGTGTGCGTCGGGCATCACGCTGCCCTGCGGCATCTGCAAATGGGGCACCACCACCACGCCCCTGAGCCGGGGCTCGTTGCGTGCAGCCAGCTCCAGCGCCTCCAGTGATATGCCGGTGTGGGGGCTGCAGGGGATCTCCAGCGCGCGCAGCCCACGCACCTCGATGGCCTGGAGGATGCCGAAGAAGGTGGGCGATTCGACGGCAATCACATCGCCCGGCTCGGCCACCGCATCCAGGGCCAGGTTAACCGCCTCGGAGTTTCCATGAGTTGCGCCAATGTCTGCAGGGGCCATACAGACCCCAAAGGTGAGCGCATGCCGCGCCATGGCTTGCTGGAACTCGGGATGCGTCGTAGGTGCCGATGGGCCATACACCAGGATGTCCGGCTGCTCCCGCAGCAAGCCCTGCGCAAGCCGGTTGAGCGCCTTCGCATCGAACAGGCTGGGTGCCGGCATCGCGCTGCCCAGGTCCAGCGGCAGAGGACCCGCACGGCGGGCCTTGTCCAGAAAAACCGAAATGCGCTCGTTGATACCCGCAAAGACATGGAGATCACTGGCCAGGGGTTCATGCACCTCGGGCTCACGCGCACCCGGTAGCACCACGCCGCCCAGCCCACGCACGAAGTAGCCCACGCGCTCGCGCGCTTCCACACGGCCCTGGGATTCAAGATGGCGCAGCACCTGCAGCGCCGTCGTCAGGCTCACCTGGTGGCGCTGGCACAGCTCGCGCACGGATGGCATGCGCATGCCGGGCGTCAGGCTGCCTGCAGCGATGGCCTGTTCATACAAAGCTGCCAGTTGGCGATAAAGGGGAGTCATACGGGTATCAGAGAGACGTGACATGGCTCGTAGCTCGGGAAACTGTTGCAGCCCAGACGCAGGCGCGAGGCTGCAGGCAAAGGCATCGTGTCCTAACGCCACCTGCGGGTACAGATACAGGAAAGGACAGAAAGAACCATAACAGCACGCCAGCAATTGCAGCTGTTCTACCCCACCAAGCTGACGCGTGTATCTGTCGCCGCAGGACGGCATTTCTTACGCTAAAGCCCTCGCCACAGCCTTTCACGGTCTTTTTCCCCCAGGAGCATCTACACCATGAAAACGGACATCCACCCCAAGGCAACCACAGCCCCCTTCACGGTCCACATCGCATCCGGTCAAATCCTGTGGGTCTGCCTTCCGCCCGGCAGCGTTTTGCACACCACCCAGGGGGAAATCACCATACGTTCGGCCCCCTGCTCCTATGGATACGCAGTGCACTCACCACCACGGGTCGTCTTGAAGGCAGGTGCCCAATTGCCACTGCCGAGGCATGAACGGGCCACCTGGATGCAACTCAGCAGCACCACAGACGGCCCCGCAGAGATCAAGATTGTGGAAAGCATGCCCGAAGCCGGGCTGCGGCAGAAAGCTTGGGCGCTTCTGCGGACGATCTTCGCGGGCCGCAAAAAAGAGCAGCCGGATGGAGCGTATGGCGCGTTGCACGCCGCACGATGAACAAAGGGTGACAAAAAAAGGCCTTGCCAGGGAAGGCAAGGCCTTGCACAGAACCGCCTCCGGTGGTCTCAGGCGCGTGCCGCACGCAGGCTGATCGAAAACTCCCGCAAAGCGGCAATGCCACTCTCCTCGGCCCGGCGGCACCACGCCTGCAAATCGGCGGTGAGCTGTTCGCGGGATTGTGAAGTGTTGAGCCACAGCTGACGCAGCTCTTCGCGCATGGTCACCATCTTGTCGAGCGCCGGGTGCGCCGCGCGGGCCTGCGCCAGCTGTGGCAGCGCCACGGCTGGCACCTTCTCCGCGTCGCGGGGCAGCCAGCGCTTGGCCGCCTTGAGCACCGAGACATCGGCCTGGCGGGCCTTGAGTGCAGCGATTTCTTCCTTGCAAGCCTGGCGCACCCCACGGGCGTAGCCCGCCATCACCTCGTAGCGGTTGGCAATCAAAGCCTCCAGCGTCTTTTCATCGGCCACGGGTTTCACGTCGCCCAACTGCAGCTTGGGCGGCACCTTCTTGACCGTAGCCCAGCCGATTTTCTTCATCAGCGTGATGTAGACCCAGCCAATGTCGAACTCATAGGGCTTGACCGAGAACTTGGCCGACGTCGGGTATGTGTGGTGGTTGTTGTGCAGCTCTTCACCACCAATGATGATGCCCCAGGGCGAAAGGTTGGTGCTGGCATCCTGCGCCTCGAAATTGCGGTAGCCCCAGTAATGGCCCACACCATTGACCACACCCGCCGCCCAGAACGGAATCCAGAGCATCTGTACCGCCCACACAGCGGCGCCCAGCGCGCCAAACAATGCGAGGTTCAGGATCAGCATAAGGCCCACACCCTGCCAGCCGTAGCGGGTATAGACATTGCGTTCCATCCAGTCATCGGGTGTGCCGTGGCCGAACTTCTTCATGGTCTCCATGTTCTTGGACTCGGCGCGGTACAACTCGGCGCCGCGCCACATCACGGTGTCCAGGCCGCGCGTCTGCGGGCTGTGCGGGTCGTCCACGGTTTCGCACTTGGCGTGGTGTTTGCGGTGGATGGCGACCCATTCCTTGGTGACCATGCCGGTCCCGATCCATAACCAGAAGCGGAAAAAGTGCGAGGGAATGGCGTGCAGGTCCAGCGCACGGTGCGCCTGTGCACGGTGCAGAAAAATCGTGACCGCCGCAATGGTGATGTGGGTCGTCGCCAGGGTGTACAGGACAACCTGCCACCACGCCAGATTCCACAAACCGTGGCCCAGCCAGTCAATGGCGGCGTTCAGCACAGCCCAATCGGGTAACAGCATATTCAGAAAACCTTACGTCTACAAAGAACCCGCTCGCCAGAGGAGCAGGTATCTGATTTTAGAGCGGGAGCCTCCCGATAGGCTCGGGGGTATTCACCGTATTTGCGCCGTTTTAGCGTCTTTAGAGGACAAAGTCAGCCTTTTTTGGCCCAGGTTGCGGCAAAAAACCCATCCGTCTGGTGCACATGGGGCCAAAGACGCAGATATCCACTGCCCGACTCACCGCCGCTGCACAGGCCCTTGGCGCCCTCGACCTTGAGCTGCTCCAGCAATTCACCCGCGTCGAGCAGTTCGAAGTCAGGGTGGGACGCACTGAAGGCCTCGGCAATGGCCTCGTTTTCCTGCGGCAGGATGCTGCAGGTGGCATACACCAGACGGCCGCCGGGCTTGAGCAGGCGCGCTGCGCTGTCCAGAATGGCGGTCTGCTTGGCCACCAGTTCTTCCACGGCCTTGGCCGACTGGCGCCATTTGAGGTCGGGGTTGCGACGCAAGGTGCCCAGGCCCGAGCAGGGCGCATCCACCAGCACGCGGTCGATCTTGCCCGCCAGCCGCTTGACGCGGTCATCTCGCTCGTGGGCAATGGCGGCGGGGTGCACGTTCGACAGGCCACTGCGGGCCAGGCGGGGTTTCAGGGCATCCAGGCGGTGCGCCGACACATCAAACGCATACAGGCGGCCGGTGCTGCGCATGCCCGCGCCGATGGCCAGGGTCTTGCCGCCTGCACCGGCGCAGAAGTCCACCACCATCTCGCCGCGCTTGGCGTCGAGCAGCAGGGCCAGCAACTGCGAGCCTTCGTCTTGCACCTCAATGGCGCCGCGCGTGAATGCATCCAGCTTGGTCAGCGCAGGCTTGTCGTCAATGCGCAGGCCCCAGGGCGAATACGGCGTGGGACTGGCCTTGATGCCGGCCTTGGCGAGCTCCTTCTGTACATCGGCGCGCTTATCCTTGAGCGCGTTGACGCGCAAATCCAGCGGTGCGCTCTGCGCCAGGCTTTCCACCAGCGGCCAGAATCCGTCGCCCAGCTGGTCCTTGAGGGGTTTCACCAGCCATTCAGGCAGGTTGTGGCGGTGGCGCTCCATCAGGTCATCGACCGTGACGGCATCGCACTGGTCCAGCCAGTTCTTTTCCTGGTCGGTCAGTGCGCTCTTGAGGAAATCACGCGGGCCATAAAACCCCAGGATGGCCAGGCGGCGCTCCTTGGGGCCTGAGCCCGAGGGAGCCATGTGGTCGAACAGCAGCTTCTTGCGCAGCACGGTGTAGACCGTTTCGGCCAGCGTGGCACGCTCGCGAGGCCCCAGGCCCCGGTTGTCGCGGAAAAATCGTGACACCACCGCATCGGCGGGGTGTTCAAACGTGAGGGTGAGCCTGACCAATTCAGCGCAGGCGTCGAGAAGAACTTTGGGATGCATCCCCGTATTGTCCACCCCCTGAGCCGCTTCGCGTCATCCCCCGGAGGGGGACGCCACCGGCGGCCTGGCGAAGCCAGTTCCACGGTGGCACAGGGATGGGCCTGCGCCAGTCTCCACCATCGTGTGCAACTCAGCGTGCAGACGAGAAAGGGACGGGCAAAAAGTTGGCCATCAACGGGTATAGATCGGATCGAACGCATAGCGCTGGATTTCCTTGAGCGTGGGCGATTCGCCCGCCCACAGCGCCAGCGCGGGGCCCGGAAGGCTCAGATTGCGCTCCAGGGCACGGCACAGGTGGTAGCGGCTTTCGTCGTCCATGCCTGGCAGCTCCAGGAACACCAGGTACGCCCGACGCTGCGGATGCTCGCGCAGGTTCTTGCGCACCAGCCAACAACGGGTGAGGGGCGCGCAGCGGGCCAGCTCCGATTGCAGCTCGGCCAACTCAAACGGGCTCAGGTCGTTGCGCGCGATCTGGCTGAAGAAGGAGGTGCCCGACAGCTCTTCCCAGGCGCGCTCTTCAGATTCCTGCGCACGCTCCAGCCGCTTTCGCCATTGCTTGAAGGCCGCCGCGTCATGGTCCCTACCCATGCGCGGGGTCTCCAGCTCGGCCAGTGCGGTGCGTGCAGCCCAGTAGCGGTCGTTGCTGCCGGCTTCCCACACCCGGTGCAGCAGCAGGAGCTTGCCCTCGCGGTCGTCCTCGGGCAGGCAAGGCACCAGTCCGCACAGGGCGGGCGGGTATTCCGCGCTGCGCTCAAGCGCCAGCTCATAGAGCGCACGCACATCGGCGCGGGGATCGAGATGGCGTTTGAGGCGGGCCAGCTCCACCAATTCGGCAGCACTGCTCTGGGCTATCGACGCGCTGAGCGCTTCGGCGCGCGTACGCACACGCTCCAGCCACGCATGGTGCTGCTTCCACTCCGTGGCGTTGTCGCGGCACCATTGTTTGTCAAAGTGCTTCACCCACCGCTTGGCCCCATCGCCCAGCAGGGTCAAGGCATTGCCATGCGACCAGTCCGGCAGTGTGGGCGTGGCATCCAGCGCTTCAATGCGATCCCGCAGGCCGGGGTGGGTGTCGTCCACACTGCTCAGGCGCTTGAGCGCTTGGCGCAGTGCGTCGTTGGCAAATGCGGCATCCGGGGCCTCGGCCAGGTAGCGGCGCATGCTGCGATAGGGCCCCACCGGCAGCGGATTGCCGGCGGCACCGCACCAGTGGTGGCCCCAGAACTCCGCCTGCAGCGCCGCGCCGCGGATTTCAATCTCGGCCAGGGCGGCGGCGGTCACGTCACGTCCCAGCAGCTTGCCGGCAATGCGGTCGGCCTCGTATTCGTCCTGGCGGGCCAGCGCAAAGGTCTTGGCCGAAAAGCGCGGAAAGTACCAGCGCATGAAAGCCTGCGTGGCGGCAACCACCGGGCCTTCGTCGTCGGCCAGGCTGTGGTTCAGGCGCATCCACGACAGGCGCGTGCGGTAAATCCAGGCGGCAAACCGGCCGTGGTCGCCGCGCAGATGACCGTACTCATGCGCCAGCACGGCCAGAAAACGCGGCCGGTCCAGGGCCATGAGCAGGGGCAAGCCAATGCTCAGGTGGTTGACAGCGCCGCCCAGCAGGCCGTACTTGGGCAGCTGCTGGATGCTGGCATTGAACTCGTCGTTCAGCGTGACTTTGTGGATGGGCGGGCCCTTGATCTTGCGGCGAATGCGCTCCAGCGCCTCAAAAAGCTCCGGCGCCTCCAGCGCCGTGATCTCCACACCCTCGGGCGCGTCAAAACGCACCCACAGCGCCCGCAGGCTGACCCACAGCAGGCCTGCAGCCCCCAGCAGCAGCCACACCATGGCAAAACGAAAGCGCCCCTGCAGCAACTGCGGCACGACCCACAGCACAATGCCAGCGGCCAGCCCCAGGCAACCCAGCACCCAGGCATAGCCCAGCGCCGCAAACGCGGCCACACTGCGGCGGTACGCTCGGCTGTTGTCGGCACTGGCATGCTCGCTCATGCGCACCAGGTGCACAAAATCTGCCTGATCCACGGGCTTCCCCCACTCTTGGTTGTTTTCAGCCGCCATCCTAACCACTCACGCACGCCCACTCGCCACCATGACCGACGAAGACCTGCCCGCACTCATTCGCACTCCGCCTGGCCTGTACCGCCACTACAAGGGCATGCTCTACGAGGTGATCGACACCGTGCGCCACAGCGAGACGCTGGAAGCCATGACGCTGTACCGCGCGCTCTATGGCCAGCGGGGGCTGTGGGTGCGGCCCGCCGCCATGTTTGAAGAGCAGGTGCTCATCGATGGCGTGATGCGGCCACGGTTCGAGAAATGCGGGGACGAGACGGAAACCCGCTGAAACCCGTTGAACTCACGCCGCAGTGCGCGGAAAAATGGCTGCTGCCACCAAACCACACCCGCGGCATTGCGCAAGGCCAGCCGCCCTCCCCCCCGTGGCGCCGCACCACGTCAGAAGCAATGGTGAGCCCCGGTCCGGCCCCGCCGCTCTGGCGGTTGCGCAAGGACTCCACGCAGTAGAACGGCTCCATGACCCGCTCCAACTCTTCAGTCGGCAGGCCCGGCCGTGGTCGCGCACCTCGATGCTCAGCGTCGGCCGTCGGCCGGGCCATCGGCTGCAGGTTTTCTGGCCACGCAGTGCGATTCGCCCGTCAGTTGATGAGCTGCGTGCGCCGGGATCCCTGAGGCTGTCCGGCGACGGGTAAATATGAATAAAAATAGGACCTAGCGCTTTATAGATAAGCGTAAATAGCTACTATTTTTATAGCAAACAACATCCCTGTGCCCACCAGGGTCTGCCAGGGCGACAACCGGACCATCCCAACCCGATCGGCCGGTGGGCTACAAGGCCTGAATCAGCGCCCGCACGGCGCGGGGATAGATCACATGTTCCTGGGTCAGCACCCGGGCCGCCAGCGTCTCGGCCGTGTCGCCGGGCAGCACGGGCACCACCGCCTGCTCCAGGATGGGACCCACATCCAGCTCGGCCGTCACCTGGTGCACCGTGACGCCCGCAAACTTGCAGCCTGCATCGATGGCGCGCTGGTGCGTGTGCAGCCCGGTAAAGGCCGGCAGCAGCGAGGGATGGATGTTGATGAGCCGCCCCGCGTAGTGCGCCACAAACCCTGGCGTCAGGATGCGCATGAACCCCGCCAGCACCACGAGGGCAGGCTGGTGGCGGTCGATGGTGGCCGCCAGCTCGGCATCAAAAGCCTCGCGGCTGGCAAAGACCTTGTGGTCCAGCGCCTCGGCAGCGATGCCCTGCTCCCGCGCAAACACCAGCCCGGCGGCATCCGGTTTGTTGCTGATCACAGCCGCCACGCGGGCGCCGTAGCGTTGTGCCCAGTTCTCCTGTTGCGCGGTGCGGACGATGGTGGCCATGTTCGAGCCGCCGCCAGAGATCAGAATGACGATGTTCTTCATAAATTGCCACGGATTATCCCAGTGCCCTTCGATCCCATCATCCGCCCCCTCACCCCCCACGAAGCCCGCGTGCTCGCCACGCTGATGGAAAAGGCCCGCACCGTGCCCGACAGCTACCCCATGTCGCTCAACGGCCTGCTGACCGGTTGCAACCAGAAAACCAGCCGCGACCCGGTGATGAACCTCAGCGACGCCGAGGCGCAGGAGGCACTGGACTCGCTCAAGTTGCTGACGCTGGCGTTTGAGAGCAGCGGCAACCGCACCATGCGGTGGGAACACAACTTTCAGCGCGGCGTGGGCGTGCCCGAACAATCGGCCGTGCTGCTGGGGCTCTTGATGCTGCGCGGCCCGCAAACGGCGGGCGAGCTGCGCATCAACGCCGAGCGCTGGTACCGGTTTGCCGACATTTCTTCGGTGGAGGCCTTCCTCGATGAGCTGCAAGAGCGCAGTGCAGAGAAAGGCGGCCCGCTGGTCGTGCAGCTGCCCCGCGCACCCGGCGCGCGCGAACAGCGCTGGGCGCACCTGATGTGTGGGCCGGTGGACACCAGCAGCAGCTATGTCCCCCAGCCAGGCACCGGCGCCACAGGGACCTCCGCAGCCCTGCAGGCCCGGGTGGACGCGCTGGAGACGGAAGTGGCCAGCCTGCGCGCCACCGTGCAGCGGCTGTGCGCAGAGCTGGGCATGGCCGCAGACCCTGCGCCGATGTCGCCACCCGGACAGGAATAAAACGAACGACCGTGCTACAAACAGGACTTCTCAGGAGACAAGCCGCATGGATCTCGCATTCACCCCCGAAGAACAGGCCTTCCGCGACGAAGTTCGCGCATGGGTTCACGCCAACCTACCCCAGGAAATTTCCCACAAGGTGCACAACGCCCTGCGCCTGACCCGTGCAGACATGCAGGGCTGGGCCAAGATCCTGGGCAAAAAGGGCTGGCTCGGTTTTGGCTGGCCCAAAGAGTTTGGCGGCCCGGGCTGGACGGCCGTGCAGAAGCATCTGTTTGAAGAAGAGTGTGCGCTGGCCGGTGCGCCCCGCATCATCCCCTTCGGCCCCGTGATGGTGGCCCCGGTGATCATGGCCTTCGGCAATGCCGAACAACAAAAGCGCTTTTTGCCCGGCATCGCCAGCGGCGAAGTCTGGTGGAGCCAGGGCTACAGCGAGCCAGGCTCGGGCTCGGACCTGGCCAGCGTCAAGACCCGCGCCGAGCGTGTGGGCGACAAGTACATCGTCAACGGCCAGAAGACCTGGACCACGCTGGGCCAGCACGGCGACTGGATGTTCAACCTGGTGCGCACCAGCACCGAAGGCAAGCCGCAGACCGGCATCTCCTTCCTGCTGCTGGACATGAAGTCCAAGGGCGTCACCGTGCGCCCCATCAAGCTGCTGGACGGCGAGTGCGAGGTGAACGAAGTGTTCTTCGACAACGTCGAAGTGCCTGCCGAGAACCTGATCGGCGAAGAGAACAAGGGCTGGACCTACGCCAAGCACCTGCTGAGCCACGAGCGCACCAACATCGCCGACGTGAACCGCAGCAAGCGCGAGCTGGAGCGTTTGAAGCGCATTGCCAAGACGGAAGGCATGTGGGACGACACACGCTTCCGCGACCAGATCGCCCTGCTCGAAGTGGACATCGTGGCGCTCGAAATGCTGGTGCTGCGCGTGCTGTCGGCCGAGAAGTCGGGCAAGAACTCGCTCGACATTGCAGGCCTGCTCAAGATCAAGGGCAGCGAGATCCAGCAGCGCTACGCCGAGCTGATGATGCTGGCCGCTGGCCCCTTTGCCATGCCCTTTATCGAAGAAGCCATGGAGGCTGGTTGGCAGGGCGACTTCCCTGGCGGCGTCACCGCCAACGCGCCGCTGGCGTCCACCTACTTCAACCTGCGCAAGACCACCATCTATGGCGGCAGCAATGAAGTGCAACGCAACATCGTCGCGCAGACGGTTCTGGGCTAAGGAGACAAGAACATGGATTTCGATTTTTCTGACGACCAGGAACAACTGCGCGACGCCGTGCGCAAGTGGGTGGACAAGGGCTACACCTTCGAGCGCCGCCGCGCTGCCGTGGCCTCAGGCGGTTTTGACCGCGCCGCCTGGGGCGAGCTGGCCGAGCTGGGCCTGACCGCACTGACCGTGCCCGAAGCCCACGACGGCATGGGCCAGGGCGCCATCGACGCCATGGTGGTGGCCGAGGAACTCGGCCGCGGCATGGTGCTGGAACCCATTGCCCAGGCCTTCATCGCCAGCAGCGTGCTGTCGCACTACGCCCCCGCCGACGTACAAGGCGCCTGGCTGCCCCGCGTGGCCAGCGGTGAAGCGCTGGTGGTGTTGGCCTACCAGGAGCGCAAGGCGCGCTACCGCCTGGATGTTTGTGAGGCAAAAGCAGCCTTTGCGCCCGCTGGATATGCCGTAACAGCTACAAAAAGCATAGTATCCGCTGGTGACCAGGCCGATGCTTTCATCGTGCCTGCGCAGCTGGACGGAAAAATCGCCCTCTTCCTCGTGGAACGCTCGGCCGCTGGCGTCACCACACGTGGCTATGTCACGCAAGACGGCAGCCGCGCCGCCGAAGTGCAACTGGCCAACGCCCCCGCCACGCTCATCACCACCGACGGCCTGGCCGCCCTGGAACTGGCCGTGGACACCGGCATCGCCGCCACCTGCGCCGAAGCCGTGGGCGTGATGGACAAGACCGTGGCGCTCACTGTCGAATACATGAACCAGCGCAAGCAGTTCGGCGTGTTCATTGCCAGCTTCCAGGCGCTGCGCCACCGCGTGGCCGACATGAAGATGCAGCTGGAACTGGCCCGCTCGATGAGCTACTACGCCAGCCTCAAGCTCGGCGCCCCGGCGGCCGAACGCCGCGCCGCCATGGCCCGCGCCAAGGTGCAGCTGGGGCAATCGATGCGTTATGTGGGCCAGCAATCGGTGCAATTGCATGGCGGCATCGGCGTGACCGATGAGTACATCGGCAGCCACTACTTCAAGAAACTCACGCAACTGGAAGTGACCTTTGGCGACACGCTGCACCACCTGGGCGAAGTGTCGAGCCGCATGCAGGACACGGCCGGCGTGTTTGCCTGACGCCAAGCAAGGACTGTCACGCAACCGTGCAATGCTCGTGGACTGAACCGGTCCACGGGCATTTTTTCTTATCGGAGACACCCATGAACAATAAGCTCTTGCTGCAACGCCGATCCCTTCTGCTGGCAGCCGCCGCGGCCACCCTGGCCCTGGCCGGCTGCGCCACCCGCAGCCCCAGCCTGGCCGAGGCGCCGCCCATCGTCTTTGTGCATGGCAATGGCGACACCGCTGCGCTGTGGCAGGCCACCGCATGGCGGTTTGAATCGAACGGCTGGCCCCGTGAGCGCCTGCATGCCATCGACGTGCCCTACCCGCTCTCACGCGATGACGACACCAAGCCCCAGCCGGGCCGCACCTCGGCTGCAGAGCACATGGCTTACCTCAAGACTGAGGTGGACAAGGTGCTCAAGGCCACGGGCGCCAGCAAGGTGGTGCTGGTGGGCAATTCGCGCGGGGGCAATGCCATCCGCAACTATGTCTACAACGGCGGCGGCACCACCACCGTGAGCCACGCCATCCTGGGCGGGACACCCAACCACGGTGTGTGGGCGACCCCTGGGGTTCGCGAAGGCAGCGAGTTCTCGGGCACCGGCCCCTTCCTCACCGCCTTGAACGCCCCCAAAAATGCAGCCGGCGATGAAGTGAGCGGCCCCGTGCAATGGATGACCATCCGCTCGGACAACAACGACAAGTTCGCGCAGCCCGATGGCCTGTGGATCGGCCAGAAAGGCACGCCCACCAACGTGACGGCCGCAGGGCCCGAGCTGAAGGGCGCGGTCAATGTGGTGATCCCGCGCATCGACCACCGCGAGACCTCCTATTCCGCCGCAGCCTTTGAAGCCACCTACCGCTTCATCACGGGCAAGGCGCCGCAGGCCACCACCATTGCGGCCGAAGAGCAGGTGGTGCTGAACGGCAAGGTCACCGGCCTGGGTGTGGACCCAACGGACGCCAAGACGGGCAACTTCAGCAACAACCTGCCCCTGGCGGGCGCGCAGCTGGAGGTGTATGCCACCGACCCCACCACGGGCGCCCGCACGGGCAATGCCTTGCTGCGCAAAACCGTGGGTACGGATGGACAATGGGGGCCGCTGGCCGTTCCCGCTGGGTCACCCACCGAGTTCGTGATCACCGCACCCGGCTACGCCACCACCCACATCTACCGCAGCGGCTTTCCCCGCAGCAGCGATCTCATCCACCTGCGCGCAGAGCGCTTGGCCGATGCCGACAAAGGCGCCGAGAGCGTGGTGACACTGACCCGCCCGCGCGGCTACCTGGACCCGGCACGCGACAAGATGCTGCTCGATGGCGCCGCACCTGCCGGTGTGCCGCCAGGCGCGGGCGTGGCGTCGGCCAAGGTCAAGCCCTCGGGCGGCGTGCGCAGCATTGCGGGCGAATTCAATGGCGAACGCGTGGTGGGACGGACCTGGCCCGCTGCCAGCGGCCATTTGGTGTTTCTCGAACTGACTTACTGATGGGATAGGCGCTGCTCGGTGCCTGCGCACCGTGCAGCACACCACCAAAAGTGGTCAAGACAGCCCCAATGGCTAGGCGCTCCCTCACAGACAGTACTGCGAGTACTGCAAGACGGAGCAACGACGCCATCAGGCGTCGTACTGGCCGCTCCGCCAACTACGCCAACAGCCGTGAAGATTTGGGGACGTGCGCCATCAGGAACTCCATTTGATCGGCCAGGATACGGCGGTTGCGCAAGATGAAGTCTTCCCACAGGCTGGGCACGTAAGGCGCGTACAGCAACGGCATGTGGGCATGTTCTGGCGTGCGTGGGCCCTTGCGGTGGTTGCACGGGCGGCAGGCCGTGACCACGTTCATCCAGTGGTCCTGCCCATTGCGGGCAAACGGCACGATGTGCTCGCGCGTCAGGTCCTCTTCATGAAAATGCCCGCCGCAGTAGGCGCATACATTGCGGTCGCGAGCAAAAAGCTTGCTGTTGGTCAGTCCGGGCTTGAGGTCAAACGGGTTGATGCTGGGCACGCCCTTGGTTCCGATGATGCTGTTCACGGCAATCACCGATTGTTCACCCGTGATCGCGTTGTGCCCGCCACGGAACCGCGCGATCTGGCCGCCGGATTCCCAGCGCACCTCACCCGCAGCGTAATGAATCACCGCTTGTTCGAGCGAAATCCACGATTGGGGCAGCCCTTGGGCCGACAGCTTCAAGACCTTCAAAACACGCCTCCTGGAACACAAAGTACACAAGGATTCGGAACGCAGATGTCTCGCGAACTGCCCTGCGCTGGGCAGCCCGTGGGTCACAATATACTCCGTTTTCATGACAAATTGGCGTCTTGCGCTTGATACACCTGCGCATGATGCTATCAAAAAGATAACAAACCGATGAAGATCTTTCGCGGATTCCACCATCCCGGCATCGCCAACGCCTGTGCGCTGACCATTGGCAATTTCGATGGCGTACACCGGGGCCACCAGGCCATGCTGGCACTGCTGAACAGCGAGGCCGCACACCGGGGCGTGGAAAGCTGCGTGCTCACGTTCGAGCCCCATCCCCGCGACTACTTTGCGGGCGCCCTCCACAAACCCGACCTCGCGCCCGCACGCATCGGCACCCTGCGCGACAAGCTGACCGAGCTGGCCCGCTGCGGCGTGCAGCAGACCGTGGTGCTGCCGTTTGACGCGAAACTGGCCGCGCAGTCCCCCGAGGCGTTCATCGACGAGGTGCTGGTGCGCGGCCTGGGTGCCCGTTACGTGCTGGTGGGCGACGACTTCCGCTTCGGCCGCCAGCGCGCGGGCGACTACGCGATGCTCGACGCGGCGGGGCAAGCAAAAGGCTTTGATGTGGCACGCATGAACAGCTACGAGGTGCATGGGCTGCGGGTGTCCAGCTCGGCCGTGCGCCAGGCCCTCTCGGCGGGGGACATGGAGGCGGCAGCGCGCCTGCTCGGGCGGCCCTACGCAATATCGGGCCACGTGGTACATGGCCGCAAACTCGGCCGCGAACTGGGCTTCCGAACGCTGAACATGCGGTTTAGCCATTGGAAACCCGCCGCCAGCGGCATTTTTGCAGTCAGCGTACAAGGCCTCACGGAACAACCGCTACCCGGGGTTGCCAACCTTGGAGTGCGCCCCTCGCTGGACCCCAATGATGTGAACGGAGGACGCGTCCTCCTGGAAACCCACTGCCTGACTTGGCCCGCCCACCTGGGCAAAGATAGTGCTTACGGCAAGACCATTCACGTGGACCTTCTGCACAAGTTGCATGACGAACTCCAATACCCTAGTCTGGAGGCGCTGAAGGAAGGCATCGCACGGGATTGCGTTCAGGCTCTGGGGCATTTTGAAGCGCGGCGCGCCAAGCCACTTTGGACGGACCACAACACCGCCCTTGGTTGACCAGCGACTCTGCGGCACAAGGTGTCTCTATGCAAGTCCCCATTCAATTGCCAGCCAAGCCATGGATCAACCGCCGCACCCTTCTTGCCCATGGAATGGGGAGCACCCTCCTTCCAATCACCATGGAATCCCGTAGCACTCCCACCCTATCCAGCGCCACTGCAATGCCAAACCCCATGAACAACGACCAGTTGTTTGCAGGCTGCCGCTACCAGGAGCAGCCGGGAGCGCCCCACAAGACAGCGTTGGCTTACGCAAGCTCCCAAATCAATGGGGCACGCCTGATCGAATGCCCATTTTTCCCCCATGGCTGGGCCTTGGACACACGACGCAAAGAGCGGGCCTTCTTTTTTGAGAAGCATGGGACTGGCGCTGGGGTCTTTGACCTGCAGCAGCAACGGTTTGTGCGGACCATCCCGCCTTTCGATCAACGCCAGTTCTACGGACACGGTGTGCTCGCCGGGGCCGGCGAACTATTGCTCAGTACCGAATCGGACCCACAGGGGCAGGGTTTCATTGGTATGCGAGACACCAACACCCTGCGCTACCTTGGTGACTTTCCCAGTTTCGGCGCCCGCCCGCACGATTGCCATCTAGTCGACAACGGGCGGGTATTGGCGGTGACCAACGGTGGGGCCAAAGCTGGCGAAAGCCCTGCCCCGTGCATCAGCTACATCGACGTGGAAACACATCAGTTGCTGGATCGCCATGACATGCCGGGCTCGGCTTTCAACACAGGGCATATGGTCCCGGTCTCCGGCAGCACGGCACTGATCGCCTCTGCCCCCCGGCTCGGGCTGGGTGTAGACCACGAAGGTGCCGTCAGTTGGTGCCACCGGAGCGAAGCAACATTGCGGGGCATGCCGTATCCGCAAGACCGCCTTCCCCGCCTGCTGGGGGAGGCCCTGAGCATCGCGCTGCTTCCCCACGAACGCCTGGCCGTCGTGACACACCCAACCCCTGGCGTGCTCACTTTTTGGCGGCTGGACGACCAATCGCTATGGCACAGCATGCCCGTAGACAACGTGCGGGGCGTGGCCCTTGCCGGTGACGGCCATAGTCTGTGGCTCAGCCACGGCGCGCAAGGCTCACTGAGCATACTGAGGATGGACGGGCGCGAGCCGTCGGTACAGCCCGTGCTGAGGCAGGCCCCGATGGCGGGCTCGCACCTGTTGAACTACCCTGTCGCGTTGGCCACCGCCTTGGCAAGCCCTGCATGACGGATGCCCATGCACGTTACAGTAAAATCCGTTCCGTGGAACTACTTCGCACACTGCAAGATCAGCCGACACGCGACGGTCTGGACGCCCTGACAACGGGCATTGCCAAAGACTGTGCCGACGCGCGTGCGTACTTTGCCTCGGCCAAGGCGCCCAACCACACCGAGACCCGGCGCCAGACCACCCGCGACCGAATTTGAGGGGGGCTGCTTTGCGCAGCGCCCGCCTGGCGGGCCCGTCATCCTTCGCGCTTCCACCCCGCTCTTGCTCTGGGCCTTGCCCCGGAATGCCCTGTTTTTAAGGCTCCCTCATGTCCGACGACAACGCCAGCACCCCTTCCGCAGCCCCCGCAGCCACGGATTACCGCAGCACCCTGAACCTGCCCGACACCCCCTTCCCCATGCGCGGCGACCTGCCCAAGCGCGAGCCGGGCTGGGTGAAGGAATGGGAAGACAAGGGCCTGTACAAGCGCCTGCGCGACGCACGCTGCGGTTCGCCCAAGTTCATCCTGCACGACGGCCCACCCTACGCCAACGGCCAGATCCACATGGGCCACGCGGTCAACAAGATCCTGAAGGACATGATCACCAAGGCGCGCCAGCTCGAAGGCTTTGACGCGCTGTACGTGCCCGGCTGGGACTGCCACGGCCTGCCGATCGAGAATGCCATCGAGAAGAAACACGGCCGCAACCTGAGCCGCGACGACATGCAGGCCAAGAGCCGCGCGTTTGCCACCGAGCAAATCGCGCAGCAGATGGTGGACTTCAAGCGCCTGGGTGTGCTGGGCGAATGGGACAACCCCTACAAGACCATGAACCCCGCCAACGAGGCGGGCGAAATCCGCGCGTTCAAACGTGTGATGGAGCGTGGTTTTGTCTACCGCGGCTTGAAGCCCGTGTACTGGTGTTTTGACTGCGGCTCTTCGCTGGCCGAGTTCGAGATCGAATACCAGGACAAGAAGAGCACCACGCTGGACGTGGCGTTCAAGGCGCACGAGCCTGCCAAGCTGGCGGCCGCTTTTGGCCTGCCCGCGTTGACCAAAGACGCCTTCGTCGTCATCTGGACCACCACAGCCTGGACCATCCCCGCCAACCAGGCGCTCAACCTGAACCCCGAGATCAGCTACGCCCTGGTGGACACCGGCGAGCGCATCCTGCTGGTGGCCGAGCCGCTGGTGGCCTCGTGTCTGGAGCGCTATGGCCTCACAGGCAGCGTGCTGGCCACCACCCTGGGCAAGAACCTCGGCGGGCTGGAATTTGAGCACCCGCTGTACGACGTGAAGAGCGAAGACGGCACCCAAGGCTACCAGCGCCTGTCCCCCGTGTACCTGGCCGACTACGCCACGGCCGACGATGGCACCGGTATCGTGCACTCCTCGCCCGCCTACGGGCTGGAGGATTTCAACTCCTGCGTGTCCCACGGCCTGGCACTGGACGACATCCTGAATCCCGTGCAGGGCAACGGCACCTATGCGGCCGACTTCCCGCTGTTTGGCGGCCAGCACATCTGGAAGGCCGTGCCCGTCATCATCGAAGCCCTGCGCAACGCCGGCCGCCTGATGGCCACCAAGGACATCACGCACAGCTACCCGCACTGCTGGCGCCACAAGACGCCGGTGATCTACCGCGCGGCCGCGCAATGGTTCATCCGCATGGACGAGGGTGAAGGCGTGTTCACCCAGCCCGGCATGAAGCCTGCCAAGACGCTGCGACAGATCGCGCTGGACGCCATCGAACACACGAGCTTCTACCCCGAGAACGGCAAGACGCGCCTGCACGACATGATCGCCGGGCGTCCCGACTGGTGCATCTCGCGCCAGCGCAGCTGGGGCGTGCCCATCCCGTTCTTTTTGCACAAGGATTCGGGCGAGCTGCACCCGCGCACCATGGAGATCATGGACCAGGCGGCCGCCATTGTGGAGAAGGGCGGCATCGAGGCCTGGAGCCGCGTGACGCCCGAGGAGATCCTGGGCGCCGAGGACGCGGCCTGCTACACCAAGAGCACCGACATCCTGGAGGTGTGGTTCGACTCGGGCTCCACGTTCAGCCATGTGCTGCGCGGCACGCACCCCAACGTGCACCACGACACGGGTCCCGAGGCCGACCTGTACCTGGAGGGCCATGACCAGCACCGCGGCTGGTTCCACAGCTCCCTGCTCCTGGCATCAGCGCTCGAAGGCCGCGCGCCCTACCGCGGCCTGCTGACCCACGGCTTCACCGTGGACAGCCAGGGCCGCAAGATGAGCAAGTCGCTGGGCAACGGCATCGATCCGCAAGAGATCAACAAGAAGCTGGGCGCCGAGATCATCCGCCTGTGGGTGGCCGCCAGCGACTACTCGGGCGACATCGCGGGTGACGAGAAGATCCTGGCGCGCGTGGTGGACGCCTACCGCCGCATCCGCAACACGCTGCGCTTCCTGCTGGCCAACGTGAGCGACTTCGACCCGGCCGCGGACGCTGTGCCGTTCGACCAGATGCTGGAGATCGACCGCTACGCGCTCACGCGCGCGGCCGAGTTCCAGGCCACCGTGCTCGCGCACTACAAGATCTACGAGTTCCACCCCGTGGTGGCCAAGCTTCAGCTGTACTGCTCGGAAGACCTGGGCGGCTTCTACCTGGATGTGCTGAAAGACCGGCTGTACACCACCGCGCCCAAGAGCCTGGCGCGCCGCAGCGCCCAGACCGCGCTGTACCACATCACCCACGGCATGCTGCGCTGGATGGCGCCGTTCCTGTCGTTCACCGCCGAGGAGGCCTGGAAGGTGTTTGGGTCGTCGGACTCCATCTTCCTGGAAACCTACGGCTCCATCGCCGGGGCCGACGAAGGCCTGCTGGCCAAGTGGGCGCGCCTGCGCGAGATCCGCGATGCGGTGAACAAGGAGATCGAGGTGCTGCGTGCCGAGGGCCAGGTGGGCTCGTCGCTGCAGGCCAACGTGGTGCTGACGGCTGCGCCTGAGGACCATGCGCTGCTGGCCAGCCTGGGCGATGACCTCAAGTTCGTGTTCATCACCTCCGCTATCGAATTGGTAGCTGGTAGCGCTTTACAGATCAGCGTCAAACCCAGTTCTGACACCAAATGCGAGCGCTGCTGGCACTACCGCAGCGATGTGGGGCAAGACGCGGCACACCCCACCATCTGCGGCCGCTGCACCAGCAACCTGCACGGAGACGGCGAAAGCCGGGTGCACGCCTGATGGCCCGCACATCGCAGGCCGGGCGTTCCGGCGCGAGCATGTGGCCCTGGCTGGCCTGGGCCATGGTGCTTCTGGTGGCGGACCAGATCACCAAGACCCTGATCATCAACCACTACCAGCTGGGCGACGGCACGATCATCACCAGCTTCTTCAACATCGTGCGGGCGCACAACACCGGGGCCGCATTTTCGTTTCTGCAGGACGCGGGAGGCTGGCAGCGCTGGCTGTTCACCGGCATCGGCGTGGCGGCCACCATTTTCATCGTGTGGCAGTTGCGCGCGCACCCCGGTCAAAAGCTGTTCGGCTTTGCGCTGTCGTGCATCCTGGGCGGCGCGGTGGGCAACGTGGTGGACCGGCTGATGCATGGCTATGTCGTGGATTTTCTGGATTTCCATTGGGCCTTCCTTTCCGGAATTTTCCCCAACGGCCACTTCCCAGCCTTCAATTTGGCTGACATGGCCATCAGCGTGGGTGCGGCGTGCCTGATCCTGGACGAGTTCCTGAGAGTGCGGCGCGAGCGCTGAACCCGTTGTTTTTGCCTGACCTCTCCACGGCCCGCCCTGTGCGGGCCGTTTGCGTGGTGGCCAGGGCGGCGCCAACCCCCGCTGACGGAGTGGGTGGTGTCGCCAACGCACCCAGCAGCAGCATGGGCATCCGCTCGCGCTATGGAATCAGGAGTATGCTTATATGTCAGTTTTGTGACAATGCTGGGTGCGCACAGCTTTTGCGTGTACCCATGCACCCCGGAAGTCGCGCAGCCCGGCACCGCAGACCCGTCTGCCACCGCCTCCGGGCACAGAATGTGAACGCCAGCCTCCAAGCACCTGTTCAAAAACGGAGCGCAAGATGCACCTTGCGCCTGGCAGGGGCAAGGTGCATGCTCTTTGCGCACGTCACAAGAAGAAGAAATAACGGTTTTCCTCCATGAAGCATCTCTTGAATTTGTTGGCAGCCGTCTCGCTGCTGATCTGGGGCACCCACCTGGTGCGCACCGGCATCCTGCGTGTTTTTGGCGCCAATTTGCGCCAGTTGATCGCGCACAGCGTCAGCAACCGGTTCACTGCCGTTCTGTCGGGCATCGGGGTAACGGCGGTGGTGCAATCGAGCACGGCCACGGCGCTCATCGTGTCTTCGTTCGTGGGCCAGGGCCTGGTGGGCCTGCCCGCCGCGCTGGCCGTGATGCTGGGCGCCGACGTGGGCACCAGCGTGATGGCGGTAGTGTTCTCGATGGACCTGTCGTGGCTGTCGCCGCTGTTCATCTTCGCGGGCGTGGTGCTGTTCATCTCGCGCAAGGACACGGCCGTGGGCCGGGTGGGCCGGGTGCTGATCGGCCTGGGGTTGATGCTGCTGGCGCTGCGCCTCATCACCGAATCGACCACGGTGCTCACCCAGTCGCCCACCGTGCGCACCCTGCTGGGGGCATTGACCAGCGACCTGCTGCTGGAGATCTTCACCGGCGCCATTCTGGCCATCGTGGCCTATTCGAGCCTGGCCACGGTGCTGCTGACTGCCGCGCTGGCCGGCTCGGGGGGTATCCCGCCCGACGTGGCTCTGGGCCTGGTGCTGGGCGCCAACCTGGGCAGCGGCGTGCTGGCCGTTCTCACCACGATGAAGGCCAATGTACAGACGCGCCAGGTGCCGCTGGGCAACCTGTTCTTCAAGATCATCGGCGTTGTCATCATGACACCGCTCACTGGGCTGTGGCTGCAGCATGTACGCCCCTACGTGCCGGAAATCGCGGCGCTGGTGGTGCTGTTCCACCTGGCTTTCAATGTGGTGGTGGGCATCATCTGCATCGGCCTCACAGGCACGGTGGCCCGCACCGTGCAGCGCCTGCTGCCCGTCGAAAAAGCGCAGGCAGCGGCCGGCACCCGGCCCCAGCATCTGGACCCGTCAGCCCTGGCCACGCCCTCCCTGGCCATCTCGTGCGCTGCGCGCGAGGCCCTGCACCAAGCCGACGTGGTCGAATCGATGCTGCTGGGCCTGCACAAGGTGATCCGCACCGACGACATCAAGCTGGCCGAAGACCTGCGCAAGCTCGACGACGAGGTGGATGGCCTGTACTCGGCCATCAAGTACTACATGACCAAGATCTCGCGCGAGGCACTGGACGAGCGCGAGGGCCGCCGCTGGGCGGACATCATCAGCTTCACGATCAACATGGAGCAGATTGGCGACATCATCGAGCGCGTGCTCATCGACATCGAGGACAAGAAGATCAAGAAGGGCCGCCAGTTCTCCGAAGCGGGCATGGAAGAGATCACCGAGCTGCACGCCCGCCTGATCGACAACCTGCGGCTGGCGATGAGCGTATTCCTCAACGGCAGCGTGCGCGACGCGCAGAAGCTGCTGGAAGAAAAGGCCCGTTTCCGCGACCTGGAGCATGCGTATTCAGCCACCCACCTGGCGCGCCTGTCGGACAACACGGTGCAGAGCATCGAAACCAGCTCGCTGCACATCGACCTGATCAGCGAACTCAAGCGCATCAACTCGCTGCTGTGCTCGGTGGCCTACCCCATTCTGGAATCGGCCGGGGCGCTGGCGCCCAACCGGCTCAAGACGATGGTGGATCAGGCCTGAGGATCAAAGGCCGCGCTGTCCACCGCTCTGTTGGGTGATGGCCCCGCCGCGCAACGGGAAGCGGTTGCGCAGAACGAAGCGGCAGCAGCCCGTCAGCGCAACAAGGCCAGCACACTGCGGGGCAGCGAGGACGCGGTGTCACGGGTGTTGCCCGTGCTGCGCGAAACCGCCCAGGCGATGCGGGACCTGATTTGAAGGCTGTGCGACCGGGATCCCGGTTACAGCCCGAGGAAACCGGCAATCACCAGCCCGGCTTCCAGCGTGAACAGGCCCTGCGCCACCTGCTCGCGCACCGTGCCCAGGGGCAGCAGGTCAAACCGCTCCACTTCGCCGTCCTGGTTCTCGGGCGCCATGCCCTCGGGCACTTGGGCGCGAAACCAGTCGATGCGCTCGCGCATGTAGCCCGCGCCATCCCCTTCCCGGCTGGGGCGGCTGAAGTCCACATGGCCACCGTGCTGCAGGCCGACCAGCGTTTCCACGTGCAGCCCCGCCTCCTCCCAGGTCTCGCGGGCCAGCGCCTGGGGCAATGAGTCGGCGGCAGAGACCATACCGCCCATCAGCGTGTCCCACAGGCCGGGGTTGTTGGGCTTGGTCATGGAGCGCTTTTGCACCCACATGCGGCCGTCCGGCGCCAGGCCCACCAGATGGACAGCGCGGGTGGTGATGCCCAGCACACGCACCGCACCACGCTCCACCGTGCCCACCACCTCGCCCACCGGGTTGCACACCGCCAGTTGCTCATCGCGCCAGGGGCCACACAGGCCCTCGTCGCGCAAGGCAGCGGCCAGGGTATTGAGGGCGTCGGTGATGGCGTCCACTGAAGCTCCAAACGGCACCTCCAGGTGCCAGGCTGCAGCGCCAGAATGCTCATTATTTGATAGCTTATAGCGCTTATCCAATAAGCGCTGGCGGCCAATTTTATTCAAAAAACCCTCTGCCACCGAGCCCACCACCTGCCCCGCCACCACCAGCGCCTGGCGCGGCTGGACGGGGGGCTGCTGCGCAGCCTGGCGCGCACTGGCCAACCAGTCGCCAAAGGACCGGGGCTGGACGGCGGCGTTCACAGCGTGAGGATGGTGCAGCCGGTGGTCTTGCGTGCTTCCAGCGCGCGGTGCGCCTGTTGCACATCGGCCAAGGCAAACCGCTGCTCGATGTGGATCTTGACCTGCCCGCTGGCCACCACGGCAAACAGCTCATCGGCCATGGCCTGCGTGCTTTCACGCGTGGCGATGTGGGTGAACAGCGTCTGGCGCGTGACGTAGATCGAACCCTTGGCACCCAGCGAGCCCGGCGCAAACGGCGCCACGGGGCCTGAGGCATTGCCGAAGCTGGCCATCAGGCCAAACGGGCGCAGGCAGTCGAGCGACTTGTCCCAGGTGTCCTTGCCCACCGAGTCGTACACCACTTTCACGCCCTTGCCGCCAGTGATCTCTTTGACGCGCGCCGCAAAGTCCTCAGTGTTGTAGTTGATGGCATGTGCCGCGCCGTTGGCCAGGGCCAGCTGGCACTTGGCATCGGTGCCTGCCGTGCCGATGAGCTGCAGGCCCAGCGCCTTGGCCCACTGGCTGGCGATCAGGCCCACACCGCCCGCAGCGGCATGGAACAGCACGTGGTCGCCGCTCTGCAGGCCTTCCACGGGCAGGGTCTTCTTGAGCAGGTACTGTGCCGTCAAGCCCTTGAGCATCATGGCCGCGCCGGTCTCGAAGCTGATGGCGTCGGGCAGCTTGCACACACATTTGGCGGGCATCACGCGCACTTCAGAGTAGGCGCCGGGCGGGTTGCTGGCATAGGCGGCGCGGTCGCCCACCTGCAGGTGCGTGACGCCCTCGCCCACCGCTTCGACCACGCCTGCGCCTTCCATGCCGATGGTGGCGGGCATGCCCAAGGGGTACAGGCCCGTGCGGTGGTAGACGTCGATGAAATTGAGGCCGATGGCGTGGTGGCGGATGCGGATCTCGCCAGGGCCGGGTTCGCCCACGGCGACGTCAACAATGTGGAGTTCTTCGGGACCACCATGCTGGCGGATCTGGACGGCAAGGCTCATGGCTAACAACTCCTGTAACGGGTGAGAGAAACAAACGGCGGCCATCCTGCCACGAATCGAGTGAACGTGCCGCAGGCCGACACGGGGTCGATTGGCTCTAGGGCCTTGTGGCCTCCGGCAGCATGGCGTCGCCAGCGCCGTTACAGTGCAGCCCCATGACTCAAAAACTCACACCCGGCACGGCCGTGCTGCTGGTGATACCGCCCTTGCTGTGGGCGGGCAATGCCGTCGTGGGACGGCTCGTGCACGACCTGATTTCCCCCGCCGCCCTCAACTTCATCCGCTGGGTGCTGGCCTTTGCCATCCTGCTGCCGCTGGCCCATGGTGTGCTGCGCAAGGACAGCCCGCTGTGGCCGCACTGGCGCCGCTACGCACTGCTGGGGCTGCTGGGCATTGGCCTGTACAACGCGCTGCAGTACATGGCGCTGCAGACTTCCACGCCCATCAACGCGACGCTGGTGGGCTCCAGCATGCCGGTGTGGATGCTGGCCGTGGGGGCGCTGTTCTTCGGCGCGGCCGTCACGCGGCGCCAGTTGCTGGGTGCGTTGCTGTCGATGTGTGGCGTGCTGCTGGTGCTGAGCCGGGGCGAGTGGTTGCAACTGCTGGCCTTTCGGCTCGTCCCGGGCGATTTTTTCATGCTGCTGGCCACCATCTCGTGGGCGTTCTACAGCTGGCTGCTGTCGCGCACCAGCGAGCCTGCCCGCATCCGGGGCGACTGGGCGGCGTTTCTGATGGCGCAGATGGTGTTTGGCCTGGCCTGGTCGGGCAGCTTTGCGGGCGTGGAATGGGCCGTGGGCCGCACCCACTTCGACGGGGGCTGGCCGCTGATCGCCGCGCTCGTGTTCATCGCCGTGGGCCCGGCCGTGCTGGCCTACCGCTGCTGGGGCGTGGGTGTGGAGCGTGCGGGGCCTGCAGTGGCGGGCTTCTTCGTGAACCTCACCCCGCTGTTCGCGGGCATTCTGTCGGCCGCTTTCCTGGGGGAAACGCCCCAGCTTTTCCACGGCGTGGCGTTTGCGCTGATCGTGGGCGGGATCGTGGTGTCGTCGCGCAGGTAAGGCGCAGTCACTGCCGGGAAGGGTGCAGCCAATGCCGTCCGAACCAACACCTAGTCCTGCGTGCGCAGCGTACCGGCAGAGCTGCTGAAGCCCGCCTCCTGCTGCGCATAGTCCGCCACTGTGGCGTTGTAGTTCACGCCCACCATGTGCCCGCCCAGGTCGGTCAGGTACATCAGATTGCGGATCTCGGTGTCCACGGCCGGGGCCGTGCTGTCGATGCGCACCCAGGGCCGCTGCGCAATCTGCACCAGCGATGAATCCCGAAGCACCATGCCCGGAGTGAGCCTGGGGAGTGTGGTTTCCATCGCCGATTTGAACTCGGGCAATTGTTCGCTGGTCAGGGGCTTTTGCGCCATGCGCGACCAGGTCACCGCCACGGTGCTGCTGCGACGGGCGTTCCCCCACGCGGCCAGGGGTCTGCGGCCGTAGCGTCCAAACTTGATGTGCAATTCGTCCTCGCTGAGGGCGGTGTAGCCCGCAGGCGTCTCGAAATGCAGGGTGCCGCTCGGCGTCTTGATGGCCACCGGCTCCGCGCTGGCTGCGGCACAGGCGAGCACACACGCCGCGCCGCAACTCCAGATCCTGCGCGGCCATCGCATCCACCGTGCCATAAGCAGTCCTCCTGTTTGCATGCAGCGTGAACCGGAATGCGGCCGGGCGTCAGCGCTGGGGCGAGCCCCCGGTTGCAGACGAATCCACGGGAGCCTCGTCGGCAACGCGGCGCAGCAGCGCTTCCAGATCGGCCACCGGACCAGGCATTCCCAGCAAATAGCCCTGGAAAAGCTGGCATCCGTAGTCCGCCAGCAAGGCCTTTTGCTCCGAGGTTTCCACCCCCTCGGCAATCACATCCAGCTCCAGGTTGCGGGCCATGCCGATGATGGTCTGCACGATCACGTCATCGGTGTGCCGCACGCCCAGGTTGCGCACGAAGGACTGGTCGATCTTGAGCTGATCGAGCGGCAACCGCGTGAGGTAGGCCAGCGACGAATAGCCCGTGCCGAAGTCGTCGACTGAAAAGCGCACGCCCTTGGTCTTGAGGAGGCCCATCTTGGCAATGGTGTCGTCCACGTTGTCCAGCACCAGCGACTCGGTCAGCTCCAGCTTGAGCAGGTGGGGCCGCGCCCCGGTTTCGCGCAGCACCTCGACGATGCGGGCCACGAAGTCGCGCTGGCGGAACTGCCGGGCGCTCACATTGACCGACAGCTGCACATGCCGGTAGCGGGCATCGTTTTCCCACGCAGCCAGCTGCTCGCACGCGGTGCGCAGCACCCAGTGGCCCATGGGCACGATGAGCTCGCTCTCCTCCGCCACGCCGATGAAGGCGCCCGGCGCGACGAGGCCGCGCTCGGGGTGGATCCAGCGGATCAACGCCTCGGCGCCCACGATGCGCCCGTCCTGGTGGAACTGGGGCTGGTAGTGCAGCACAAACTGCCGCGCGGTCAGGGCGGCCTGCAGATCCCCCTCCAGCTGTGCACGCACGCTGATGGCGATCTGCATCTGCGGGTCGAAAAAACACAGTGCATTGCGCCCCTGCGACTTGACCTGGTACATCGCGATGTCGGCCTGCTTGAGCAGATCAACCGAGGGCTGCAGCGCCCCTCCCATCAGCGTGGCGCCAATGCTGGGCGTGCTGTGGTGGATGTGTGCACCCAGTGTGTACGGCATGTTCAGCGTGCGCAGGATCTTCTCGCCCACGCGGCGCGCGTTGGCGGCCGCTTCTTCACTGTGCAGCGACAGCTCGTGCAGCATGACCACGAACTCATCGCCCCCCAGGCGCGCCACGGTGTCTTCGCGGCGCACACAGGTCTTCAGGCGCTCGGCCACCTGGCGCAGCAGCATGTCGCCCACTTCGTGGCCCAGGGTGTCGTTCAATGTCTTGAAATGGTCGAGATCCAGAAACAGCAAGGCCCCGTACTGCCCGCTGCGCACGCTGGCGGCAATGACCTGCTGCATGCGGTCCATCAGCAGCCGGCGGTTGGGCAGGTTGGTCAGCGGGTCGTAGAAGGCCAGGCTTTCGATCTCGGCACTGGCCCGGCGCAGCGCCGTGACGTCGTGGTAGGTGATGACCAGCCCGCCCTCGGGCGTGGGCCGTTCGGTGATCTGGATCGTGCGGCCGTTGGGCAGCACCTGTTCGTGGGGCTCCAGGTGCTGGCTTTGCTTGAGCAGCCGCATCTCCACCCAGCGCATGCGTTCTTCCTCGCTGGCGCGCGGGAGGTGGTGCCGGGAGGTCTCCTCCATCACACGCCGAAACGGCACCATCGGCGCCATCACGGTGCGCAACCAAGGGAAAATTTCCTCGAACCGGCTGTTCCACTGCACCACGCATTGCTCGCCGTCGAGCAGCACAAAACCGCTCACCATGGATTCCAGCGCCTGGTCCAGCGTGGCCTTGGATTGCGCAATGGCCAGGCGCGCCTGGGACATGCGGTGCAGGTAGCGCAGCGCCAGGTTGCCCGCCGCCACGATCATGGCCACAAACAACAGCCCCGTGAGGGCGATGGCGTCGCGCTGATCGCGCCAGCCCGCCAGCGCATCGCGCAACGGAATGCTCCCAGAAATTCGCAGGTCCTGGTACAGGATGGGCCGGTAGACCACCAGCGCGGGTTCGCCGCTCAAGCGGGCCGGGGCCTTCCACTCCTGCCCCATGGCAGCCACTTCATGCAGTGGCGGGGACAACATCGGCGTGATGGCCTCTTCGCGGTTGGGCGCGCTCAGCAGCAGCAGTCCTCCCGCGCGTTCCAGCGTCACCTGCAGGCCTGTGATGTCCACCCCCTGGACGAGCACCGAGCTGAGGGCTCCCACCGGCAGTTCGGCAATGGCGACCACACGGGCGCTGTCGGCCATGCGCAGGTGGCGGGCGAAGTACAGCACGCGCTCTGCGGTGGCAAAGCTCACCACCGGCGGGCTGATCATCAGCGTGGACACAGGCTGCTCCAACACCGCCGACAAAAACCCCGGGGGCAGCTGCAGCGACAGCGCGCTGCCAGCGGCATCCGAGGAGGCAATGGTCTTGCCCTTCGCATCCAGCAGCGCCACGTAGCGCACCATCAGGTTCTGCCGGGCCGAGCTGCGCAACCGCTGGCTGGCCACGTCGGGGTCGATCCAGTCGCTCATGGAGCCTGACAGGCCGAGCAGTTCATCCATGCTGGCCAGCAGCACGTCCACGGACAGCAGGGATCGGTTGAGCGCCGCCTCGGCGCCCGCCACAAAACGGGTGGCCTGGGCTTCGTAGTCGTCCAGCGCCACCTTGCGGGCGTTCCACACCAGCGCGGCGGACACCATCACCACCGCTGCCATGAACACCGCAGCTCCGGCCCAGACAAAGGCCCTGATGCGCCGCGGGGTCGTGGTCTCCCTCATTTCGCCGGGGCCGCCACCAGGCCGCGAACGGGGCCGATCGTCTGGTTCCACACCTGGGCACAACGGGCCCCGCAGCGTTGCACCCAGCGTGGCAGCACGGTGGAGGCCAGGATCTCCTGGCGGCTGCGCTCGTCCTGGGCCGACACCGGTACCACCACCATGCTGCCCTTGCGGCCACCCACACAGGCCGGGACGCCACGGTTGCAAGCCATGCCATCGGAGGTCTCGCGCTCGGACTCCTCCCAGATGGCGGCCTCCAGCCGGGGCAACTCGCGCCGCAGCAGCGCCCGCAGATCGGGCGGCAGCGCTTCCCAAGCGGCCTGGTTGGCGCCAAACACCGCCAGCCCCCATGTCACGGGAAGTGCATGCACATGCGAAGTCATCGTCGGCAGGCCCAGCGTGTTGCCCGACATGGTGCCGGTGATGGCGCATTCGGTATTGCCCGCCGTGAGGCTGGGCACGATCTGTGCGAAGCCCGTCAGCACCGGGATGCCGCCAAGCGCCCCGACAAAATCGGCCTGGGTGGAAGACGACACCCGGGTGCGGCGCCCGGCCAGGTCAGCCAGCCCGCGCAAGGGCTTCTTGCAAAACACCACCTGCGCCGGATACACATACACGGCCAGGGCCTCCACACCGTGCTGGTCGCGCAGGCTCTTCTCCAGATAAGGACGAAACGCCGCCAGCGTGGACTTGAGCGTGGCGATGTCGGGGTTGAGCCCTGCCAGATCGGGCGCCGTGTACTCGGGGTATTGGGCCGTGAATGAACTCATGAGCGTCGTGCCAAAAGGCACCACGCCCAGCTGCAGCAGGCGCAGCATTTCAGTGCCAGGCACACCGGCGCGGTCAAAGGGGACAATTTCAGCGTCGAACCGGCCGCCGCTCATGCGCGACAGCTCCTTGCTCCAGAACGGCTCTTCCTGGCGGATGTACTGGTTGATGCTGGCCAGGCCACCCACGATGCGCAGCTTGTAAGGCACCGGGGCCACCGCAGGAGTTGCTGCTGTTTGGCCCACCGCCTGTGGCAGGCAGCCCAGGAAGGCCAACGCAGCGCAAAGCGGCGCAACACGGTGGCGAAGGCGGGAAATCACAGCGGGTGTCTGCGGCATGGCAAATTCTGGCGCTCCAACCCGGGAACCGCAGATGGCCCCCACAGCGCACTATCGGCACCCGGAATATGGCCAGACACCCAGCGGCACTCGTGGAGTTCACAAAGATCTGGAAGGCCGCCCGGGGGATGGATGCACAGTGTCATGTTCCGGTACTTTCGGGTTGGAGTGCTGGGGCACCATTCTTTACCAAGTTTTCCCCCTCGGCGGCGAAAGCTGTCGGCAAAACGCCACGCGGCGTGGCAACGCGCGTGGCTGGCAAGCCCAGCCCGAGTCAGAAGGTGCCAGGATACGCGCCGCCGTCCGCCAACACGTTCTGCCCGGTCATGTAGCCCGCTTGCTGGCTGCACAAAAAGGCGCAGATGGCACCGAACTCCTGTGCCGTGCCATACCGCCCGGCCGGGATCTGCGCCTGCTGGGCGGTGCGCACATCGTCCACGCTCTTGCCCGCCTTGCCTGCGGCGGCAGTCACGGTGGCGGCCAGCCGGTCGGTGTCGAACTTGCCGGGCAGCAGGTTGTTGATGGTGACGCCCCGCGCGGCGATCTTGCTGCGCGATACCCCCGCCACAAAGCCCGTGAGCCCGCTGCGCGCGCCATTGGACAGGCCCAGGATATCGATGGGTGCCTTCACTGCGCTGGAGGTAATGTTGACGATGCGGCCAAAGCCCCGAGCAGCCATGCCGTCCACCGTGGCCTTGATCAGTTCAATGGGGGTGAGCATGTTGGCATCCACGGCCTTGATCCATGCGTCGCGGTCCCAGTCGCGGAAGTCGCCCGTGGGCGGGCCGCCGGCATTCGTCACCACAATGTCGAAGTCGCGGCCCGGACCACCGGCCACGGTGAACACGGCAGCGCGCCCCTCGGCCGTGGTGATGTCGGCGGCAACCGCCAGCACCTTTGGTTTTGAGCCATTCAGGCCACCAGCGCTTGATGGTATTGAATTTTCAGCTATTAATTTAATAGCTGCCTGATCGAGCGCCTCTGCATTGCGGGCGTTGATCACCACGTTGACGCCCTCGCGCACCAAGGCCAGCGCACAGCCGTAGCCCAATCCCTTGCTCGCGCCGCACACGAGCGCCCATTTGCCTGCGATACCCAAATCCATAACAATCTCCGGTTCTGGTGCTGCGACCCGCAGCATTCACAAATCATCATAAGTGGAGAGCTGCAACATGAACTGGCTGCACCGCGGAGCCCTGGCCACCTGGCTGGCATTGGCCGCATTAGCACCCCTGGCGGGTGGCGCACACGCGCAGGAGGCTGCCGTGGTCAAGCGCGCCACCCAGTTGCGCGACGCTCCCGCCGACAGCGGCGCCAGCGTGGCCCCACTGGAGGCCAATACAGTGGTCACACGCAGCAACGAGCGCAAGGGCCCCTGGACCAAGGTGAGCACACAGCAAGGCGCCACCGGCTGGGTCCACATGTTTGACCTGGGCCCACAATCGGGCTCGGCCACGCCCACCAACAATGCCACCACCAGCGGCCTGCGGGGCCTGGGCGGACTGTTTGGCGGCAACAGCGGCACCACCACCACCGCCACCTCCACGGTGGGTATTCGTGGCCTGGGTGCCGAAGACATCGCCAACGCACAGCCCAACCCCGCCGCCGTCGGCCGGGCAGAGGGCCTGCGGGTCAATGCTGACCAGGCACGCCAGTTCGCCAGCTCGGCGTCGCTGAACGCCCGCGATGTACCCGCACTGGCCCAGCCGTCCCTGCCGACCTCCAGCGGCAGCAAGTCGGGCAGCGGCTCCGGCAATCCGTCCGACCCCAACTACAGCCCCAATTGAGGAGATGCACATGACCCGAACTCCCCCATGGAAGCGCTGTGCCCGAACAGCCGCCCTGTGCGCGGCACTGGCAGCAGCCCCGCTGGCCGCCTACAGCCAGAACGTGATGAACCTGCTGAACTCGCTGGGCGGCGGCATCGGCTCTGCCGTCACAGGCGGCAAACCCGCTTCGGCAGGACAGGGTGACGATCTGATCAGCCTGCTGACCCAGTCGATGGAGAACATCGACGAAACCAAGGAAATCGAGATCGGCCGCCAGTTGGCCGCCCTGCTGCTGGGGGCCAAGCCCGCCCACCCGGACATGGCGCTGCAGCGCTACGTGAACCGCCTGGGCCGCTGGGTCAGCCTGCAGTCATCGCGCCCCGGCCTGCCCTGGACCTTCGTGGTGCTCGATGACAGCGGCTACAACGCCTTCGCAGCGCCGGGCGGCTATGTGTTCGTGACCAAGGGGCTCATCGACCGCTGCGCCGACGAGTCCGAGCTGGCGGGCATTCTGGCGCACGAGATCACGCACGTGACCTCCAAACACCACCTGCAGGCCATCCGGCAAAGCGCCATGGCGGGGGTCGGCACGCAGCTGCTGGCCTCGCAGATCCGCACCAGCAACGTGGCCGGCCAGCTCGTCAAGGACCAGCTTCTGTCGCTGTTCCGCACGGTCTACACCAAGGGGCTGAGCCAGTCCGACGAATTCGAGGCGGACCGCACCGGTGTGTCGCTGGCGGCCAAGGCGGGTTTTGACCCCTACGGCCTGGTCTCGGTGCTGCAGCAACTGCGCACCGTGACACCGGACAACCCGATGTTCACGCTGACGATGTCCACACACCCCGCCGCACAGGCCCGCCTGGACTACCTGGAGCAATCCATGGGCCGCCAGCTCGACGGGCTGGGCGGATCGCGCGCATCGATTGCGCAGCGCCTGGGTGGTGGCAACGCACCTGCCAATGCTCCTGCACCGGCCCCCTCTGCCCGGCCTGCGGCGGCAAAGAAGGCGGGATAAGGCACCCCAAGGGAGAGCGGCGCACCCGCTCTGCGCAGCAAGGTCAAGGCGCTTGGCGGCGGGCCAGCTGGGTGAACACAAAGATCCCCGTGATCACCAGGGCCGTGCCCGCAGCCACCCACACCGTGAACGGCTCGCCCAGAATCCAGACCCCCATGAGGATGGTGGACAGCGGCCCCACCATGCCGGTCTGCGCGGTCATGCCAGCGCCCACGCGCTCGATCGCCATCATCACCATGAGCACGGGCGCGGCCGTGCACAGCGTGGCGTTGAGGATGGACAGCCAGATCACCTCAGGCGCCACCAGGGCAGCACTGAAGGGCCGCAGCACCACAAACTGCAGCAGGCAAAGCAGGCACGCCACGGTGGTGGCCAAACCCACCAGCCGCAGCGAACCCAGGCGCCGCACCAGTTCACCGCTGTAGACCAGGTAGATGGCGTAGCTCACCGCACTCAGGAACACCAGCAGGGTGCCCCATGCAGCATCGGCGCCTTGCAGGTTGGCCTCATGGCCGAACACCAGGACCACGCCGCAGTAGCTGATCAGCATGCCCACCGCTTGCCCCCAGTGAATGCCGCGCCGGTACAGCACCCAGCCGAGCATCACCACCAGCGTGGGGTTGAGGTACAGGATCAGGCGCTCCAGGCTGGCGCTGATGTAGGCCAGCCCTGCAAAATCCAGAAAACTCGCCAGGTAGTAGCCCGTAAGCCCCAGGCCCAGCACGCCCAGCCAGTCCTTGCGGGTCAGGGGGGGCTTGCCCCGGCTGGCCCACCAAGCCATCACGGCAAAGATGGGCAGCGCAAACAGCATGCGGTACATGATGAGCGTGACCGCATCAACACCATGGCGGTACGCCAGCTTGACGATGATGGCCTTGCCGCTGAAGGCGATCGAGCCCAACAGGGCCAGGGCAAGACCGGTTGCTACATTTTTTTTAGTAGCTTCTTGCGCTTTTACTGATTGGGCTAGAGGCACTTTTAATGTATTTTCCCGTTGTTCATTGCGGCGCGCACTACCCACATTGATGGCAACTGGCGCAGCCCAAGCCAATGCCACCGTGGAGCTGGCTTCGCCAGGCCACAGGTGGCGTCCCCCTCCCGCGCAGCGGGAGAAGGGGAAGGCGCGAAGCGGCTCAGGGGGTGTTCCATCAATACCCCGCCACCTGGCCGTCGCGGCGCGGATCGCTGGCGGCCACATAGCCCTGCACCTTGGGGTCGCCCATGCGCCAGATGAACTGGCCGGCGCCGAAGTCCTGGTAGGAGTCCTGGATCACCTCCATGCGGTGCCCCAGGCCCAGCAGACCCTGCACCGTGGCCGCAGGCATGGCAGCTTCGACATTGATCGACAGCCCTTCATTGAAGCGCCAGCGCGGTGCGTCGCACGCCGCCTGCGGGTTCTGGCCGTAGTCCAGCATGCGCACCAGGGTCTGCATGTGGCCCTGCGGCTGCATGTTGGCGCCCATCACGCCGTAGCTCATCACGGGCTGGCCGTTCTGCGTGAGGAAAGCCGGGATGATGGTGTGAAACGGCCGCTTGCCGGGTGCCACCAGGTTCGCGGGGTTGGCGCCTTTGGGGTCGGTGCTGAATGCCTGGCCCCGGTTCTGCAGGCTGATGCCAAAGGTGGGCTCCACACACCCCGAGCCGAAGCCCATGTAGTTGCTCTGGATAAAGCTCACCATCATGCCGTTTTCGTCGGCCGCCGTCAGATAGATCGTGCCGCCCTTGACCGGATTGCCTGCCCCAAAATCCTGCGCCTGGTTCATGTCGATGAGTTTGGCACGGGACGCCAGGTACGCGTCATCGAGCATTTGCGCGGGTGTCACCTCCATGGACGATGGCTCGGCCACATAGCGGTACACATCGGCAAACGCGAGTTTCATGGCCTCGATCTGCAGATGCTGGGACGCTGCGCCATCCACCGCCAGCGCGGCCAGATCGAACTGGTCCAGGATGCCCAGCGCAATCAACGCCGCGATGCCCTGGCCGTTGGGCGGGATCTCGTGCAGGGTATAGCCCCGGTAGTTGCGGGCAATGGGGGTGACCCACTCAGGGCGGTGCGCTGCCAGATCCGCCAGCGTCAGGCTGCCGCCCTGGGCCTTGGAGAAGGCCACCAGTGCCTGGGCAATTTCGCCCGTGTAGAACGCCTGCCCTTGCGTAGCCCCGATGGCGCGCAGTGCACGGGCTGCGGCTGCGAACTGGAACAGCTCGCCCACCTGCGGCGCACGCCCACGCGGCATGAAGCTCTGCGCAAACCCCGGCTGCGACTGCAGTTCCGGCACTGCAGCCGCCCATTTCTGCTGCACCACCACCGGCACCAGATAGCCACGCTCGGCAATCTCGGCGGCGGGCTCCATCAGATCGGCAAAAGGCAGCTTTCCAAAGCGCTCGGACAGGGCGACCCAGGCACTGACAGCCCCCGGCACCGTGACGGCATCCATGCCGCGTTTGGGGGGTGTGACCTGGCCCTCACCGTAACGGCTGTGAAAGTATTCCGGCGTCCACGCAGCTGGCGCACGGCCGGAAGCATTGAGCCCCTGCAAGGCCTGCCCGTCCCACAGGATGCAGAACGCATCGCTGCCCAGCCCGTTGCTCACGGGCTCGCAGATCGTCATGGCCGCAGCGGCGGCTACGGCGGCATCGACGGCATTGCCGCCCTGCTGCAGCATGCGCAAGCCCGCCTGGGCCGCCAGCGGATGGGAGGTGGAAACGACATTGCGCGCAAACACCGGCAGGCGGGTGCTGGCATAGGAGGGGGTGTAGCTGAAGTGCATCGGGCCATTATGGGCCGCGCCCCATGTGCGTGCAGGAGACACACGGCATGGGCATGCACGCCCGTCGGGCTTGGACCCAGCCCCTGCCAACCCGCCCTGGCGCGATGCCCTGCGAGGTGGTGGAAAGGGTCTTTAGCGGCCCTTTTTGTGGCCTTCTCTTCTAGCCGTGCTTCCGGAAGACCCGGTGGTGCAATCGCCTCAGCGACCACCACACGGCCACCGCCACCACCGGAATCGCGATGGCCGCAGTGGTCTCGGGCGATAGGGGCCAACCGAGCTTCTGTGCGCCTTTTGCCAGGTAGCTCACCAGGCCCACGATGTAGTACGTGATGGCCGCGACCGACAGCCCTTCCACCGTGGACTGCATCTGCAGCTGCAAATCCTGCCGGTGGTTCATGGTGGTCAGCAGTGCCTGACTGCTTTGCTGCTGCTCAATCTCGACCCGGGTGCGCAGCAGGTTGCTCATGCGCGAGACACGTTGCGAGAGCGCATCCTGGCGCCGCGCCGCCCATTCGCAGGTGCTGCGTGCGGGCGTGAGGCGCCGATCCATGAACTCCCGGATTGTCTGCATGCCGGCCAGGCGCGACTCGGCAATGTCCTGGATGCGGCGGTCCAGCAGCTCGAAGTAGGCACTGCTGGCCGAGAAGCGCGAATGGGTGGCCGCATACTGGCTCTCCACCTGCCCGGCCAGGCGGGTCAGGCGGTCCAGCAGTGCAGGCTCGGCATCGCGGTTGGCGGTGCGGATGGCGTCAGCCAGCTCTGCCAGTTCGCGTTCGGCAAAGGCCAGCACACTGGCCGCCTCGCGCGCGGCGGGCAAACCCAGCAACGCTGCCATGCGGTAGGTCTCGATTTCGAGCAGACGCTGCACCAGGCGACCCAGGCGGCGCTGCGTCATGCCGCCCGCCAGCAGCACCATGCGCGAGAACCCATCGGCGTGGATCGCAAAGTCGGTGTAGACCTCGCCATGCCCATCGGCCACCGTGGAGGCCACCAGTGTGTCCTCATGCAGCACATGCTTGACCAGCGAACCCGAGCCAAAGGTGTGCGTGGGCAGCACCCAAAGGTTCAGGCTGCACAGGCAATGTCCGGGCAACGCCGCCAGCCACTCGCGGGGCACGGCGTCCGCGGCGCTTGCAGGCTCCCGCTCGCCAAAGGCATCCGCCGCCATGGGCACCATGAAGGTCCAGGACACAAACTCGGTATGCAGCTCCCACCGCATGCGGTAGGCCCCGAGGTCCATGCGCAGGTGGGTGGTGCTCGCATCGGGCAACGCCAAGTGGTGATCACGCAAAAGGGCCGCCACATGGGCCCGGCTCGCTTCGCGCCCTGCGGCATCGGCCAGCATCACGATGTGTGCAATGGCCAGGGGAGCCGTCATGGCCTCGGGCGGACGGGCGTGGATTTCGTTGTGCAACATCGCCCGGTGGGGATGCTGCGGCAAATGGAATGGAGTGGACATGCGGGCCTCTTGCCCGCCATTGTGTACTGGCACCCAAGGTGTTCCGCCGATCAGGATCTCCAAAAAACAACGGCACCCGAAGGTGCCGCTGTTCTGGAGTCGGATGGAAAAGAGGCGCCGTCAGTCTTCGACGAACGCTTCCTCGCGCTTGCTCTTCACCGAAGGCAGCAGCACGATGACGAGCAGCAGTGCAGCGGCCGCCAGCAGGCCCGCCGACAGCGGACGCGTCACAAACACGCTCCAGTCACCACGCGACAGCAGCAGCGCGCGGCGCAGGTTCTCTTCCATCATCGGGCCCAGGATGAAACCGAGCAGCAAAGGTGCAGGTTCCGTACCCAGCTTGTAGAAGATGTAGCCGATCAGGCCGAACGCACCCACCATCCAGATGTCGAACGTATTGTTGTTGGTGGAATACACTCCCACCGCACAAAAGAGCACGATGGAAGGGTACAGCCAGCGGTAAGGCACGGTGAGCAGCTTGATCCAGATGCCGATCAACGGCAGGTTCAGGATGATCAGCATGGCGTTGCCGATCCACATCGAGGCGATCAGGCCCCAGAACAGCTCGGGGTTGCTCGTCATCACCTGGGGGCCAGGCTGGATGTTGTGGATGGTCATCGCACCCACCATCAGCGCCATCACGGCGTTGGGGGGAATGCCCAGCGTCAGCAGCGGGATGAAGGACGTCTGCGAACCTGCATTGTTGGCCGACTCGGGAGCCGCCACACCACGGATGTTGCCTTGGCCGAAGGGCACTTCACCGGGCTTGAGCTTGGTCTTCTTCTCGACCGTGTAGGCCGCAAACGCTGCCAGCAGCGCGCCGCCACCAGGCAAGATGCCCAGCGCCGCACCCAGTGCCGTGCCACGCAGCACCGCCGGGATCATGCGCTTGAAGTCTTCCTTGGTCGGGAACAGGCCCTCCACCTTGGCAGTGAACACTTCGCGCTCATCATCGGGACGCGAGAGGTTGGCAATGATTTCGCCGTAACCGAACACGCCCATGGCGATGGTCACAAAGCCGATACCGTCGGTCAGTTCAGGGATGTCGAAGCTGAAGCGGGCCACACCCGAATTCACGTCGGTCCCCACCAGGCCCATCAGCAGCCCCAGCACGATCATGGCCACGGCCTTGAGCAGCGAACCCGAGGCCAGCACCACGGCACCGATCAGGCCCAGCACCATCAGCGAGAAGTATTCGGCAGGGCCGAACTTGAAGGCCACTTCGGTCAGCGGAGGTGCGAAGGCCGCCAGGATCAGCGTACCCACACAACCGGCGAAGAACGAACCGAGGCCCGCCGCCGCCAGCGCCGGCCCCGCTCGGCCTTTTCGCGCCATCTGGTAGCCGTCGATCACGGTCACCACCGAGGACGATTCGCCCGGCAGGTTGACCAGAATGGCGGTGGTGGAGCCGCCGTATTGCGCGCCGTAATAGATGCCGGCCAGCATGATCAGCGCAGCCACGGGAGGCAGCGCGTAGGTGGCAGGCAGCAGCATGGCGATGGTCGCCACGGGGCCAATGCCAGGAAGCACGCCAATCAGCGTCCCCAGCAGGCAGCCGACAAAACAGTAAATCAGGTTCTGGAAGGTGAACGCGACACCAAAACCCAGCGATAGGTTGTTAATAAGATCCATGGTCGGTGCTCCTGCTTAACCCGTGATGAAACTCGGCCACACAGGGAACTGCAGCTTGAGCGCCCAGACGAATGCCACGTAGCTGCCAATGGCAAGCACCGTGGCCAGCACGAATACGGCCTTTGCATTGAACTCGTTTCCAGCCAGGCTGGAAATGAAGGTCAGTGCATAGATGCCTACGATGAGGCCCATCGCCGGAATGCCCAGGCTGGGCAGGCCGCCGAGCAGGATGCCGAACGCGAAGTTGGCGGCCAGGATGAAGAACAGCGGCTTCCAGGCCCACTTTCCAATCTTGTCGCCATCCTGGGTCTCGACCGTGGTGGCCTTGAAGGTGATCGCGCTGCCGATGATGGCCAGCAAGATACCCAGCAAGAGGGGAAAGTAGCCCGGGCCCATGCGGGCACCGTTGCCGACGTTGTACGTGGTGGCACCCCACGCAAACGCTACACCAACCCCCATGAACATGAGGCCGGCAAAGAAGTCTTTTTGACTTTTGATTTTCACGAATTGTCTCCTTGGCGGAATCTCGACTGCGCGATTGTGCGGGCAACCAGGGGCCGTGCGGATGTGGATTCCACCTACATCCGGTAACGCTTGCCCCGGTTCCCGGCTGGAGCAGATCCAAGGAGACGACCGCCGTCCCTATTCCAGGGGGGGTGTGGCGGAAATCACCTCATCCAGGGTGGTCAGCCCCTCTGCCACCCGCAGCGCGCCCGCCAGGCGCAGGGGCCGCATGCCATCCTGCACGGCCTGCCGGCGCAGCTGGTCGATCGAGGGCGCCTGGTTGATTTTCTCCTTGAGTGCCTCGGTGACGGTCAGCAGCTCATACAGGCCCATGCGCCCACGGTAGCCCCCCATGCGGCAATCCACGCAACCTACGGGCTTGTACGGGTGGTAGCCGCCACTGAGTTTCCAGGGCTTGACCACGGCCATCAGCGTCTCGCGCTCCGCCGTGTCGTCCTTTTGTTTGCATTGCTTGCACAGCGTACGCACCAGCCGCTGGGCCAGCACCCCAAGCAGCGTGGCATTGAGCAGATAAGGCGGGACTCCCAGCTCCATCATGCGGGTGATGGCGGACGGTGCGTCGTTGGTGTGAAGCGTGGAGAACACCAGATGCCCGGTCAGTGCAGCCTGGATGGCCATCTCGGCCGTCTCCAGATCGCGGATTTCGCCCACCATGATGATGTCGGGGTCCTGGCGCATGAGGGCACGCAGGCCTTCAGCGAAATTGAAATCGAGCTGGGGCTGCACCTGGGTCTGGTTGAAGCTGGGCTCGATCATTTCGATCGGGTCTTCCACCGTGCTCACGTTGACCTCTTCGGTCGCCACCCGCTTCAAGGTGGAATACAGCGTGGTGGTCTTGCCCGAGCCGGTGGGCCCCGTCACCAAAATGATGCCGTGCGGGCGCTTGACCAAACCTTCCCAGCGCTCTGCATCGTGCTGGGCAAAGCCCAGGGCGTCGAGATCCTTGACGGCGTTGTCCGGGTCGAAGATCCGCATGACCATCTTCTCGCCAAACGCCGTGGGCAAGGTGGAGAGGCGCATTTCCACTTCGTCCCCGCGCTGGTTGCGCGTCTTGATGCGGCCATCCTGCGGACGGCGCTTTTCCACCACGTCGATGCGACCCAGGAGCTTGATGCGCGAGACCATGGCGTTGTGCACACCCATGGGCATCTGGTAGACCGGGTGCAACACCCCGTCAATGCGAAAGCGGATCACGCCCTGGTCGCGCCGTGGCTCCAGGTGGATGTCGCTGGCACGCTGGTCGAAGGCGTACTGCCAGAGCCAGTCCACCACCTTGACCACGCCCTGGTCGTTGGCGTCGAGCTGCTTGTTGCTCTTGCCCAGTTCCACCAGTTGCTCGAAGCTGCTGCCCCCGGAATTGCCACCCGCCTTCTGTGCGGCGCGCACCGACTTGGCCAGGGCAAAAAACTCGGCGGTAAACCGGTGAATGTCCAGGGGGCTTGCCACCACCCGGCGGACCGTGCGACGGGACTGTCGCTCCACCTCGGCCACCCAATCGTCGATGAACGGCTCGGCCGTCGCCACCACCACCTCCTTCGTGGTCACCTGCACGGGCAGCACCTTGTGGCGCTCTGCATAGGTGGCGCTCATGGTTTCGGCTACGCGCCCCACGTCCACCTTGAGTGGATCAATGCGCAAATAAGGCAGGCCCGCCCGCTTGGCCAGGTATTCAGACAATGCCTCGATGTCCAGCGGCTTGCCATCGCTGGCACGCTCCATCGCCACGTTGGCCAGGCGCACCAGCGCGTGCTGGGAGCTCTCGGCCTGTGAACAGCGGGCGATGGTGCGTTGCGCCTCTTCGGGGGCGATGACCTCGTCATCGCTGAGCCACTGCACCATGCGCCGCCAGTCCACCGGGCCGACGTAGGGCCGGGTTGTCTTGTTGTCCGGGGAAACCAAGGATGTTTTCATCAAGAACCTTTCCAGATTGGGGCCATGCAGTGCGGCGGATGGCCTCTCAGGCCACCACGGGCTTGAACGCCCGCAGCCACTTGGTCGTGGGCAGATCCCAGCGCGCCTGGATGGCTTCGGCGCGTTCTGCCAATTCCGCGCGCTTGGGGCGCGTGGGTGTTTTCTGGGCAAGCACCACCGTGTTGCCCTCCCGGGTGGGTTTGAAGGCCCAGAGTGCCTTGTCCCCAAAGGCCGCCGCCATGCTCTGCAGGCTGCGGTCAAAACTCGATGCTCGGCCGAACAGGTTGACCGTCATGCAGCCCGTTTCGGTCAGCAGGCCCCGGCAGTCGGCGTAAAAATCCGGGCTGTCCAGCACGGGGGCTGCTGCCTCGTGGTCGTACAGATCCACGGCCAGCGCGTCCACGGTGCCCTGCCACATGGGGTTCTGGATCTCTTTCGCCGCATCGGCCAGCACCACGCGCAGCTTGGGGCCGTCGGGCGGCAGTTTGAACCACTGCCGACACACTGCCAGCACCTGGGGGTTGAGTTCGATGGCTGTCGTGCAGATGCGCAGCTTCTTGTGGCAGAACTTGGTGATGGCCCCTGCCCCCAGCCCCAGCTGCATGGCGTGGCCCTTGGACACCAGCGCCGGGTCGGCAAACAGAAGCCACGCCATCATGCGCTGTACATACTCCAGCTCCAGCACAAAAGGCTCGGCTATGCGCATGGAGCCCTGGATCCAGGGTGTACCCAGGTGCAGATGGCGGACTTCGCTGTCGTCCGAGACGCTGACTTCAGGCAGTTCTTGCAGTTTTTCTTTTTTGCGGGTCATTCACAACAGTCAAAGCAGGCGGTGGGCCGACATCAGCGCCGCCCAGGCGGCCAATTTGCGTTCAAAACTCCAGGAGGCGTTGGCCGGACTGGTCGAGGGCAGGCGGTGCGAAGCGATGGAGCGGGGGTGGAGAAAGCTGTTCAGCACCGCCGGGGCGTGCTTGAAGCTCTCGCCACCATTGTGGGCGACGGCGGCAAGCTGCGGACACGCCACCTGCAATCGCGCAAAGTCGTTGACCCGCGCATTGCGGATGCTGGTGTCCAGGCTGCCTTCCCGCTCGCAGCTTTCATACACATCCCACAGGCCGAGCCCCCGTGCCAGCAGCCAGTCGCAGCGTGCGGCATACCCGCCATCTCCCGCAGGCGGCAAGGGGTGCTGGGGCCACAGCGCTTGCAAGATCTTCCAGAAATGGTTCTGTGGGTGCGCGTAATACTGGCGCAGCCGCAAGGAGGCCGCCCCCGGAAAACTTCCGAGGACCAGCACCACCGTGCCCGCGGACACCACCGGCGGCAGCCCCTCCAGGCGCACCGGTGGGGCTGGCGCCGGGGCATCAGGGATAGGTGGGGGCTGCGTCAGCGCGGCGTCGGGCATCCGCCGATTCTGAACCGAAACCCATCAGCAACCCCGTGAGAGCCTCAAAAAAAACGATAGCTGTAAACCCTTTACCACAAAGCGCTGGCCTCCTAAAAACCTACCAATTGATGGATCAGAACCTGTTCACGATATCGCGGGAGATCGTGAACAGGTTCTCAAAACGAGACCAGCGCTTGCAACCGGGGCAGTGCCCCCAGCGCATTGGCGCAGGTGATGCCCGCCAAAACCTCCCGCGGCTGGCCACGCACCTCTGCCAATGCGCTGGCAATGCGCGGGAGCTCGCCGGGTGCATTGCGCCCTTGGGCCAGGCCTTCAGCGCGCTGGGCGGCGGTGGCATACAACCAATGGGGAGGAATGTCAGGAGCATCGGTCTCCACCACCAGGGCCTCTGCGGGCAGTTCCGCCGCCAGGCGGCGCAGCTGCAGCGCCCGGTCGTAGGTCATCGCACCGCCAAACCCCAGCTTGAAACCCAGGGCGATGAACGCCTGCGCCTGTTGCAGGCTGCCATTGAAGGCATGGGCGATGCCGCCTTGGACCGGCAGCTCTCGCAGGCCCTTGAGCAGCCGGTCGGATGAGCGGCGCACATGCAGGATCACCGGCAGATCGAACCGCCGTGCGAGCTGCAGTTGCACGCGGTAGAACCGCTCTTGCCGGGCAGCGTCCAGGCCGGGCACAAAAAAATCCAGGCCAATCTCTCCGATAGCCACCAGGCGCGGGTCTGCCCGGTGCTGCTCCAGCTCCTGCGCCAGCAGCTCCAGATCCGCGTCGTGCGCGCGCCCTGTGTAGAGGGGGTGAATGCCCAGCGCATAGCTGTCGCCGTGCCGGTGGGCCAACGCCCGCACCGTGGCCCAGTTGCTGCGCTCCACCGCCGGAATCACACAGTGGGCCACGCCCTGGGCCTGCGCCTCGGCGCGCACGGCATCGCGGTCAGGGTCAAACTCCGGCGCATCCAGGTGGCAATGTGTATCGATCCAGACAGTCATAGGGCGATGATGCCCCATCAGGCCCTCAGTCCTGAAACCTTGCCAGTGCACTCTGCGGCGATCCGTGCTAACGTGAAAACCGTGCGCCGTCTCGCGGCGTCTTCCGTAGAAAAGGTGACAGGATGCCCCGGCCCGCCCTCTACAGCAGCTCCCGCCACACCCACCGCTCCCCGCCGGAGCCGGTTGAACAGGCGCCTGCGCCCACCGCACAACCAGCGGCCGGCATGGACGCCACCCTGCCCAACCCGCCCACCACCCAAGCGGCCAGTGCAAACCTTTCGCGGCGCCATCTGCACGCCCTGTGGGCACTGATCGCTCTGCTGGCCACGCTGCTGCTCTACAGCCTGTGGCTGCACCAGCGCCCCGCTGCCCACCGGATCACCCAGGAAGACATTGACGCCGCCGTGCTGCGCACGCTGGAGACCACCACCCCGCCCTCCGCCGCCGCCCGTGCGGTGGAAGCGATTTCGCCCTCCATCGTGCGCGTGGTGGGCTACAGCCGCAGCAAGAACGGCAAGGAAGAGGTGGAACGTGGCATCGGCACGGGCGTGGTGATTGTGGATAAAGGCGTCATCCTGACCAACCTGCACGTGGTGGCGGGCGCGGACCGCATTGCCATCACCTTCCACGACGGCCTGGAAACCACCGCCAGCATCACGGGTGCCCAGCCCGAGAACGACCTGGCCGTGCTGCAGGCCCACAAGGTGCCCGACGATCTGTTCGCAGCCCCGCTGCGCTCCACCCAGGACCTGCGCCCCGGCGACCACGTGGTGGCCGTGGGCTTCCCGTTTGGCATCGGACCGTCGGCCTCAGCGGGCGTGATCTCGGGCCTCAAGCGCGAATTCACCTCGCCCGAAGGCAAGCGCCAGCTCAGCAATCTCATCCAGTTCGATGCTGCAGCCAACCCAGGCAACTCTGGTGGGCCGCTGGTCACGCTCGATGGCGAGGTGGTAGGCATCGTCACCGCCATCCTGAACCCCACTTCAGCCCGCACCTTCATCGGTATCGGCTTTGCGGTGCCCATCGAGAACGCGGCGTCGGCCGTGGGCATGCCGCCGTTTTAGTATGAAACACCCTCTGAGTCGCTTCGCGCCTTCCCCCTCAAGAGGGACGAAACCCTCACACGGAGCGGAGGCGACATCTGCACATCGCGGCGGCCCTTGCTCGGTGTCCCCCGCCTTGGCCGCGCCCGCCGCGTGAGCTTGGAACAGTTTGCACGTCGTTGATCACTGACAAGGAAGGAAACCCATGGAATCCACAACGAACACCGCGACACTGATGGAACAGGTGCTCTACGAAGTCAAACGCGTGGTGGTGGGCCAGGACCGTTTTCTGGAACGCGTCATGGTCGCCATGCTCGCCCAGGGCCACCTGCTGGTCGAAGGCGTGCCCGGCCTGGCCAAGACGCTCACGGTGAAGACGTTGGCCTGCACCATTCAGGGCAGCTTCAAGCGCATCCAGTTCACGCCCGACCTGGTGCCCGCCGATCTGGTGGGCACGCGCATGTACAACCAGAAGACCGGCGAGTTCAGCACCACGCTGGGCCCCGTCTTCACCCACCTGCTGCTGGCCGACGAAATCAACCGCGCGCCCGCCAAGGTGCAAAGCGCCCTGCTGGAGGTGATGCAGGAACGCCAGGTGACGATTGCGGGCGAGACCCACAAGGTGCCCGAGCCCTTCCTGGTGATGGCCACGCAAAACCCCATCGAGACCGAAGGCACCTACGCACTGCCCGAAGCCCAGGTGGACCGCTTCATGATGAAGGTGCTGCTGGGCTACCCATCCGAGGAAGAAGAATTCGTGATCGCCCAGCGTGCACTCGACCTGCCCGTGCAGGTGCTGCCCGTGGCCACCACGGCGCAGCTGGCGGCGCTGCAGGCCGAGTGCCGCACCGTGTATGTGGACCCGTCGATGCTGCAATATGCCGTGAAACTGGTGGCCGCCACCCGCGAGCCCACGCGGCATGGCCTCAAGGACCTGGCGGGCTACATCAGCTGCGGCGCCAGCCCGCGCGCCACCATTGCCCTGGCCGAGGGCGCCCAGGCCCTGGCCATGCTGCGCGGGCGCAACTATGTGCTGCCCGAGGACATGACCGACCTGGCGGCCGACGTGCTGCGCCACCGCATCGCCCTGTCGTACGAGGCGCTGTCCGAAGGGCTGGATGCCGATGCCCTCGTCAAGCGCATCATGGCCAAGATACCGGCGCCCGCGCGCCCTTTGCACCACGAGCAAAAAGCCGCTTGAGCCCCCGCCATGAACAGCAAGCCGCCTGAAACCTCCGCCACGGTCCACACCCTGCCCACACTGCCCGGGCAGGCGGACCGGCTGCTGCGCGAGCTGGAGTGGAAGGTGATCCGCCGCCTGGACGGCCTGCTGCAGGGCGACTACCGCACGCTGATGCGCGGCAGCGGCCTGGACCTGGCCGACCTGCGCGAATACCAGCCGCATGACGACGTGCGCCACATCGACTGGAACGTGACCGCGCGCCTGAACACGCCCCATGTGCGCGTGTTCACCGAAGACCGCGAGATGACCGCGTGGTTTCTGCTCGACCTGAGCCCGTCCATCAATTTCGGCCCGCAGGGCAACGCCAAGCGCGACATCCTGACCGGCTTTGTCGCCGTGTTGTCGCGGCTGCTGACACGCCACGGCAACCGCGTGGGCGCCATGCTCTACGGCGCAGGCAATGCACCCGCCCGCGCCGTGGATGCGGTGTTACCACCTCGCAACAGCCGCGCCCATGTGCTGCATCTGGTGCACCGGCTGTTGACGCCGCCCGCCCCTACCACCGGCACATCAAAACCCGGCGGAGGCGCCACAGAACTGCATCGTTTGTTGCAAACAGGCTTGGCCAACCTGCGCCGCCGCTCCACCGTCTTCGTGGTGTCCGACTTCATCAGTGCACCCGGTTGGGAAAAGCCCCTGGCCCAACTCGCGCAGCGGCACGACGTGGTCGCAGTGCGCCTGCTCGACCCGCTGGAGCTGGAACTGCCCGATGTGGGCCTCATCACGCTGCGCGATGCCGAAAGCGGCGAACAACTGCAGGTGGACACCCACGACGCGGGCTTTCGCCGCCGCTTTGCCCACCTGGCGGCCGAGCGCGAGGCGGCGCTGCGCGAAGGGCTGACCCGCGCGGGCGCCGACACGCTGGAGCTGTGCACCGACGACGACCTGGTCGACGCCCTGCTGCGTTTCATGGACCTGCGCCAGCGCCGGGTGCGCACGTCCCGAGCCTCTACCTCCCGTGCGGCAGACCCGGCACAGCACGCCGCCTGAACGAACCGCACCCCCGCCCGAAGGAACACACCATGGTTTTTCTCTGGCCCACCCTGCTCTGGCTGTTGCTGGTCGTGCCGCTGCTGGTGCTGCTGTACTGGTGGCTGCTGCACCGGCGCAAGAAAACAGCGCTGAGCTATTCGAGCCTGTCGCTGGTGCGCGAGGCCATGGGCCCAGGCCAGAACCTGCGCCGCCACCTCCCTCCCGCGCTGTTCCTGCTGGCCCTGGTGGCGCTGCTGCTGGCCGCCGCGCGCCCGCTCGCCGTCATCACGCTGCCCTCGCAGGACCAGACCATCATGCTGGCCATGGATGTCTCGGGCAGCATGCGCGCCGCCGACGTGGAGCCCGACCGCATCACCGCTGCGCAAAACGCCGCCAAAGCCTTTATCGCCGAGCTGCCGCGCCATGTGCGCGTGGGCATCGTGGCCTTTGCCGGCAGCGCCCAGCTGGCCCAGTTGCCCACCCAGAGTCGCGAAGACCTGGTGAAAGCCATCGACAGCTTCCAGTTGCAGCGCGGCACGGCCACGGGCAACGGCATCATGCTGTCGCTGGCCACGCTGTTCCCCGACGCGGGCATCGACATCTCGGCCCTGGGCGGGCGCCAGGCCATGCGCCCCAAGCCCATTGACGAAATCGGCAAGCAGGACCCGGCCAAGGCGTTCACGCCCGTGGCACCCGGCTCCTACACCTCGGCCGCCATCATCATGCTGACCGACGGCCAGCGCACCACCGGCGTGGACCCGCTGGAGGCCGCCAAGTGGGCAGCCGACCGGGGGGTGCGGGTGTACACCGTGGGCGTGGGTACGGTCGCGGGGGAGACCATCGGCTTTGAAGGCTGGTCCATGCGGGTGCGGCTGGACGAAGAAACCCTGAAGGCCGTGGCCACGCGCACCAACGCCGAATACTTCCACGCGGCCACCGCAGCGGATTTGAAGAAGGTGTACGAAACGCTCAGCTCACGGCTGACGGTGGAAAAGAAGGAGACCGAGATCTCCGCCCTGCTCGCCTTGGCGGGCGCAGCGCTGGCCCTGCTGGCTGCGGCGCTGTCGGTGTGGTGGTATGGGAGGGTGATGTAACCAGCAAGCATGTTCGTCAACACGACGTTCCAACCAGGAGACATCCATGCGTTCTTTGATCCGGGCTTGCGCCCTTGTGCTCGTCGCCACGGCCGCCGGCACCGCCATGGCCCATAACTGCCCCAATGAAATGAAAGCCATCGACGCCAAGCTGGCCACCAACCCGAGCCTGACGGCAGACAACGCCGCCAAGGTCAAACAGCTGCGCGCCGACGGCGAAGCGCACCACAAGGCGGGCAAACACGACGATTCGATGAAATCCCTGGCCGAAGCCAAGAAGATTCTCGGTATCTAAGCCGCGCCCCGGCCCGCAACGCTGGGCTCAGCCGTGGGGCCGAGCTTGCCTAACTTAACCGCCCCAGCACCAGCCGCACCACGCGGTCGCAGCGCGCGGCCAGCGACTCATCGTGCGTGACCATCACAAACGCCGTGCCCTGGTCACGCGCCAGTTGCAGCATCAGGTCAAACACCCCATCCGCCGTGCTGCGGTCGAGGTTGCCCGTGGGCTCGTCGGCCAGCACACAGGCGGGCCGCGTGACCAGCGCCCGCGCAATCGCCACGCGCTGGCGCTCGCCGCCCGACAGCTCGGCCGGCCGGTGCATCAGGCGCTCTTTCAAACCGACGGAGGTAAGCACCCGCTCCGCCTCGGCATGGCATTGCGCCAGCGGCAGGCGGCGAATGCGCAGCGGCATCGCCACGTTGTCGAGTGCGCTGAACTCGGGCAGCAGGTGGTGGAACTGGTAGATAAAACCCAGGTGCTGGTTGCGCAGCTGGCCCTGGCGCTCTGCCGACAGCGAGGACATCTCTTCGCCCTTGAGGCGCACGGTGCCTGCCGTGGGCGCATCCAGCCCACCGAGCAGGTGCAGCAGCGTGCTCTTGCCCGAGCCCGACGCGCCGACGATGGCCAGCGTTTGCCCGGCATGGATCTGAAGGTCCACGCCTTTGAGCACCGTCACGTCGAGGCGGCCTTCGGTGAATCGCTTGGTGAGGCCCTTGGCCTCCAGTACCACCACTCCAACTTTCTGATCACTCATAACGCAGCGCCTCGGCAGGGTTCACACGGCTGGCGCGCCAGCTGGGGTACAGGGTGGCGACAAAGGCCAGCACGAGCGAGATGATGCCAATGGGCAGGATGTCGCTGCTTTGCGGCTCGCTGGGCATCTTGCTGATGAGGTAGATGTCCTTGGGCAGGAAGCTCGCGTTCAGCGCTTTCTCGATGGCGGGCACGATCACGTCGATGTTGAGCGCAATGCCAAGGCCCAGCAACAGGCCCACGGCTGTGCCGATCACGCCCACCATGGCGCCCTGCACCACAAAGATGCCCATGATGCTTTTGGGGCTGGCGCCCAGCGTGCGCAGGATGGCGATGTCGGCGCGCTTGTCGGTCACCGTCATCACCAGCGTGGACACCAGGTTGAACGCAGCCACCGCCACGATGAGCGTGAGGATGATGAACATCATGCGTTTTTCCAACTGCACCGCAGCGAACCAGGTGCGGTTTTGTTGGGTCCAGTCGCGGATCAGCAGTTGGCCGCTCAAGGACTGCGCCAATTGCTGGGCCACCTCGCGCGCCTGGTGCAGGTCCTTGAGCTTCAGGCGCACGCCGGTGGGGCCTTCGAGGCGGAAGATGCGCTGCGCGTCCTCGTGGTGCAGCAGCACCAGGGCCGAGTCGTATTCGTAGTGGCCCGAGTCGAAGGTGCCTGCCACCGTCATCTGCTTGAGCCGAGGCACCACCCCGGCGGGAGTGACCTGGCCTGCGGGCGCGATCAGGGTGACCACATCGCCAGCGCGCACGCCTAAAGCGCGGGCCAGCTCACCGCCCAGCACCACGCGAAACTCGCCGGGCACCAGCAGGTTGAGCGTTTTTTCGTTGGTGGCGGCCAGGTCCGTCACGGCGCCTTCCAGCGCCGGGTCGATGCCGCGCACCAGCGCGCCCTTCATGTCCTCGCCGCGCGCCAGCAGCGCCTGCGCCGCCACGAACGGCGCCGCGCCCACCACGTTGGGGTTCTGCTTGGCCTCGGCCAGCGTGCGCGCTGGGTCGGGCAGCGCCGCGCCCTGGGGCGCAAAAATCTCGATGTGCGAGACCACGCTGAGCATGCGGTCGCGCACTTCCTTCTGAAAGCCGTTCATCACCGACAACACGATGATGAGCGCCGCCACCCCGAGTGCGATGCCCAGCATGGACACGCCCGAGATGAACGAGATGAAGCCGTTGCGCCGCGTGGCGCGGCCCGCGCGCGTGTAGCGCCAGCCCAGGGCCAGTTCGTAAGGGATTTGCATGAATAAGGAAAGAAGGCACTGCAGGGTGCGGAATGCACGCCACAGGCCGGCCAGATTGTGGCATCCCGGACAATAGGCCCATGTCGGACACCACCCATTTGCTCATTCCCTACGCCGCCAGCGCCTCCCCGGGATGCCAGCAAGCCCTGCAGGAACTCGCCCTGCCCCACCTGGACCGGCTTTTGGCCCGGCTCCGCCCCTACCCCGGCCACAGTGACAGTGGCGAGGAAACCAGCTTTTCCGCCCCCCACGAACGTGCCCTGGCGCGCGCTCTGGGCCTGCCAGCACAAGACGGCCGCATCCCCTGGGCCGCGTGGCACCGCCACCAGCAAGGCCTCTCCACCAACGGAGACGCCTGGGCTTTTGTCACCCCCTGCCAGTGGCAGGTCAGCACCGACCATGTCACGCTGCGCAACCCCGAGCACCTCTCGCTGGACGAGGCCGCATCGCGCGCGCTGCTGGCTATCGTGTCGCCCTGGTTTGCCGAAGACGGCATCACCCTGCACTACGACCAGCCCACGCGCTGGCTGGCCAGCGGCCCGCTGTTTGCCCAGCTTGCCACCGCCTCGCTGGAGCGCGTGCTGCAGCGCGACGTGCGCGCCTGGATGCCGGATGTGAAACAAGCCCGCACACTGCACCGCCTGCACAGCGAGATGCAGATGCTGCTGTACACCCACGCCTTCAATGACGAACGCTCGGCGCGCGGGCTGCCGGTGATCAATTCGTTCTGGGTGCATGGCACGGGTCTATTGCCTTCGCCTGCGCCCTCCGCCACCACTGCGCCGACGGTGCCGGCGACGTTGCGCGACGCGGCGTTGAACGAGGACTGGCGCACCTGGGCCGCCGCCTGGACTGCGCTGGACGCCGGCCCGGTGGCCGACCTGCTGCGCCAAGCCGAAGGCGGCGCGCCCGTGCTGCTGACACTGTGCGGCGAGCGCAATGCGCTGGCCTTCCACAGCGCGCCCCGCACGCTGGCCCAGCGTTTTCAAAGCCTTTTCAGGCCCCAGCGCTTTACAGAAATGTGCGATAAGCTATGAAAATAGTAGCAAGAGATATTCCCCCCCGCGCCGCCTGGGCGCTGGAACAGGCCGGTGTGCACCCGCTGCTGGCCCGCCTGTACGCCGCACGCGGCGTGCGCGCCAAGGACGAGCTGGATGACGGCCTGGCGCGCCTGCTGCCGCCCAGCGGTGAAAAAGGCCTCAAAGGCATCGACAGCGCCGCCCGCCTGCTGGCCGACGCGATGGCGCAAAACAAACGCCTCGTCATCGTGGCCGACTACGACTGCGACGGCGCCACCGCCTGCGCCGTGGGCGTGCGCGGACTGCGGTTGCTGGGCGCGCAGCACGTGGACTACCTCGTGCCCGACCGCGTGACCGACGGCTACGGCCTCACCGCACCCATCGCCCGCCGCGTGGCCGAGCGCGGCGCCGATGTGCTCATCACCGTGGACAACGGCATTGCCAGCGTGGACGGCGTGGCCGAGGCCAAGGCGCTGGGCCTGACCGTGGTGGTCACCGACCACCACCTGCCCGGCCCCGAGCTGCCTGTGGCCGACGCCATCGTCAACCCCAACCAGCCCGGCTGCACGTTCGAGAGCAAGTCCATGGCTGGCGTGGGCGTGATGTTTTATGTGCTGCTGGCGCTGCGGGCCGAGCTGCGGGCGCGCGGTGTTTTTGACGCGACCACCCAACCCAAGCTCGACCCGCTGCTCACGCTCGTGGCGCTCGGCACCGTGGCCGACGTGGTCAAGCTCGATGCCAACAACCGCCGCCTGGTCGCCCAGGGCCTGAAACGCATCCGAGCGGGCCAGATGCCCGCCGGGGTGGCTGCGCTGTTCACCGCCGCCGGCCGCAAGGCACCGGTAGCCACCACGTTCGACTTTGGCTTCGCTTTAGGCCCCCGCATCAACGCCGCAGGCCGCCTGGCCGACATGACGCTGGGCATCGAATGCCTGCTGACCGACGACGCGGGCCGCGCCGCCGAGCTGGCGGGCCTGCTCGACGGCATCAACCGCGAGCGCCGCGAGATCGAAGGCGGCATGCGCGACCAGGCCATGCTGATGGCGGAGAGCCTGTTCCAGGAAGACGAGGAGCCGCCCCCGGCCATCAGCGTGTTCGACCCCGACTTTCACGAAGGCGTGGTGGGCATCGTGGCCAGCCGCATCAAGGACAAGCTGCACCGCCCCACCTTTGTCTTTGCGGCCAGCAGCGCGCCGGGCAAAGAGCACGAGCTCAAGGGCTCCGGCCGATCCATCCCCGGCTTTCATCTGCGAGATGCGCTGGACCTGGTGGCCAAGCGCCACCCGGGCGTGTTGCTGAAGTTTGGCGGCCATGCCATGGCGGCGGGCTGCACGGTGGCCGAAGAAGCGTTCGAGGTGTTTGAGCGCGCTCTGGCCCAGGTGGCGCAGGAGTGGCTGGACGCCGCCACGCTCACCCGCCGCATCGAGACCGACGGCCCATTGGCCCCGGAATACTGCCGCGCCGACATGGTGGACACCCTGCACCACGAGGTCTGGGGCCAGGGCTTTGCGCCCCCCACCTTCAGCGAAGAAGTGCAGATCGTGAGCCAGCGCCTGGTGGGCGAATCCAAGAACCACCTGTCGATCAAGCTCATGCACCAGGGCAACCCGGTGGACGCCATCTGGTTCGGCCACACCGAGCAGCTACCCGCACGCGTGCTGCTGGCCTTCCGGCTCGATGTGAACGAGTGGAAGGGCGAGCGCAAGGTACAGTTTCTGGTCGAGGGGGCTCAGATCTAGGAGTCTGTCGGACTTGGAGCGTCGAAGCGAAAATTGGCCCCAGCGAGGACAGTTTTTGCCGGATTTGCAGTCCCATAGCCGAGCTATGGGGCAAAAAGACGGTGGAAAATGGACCGCTGAGGTCAATTTGCAGCCGACGATTTCCAAGTCCGACAGACTCCTAGGGCAAGGCCCCACCCCACTCAGGCCTGCGCAGGGCCCTTGTTGCGCTGGCGGATCACCGTGACCGGCTCGCCGCCCTGACCCCAGTTCTCCGGGTCCACCTCGTCGATGATGACAGTGACAGTTTCAGGGCGCTTGTCCAGCACCTGCTGCATAAGCTGGGTGACGCCCGCAATCAAGGCGGCTTTCTGGGCTGCCGTGGTGGGCAGGTCGCGGCGCGCAAGGCGGATGTTGACCAGGGGCATGGGCAGGTCCTTTCGTCATACACAAAAAACAAAACAAAAGGCAGCCGGGGCTGCCTTGGGGGCGTGGTGCAAAAAATTTTGAGGCTTTTTGGCCTCTAGCGCCGAATGGGAAAGCGCTATTAGCTATTATTTTTATAGCAAACCTTCGCCACGCTCGGCGAACTTCAGAAGCTTTCCCAGTCGTCATCCCCGCCTTTGGCCACAGCCCGGGGTGCCGGTGCGGCGGGCGTGGCCGATGGTGCCGGCGCAGCGGCGGGCCGGCGGGCTGGGGAGGGGGCCGAAGACGCCAGCCGGGCCGCTACAGGGGCCTTGGGGGCCTGGGGAGCCTTGAGGGGCTGTGGCGCCTTGGCGGTTGCAGGTTTGTTGCCCAGGGCTGTCCTGGCCGCTGGCGCGGGCCGTGCTGCCGCCGTCGGCGCCGGGCGGGACGCTGCCGGCGCGCGAACTGCCAGCGCACCCACGTTGAACACCGCCACCACTTCGGCCAGCCGCTGGGCCTGGTCGCGCATCGAGGCTGCTGCGGCGGTGGACTCTTCCACCAGTGCCGCATTCTGCTGCGTCATCTGGTCGAGGTGCGTCACGGCCTGGTTGACCTGGGCAATCCCGTCGCGCTGCTCGGAGGAGGATGCCGTGATTTCGCCGATGAGGTCGCTCACGCGCTGCACGCTGGCCACGATCTCGCCCATGGTCTGGCCCGCCTGCGCGACCTGGGCAGAGCCCGACTCGACGTTTTCGACCGAGGCACTGATCAGGTTCTTGATCTCCTTGGCGGCCTCGGCGCTGCGCCCGGCCAGGCTGCGCACCTCGCTGGCCACCACGGCAAAGCCCCGGCCCTGTTCGCCTGCTCGGGCGGCTTCCACGGCGGCGTTCAGCGCCAGGATGTTGGTCTGAAAGGCGATGCCATCGATCACGCCGATGATGTCGCTGATCTTGCGCGAGCTGTCGGTGATCTGCTGCATGCTGGTGACCACCTGGCCCACCACTTCGCCGCCGCGTGCCGCCGCCTGGGCCGCCGTGCCCGCGAGCTGGTTGGCCTGGCGCGCCGTGTCGGCCGACTGGCTCACCGTGGCCGTAAGTTCTTCCATGCTGGCGGCCGTTTCCTCCAGGTTCGAGGCGGTCTGCTCGGTGCGGGCCGACAGGTCATGGTTGCCGTTGGCGATCTGGATCGAAGCCGACGAGACTGAATCCACACCCACCCGCACCTCGCTCACCACACCGCGCAAGCGGGTGGACATGGCCGACAGGGATCTCAGCATGTGGCCGAACTCGTCCTTGCGGGTGGATTGCAGCTCGCGCGTGAGGTCGCCAGCGGCGATGGCGTCGATGGTTTCCACCGCCTCGTCCAGTGGAACGGTGATGGAACGCACCAGCTTCCAGGCCAGCAGCAGCACCACCACAATCAGCACGGCCGACACCACCAGGCCCTGGATGGCATAGGCAACGCGCCGTTGCGTGGTCTCGGCCCGGATCTCGTCGCGGCGCTTTTGCAGCACGGCGACAAACTCGTCCTGTGCCTTGAGGTAGCGCCCGACCATGGGGGTGAGTTCGTTGTCCGCAAACTGCTGGGTGGCCACACCATCGCCCGCGCCCTTGAGCTCCCAGGTCTTGGCAGTGGCGGCCAGCACCAGCTTGCGTTCGGCCAGCACCTTGTCGAGCGCCGCTTTTTCATCGGGCGCCGTGGCACCGGCCACGATCCCCTCTTGAATCTTGTTGATGCCGCCAATGATCTCCTTGACCTTGGCATCGTACTGCTGGGCCAGCACCGCGTCGGTGGTGACGGCACCGCCCATCACCATGTTCACGGCGGTCTCGGTGGCACCCCGCCAGCGTATGGCGGCAGAAATGCGCTCTTCGATCTCGATGACCCGGTCCATCGCGCTCGACATGGAGCTGTTGGCCCGGTACTGCTGGAACCCGGAGATCAGGAGCATGGCCAGCATCAGCAGGATGAACGCACCCCACAGCTTGCGCGCTACGCGGATATTGTCGATTTGCATGGTTCGTCTTTCCTCGTAAACCTGGAAATGGGAGTTTGCGGCCATCACGCCGCCCGCAACACCCGATTGCATCAACAGCAGACCATAGCCTACGTCAGCCCGGACCCCGCCTCGGCCCATTGCCACCCTGTTCTCCCCGGGAAAAACCCGCACCCTGGGCGCCAAAGGTGACAGGTCAGCCCACCCCGGGGCAGCGGCACCATGCCAGGTCTGCGAGAACCCGCCCACGACAGCCCAGGGGTCGCGCAGTGGCGCGCATTTTCGGTACAAGCCCTAAAATGGCACGGTGACACCCATACTGAACGCCGACCTGCATTGCCATTCCGTGGTATCCGACGGAACCCTGACCCCGGAAGACCTGGCCGCCCGGGCGAGGGCCAACGGGGTCGAGTTGTGGGCGCTCACCGACCATGACGAAATCAGCGGCCAGCACCGTGCCGCTGCCGCCGCCCACGCACAGGGCATGGCCTATCTCACAGGCACCGAAATCTCGGTCACGTTTGCCGACACCACCGTCCACATCGTGGGCCTGGGGTTCGACCCCGACAACACCCAGCTGGCCCAGGGCCTGGCCGCCACGCGCGGCGGGCGCGGCGAACGCGCCAAAGACATGGCCGAACAGCTGGCCCAGGTGGGCATTCCCGGTGCCTACGAGGGCGCGCTGCAGTTCGTGGGCAACCCGGCACTGATCTCGCGCACCCATTTCGCGCGCTTCCTGGTGGAGACCGGAGTCTGCAGGGACACGTCCGAGGTGTTTCGCAAGTACCTCATCGAGGGAAAACCGGGCTACGTGCCACACCGCTGGGCGTCCCTGGGCGATGCCGTGCGCTGGATCACCGAGGCAGGTGGCATGGCCATCATTGCCCATCCGGCGCGCTACAAGTTCAGTGCCAACGAAGAATTTGCGCTGTTTTCCGAGTTCAAGGCGCACGGCGGGCGGGGGGTGGAGGTCGTCACCGGCAGCCACAGCGCGGCCGAATATGTCACCTATGCCGCAATGGCGCAGGAATTTGGCCTGGCTGCGTCACGCGGCAGCGACTTCCACAGCCCGGACGAGTCCCACACCGACCTGGGGACCTTGCCGCTGCTGCCCGGCCAGCTTACCCCGGTCTGGGAACTGCTCGCTGAACGCATTCGGCACCCCGCTGCCGTTTGAGACGCACTATTTCATGGCCCAGTATTTCGAAGTTCACCCCGACAACCCCCAGCCGCGCCTGCTCAAGCAGGGCGCCATGCTGCTGCAAAAGGGCGGCATCCTGGCCGTGCCCACCGATTCCAGCTATGCGCTGGTCTGCCACCTGGACGACAAGGATGCTGTCGATCGCATGCGCCGCATCCGCCAGGTGGATGACAAGCACCACCTCACCCTGTTGTGCCGTGACCTGTCGGAGCTGGCCAACTATGCCCGCGTGGACAACCGCCAGTACCGCCTGCTCAAGCTCGGTACGCCTGGCCCCTACACCTTCATCCTCGAAGCGACCAAGGAAGTGCCACGCCGCGTGAGCCACCCTTCGCGCAAGACCATCGGCCTGCGCGTGCCCGACCGCAAGGGCCTGCAACTGCTGCTGGAGCTGCACGGCGCCCCCCTGCTGGCCACCACGCTGATCCCGGCCGGCGAGACCGAGCCCCTGAACGACCCGCAGGAAATCCGCGAACGCTACGAAAAGCTGGTGGATGCCGTCGTGGATGCGGGCGCCTGCCCGCTGGAACCCACCACCGTGGTGGACCTGACCCCCATGGGCACCGGCGGCGACCCCGAAGTGGTGCGCGAAGGCCGAGGCAGCTTGAAGGCTTTGGGGTTGTAAAGCTGAAATCCCGTGACCCGCCCTGCGCCCGCGCAGAGCGGTCTTGAGGGTCAGCAAAAGCGCCTTTCAGGCTACCGTGCCCACAACTGGCGCTGCCAAAGACCAGCGCCACCGTGGAACTGGCTCCACCAGGCCACCGGTGGCGTCCCCCTGAGGGGGAAGCGGCGCAGCCGCTCAGGGGGCTACAACTTGAACGCACCCACGGCCTGCTCCAGGTCGCGCGCCTGGGCCGTGAGCGACGTCGCGGTGGAAACCGCGTTCTGCACCAGCGCAGCCGTCTCCTGGGTGGTGCCATCCATGTGCGACACCGCCACGTTCACGTGGCTGATGGCATCGCTCTGTTCGCGCAGGGCGATGGAGATTTCACCCAGCAGCGCACTGACCTGGCCCACGGCCGTCACGATCTCTTCCATGGTCTTGCCAGCCTTGCCCACCTGGCCAGCGCCGTTTTCCACCTGCTCGACCGACGCGCTGATCAGCGCCTTGATCTCGCGCGCTGCCACGGCGCTGCGCTGGGCCAGGTTGCGCACCTCACTGGCCACCACGGCAAAGCCCCGGCCCTGCTCGCCTGCCCGCGCGGCTTCCACGGCGGCGTTCAGCGCCAGGATGTTGGTCTGGAAGGCGATGCCTTCGATGACTTGAATGATGTCCACGATCTTGCGGGAGCTGCCACTGATGGCTTGCATGGTCTGCACCACCTCGCCCACCACCAAGCCACCGTGCTCGGCGATGGCGGAAGCCTTGACGGCCAGGCCGCTGGCGGAATGCGCACGCTCTGCGTTCTGGCGCACGGTGGCCGTCAGCTGCTCCATGCTGGCGGCAGTTTCGGTGAGTGAAGACACCTGGTCCTCGGCGCGGCGCGAAAGGTCGGTATTGCCATGGTCGATGTCCACGGCCGAGGCGCTGATCGCGTCCGCATCCTGCTTGATGCGAGAGACCAGGTCGGTCAACGTGTCTTCCATCGTGCCCAGCGCCCCCAGCAGCCGGCCGAAATCGCCCTGCAGCTCGGTGCTGAACTCCTGGCTCAGGTCGCCCGAGGCCACGGTCTCCGCAATCAGGATGGCCTGGTTGAGCGGGCTCACGATGCTGCCGCGCAGGCCCATGAACCCCAGCAGCGAGAGCGCGATCACGGCCACACCGCCACCCACGATCCACCAGCGGGCGCTTTGCAGGTGCTCCTGCGCTGCCTGCGAAGCACGCTGCTGGCCTTCGCCCGCCGTTGCAGCGGCACCTGTGCCTGCAGTGGACGACAGGGCACCCCGGTAGACATCCTCCGCCCGCGATATCCGAGAAAGCCCCATGCCCATGAGCACCGCCACGATGAGCGCAATGCCGCCAAACACCAGCAACAGGCGGGTTCCGATTTTGAATTGTTCAAATGGCACGGGATGGGTCTCCAGAAGCGTGACGTGACAAGAAGAGGCGCGGGTGGGGCAACGGGAGCGCAGCCGCAGTGCTGCAATTCGTAACCGTATGCGACATGCTATCAATGATTGGAAATGCGGACTAGCGGTTCGGACCCGGGGGCGAGCGCCATGGCACCCGTGCAAGACGCATCCCCTTCACCCCTTCAATACCCATGAGGTGTCAGCGCATCAACCATACCGCTCTCAGCTATCTTTATGAGAGCATTTCGGATGCCGCATCCCGCGTTCGGTGCAGGCTGTGTTTGCCGTTGTGCTTGCCGGTGTACAGGGCATCATCGGCCTGTTGGAGCAGTTGCTGCGCATCGCATGCACCAGGCGGCCACCGATGGCCTCAGAATCGCTGCGCGTGTGTGCCAAGAAATCCATCGGGATGGCGAAATGTCTTCTGCTTGCCGAGGGGGAGTAGCGACATTCCGTGAAGGCGAGGGCAGCGCCGTGGAAGGCCGCCATGCGCTCCGTCTGAGACAATCGACCGGTGGACATCTCCAATCTCATCCAAACCGTTCTGATCTACGCCCTGCCGGTGTTGTTTGCCATTACCGTGCACGAGGCAGCCCATGGCTACGCCGCGCGCCACTTTGGTGACAACACCGCGTACATGATGGGCCGGATCACCCTCAACCCGATCAAGCACATCGACCCGGTCGGCACCATCCTGATGCCGCTGCTGCTGTACTTTGCGACCTCGGGCGCCTTCCTGTTTGGCTATGCCAAGCCCGTGCCGGTCAACTTCGGCAACCTGCGCAACCCCAAGAAACACATGGTGTGGGTGGCGCTGGCGGGGCCGGCGTCCAATTTCATCCAGGCCATTTTGTGGGCCGTGGTGCTGGTCTCGCTGGTGGGCTTTGGGGTGGACGAGCGCTTTTTCATCGAGATGGCGCGCGCAGGCGTGCTGGTCAACCTCGTGATGTGGGCTTTCAACCTGTTTCCGCTGCCTCCGCTCGACGGCGGGCGCATCCTGGTGGGACTGCTGCCCTGGAAACAGGCGCACATGGTGTCCCGCATCGAGCCCTGGGGCTTCTTCATCGTGATGGGTTTGGTGATCGCCGGGGTGGTGGGCACACTGTGGCTGCGTCCCCTCATGGCCCTGGGCTACGGCGCCATCAATTTGCTGCTCACTCCGCTGACTGCCCTCCTGCGCTGACTCTCCTTCTCTCTCTTTCTCTCATTTCCCTGCAGACACCGTTCCCATGAGCACCACGCGCTTTCTCACCGGCATCACCACCACGGGCACGCCCCACCTGGGCAACTTCGTGGGCTCCATCCGCCCCTCGGTGGCGGCCAGCCTCACACCCGATGTGCAAAGCTTTTACTTCCTGGCCGACTACCACGCGCTGATCAAGTGCGAGGACCCGGCACGCATTCAGCGCTCCACGCTGGAGATCGCGGCGAGCTGGCTGGCCGCAGGGCTGAACCCCGAGAAGGTCACTTTCTACCGCCAGTCCGACATCCCCGAAATCCCCGAGCTGACCTGGCTGCTGACCTGCGTGACCGGCAAGGGCGTGCTCAACCGCGCCCACGCCTACAAGGCCAGCGTGGACAAGAACACCGCGGCCGGGCGCGAGCAGGACGACGGCGTGACGGCCGGCCTGTTCATGTACCCGGTGCTGATGGGCGCAGACATATTGATGTTCAAGGCCCACAAGGTGCCCGTGGGCCGCGACCAGATCCAGCACATCGAGATGGCACGCGACATGGCTGCGAGCTTCAACCACCTGTATGGCGAGCACTTCGTGCTGCCCGAAGCCGCCATCGACGACCACGTGGCCACCCTGCCGGGGCTGGACGGCCGCAAGATGAGCAAGAGCTACGACAACACCATCCCGCTGTTCAGCTCGCGCGATCAGCTCAAGAAGCTGATCGGCGGCATCCTGACCGACTCGCGCGCGCCCGGCGAGCCCAAGGACACCGAGGGATCGGCGCTGTTCCAGATCTACCAGGCGTTTGCCACGCCTGAAGAGACCGAGGCGCTGCGCAAGGCCTATGCCGACGGCATTGCCTGGGGTGATGCGAAGAACACGCTGTTCGAACGTGTGGACCAGGTGATCGCCCCCATGCGCGCGCAGTACGAAGAACTCATCCACAACCCCGCGCGCATCGAGCAGACGCTGCTGGCCGGCGCCGAACGCGCCCGTGCGCTGGCCACGCCGTTCATCCGCGAGCTGCGCGCCGCCGTGGGCCTGCGCAGCCTGGCCCAGACCACTGCGGCAGCCAAGCCCGCCAAGGCCGCGAAAACCGCACTGCCCTCGTTCAAGCAGTACCGCGAAGCCGACGGCAAGTTCTACTTCAAGCTCGTGGATGCCGATGGCCGCCTGCTGCTGCAGAGCACTGGCTTCGATGCCCCCAAGGAAGCGGGCCAGGCGATTGCGCGGCTGCAAAAAGAGCCCGGCGCGCAGCAGGCACTGGCGCCGCACCTGTCCCCGGTGGATGGCGTGGCCGACGCCGACGTGGCGGCCGCGTTGCAGGCACTGGCCGAAGCAGCGGCCGCCGCTGCGTAGACCACCGCCGCGCGCGGCACGAGATCACGGTCCGCGAACGGCGGGATACTCATTTTTTAATAGCATTCAGCGCTTGATAGACAAGCGCCAGACGCCAAAAGAACTCGCAATCTGACGCCCGTGCATCCGTGCGGGGCCCTCCCAGGGTGCGCCAGAACAAAGAGTGTGGCGTCCGCGCACTGCGCCTACGCGGCAAAGCCGGCCATGTGCGTAAACTGGCCGCTCTGTTCTTGGAGATCCCCATGAAACTGCCAGTTGCCATCCTCTCCGTGCTTGCCGTGTTGGCGGGCTGCAACGCCACCGCCCCTCACCACCACCCCTCGGGGCCCATGGCATCGGGCCGCGACCGCACTTTCAGCGTACCCGTCTACGGGAACGACACGTCTCCCGCCTATGCGGCAGCCACACGCGAATGCCAGCCGCTGGCGCTGTTTCCCAAACTACTGCGCAACGATGGCTCGCGCCTGATTTTTGAATGCGTGAGCGAAGCCCCCGACCGCCAACCCTGACCCACGGCGTGGCCTGGTCTCAGCGGCGCCCCCCCGGGGCGCATGGCATGGCCCTGGCGGCGGTGCTTGCCTGCGCCTGTGCCCATGCCGGGCCTGAAAAAAACGCCGCGCCCGCCAGCTGGACCAACAGCCTGGGCATGGTCTTCCAGCAGGTTCCGGCCGGCAGCTTCACGATGGGTGGCGTGGAGCCGCCAGACGTCCTGGCACGCGACTATCCCGCGCTGGAGCCCAGGCGCTTCACCGATCTGGCCGATGAAGGCCCGGCGCACACGGTGCGCATCCGCCAGGCGTTCTACCTGGGCCGGCACGAGGTCACCGTGGGGCAGTTCCAGCGCTTTATCGAGGCCTCGGGCTACCAGCCCGAATCGGAAGCCGATGGCACAGGCGGCTATGGCTACAACGCCCAGTACGACCCCGCCACCACGCGGCGCGGCGATGCTTTTGAGGGCCGAGACCCCCGCTATTCGTGGTGCAACCCGGGTTTTGCACAAGGGCCAGACCATCCGGTGGTCAACATCACCTGGAACGACGCCCAGGCCCTGGCCCGATGGCTGAGCCGTACCGAAGGCCACCACTACCGCCTGCCCACCGAGGCTGAATGGGAATACGCCTGCCGCGCAGGCACCCGCACCCGCTACCCCCATGGCGATGACCCGCAGGGCCTGCTGCAAAGCGCCAACACCTTCGACCAGGAGGCCGCACCCCTGTGGCCCCGCTGGCAGCAGCACGCCTTGGCCGGCAGCGACGGCCATGCGTTCACCGCACCCGTGGGCAGCTATGCACCCAATGCCTTTGGCCTGCACGACATGCTGGGCAATGCCTGGGAATGGGTGTCGGACTGGCACGGGGACACCTACTATGCGCACTCCCCGCGCAGCGACCCGAAGGGCCCTGCAGACGGCACCGTGCGCGTGCGCCGTGGAGGCTCCTGGCACACCTGGTCGTTCTATGCGCGTTGCGGCTACCGCAACTGGAACAGCCCGGAGACACGCTACACCCTGGTTGGCATGCGGCTGGTGCGGGAAATCGCGCCCACGCCCCGCCCCCCGTCCCGGGGCGCCCCCAAGCGTTAACAAATGTCAACCAGCTGCGGGGGCGTCGGAGCGTTCCAGCGCGGTCGACGGTTATCGCAAATAATCCGCGATTGCATTTTCGACAGGGAAACACCATGCGCATAGCCGCTTTGGACGACGATGCGCTCCAGCTGGATCTGATCAAACAGGCCACGGAGGCAATGGGCCACGTCTGCCACACACACCTCAATGGAGCCGACTTGCTGCGCGAGATGCGCCGCGAGACCTTTGACCTGCTGATCGTGGACTGGCACCTGCCAGACACCACAGGGCCCGAAGTGGTGCGCTGGGTGCGCAAGAACGTGGGCACCCAATTGCCCATCCTGTTCGTCACACACCGCCAGGAGGAGCGCGACATTGTCGAAGGCCTGGGCAGTGGCGCGGACGACTTCATGGTCAAGCCGGTGCGCATTGGCGAGCTCAATGCCCGCGTCTCGGCCCTGCTGCGCCGTGCCTACCCGGCCAACGTGGGCGGCGTGGTGGAGTTCGGGCGCTACCGCTTCCTGTCCGAAACCCGGTCCATCGAAATTGACGGCGTGCCCGTGGAGCTGAAGAACCGCGAGTACGATCTCGCCCTGTTTCTGTTTCAGAACATGGGCCGGCTGCTGTCGCGCGACCACCTCAAGGACATTGTCTGGGGCCAGGTGGCGGATGTCATGTCGCGCTCGCTGGACACCCACATCTCGCGCTTGCGCACCCTGCTGGACCTGCGGCCCGCCAACGGTTTCATTGTCTCGGCGGTCTACGGTGTGGGTTACCGTTTTGAAGCTGTCGAGGCCCAGCGAAGGGCCTGACCCCCCACTACCAGCTGCGGCATCCTCAGGGGATTCCGTGGCCAGCCCGCCTGCACTGATCGGCACGAAGGAGATTTCACTTGGCAACCAAAACCGGCCGCCCCCGCTGGGCCCTGCGCGCCAGCGCGGCACTCACCCTGGGTTTTCTCGGTAGCCTGGCGAGCACCTGCGCCCAGGCCCGCCCCGCCGCTGCCACCACGCCACAAGGCGATGAAATTGCCCACACCGTGCAGGAGGGGGACACCCTCGAAGGCCTGGCCAAGGCCTATCTGGCAGCACCCCGGCAATGGCCGCTGCTGCAGGCCCGCAACAAGGTGGCCGACCCCCGGCGCCTGGTGCCGGGCTCGGTGGTGTGGATTCCGGTGCGCCTGCAGCCCGCCGAATCGGCCACGGTGGAGTTCGTGCACGGCACGGTCACCGCACAAACCCGCGCTGGCGACACCCCGGCGCCCGTCGCCCAGGGCGGCAAGCTTGAAGAGGGTACCGCGCTGCAGGTGGGGCCAGACGCCTTCGTCGCCGTCAAGCTGGCCGATGGCACCGTGGTGCGGGTGCAGGCGCAGTCCGAGCTGCTGCTGCGGCAACTGCGTCGCAGGGGGCGCGCGGGCAGCCTGCAATCGGTGCTGGAGATGCGCAGCGGTGCGGTGGAATCCAGCGTTCCACCCAATGCCGAGGCTTTTCGCCGCTTCGAGCTGCGCACCCCCCTCGCCGTGACCAGTGTGCGCGGCACCCGCTTCGGCGTGGCGATGGGAGAATCGGGCCAGACCACCGCGTCGGTGCTCAGTGGTTCGGTGGCCGTTCAGTCCCGCCAGCCGGAAACTACGGGCCAATCCTCCCATTCCTCCGCAGCGGCCGCCGCGATGCTGGCCCCGGGACAAGGGCTGGCCGTGGCGGCCGATGGCAGCGTGGGCGCGCCGCGCCCGCTGCTGGCGGCACCCGACACATCAGGCGTCCCTGCCATGCTCAGCGATGCGGGCATCCTGGCCATTAACGTACCACCGCTGCCGGGCGCTGCGCGCTACCAGGCCCAGGTGGCGCAGGATGCGGACTTCACCCAGGTGCTGCGCCACGGCAGTTTTGCCAATGGCCAGCTGCGCTGGAAAGCCGTGGAAGATGGACGCTACTACCTGTCGGTACGCGCCCTCGATGACGCAGGCATCCCCGGCGTACCCGCCCTGCTGCCTTTTGTGGTCAAGACGCGCCCCGTGGCCCCGCTGTACCAGCAACCCGCGCCCGGCGCGGTGGTGGCCAGCGGCGCGGGCGAACTGCGGTGCACCCAGGTGCCTGGTGTGGCCTGGTACCGCCTGCAGGTGGCCCGCGATGCGCAGTTCACCCAGCCTGTGCTGGACGAACAACGCCTCACCGAATGCCGCCTGCCTCTGAGCACCCTGCCCGTGGGCAACTATTTCTGGCGTGCGGCCAGCCTGCTGCAACTGCCTCATGGCCCAGCGAATCCAGGGAGGCCGGCCGACCCGGGTGGCACGGCAGGCCAGGTCGACCAAGGGCCGTTTGCCCCGCCCCAGCCCTTCACGGTGGCAGACCGCCCCGCCACACTGTCTCCCCAGTCGTTGCAGGCGCAGGATGGCGACGCCACGGTGCGGGTGCACTGGCCCGCGCAGCGCGGCCAGCGGTTCCGCCTGCAACTGGCACCAGCCAACGATCTGGCATTTGACAAGGTGGTGCTCGACACCCAGCTCGACGCCCCTGCATGGGCCGCCGGCAACCTGCCTGCGGGCGACTACCTGGTGCGCATCCAGGTACTGGACCACACAGGCCTGCAAAGCGACTTCTCGCCACCGCGCCAGATCCGGGTCGGCTCGGGCATCAACACGGGTTCGGGACTGCCGGTCTCCACCTCGAGCGGCCAGCCCGTGGGACGCCCTTGAGGCGCGCACACAGCGTTGCCTGGGCACGGAGGTTCTAAGCCCATGATCACCGCCGGACGCACCCGGGGCCAGCAGCGGCGCCTGGAATGGAGCCTGCTGGCCGCCGCCCTGCTGGGGCTGGTGGCCTGGCTCAGCACCGCCGACAGCCTGAGCCGGGTCAACCACCTCGTGCAGGACGCAGGCCTGCGCTTGCTCTCACGCCCCGCGCACCCCGACATCGTCATCGTTGCCATCGACGACCCCAGCATCGCAGCCATTGGCCGCTGGCCCTGGCGCCGCGCGCTGCACGCGGAGCTGATCACGCGCGTGTCGGCGCAGCAGCCCCGCGCCATCGGCATGGACGTGCTGTTCAACGAAGAAGACCTGGACTACCCCGAGGACGACGTGCTGCTGGCCGACGCCATGCGGCGCAGCGGGCGGGTGGTACTGCCGGTGCTGCGGCGCGGCCACGGCCCGGCTGCCCACATGGCCGACCTGCCCTGGCCCGCATTTGCAGACGCCGCAGCCGGCCTGGGCCATGTCCACGTGGTTCCCGACAACGACGGTGTGGTGCGCAGCCTGTACCTGCAGGAAGGACCCGCCGCTGCACCCTGGCAGCACTTCAGCATGGCACTGCAGTGCGTGGCCACGTCCGCACCGCTCACCCCCGCCACGTTGCCGCAGTGCAACGCCGCGCGCTCTGCGGCGGTTGCCGACGGCGCAGCCACACAGCCTCCAGGCAGTGGCCCCTGGGAACGCGCTGACCGCACGCTGATTGCGTATGCCGGTGGTCCCGGCCACTTCACCACCTATTCCTACATCGACGTGCTGCGCGGCCAGGTGCCTGCACAGGCGTTTCGCGGCAAATACGTGCTCGTGGGTGCTGCGGCCTCGGGCCTGGGCGACATGTTTGCCACGCCCATGAGCCAGCAATCGCGACTGATGCCTGGCGTGGAGGTGGTGGCCCAGGTGCTGGACGGCCGCCTGTCGGGTGTGCGGATCCAGCCTGCCGCCACGGTTCTCAACACCCTGTTCAACCTGGCCCCCGTGGTGTGTGCACTGCTGGCCCTGCTGTTGCTGGGGCCCTTCGTGGCCCTGCTCACCAGCGCGGCGCTGGGCGTGGCCACCCTGCTGCTCAGCGTGGCCCTTCCTTCGTGGATAGGCCTGCAGTTCGCGCCCGCTGCAGCGCTGACCGGGCTGGTGCTGGCCTATCCGCTGTGGAGCTGGCGACGCCTGAGCGCAGCCGCGCACTTTCTGCGGCTGGAGATGGAGCGTCTGCAGCGCGACGGCCTGTCGATGCGGCTGCAGCACCGCCCCGGCGATTCCGGCGACTTCCTGGAAAAGCGCATCAATGCCGTGGAACGCGCATCGCGCCAGCTGCGCGACCTGCACCACTTCGTGAGCGAAAGCCTGCAGCAGCTGCCCTCCCCCACCATCGTCTGCGACCCGCAGGGGCACATCCTGCTCACCAACATGGCGGCACGCCGCCACGTGGGCGGAGACCCCCTGGTGCCGCTGCAGGGCCAGTCGGTGGTCGAACTGCTGCATGACCTGGTGCACACCGGCACCGGCCAGCCCCTCATCACCCTGGACAAGCTGCGCGGCCACCACATGCCCGAACAAAGCGAGGGGCGCGATGCCCAAGGCCGCAGCCTGCTGGTGCAGTGCAAGCCCTTCACCGACCTGGCCAAGGCTGGTTGGCTGCTGACCCTGGTAGACCTGACGGACATGCGGCGCGCCCAGCAGCAGCGTGACCAGGCGATGAACTTCATCTCACACGACATCCGGGCGCCCAACGCCTCCATCCTCACGCTGCTGGAGATGCAGCGCGCCTACCCCGGCCGCATGCCGGACGATGAGCTGATGCTGCGCATAGAGCGTTATGCGCGCACGTCCCTGGGCATGGCCGAGAACTTCGTCAAGCTCGCCAGCGCCGAGTCGCAGGAATACCGCATGGCGCCCCTGGACCTGGTGGCCGTGCTGGCCGAAACCGTGGACGACATCTGGGCCCTGGCCCGCGACCGGGGTGTGGAGGTAACCATTGCCACGGCGCCAGAAACCGCCCCCACCGTGGGCGACCGCGCCCTGTTGTGCCGCGCGCTGGCCAACGTGCTGAACAACGCCGTCAAGTTCAGCCCCGAAGAAGGCATCGTGCAGTGCTCCATCGTGCAGCGAGGGGAGCACTGGATCGTGTCGGTGCGCGATGAAGGCCCCGGCATCGCACCGGAACTGCAGGGCCAGCTGTTCGCGCCGTTCCAGCGGCTGCATGACCGCAGCCACCCCGCCATCGGCGGCGTGGGCCTGGGGCTGGCCCTGGTGCACACCGTGATCCACCGGCACGGCGGAACGCTGGAGGTGGACAGCGATGTGGGACGGGGGGCGGAGTTCAGGCTGGTATTGCCGCTGGGCACTTGACTGCCGCAGGCAAGACTATCGCAGGGCTGGCAGATTGCTATAAATTCAATAGCCATCAATCCAACACTAAAAAGCGCTAGCGGCTATTTTTAATTCAGTTTTCATCCGTCCATCGGCCACACACTGCGGGGGCACGAAAGGACCACGGCCCCTCCATGCTCCACGCCGGCCCCCCGGTGCACGGGCCTAGTGTTCGCTCTCGTAGGCCTTGATGACAGCGACCGATGTCTCTCCCAGCTGGAACCATAATCTGTCGCTTTTCCCAACACCGTGCGTGCCGCTGGGGTAGATCTCGATGACATCCTTACTGCCCTTCCACTTCTGCGCGGTCACGCCGTTTTCACTGAGCAAGCGCAGCCACAGCGTCATCGGGTCCTCAGAGAGCTCGGTCGTCAAGCAAAGCGTGGCAATCAATTGCAGGACTTCGATGGCCTTGTCTTCAACCTGCAGATTTCTCTCGATCTCCCTCGTGATCTTTTTGGTGTCGGTGGCGTCGGTATAGCATGTCATGGCGAATCTCCTCAAGGTGTGGTGGTGGGAAAGTGAAACGATGGGAAGCGTTCCGTCCGTCCAGACGGTGGTGGGGGGTGGCCTGGGCACTAGCCCAGAGCGGCGAGCTGCGCCACGGAGCCGGCGAACCAGTTCTGGTCCACGGCACCCGCCACGCCAGCCACCGGGCTGCCGCCATTGACGGAGCCATCGCTGTACTGCCAGAACGTCCAGGACGACAAGGGTGCCCAAGGTGGTGGCACATGGGGGTCGGCGGAATATGCGGCCAGCCACAGCGGGCGGGAGGCCAGCACCTGGCAGCCGGGGAGCGCCTGAAGCGCCTGCCAGAAGCCCGTGTCGGTATAGACCATGGTCTGGCGCCCGAACAGCGCATCGGCCTCGGACAGGAATGCCAGGGTCCATTGCAGGACTGCGGCGGGGCTTTGCCCATCCAGGGTTTCCAGATCCAGCACCGGTGGCAGATCCGCGGGCCCGAGCGTGCCATCGGCGCTGACCGTGTTGTAGAAAAACTGTGCCTGGGCGACGGCATCGCTGCCGGCATGGCCGAAGTGGTAGGCGCCCCGGCGCAATCCTGCGGCCGCGCTGCCCGTCCAGTTGGCGCGGAAAAGCGGGTCCACATAGGCAATGCCTTCGGTGGCCTTGATGAAGCAGAAGGCCACGTCGCTGCCAGCCACACTCGGCCAGTTGACATTGCCCTGGTAGTGGCTGACGTCGATACCACGGGTTTGCGCAGCCATGGCGTCACACCACGTTGTTGAGCATGGTGACCTGTGTCTGCAACAGGCCGTCGATGCGGATCGTCGTGGTCAGCGGCTGGCCTTCATCCCACATCACGCCGCAGTTGTATTGCAGGGTGTTGGGGTTCAGGACGCTGCCATTGACTTTTTGCTGGTAGGTCGTGTCCCCACCGCCCGTTCCCTGGATGCCGATGCCCCAATGGCACCAGCCGTACCAGCTCGGTGACTTCATGACCATGGTGTAGACCGCAGAGCCGGTGTCGGGCAACACCGTGTGCCCATTGAGTTCTGCCGTGAGCTTCATCAGTGCAAAACGGCAGGCGTCCTGCGCCGCCACATTGCCACCCAGTGCATTGGCGAAATTGGCGGTCAGTGTGGTGTGGTACGGCACCGTTTGCGGAAAGATCACGTCGGTGACCGCAAAGAACGCTGCGTTCAGGCCGGTGGGCACACGCTCGGCATTGAACACGAAAGCGCCGTTGTCCGAGGTATAGATGGTGGTGGCTGCGTACGGGTCATCGGCATTCACGTATTCGCCATTCAACGCCCAACCCCAGCACGCGGCGTTCACAAATGGCGCCTGCTGCGAGGTCGGCACCGTGGCGCCGTTGCGAGGATGCAGCCCGCCAGCGGGCGCCAGCAGATTGCGTTGAGTGTCAGACAGGTAAGGCATGGTTTTCTCCGTCAATGGATCGGTGCGAATGGCAAACGCCATCTCGCCGGACAAATTGTGGGAGCCACCTTCTGGCTTGGCGATTACAGGCCATTACAGGCCGCAGGCACCGATGCCCGCCGGTCTGCACGCCGCTCTGCGCACCGTTGCGGCGGCAGGCTTTCAGCGCCATCGTGCCACCGCGGTCAACAAGAAAAGTGCCCAGCCCTGCATGCAGCGCGGTCGAAAGGCAGGTGCGTGGCAGGGCTGCTTGTGATGCCTTGCCAAGGGGCCTCGTGCACTTCGATCCCGTGCAATTGCAAACAGAACGTTAACTACCAGATTTGGTAGTTGCGCGGGGAGGACTGCGCCAACACACTCTTTGGGCTGCATCGGGAATTCTTGGCGAACGCCCGGATAGGAAACCGGCGTCAGCTGCACAGCGGCATCCCGCAAGGCAATCGCAGCAGCGGCATGCCACGGCCTGCGTGGCATCACATTCAGCCATGCGTGGGGCCAAAGGAAACCGCGCCGCAAGGTGTGACGAAGAAGAAATGAGGGACTGACTGATGGCAATCCTGAAAAACCGCGCAACACAGCGCAAGATCCATTTGCGGACACTCCACGTGTTTGGGCGAGGCCGTTCTTCGGACACCTTGCTGGAAAACCCGGACGCCTCGCAGCTGCATGCCTCCATCCGCTGGACGGGCACCGCATGGGAACTGCACGACCACAGCCGCAACGGAACCCTGCTCGATGGCGCGCTGCTGTCCCACAACGGAGCCTTTGCACTCCGCATGGGAAGCACCATCGGTTTCGGGCGTGACGCTGGCTCTGCCTGGGTCGTGGAAGACCTTGCAGCCCCCTCCAATCTGCTCTGGCCCTTGGGCCACGACAGCACCCCCGTGCCGCTGGAGCGGTCCAACCTGCTGCCCCAGGGCGAGCACGCCGAGGTGTCCATCCACTGCGCCGAGCAAGGCCGGTGGATATGCACCACCCCCCAGGGCAGCTGGGTGCTGGAAGACGGCGACGAGATCCGATTTTCCAACCAGACCTGGTGCTTCATCGCGGCGCAGGAGGTCACCTCGACCATGGAGGCCATGGTCGGTTCGGTTCCGTGTATCCGGCCGCGCACGAGCCTGCATTTCAACGTCAGCCTGGATGAAGAGCATGTTCGCCTGCAGGTGCAGGAGGCAGACCGTCAGTTCGACCTGGGCGAGCGCACCCACCACTACGCCCTGCTGACCCTGGCGCGCTTGCGATGGGCCGATGCGCAGCGCCATCGGGACAGCCAGGCCCATGGCTGGGTCGAGCTGGAGCGTCTGGCGAAGATGCTGGGAGTGGAGCCCGGGCACCTCAACATTCAGATATTCCGCATGCGCAAACAACTTGCACTGGCCATGCCCGGCGACTCCCATGTCCCCGAGCTGATCGAGCGGCGCCGGGGCTCCTTGCGCTTTGGCTGCCTGTGCTTTCGCATCACGCGGGGCACGCAGCTGGAAGCCGATTTCGACCCCTTGGCACTGCTCAGCCAGATCCACGCTGAAGAGTCGCTTGTGGCCTGAGCCTGCGCCCCATTGCAATGACACGAGTGCCCACGCACGGTTTTCCCGTGGGTGTGCCGGGCTATCAATCGCTGGGTTTGCTGGGCCAGGGCGCATCGGGCCAGGTCTTCAAGGCCAGGCAGCGCAGCACCGGCCAGTTCGTGGCCATCAAGATTCCGAGCACCCCGGCCGCGCGCGACCCCGCCAACCGGCGGCGTGTGCACCAACGGCTGCACCAGGAAACCCGGGTGCTGGCCCTGCTGCAACACATCCACGTGGTCCGGCTCATCGACAAAGGCCTGGCCCAGGAGGGCGTGCCGTTTGCCGTGCTGGAATACGTGGCTGGCGAAACGCTGCGCGAGTTTCTGCAGCGCCAGGGCAAGCTGTCATTGCCGGACACGGCGGGGCTGATGGCGCAGTTGCTCGATGCCCTGGCTTTCCTCCATGCCCACCACATCGTGCACCGGGACCTGAAGCCAGAGAACGTGATGGTGGTTTCCAGCGGCACCAACTTGCACGCCAAGGTGCTGGACTTCGGGCTTGCCAGCCACCACGGGGAACCCCAGTTCACGGCTGGGGCCGAAGGCACGCCCGCCTACTGCGCGCCAGAACAGCTGCGCGGCGAAGCGTGCGGGCCCGCCACCGACATCTATGCCTGGGCCTTGATGTTCGTGGAGTGCCTGAGCGCCCGGCCGAGCATCCAGGGTGCCAGCCTGACGGAGGTGCTGCAACGCCAGATGAGCATGGAAACCGTCCCGTTGCCCGAGGAACTGCAAGGCAGTCCGCTGGGCACGCTGCTACAGCAGGCTTTGCAAAAAGATGTGCGCCGGCGCACCGCCGATGCCGTGCAACTGCACGGTGACCTCGCCCGGTGCCTGGCACAGGCAGGCCAGCCCCGCAGTCCCAGCCACCCGGCGGGGCCCATCCCCGCAGCCCACGCTGCATCCGGCCGGGCGCAACACGCCACCATGGATTCGCTGGAACATCCCAGGCTACAACCCCCCGGTGCTCCCTCGCGCGCCATCCTGTGCCTGACCTTGCGCCTGTACCCCGCCCGCGACGCATCCCTGGCCCTGTCCGACCTGCAGGAGATCCGCGAACAGCAATTGCGCTGGTGCGCCAATGCCGTGCAGTCGGGCCAGGGTCATGGCGCGGGGACGCTGGGAGACTGCATGCTGTTCCACTTCGAGCAGGGCCCCAGCAGCGCACAGAACCTGCAGCAGGCCGCAGCCCTGGCACAGGACCTGTGCATCCGTGTGCAACGAAGAAGCCGCATTCTGGAGGTACGGCATGGGGTGCGCCTGGAAATATCGGGCGGCATGCACACGGCCACCCTGCAGCCCCACGGGGAGCCCCTGGACAGCCACCACGCGGCCAACGTGACGCTGCACCTGAACAGCCTGGCGGGCCCCGGGACGGTTCTGCTGAGCCACCGCGCGCACCACGAGCTGGCCGGCAGCGTGAAAATGGAAGCCTACGCCAGCACCGGCAAGGCCCATCCACCAGAACCCGAGCCGGTATACCGGCTGGCACCTGCTACCCACCCGTAAGCCTCCCGCAGAGTCAGCGGGTCAGCGAATGAGCCTCTCAACGTGCTCCACCGGGTAGCTGTGCCAGCGCCGGTTCCAGGTGTCTTTGGGACTGGTGTTGCGGTCGTGGACACGGGCCACGTACAGATGCTGATCCGGGTTGGTGGCAATCCGCTTGTCCCGCACCGACCAGACAAAAGCGTTGTCTTCCCCCACATCGATATCCGCGAACGGGACACTGCGCCAGAACTCCCTCAGGTAGCACAGCGTGCCGCCACACACCCAGGGCGTGCGCCCATCGTACACATACTGCCAAGCCCGGCGCGCGTCCGGCGCATAGAAGAACACCTTGTCCAGGCCACAGATGTCGGCCCCCTGGCCCCGCAAGGCCTTGACCTGCGAACTGAGCCAGGTGGGCGCCATCCAGTCGTCGTCGTCCCAGTGCGCTATCACCTCGCCACGCGCCAGTTCGCAGGCAATGTTGCGCTTGGCGCCGATGGTGGACTTGCGGTCCAGGCGCAGGTAGCGGATTCCGCCGTGCGATGGGATCAGATCGGCCACGCTGTCGCGCCCGTCGTCCAGCACGATCAGTTCACGGGGTTCATAGTCCTGCGCCAGAAAGTTCCGGATGGCTTGTGGCACAAACTCACGCCGGTCCGCGGTGGGCATGATGCACGACACCATCGGCATCGCGGGCGCCTGCGGGCCACCTGTCTCAGCCGTGCCACCAGGGGTGGCAGGAAAGTAAAAGCTGCGGTCGTCGTCCAGCAGGCAGTCCGGTACAGGCACCAGGGCCCAGGCGGCCTGCTGCAAGTAGTGGCCTTCCTTGAACTTCCAGGTGTTGCCATCGTGGCGTACATAGATGCACAGTGAACGCCCCGAAATGCGGCACAGCCGCGCTCCGCCCCGCAGGGTCTTCAGCAGGAAATCCGCATCCTCCCGCAGCGATGTATCGGGGTACCGCCCCTGGCGCTCCCACAGGCTGCGCCGGAAGACCAAGGTGCCACCGCTCACGTTTTCGACAAACATCCGACGAAACAGCGCCCGGTTGCTCGCCCAGAACTCGGCCAGCGGCCGGGCCATGAACAACATGTCGTTGAGCCCGGTGACATCCGCCAGGTTGTGCAGAATGGGCGCGGCCTGGCGGCTCAGGCGCTGCGCGCCATACCAGTCGTCATCGTCCCAATGCGCGATCAGCTCGCCCCGCGCCACACGCACCGCTTCATTGCGCTTGGCACCAATGCTGGTACGGGCCGGCATGCGGATGCAGCGGACGCGTGGGTCGTCGATGCCGGCGGGGAGATCAGACTCTTGCTCGTAGACGATGATGAGTTCCAGCGCGGGATAGTCCTGCCGCTGGAAGTACCGGATCGACTGTGCAACAAAGGCTGCACGCCCCCGCGTGGGCATGACGCAGCTCAGCAAGGGCGGCGCCGAGGGCGCGGGGCCTTCGGGCACCTGCAGAGCAGGTGCCACATTGCCGGGCAGTGGCACAAAGATGCGCATCTGCTCCGGCACGGCAAAGTAGCGGCAACCATCCCCTGCGCAGTGGCCGTGATAGGGCGGTGCCTGCGAATGGATCTCGCTGCGCCAGGCACAGAACCGGTCCTGGTACAGCCGCTTGTTGGCCTCCAGCAGTCCATCGTGGACAGGTGCCAGCACCGCGCAGCGGGGCGCTCGGTGGACGAAGGCGCCCTGCACCCAGACCCCCAGGAAGCCGGCGCGGGCGGCGCGCACGTTGTAGTCCATCTCCCAGCAGGGGCCCCGGGTGTATGCCGCGTCCGCCGCGCCAATGGCGGCCACCACCTCGTTCTTCACCACGTAGCAGAAGTCTGCCAGGCTGTGCAGGGGCGCCAGGGGCACGCAGGCATTGCCGTAGCGAGCCAGCAAGGCGTCCGCCTGGTCCCACAGCGCTTCCTGGGTAGCGCCGCAGCCTGGTGCCACGGCCTGCTCGTTCCATCCCCGGTTGGTGGAGGGGCCCGCCAACCCATGGCTGGCATCGCTGTCCAGCGCGGCCAAGATCAGCTCCAGCCAGCCAGGGCAGACCCGCGCGCCGTTTTCCAGAAACACATAGATGTCGGCAGGCTCGCTCACCAGCTGGTTGAAACAGGCGGCAGCCCCCGGCTGCGCCGGGCTGGACCGCTGAACAAGGGACTCGGGGGCAAGCCGCACCTGCTGCACGGCCGGGGCCTGGGATGCAAGGACACTGTCCGGCAGTATCCGCAGCCCGAAGGGCAGCGGCGTGTTCTCGAAAACACTGCACAGCGTGGCGGCCAGACCTTCGCCAGCCCCCGTCACATGCACCCCAATCAGGATCTGGCGATTTTGTGCAGCAGTCATTCACCACTCCTCACGGGTTGCCACCAAACCTGCTCCCAGCAGCGCCTCCAGCTTGCGCCAGGGGCTGCCAGGGGCGTCGTCGCCCCAGTCATGCACTGCGTCCGCCAGTTCTTCGAGCGCAACGGCCTTGGTGTCGGCAGCCGCATAAAAGCGCGGGTAACACAGCAGCAGCTCTTCGATGCAGGCCCGCACCAAGGACTCGCGCCGGGCGATTTCCGGAGGATGGAAGGACACACAAAAAGGGTGGGTGGCCCCCACCGCCACAAACGGCGCCAGAGGCCGGGAATCACAGCGTATTCGCCACCCTCTATGTCCATCTTGATGAAGTTGCAGTTCTTCCCGGCATACATGTCCAGAAAGCGCTCCATGTCCACACCCCGCGCCTTGTGGCAAGGCTGGCCACGCACATCCGGCGCGGCCAACATGCCCGACATGCTGTCCCCGAACTCACTGTGCCCTGCGTAGTAAAGACCACCGGCGTAGAGATGCAGCGGGCCAGATTCGGGGCCAATGCCGAAGGGGTGCAGGTGGATTTTTTCGCACAGCCCAGGGTTGGCTCGCACGTTGCGGTCCAGCTCTGCGAAGGCCACCGGGTCGGGCTCCACGGCATGCACGCAGCGCGACAGTGCTGCGCCATAAAGCACCGTAGGGCCGATCCAGGCACCCAGGTCAATGTAGGAGCGGTCGGGCTGCAGGAAGCGCCGGAAGACCTCGAAGGTTTGCGGCTCCCACGCGCCAGCCTCCACACGGCGCCAAAAGGCACACCGGGCCGCACTGGCAAGCACCTGGAAGGCCCGCGGGCCCACCGACACGCTCAGTGCATGCAGTGCGCTCTCGGCGCCAGGGTCACAGGTTGTCATCGCCCAGCCCATCCGTGTCCGTGGACTGCCAGATGGTGAACGGCGCGGGGCCACCATACGTGGCACTGAACTCAAAGGCATTGCCTTCAAAGATGAAACCCGGCACGTTGATCTTGCACCACACGGCACCAGCGTAGGGGCTGCTGCCCGCCGCCAAGGTCATCTGGATGCGCACATCCTGCTTCCACGAGTCCTGCGTCTGCAGCGAAAGCGGCAGGAAATAGTTGTTCCCGTAGAAGTTGGCCTTCTTGCTGCGTATTTCGCACACCAGCGTCACGAAGTTGCCACTGCTGTTGTAGACCAGCTGGAAGATGAAGCGGTAGTCGGGGCTGGCGGGCCAATCAAGGCATACGGTATTACCCGCCACCACCTGCTGTGCGGGCAAGGCCTGTGCCGGATAGATATTGACCACGCCCGGCCCCCTGGCGTAGAGGGCGCTGACAGCCACATCCTCCACGGGCGAAGTGCTTTGCAGTGCGACAGCGGCGTCGCCGACCGGTGCGCTGCTCAGCAAGGGCACGTTGGCCACCGGTGGCACCTGCTGCACCAGGGTGGAGTGGCTTGCCGCGCCCGAGCCATCGCAATTGAAGACATAGCCGCCTGCCTGCGTGATGACGCTGGGGGCCTGTATGCCCATGCCACACGATGGCACCACCTGCAGCTGAATCAGCTTCTGGCCCGGCAATTGTGGCGACCTCTGTAGCCGGCGCACCGTGCCGCCGTGGTCCAGGCAGACCTCCAGCCCCCAGGTGATGCCTGCCAGCTCGAACACGCCTGCACCGTCATAGTTGACCTCTTGCTGCTCACGCCCCAGTCCACCCCCGGTCGATGCAGGCCAATGTTCCACGTCGCCGAGCAACAGGCCGCCCGGATTCGCGGCAGTGGCGATGAAATCAACCCCCGACATCAACTCCTTCATCACCATCCGCGTCCCCGCATCGCCCTGTGCCGCCATGCCCCCCTGCTGCACCAGCGCAAAGTTGTAGATCTCGGTGCTGGCGAGCGGATCGATGTCGTAGGGAGGCGTCTGCTGGGTGGCGGACGACGCGCCCAAAATGGTGCCGAACACGAACACCCAGTCAACCCACTGGTCATCGGCCGCCAGGCGCTGCAACGAGGTGATGGCGCGTTGGACATCGTCCATCTGGTAGGCACCCGAGGCACCTCGAAAGAAGAACTCGGGGGCCAGGAAGACCTTCAGTGTTTCCCCCTCGGGTACCGGTGGAGACGTCTGCGGCAGTGCATCCCGGGCCGTCTGCATGGCGCGCAACATCACATCGCAGCGCGCCTCAATGTCGAGCCTTGGATCGCTCAGCCCCAGATAGGTCTTGGATCCATCGGGGTTCACTTGGGGCGCCGTGTCGAGCACGTAGCCGATGAATTGGACGTTGGTGTATGCCATGCAATTTCTCCTTGGAAAGGGTTCTGGGGACACGTGCGCGGTCATCTCAAAAGCGGGACCAGTCCATAGGTGAACTTGATGAGGTAGTTGACGTACACATTGAGGGGCCGCGTTTCGTTCAAGCTCACTTGCACCGGCGGAGCTTGGCCCGCGCCAGTGACCGGCCCGCCCTTGGTCGGCGTGCTGGTGACGCTGGGCGCGCCCGCCGCCGTTCCACTGGGTGATGGTGCCGAGGGTGCCGGTGCACTGTTGTAGGTGTGCTCATGCGTCTGCACGGCAAACGGCTGAACGGAACCCACCCCATCGCTCGCCCCCTGGCCACCCGGCGGCTTGCTGCGCTGGCCAATGTCCGGGTCGTTGCGGGTGCCCGTGCCAATGCCGCGAAGAAAGTAGCCACGGTAGTCGGGGATGTTGAAGTTGTCGTCGGCACCGCCATACACGTAGCCCAGCACGGCAAACAGTTCGGGGTAGTCCACGCAGGCCAATGACCGGCCATCGCAAACCATCCATCCCCACGCCTCCAGGGGGTTGGAGGTGTAAGCGGTCGGACTCACCGTAGCGGGAGGGCTCGCGCTGTCGGGCAGCCCCAGGGTGCCCGCAAACGCCGTCACAGAACCCACGGGCAGGTCGCCAAAGCCGGTTCGACCAAAGAAGGGGCTGGCAACCCCTGGTATCACCATCATGGCGCAGCCTCCCCGACAGCGGGCATGTCAGCGCCCTGTTCGACGCCCGACGCATCGAGCACCTGCATGGCTGTAGGTACCACCACCTGCCAGCACGGCCCCGGGCGGAGCGCAGGGTTCTGTTGCCTGGGTCCTGCATGCTTGAGGTCGTTGGCCAACGCTATGTCGCTCGCATTGACGGGGGCAAGGCGATCCGGGGCGACCCACAGCATGCCGGCCGAGTAAAAATAGAGAAAGGCCATGACATGCGCCGGCTGCACGGGCAACAGGACACGTGCCTGGCCAGCCTGTAAGAAGTTGGCGAACAAGGCATCGTCGTCGGCCGCAAGACTCCCCAGCTCAGGCACCCGGCCCGCAGCAGTCATGCCGGGGCTGGCATAAAAGCTGTAGGCCATCTCGTTCCACTCCAGCACTTCATCAAAGAACTGCAGATAGCGGGGTTCGTTGACTTCAAACCGCGACGGCGGAGACCCCCACGCGGCATCTGCGGACATGCCGGTCAGGGTTTGCAGGCGCTCCAGCAACAGGCGCAGACAGGCGTTCTTCAGCTCTCGCTGCTCAAGCTGCCGATGGGCCAGTGGTGAAAAGGCGGGCGCGGGAGACGCCCCCCCGCCCTGGGCCCGGCCCTGGTAGGCTGCCATCCGCTCCTGATAGCCACGCACGATGCTGGCGTAGGTGCGGATGCGCCACTGGTCCATGCACCGACTGGAAGGCGTGCAACTGATCTCTACATTGACCTGCAACGGGTGATCGCCAGGCGGCGAGAAACCGGGTTGATAGTCTGTCACGGACACCGGCACGGTCTCGTCCTCTCCGCGCATCACCACGGCGCTGGACACAGTGCCAGGGGTCACGGTTTGCTGCCCCACCAGCACAACAGGTGCTGGCAACCCAGGGGACGAGCCTATGCAGCTGACAAAGGCTCTGGTGGCGCAATACCCTGCGGGGACGGCAATCTGCTTTTCTTCGCCATTGCGCAAGGTGGCCGAGGCGAAGCGCTCCGCCAAGGGCGGCGGCTCCAGATCCAGCACGCCATAGTAGGCACCGAGCTGCGCATAGTTACGTGGGCCGTCCACCTTGATGTCCTCAAAGGTGGCAACCCCCAGTTGCAGCGGTGGCAATGGCTTGGCGAAGTCCTGTCCCGCCAGCGCCTGCTCCTGAGCGACAAAACCCGCAGCGGGCTGGCACACCATGAACTCCATCATCAGGCGCTGGCCATAGTTCACCACACACGCTTCGTACACCTTGTTCACCCAGCGGAACACGGCGCGCATGTTCTGGGTGCCGGCGGTGTTGTCGATCAGGCTGACCACGGCATCTTCGGTCTGGCTCATGCTGCTACTGGAGCGCGTGTGGCTGACACTGCGACTGACGCGGTTGACTGTCTTGTTCAGGATGTCGCGGGCAAAGCGGATGGTGTCGTCGAGCCCAGGATTGGCGCCTTGCTGCACGGCCTTGGTCCAAGAGCCATCCAGGGTGGCCTGGGTGGGAGGGCCATAGCTACTGGTGAACTTGTTGTACTGGTGGGTCTCGGTCGCTTCGGCCACGGTCTTGCGCGATTCCTCCTGCAGATTGCTGCGTTCGTCCGCTGCATCGTTTTGCAGAACCTGCATCTCGGCCAGGGTCTGCTTTTGCTCATCCTTTTGCCGGTGGGTGCGTTTGTGCGTGACCTCCCGGCGTTCACCGCGCATCACGTTTTCTATGCGCGCGATCTCTCCGCTTTGGTAGCGCAGCAAACGCTGGCGCACCATCTGCAAGTCGCCAATGGCATAGGGCTCAATCCAGCCGTCTCGCGCCACGGGCGGCGAGTGGTCTGCAGCGCCGACCGACGGTAAAGGAAACACCTGCCCCGGCAGCACCACCGTGGCCTCACGCAGCGACGCAATCTGGGCGGAACTGATGGCAGCCGGCTGCAGGAGCACAGGCGTTGCCGAAGCAGCACCCACTGTGGCTATGCCCTGGGTGCCGGGCTGCAAAGCCACCGCGATCAGATTCGCCAGCTGCAGGGTGCGGGTCAACCCATCGAGCAAGCCCGTGTCATACCCCAGGGTGATGATCAAGGCAAAGTAACTCTGCCAAACCCTGTCCAGCGCCTGTGCATAGGTTCCAGACTCCAAGTAGGTCCAGGTCAGGGCGTACCGCTGCAGCAACTGCGCGACCTCCGCATGGGCAGCCGCCAGCCACTCCCGTGGCTTGTCATCCGAGGCGGGGAGTTGCGCTAGCAAAGATGCAAACTGGCTCATGGGTCCCGGGAGGCAATCCATGTTGCCGATGAACAGCCCCTGATAGGGAGAGTCTCCGTCAATAAATTGCAGCGCCAGGGACTGCACGGCTTCGCGGCCTTGGCTGCGTGCCGCTACCAGGTCCTCGAAAAAGCTGCTGCAAGGAGGGCTTGCACCGGTGTACTGGACAAAGCCATACAAAAGATCCGCGGCCGAGATCTTGGGCCAGCGGCGTACGTACACGTAAGGAAACAGCTCCTCCGGATGGCTGTGGAGGACAGGCAGCGGCTCGACGGGATCGACTGGTGGGGCCGGTGGCGCAGGCACCACCGGCGTGGGAGCAGGTGGCCGTGGGCCAGATGGCGGAATGGGGCCCCGCATCGGGCACGCCGCCATGATGCCTTCGAAGTGGTGGTCATCCGCCTGCCCCCGCATGCCGTAGTGGATGTCGGCAAAGATGGCCGTATTGGGGGCGCCGTCGATGTGCACCGGCGTTTTTTGCTGCAGGTAGCCTGACACATAGCACCCCGAGGAGAATTTGAACTCGAAGGGCTGGGCGGGCCATTGTCTGGTGACGGTGACCCGCTGGCTCTCCGACTCACCTGAACTACAGGACACGCTGACACACGAAGGAACATCGTCGTGGGGTGCACGGTTGATGGTGATGTCGAAGACCAGGCAGCCATCCATGGCGCTCCATCTTCTTTGGACCATTTCGTTCACGGCATGCTTCCTGGATGGACTGCGCGCTGCAGAGCATCGGCGCTGGGCACTACACGGCCCCACGCCGACGCGCTGCTTCAGCACATCACAATGTTTTCGAGGTTGAACGCGAACGGCGTGGAGTTGGCGCCTGGGCCGCCACCGGTCATCACGATGTCTGCGCTGGCAATGCCCAGGAGCGACAGCTCGGTGTTGATATTGGAAATGATGGCCGAGTTCATCACCTGGCCCTGCACGATCTGCGAAGCCACACCAATCCAGATGGTGGGCTTGAACTCGAACACCGCCTTTTGCTGGGGTGCAATCGAGGTCTTGATGGCCAGGAGCTTGCCATCCTTGTAGCAGCTGGCATTGATGGCCCCTTTGGGCAAGGCGTTGAGCACTTGCACTTCCTTGGAACTGGTGCCACTGCCTGCAGACACGAGCCTGTCGCCAGAGGTCGTCAAAGCCATTTGGAACAGCTGGCCATTTTGGGCATCCAGCTGCGGCGTGTAGTTGCCGTAGCTGTCACTGGCCCCCACCTGCATGCCCATGGGAAACGTGAACGGATGGTTGTCGCCCTGGCCACAGTACTTGATGACCTGCCAGGCCACCGACAGTTCGTCGAAATTGGTGGCGACATTCTTCTGGAATATCACGACCTCCGAGTTGTTCGTGTCGTTGGAGTTATTGATGAAATTGAGTTGAACGCCCATGAGTTTCTCCTGTTGGTGAAAGTGGTGGCAACACGCCATGCGTTGCCCGTTTGCCCCCGGACCCTGCGGCCCTGAAGGCGAACTCTGTGTGTCCTGTTCTGCCTGTTCGGTCAGATCTGGACGATGTTCTCGAGATTGAATTCGTAGGGCGTGGAGCCCTCGCCAGGCCCACCGCCCGACATCACGATGTCCGCACTGGCGATGCCCAACAGCGACAGCTCGGAGTTGGCATTGCTCATGACGGCAGAGCTGATCGCCACGCCCTGCGCAACCTGGGAGGCCACGCCAATCCACAGCACCGGCTGGTACTGGAAAACCGCCTTCTGGCCCGGCGTGACGGAAGTCTTCATGCCCACCATCCGGCCATCCCTGAATACGCAGACATTGACCGCGCCCTGGCCCAGGTCGTTGAGCACATCGAGTTCATTGGAGGCACTGGCCGGCCCCGCACGCCGCAGGCGCCGGGTACCCGATGCGGTGGATTCCAGCCTGAGCATCTGGCCGTTTTCTGCGGCCATGCGGGGTGAAAAATTGCCGTACTCATCGGCAACGCCCACTTCGAAACCCGCTGGGAAAACAAAGGGGTGGTAACAGTCACGTCCGCAGAACCGGATCACCTTCCAGGCCATTGCAAGCGAAGCCATGCTGGTGAGCTGGTTCTTCTGATACATCACCACCTCCGACTTATTGCCGTCGCGGGATTGGTTCACAAATCGCAGCTTGATATCCATGGGGACTCCTACCTGATGTCCTGTCGCCGGGTTGCTTGGTACTGCGTTTTTTGAAGCAGTGATGCGACTGTAGGCAGGCCCCAAAAGCAAAGCGATTACAGGCAATTACAGGCAGGAGCCCCGCCAGACGGAGCGCACGCCAGCCACACGACAGGTGACCGCGTTTGGAGTGGGAGACGGGAAGAGGCGCTGGTGCCCCGGAAAACCTTGCTATAATCGCAGGCTTCGACACACAGGAGAGGTGGCAGAGTGGTCGAATGTACCTGACTCGAAATCAGGCGTAGTGGCAACACTACCGTGGGTTCGAATCCCACCCTCTCCGCCACTGACAAAGCCCTGATGCTATCTAATCAATAGCGCAGGGCTTTTTCTTTGGACGCCTTGGACGGATAAGGGTGCACTTCCGTGCCGTCCATTGAAATCTGCCTCTCAACCCCGCTGGCGCACGATGTGCTGGGGCCCCAGTTCGCTGCAACCCGTGGCACCGAGCATGGCAAGGTTGCGATCGACCTCGTCGCGCAGCAACGTGATTGCGTGGTGCACCCCCGCCTCCCCGGCGACGGCGGCTGCATAGTTGAACGGACGTCCCACCAGAACCAAACGCGCGCCCAGCGCAACGGCCTTGAGCACGTCGGAGCCGCGCCGAAAGCCTCCATCCACAAGCACCGGGTAGCCAGCGCCTACAGCGGCAACCACCTCTTCCAACACGCGCATCGGCGATACGGCCCCGTCGAGCTGGCGCCCTCCGTGGTTGGACAACACCACGCCATCCGCCCCGGCACGCTGTGCCTGCAACACGTCCTCCACGCTGAGCAGACCCTTCACGACCAAGGGCCCCTTCCAACGGCGGCGAATGGCCTCGATGTGGCGCCAGTTCAGATGGTCACGCGCCGAAAAGTCGCGCAGCACGGTGGAAGAGACAATGGGGGCGCCGCGCGCAGCAAAAGAGTTCTCGAAATGCGGCATGCCGTGGCGCAGCAATGTGCGCACAAAGGTGCTCGCCACCCAGCGTGGCCGCACCAGGCCGTCCCATGCCAGGCGCAGGCTGGGGCGCAAGGGTGTGGAAAAGCCCGTGCGGATGTTGTTCTCCCGGTTCGCCGAGATCGGGATGTCCACCGTGACAACGAGGGTGCGGAAACCTGCACGCCCCACACGGTCAATGAGTGCGTCGATGCGCGCCTGGTCGCCAGGCAGGTAGGCCTGGAACCAGGTGCCCGGGCTGTCACGTGCCACGTCTTCCATCGGTATCAGCGAGGTGCCACTCATCACCGAAACAATGCCCGCGCGACGGGCCGCACGCGCCAGCACAAGATCGCCCCGGTAGGTGGACAGCGCGTTGATGCCCATGGGGGCGATGCCGAAGGGACTGCTGTAGTGCTCGCCAAACAGCTCCACGGTTTGGGAACGCTGCGATACGTCGCGCAGCACCCGCGTTACGAAGGCGAAGTCCTCAAACACGGCCCGGTTGTCACGCAGCGAGGCGCCGTCCTCGGCCGCACCAGCGATGTAGCCGAAGATCGGCCGGGGCAGGCGCTGCCGTGCGGCCTCTTCGAAGTCGTGCAGCGACAACATGCGTCGCAAGACGGCAGGCGGGCGCGGTGTGGCGGCGGGTGCGGAAACAGGGTGGATGGTCATGGTGCGGGTTTCATTGCGTTCAGGAAGCAGCGCCACTGTAGATTTTCAGTTCGGTGAATGAAAGCGGAATATTTAGAATGATTTCATTCGCTTTTCACCACTAATTTCGCCCATGCCCCATCCATCATTCAAACAGCTTGAAGCCTTCTGGTGGGCGGCCAACTGCGCCAATTTCGTGACGGCGGCCGAGCGCGTGCACCTGTCGGTGTCGTCCCTGTCCAAACGCATCACCGAGCTGGAATCCACCCTGGGCCAGCCGCTGTTTGACCGCAGCGGGCACCGCGCCGTGCTCACCGAGGCGGGTGAACGCCTGCTGCCGGCCGCACTGGGGGTGCTCAACGCCATGGCGGCGCTAGGCCACGCACTGGAGGCTGGCAGGGAACTCACGGGCCGCTGCCGTTTTGGCACGGGAGACCTTTCCGCACTCACCTGGCTTCCTGCCTTTGTGGCCATGGCGCGGCGCACCCACCCGGGTCTGGCGCTGGAGCCCTGTGTGGATGTGGGCGAAGTTCTGGGGCGTCGCCTGGACGACGGTGAACTGGACTTTGCCGTGATCGCAGGACGCGCGTCGCGCAGCACGCTGCTGTCGCAGCCCGTGGGTGCCGCACATTTCGCCTGGGCCGTGTCACCCAGCCTGCCGGGGGCTGGCCGCCTGGGCGCCAAAGCGCTGCTGCAGCAGCATCCACTGGTCACGCTGCCGCCAGGCGCGGGCACCACGCGGCTACTGGACGACTGGTTGCTTGCACAAGGGGTCACCGTCCGCGAGCACATCCTGTGCAACAGCTTGGGGGCCGTGGCGGGCATGCTGCGCGCAGGGGTGGGCGTGGGGTTTCTGCCCTCGGGATGGGTGCGCCCGCTGGGCTTGCGTGCCGTGGGCGGGCGCAACCCGCTTGCGCCGCTGCAGTACACGTTCCAGTGGCGGCGTGGCGACGCACGGGCGCTGATCCCCGCCATGCAGCGCCTGGCGCAGGCACAGGTGGACTTTTCGGCACCACCCGGGCTGGCCACCCACTAGCCTAGACACACTCCAAAAGAAAACGGGCCACAAGGGCCCGTCGTGGCTGGCATCTCGCCAGCGGGGAGCGTGCAGAACTCAGAGGCTGAGAGTTTTTTAGCCAAGCCCGAAAGGCGCGCGAAAACGCCTCGGATCTAGGCGTAAAGCACAGCCATAGCCCGGGCTATGGCGAGCATTTGCAACGACGAGCCGGGGCTTTTTGGCGTGCAAGGCGGGCGTGGATAAAAGACTCTCAGCCTCTCAGGGCTGGAGCACTGCCACACCGCCCATGTAGGGGCGCAGCACCTCAGGCACCTCTACAGAGCCGTCGGCGCGCTGGTAGTTTTCCAGCACCGCCACCAGCGTGCGGCCCACGGCCAGGCCCGAGCCGTTGAGGGTGTGCACCAACTCGTTCTTGCCTTGCGCGTTCTTGAAGCGGGCCTGCAGGCGGCGGGCCTGGAAGGCCTCGCAGTTGCTCACCGAGCTGATCTCGCGGTAGGTGTTCTGCGCGGGCAGCCACACTTCCAAGTCATAGGTCTTGGCCGCGCCAAAACCCATGTCGCCCGTGCACAGGCTCATCACGCGGTAGGGCAAGCCCAGCTTTTGCAGCACCGCCTCGGCGTGGCGGGTCATTTCTTCCAGCGCTTCGTAGCTCTTTTCGGGGTGCGCGATCTGCACCATCTCGACCTTGTCGAACTGGTGCTGGCGGATCATGCCGCGCGTGTCGCGGCCATAGCTGCCGGCCTCGGACCGAAAGCACGGCGTGTGGGCAGTCAGCTTGATGGGCAGCTCGGATTCGGCCACCACCACGTCGCGCACAAAGTTGGTCAGCGGTACTTCGCTGGTGGGGATGAGATACAGCGCCGCGTTGTCGGGCACGGGCTCGCCGTCCTGGCCGCCCTTCTTGGCCGCGAACAAATCGCCTTCGAACTTGGGCAGCTGGCCCGTGCCCTTGAGCGAGTCGGCGTTCACGGCGTAGGGCACGTAGCACTCGGTGTAGCCATGCTCCTGGGTCTGCACGTCCAGCATGAACTGGGCGAGCGCACGGTGCAGGCGGGCGATGGTGCCCTTCATCACGGTAAAGCGCGAGCCTGAAAGCTTGACGCCCATGTCGAAGTCCAGGCCGAGCGGTGTGCCCACGTCCACGTGGTCCTTCACTTCGAAATCGAAGGTGCCGGGCGTGCCCCAGCGGCGTACTTCCACGTTGCCGGCTTCGTCGCTGCCCACCGGCACGGATTCGTGCGGCAGGTTGGGCACCGCGACCAGCATGGCCAGCAGTTCGGCCTGCACTTGTTCCAGGCGGGCGGCGGATTGCTCCAGCTCCACCTTGCCCGCGGCCACCTGGGCCTTGACGGCTTCGGCACCATCCTTGTCGCCGCGGCTCATCAGCATGCCGACTTGCTTGGACAGCTGGGTGCGCTGGGCCTGCAGCTCTTCAGTGCGGGTCTGCAGGGTCTTGCGCTCGGACTCCAGGGACTGGAACGCCGGGACGTCCAGGAAGGCCTGGGGCTTTTTGCGGGTTTCCAGCCGCGCGATGGCGGTGTCGAGGTCTTTGCGGAGGAGAAGGATGTCAAGCATAGTGTCGATTTTAAAGGGGCGGTCGGTCTCGGCTCAGGCGAGGCTGACAGGGTCAAAGTTGGCGCCGCAAAGAATGAACGCCACCGTTTCCTGCGGTTGGGGCTTGTATGCGCCGGTTTGCAATGCGGCCAGGCCCAGGGCGGCAGCGGGCTCCACGGCCAGTTTCAGCTCCTTCCACAGCCACAGCTGGGCGGCACGGATGGCGTCGTCGGGCAGCAGCAGCGCATCGTGCACGTGGCGCTGGCTCACCTCCCAGCCGATGGCGCCGATGCGGCGGGCGCCCAGGGAATCGGCGGCCACGCCACCCACTTCCACATCCACTGGCTGACCCGCAGCGCGCGCCGCATGCAGGGTAGGCGCGCGTTCGGGTTCCAACGCGACCACATGGGCGCGGCTCTCCACCCACGCGGCCACGCCGCCGATGAGGCCACCACCGCCCACACTGACCAACACCGTGTCGGGCAGGTGGCCGCCCTGCTCTTCCATCTCCAGCGCCAGGGTGCCCGCGCCCGCCACCACTTCGGGCTGGTCGTAGGCGTGGGCCTGCAGCGCGCCTGTGGCCTTCTGGCGGGCGACGCAGGCTTCAAAGGCTTCGGAATAGGCTGCGCCTGTGACGACCACCTCGGCCCCCAGGGCACGCAAGCGCGCCCGTTTGGCTTCGGGCGACACTTCAGGCACAAACACCTCGCAGCGCACGCCCAGGGCCTTGGCGGCGGCGGCCACGGCAATGCCGGCGTTGCCGCCGGAGGCGATGATCACGCCACTCTCGGGCACCGGGTTGGCCAGCAGGCGGTACAACATGCCGCGCGCCTTGAAGCTGCCGCCCACCTGCAGGTGCTCCAGCTTGAGCCAGACCTCGCCGCAGTCCACGCCCAGGGATCGGCCCGGCACGCGCATCAGCGGTGTGGTGCGCAGAAAATCGGGCTGGGCGGCGGAAATGTGGCGGCGGGCGGCGGCAATAGCGGCGCGGTCGATCATGCAAGGGGCTCCGATGGGGCAAAGGGAGGCAGTGTAGGGGTTGCCCGCAACATGCGGACACAACCTCCATTGCATGCGCGCCGCACAACTGCCGATAACATGGGTAGGGCAGTACCGCACGCGAACACCCTTCGCGGGCCTGCAAGGCGTACCCGTTGGAGGAGGAAAACATGTTCTTTGTGTTCGGACCATCGGGGCAGATGTACCGGGGAGGCCCGGAAAACCTGTCGCAGATCTCGCCGGTGCGGCGCGTGCAGCGGCCCCAGGCGCTGCACACCCGGGCGCTGGATGTGCCCGGTGAACCCGTGCCAGCCTTCCCCACACCGCCTCACCCTGCAACGTCGGACGCCGCCACAGCCCCCGCGGTCGTCAACCTGCGCATGCAGGACGCCGTGAGCGCCTACGCCCAGACCGGACAAGGCCCCCAGGTGGCCCGCCAGCCGCTCACCAAGGTCAGCGACGTGATGACCACCGGTGCCCTCAGTGTGCAGCCGGAGGCCCGCGTGAACGACGCCTGGCAGACCCTGGCCGAGCACAAGGTGGCGCAGGCCCCCGTGGTGGATACGCTGGGCCGCGTGATCGGGCTGCTGCTGCGGGCCGACATGGCGCCGCTGGACCTGCTGCCCGAGCCAGGCGCCGTCAAGCAGGCCATCGACCTGGCGCGCCGTCCCGTGTCCGAAGTGATGGTGAGCCCCGTGCCCACCGTGGCGCCCGACACCGAACTGCGCCGCGTGGCCGCTGTGTTGCTGGACACCGGCCTGCCCGGCCTGCCGGTGACCGACGAAGCGGGGGTGCTGTCGGGCTTTATCTCGCGCACCGACATCCTGCGTGCGGTGGCCGCCGACCCGCCGCTGGATCTGTGGAGCGGGCCGGCGGTGTCGCTGTAGCGATCGGCCGGTGTCCGTGCGGTGAGAATTCGATAAAAATTGAGCCCCAGCGCTTATCCATCAAGCGCCAATAGCTATCAATTTAGAAGCACCCTACCTGCACCACGTTGCTCAATGCCCCGCAGGCCCCGTCTCTGGCGTGCGTTCGGTGATAGCCAGGCCCGTGGTTGCGTCGATCTTGAGCCCCTTGGGCAGTGGGAACTTGATGGTTTCCTCGATGCCGGCCATGGTGCGCACCGACACCGCGCCCAGCGCCTTGATGCGGTCGATGACCTGCTGCACCAGGATTTCCGGGGCCGAGGCACCGGCGGTGAGGCCCACGCGGGCCGTGCCGTCAAACCACTCGCCGCGCAGCTCGTCAGCACTGTCCACCATGTAGGCGGTGGTGCCCAGCTTGGCGGCCAGCTCGCGCAGGCGGTTGCTGTTGGAACTGGTGGGGCTGCCCACCACGATCACCACGTCCACCTGCGGGCTCAGCACCTTCACGGCGTCCTGCCGGTTCTGGGTGGCGTAGCAGATGTCCTGCTGCTTGGGCTCGCGCACGCTGGGGAATCGTGCACGCACGGCGGCAGAAATCTCGGCGGCGTCGTCCACACTCAATGTAGTTTGCGTGACCACCGCGAGTTTTACCGTCTGCGCGGGCTGCACACGGGCCACATCGGCCACGTCTTCCACCAAGTGGATGCCATGGTCCAGCTGGCCCATGGTGCCTTCCACCTCGGGGTGGCCCTTGTGCCCGATCATGATGAATTCGTAGCCCTCCTTGGCGAGCTTGGCCACTTCGACGTGCACCTTGGTCACCAGCGGGCAGGTGGCGTCAAAAATGCTGAAGCCGCGCGCCACGGCCTCTTGCTGCACGGCCTTGCTCACGCCATGGGCGCTGAAGACCAGTGTGGCTCCAGGTGGCACGTCCGACAGCTCTTCGATAAAAATCGCGCCCTTGGCCTTGAGGTCGTTCACCACGTAGGTGTTGTGCACGATCTCGTGGCGCACATAGATGGGGGCGCCAAACTTCTGGATGGCACGCTCCACGATCTCGATGGCGCGGTCCACACCCGCGCAAAACCCGCGCGGCTCGGCCAGCAGGATTTCTTGTGGGGCCTGCATCACAGGATCCCGATCAGTTCGACTTCGAACGTCACCGGCTGGCCCGCCAGTGGGTGGTTGAAGTCAAACAGCACCGCGCCGTCGTCGCGCACCTGCATCACGGCACCGGCATAGCTGCCCTGCCCATCTGGCGTAGGGAACTGCACCACATCGCCCACGTTGTACTTTTCGTCGGGATCGCCCAGCTCGTTCATCAGCTTGCGCGCCACCCACTGCTGCATGTCGGCATTGCGCTCGCCAAAAGCCTCGCCCGCAGGCAGCTCGAACGTGGTGCGCGTGCCTTCGGCCAGGCCCAACAGGCGCTGCTCCATGGCGGGCGACAGCTCGCCCGTGCCCAGCGACAGGGTGGCGGGTTTGTCGGTAAAAGTGTTGATCACATCCCCCGCAGGGCCAGCCAGGCGGTAGTGCAGCGTGAGGAAGGAGCCGGGTTGCACCGTGGGAAGGGAAGCGTCGATAGAGGTCATGAAAGTCCAAAAGAGCGTGTTTTGCACTTTTACGTGCCCACGAAAGCCGGGAAAAGGCCCTGCCACTAGGCGCAAAACGCGCCGCGGTATCCATACCGCAAGCGGTTTGCAACAACGTGGCCGGGCCTTTTCCCGGCTTTCCCAGAGGGTTGGGCCCAAAGGCCAGCACTCGCGGCGTTGCAGCCCTTGCCAAGGCCCCGGCCTTGGCGGCAGTCCGCGCCTTGCGATCACTGACCTTTGGACCCAACGTGGGTACGTAAAAGTGCAAAACACGCTCTAAACTGCCCCAATTGTAGAAAACCGGGCAAAGCCCTACGCCCGTCGGCCCCTGACGGGTGTCAAAGACCCTGCGCCATGCCCCTCAAAGACCTGCCCGCCGACGCCCAGCCCCGCGAAAAACTGCTGGCACGCGGCCCCGCCGCCCTGGCCGATGCCGAGCTGCTGGCCATCCTGCTGCGCACCGGCATTGTGGGCAAGGGCGTGCTGCAGATGGCGCAGGAGCTGCTGGACCCGCCCGGCATCGACGCCACCACCGGCTGCATCACAGGTGGCTTTGGCGGCATTGCCGGGCTGCTGCACACCAGCGCGGCCGACCTGGAACGCATCAAGGGCCTGGGCCCCGCCAAACGCGCCGAGCTGGTGGCCGTGCTCGAACTCGCGCGCCGCGCCCTGGCCCAGCAGCTGCGTGAACGCGAGGTGTTCGACTCGCCCGACGCCGTCAAGCACTACCTGCAGCTGTACCTGGCCGCCAAGGGGCACGAGGTGTTTGCGGTGCTGTTCCTCGATGCGCAAAACCGCCTGCTGGCCATGGAGGAGCTGTTTCGCGGCACGCTCACGCAGACCAGCGTGTACCCGCGCGAGGTGGTGCTGCGCGCCCTGCACCACCAGGCGGCCGCCGTGGTGCTGGCCCACAACCACCCCAGCGGCAGCGTGGAACCGAGCCGTGCCGATGAAGCCCTGACGCAAACCCTGAAGACCACGCTGGCCCTGGTGGACGTGCGCGTGCTCGACCATGTGATCGTGGCGCCGGGCCAGGCGCTGTCGATGGCCGAAAAGGGACTGGTGTGACTGCCCCTGCGCCTGCGCCTGCGCCAGCCCACCCGCCCACGGCATTGCACGCCGCGCTGGCACGCGCTGCCCGCACGGCTGGGGTAAACAGCACTGCGGCAACAGAGCCAACACCCGCTCCCGCTGCGCCCTCCCCCGCAATCTCCCGGACAGCCCGGCGCGCTGGTTTGGCCGAGAAAAAAGCCGCAGCCAAAGCTGCCATGCGCCCCCTGCGCCACGCCCCCCCAGCACCCGCCGCCGGTGAAATCGCGACACCACCCCGGCGCCGCGCACCACCCACCCCGCGCCGGGCGGGTGAACGCATCACCCAGCTGCAGGACCTGGCCACCGTGGCCCGCCGCCTGCGCGAGGACCAGGAACGCCGCCAAGCCGAGGAAAAAGCCCGACGCGAGGCCGCCGCCCGGGCCGAGGCCGAGCGCCACCTCTTCAGCCGCAGCGTGGGCACCGTCACCCCGCTGCGCAACCCCAACGTGGCGCGGCTGCGCAAGCACCTGCCGCCGCCGCTGCCCGTGCAGCACTGGCTGGACGAAGAGCGGGTGCTGCTCGAATCGATCAGTGACGACTTCGACGTGAGCACCCTGCTCGACACCGACGACCAGCTCAGCTTTCGCCGCCCCGGTATCGGCGTGGAGGTGACACGCCGCCTGCGCTCGGGCCACTGGAGCATCCAGCGCCAGCTCGACCTGCACGGCCTGCGCGTGGACGAGGCGCGCGAGGCGCTGGGCGACTTCATCCGTCAGGCCCACAAGGCGGGGCTGCGCTGCGTGCGCGTGGTGCACGGCAAGGGCCTGGGCTCGCCCGGCAAGAGCCCCGTGCTCAAGGGCCGCGTGCAGCGCTGGCTGGTGCAAAAAAGCGAGGTGCTGGCCTTTGTGCAGGCCCGGCCCATGGATGGCGGCGCGGGCGCACTGGTGGTGTTGCTGCAGCCCGTCTTGCACAGGCATACGTAAAAATATAGCCGCCAGCGCCCGTCCATCAAGCGCTAACAGCTATCAAAAGAGAAGCATCGCCTTCCTGCCTGGGGCTGCGATGCTCTCTGCAGGCACTGCCTACTTGGACAGGTCCACGGCGTACTTCGACGTGCCCTTGCCCGACCCGTCATCGGCCGCCAGCAGCGACACATTCGCCAGGCCTGCGGCCTGCGCCACGGCCAGCGCATTGGCGCCCGAGCTGAACACCACCGGCCCCGCCACGCTGGCCTTGGCAAAACGCCAGCTCTTGGCCGCGCCGTTGGCCGCACGGGTCACCGCCGGGTTCTTGCGGATGTAGTCGATGACCACGTCGCGGTTCGCATCGGGCGAGGCCCAGATGGTGCCCGAGCCGTCCAGCTTGTCGATGAAGCTCTTGCCGCTGGTGGCGCGGTAGTTGTTGGTGGCAATCACAAACTCCTGCGCCACATCGATGGGCTTGCCCAGGTAGGTCAGGTTCTTGATGCGGCTGCCCACGGACTGCGTGACGTCGATCTCGTACGACACGTCGGCCGTGGTGAACATGTCGAAGTTGTAGCCCGGGAACGTGCTGATGAGCTGCTGTTCGGTGGTCTTGGCCGGGTCGATCTGGTTGAAGCGCTTGGCGGCGGCTTCGAGCCAGTTCTTGATGTCGCCACCGTTGACCTTCACCGCGTAGACGGTGTTGGGGTACAGGTACAGGTCGGCCGCGTTGTTGATGGCCAGCGGGCCCACGGCCACGTCGGTGTAGTCGGCGCCGCCCTGAAAGCCGCTCTTGAACGGTGCGCTCACCGACAGCACGGGCAGCTGCGCGTACTGCGGCAGACTGGCCTTGATGTAGGCCGCCACATAAGCCTGCTGCGCCTGGTTCACGATCTGGATCGCGCCCGGGTCGCCCACGTCGGCAAACAGCGTGCTCATGCGGAAGTCGGTCTGGCCGATGGGCGTCTTCACGTACTGGATGGCGGCCTGGTGCTGCGTCTCGATCAGCGGGGCAATGGCGGGGTCGGCATCCACGGTCACCGTCGTGCCCGCAGGGTTCTTGCTCTGTGTGTTGCGCAGCTCAGATTTGCTGGCCGACTTGTTGACCGCCCACTTGGCACCGTCCCACTGCAGTGCCAGCTGCACCACGCCCAGCGACTTGCCCCAGGAGCTGGCCATGACTGCGGGCACGCCATTCACGGTGCCAGCCTTGTGGTCCACGCCCGGCAGGTTGAAGCCCGGCGTGGCCGCCGTGTCAGGGAACACGCCGTGCTGGTGCCCCATCACCATCGCGTCAATGCCCGCCACCTTCGACAGGTGCAGGCCCGGGTTCTCCATGGTGGCCGAGTAGGCCGCGCCATCGAGCCCGCCGTGCAGCAGCGCCACCACGATGTCCGCGCCCTTGGCACGCAGCTCGGGCACGTATTTGGTGGCGGCCTCTACCGCGCCTTCGGTGGTGACCTTGCCTTCCAGATAGCGCTTGTCCCAGTTCATGATGCCGGGCGTGGTGAAGCCGATCACACCGATCTTGATGGGCAGCTTCACCTCTTTGCCGTCCGCGCCCTTCGCCGTCAGCGTGCGCTCCAGCAGCGTGTAGGGCTGCACCAGCGGCTTCTTCGTCTTGTTGCTGGTCACATTGGCCAGCACCATGGGGAACCCCGCACCCGCGCACTTCTTGCTCGCGTCCACGCCGTCGACATCCAGCCCGCCGCCCAGCACCTGGTTCAGGAACGGCAGGCCGTAGTTGAACTCGTGGTTGCCCAGCGTGCCGGCGTCAAAGCCCAGCGCGCCCATGGCCTTGTACATGGACAGCTGCTGCGTGCAAGGGATGGGGTTGATGGTGGCTTCGTAGTCGGCCAGCGCCGTGCCCTGGATGGTGTCGCCGTTGTCCACCAGCAGGGTGTTGGCAAACTCCTTGCGCGCCGCACGCACCAGCGTGGCAGTGCGCTCGAAGCCGTAGCTCTTGTCCTCGGCCAGCTTGAAGTAGTCGTAGCTGCGCACGTTGAAGTGCAGGTCGGTGGTCTCCAGCACGGCCAGCGTGGCGGTGGCGCCAGCGTTGTTGTTGACGCTGCCGCCATCACCGCCGCCGCACGCGGACAGCGACGCGGCCAGGGCCAGCACGCTCAGCGTGGCGGTGCGGCGCCCGCCATGGAAGGACGAAAGGGAAAGAAGTCGGCTGCGAGTGCGTTCAGACATGAACAAGGCCCTTGTTGGAACAAGGGTCCGAGTGTCTGGCCGGGGTTTGACAGCGGTGTGACGTGGTGCAAAAGCCCACGCCTGACCGCCCCGTCAGACGATGCGGTGCACGTCGCCGTTGTGCGGGGAAGCGCTTTCGTGAAACAGGTCTTCCAGAAACTGCGCCAGTTCGTGCTCTTCCACGAAGTCGGGAATCACGAAACCCGAAGGAGTTCGCTTGCCATCGGACCCCACGCGGTAGGCCTGCCACAGCGCGCCCTCACGCCGCACCTCGACGATGCGGCCGAAGACGTTGAAACGGGGGTGGTTCATGGCGTTCAAGCGTGTCAGGTGGAGCGTGTGCGCTCCATGGCAATGGCCGACGGAGCAAAACCCATTCTCGCAAAGAATTCGGACGCACCTGGACGGCCAGCGCGCAGCACCCAGGTCGCTGCGGGCGCTTTGGCCAACGTTTGTTGCACCAGCGCGCGTCCCAGCCCCTGGCCCCGAAACGCAGTGGCCACGACCAGCATGGACAGGTAGCCATTGCTGAGCCCGTCGGTAATGGCGCGCGCATAGCCCACCACCTCGTCCCCGTGCAGCGCCACCAGGTTGCACTGCGACGCAGCCACCAGCGCCTCGAACTGCGACAGGGTGCCTAGCCGGTGCGACCAGCCATGCGCAACCAGCAAGGCATGCACCTGCGGGATGTCCTGATCGAGAAGGTCTCGGACTGGCATGGCCCCTTAGCCCTGTGGCTCTTGCGGGAAACCATCGCAGATCACCACCCAGGGTGCCTTGGAGTCCACGTAGATGTGTTTTCGGGGCGGCGTATCGAAGGCGGTATCCAGCGTACCCAGCGGCACGGCCACCCAATCGGCGTGGGAGCCCTCGCTGTGCCACAGCAGCGGCGACCCACACACCGAGCAGAACGTGCGCGTGACCTGGGCCGAAGACTGGTAGGTACGGACCAGTGCCTGGCCCTGCACAAACCGGTGGTGTTCGCGCCGCACGCTGGCATAGCTGCCAAAGGCCGCGCCATGCGCCTTGCGGCACATCGAACAATGGCAATGCGAGGCCGCCTGCAGGGGCGCCGTGGTCTCGTACCGCACGCCGCCGCACAGGCAACTTCCCTGGTGAACGGGTTCCGTCATGGTCATGGGACTCTCCTGCGGTTTCTGCGGCGGCCCGCGCGCGACTTTCAGGCGGCCTTGGATGCCACGGTGGCAATCAAATCCACCTCGACCGTCGCATTTTTGGGCAGCTGCAGCACGCCCACCGAGGTGCGCGTGTGGGCGCCCGCCGAGCCCAACACGGCAAACAGCAGGTCCGATGCGCCATCGGCCACTTCGCTTTGCTGCGTGAATGTGGGCGCCGACTGCACGTACACGGTGATGCGCAGGATGGCCTGCACTGCATCGAGTGAGCCGAGTGCGCGCTGCAGCAAAGCCAGTGCACGCATCGCGCAGACCTTGGCAGCCTTCTGCGCATCGACCAGCGACGCACCGGCACCGGCCGCGCCCGTGACCACCACGGTATCGCCGACGCGCGGGATCTGGCCGCTCAGGTAGATGTGGTGACCGTCGCGCACCAGCGGCACGTAGTTGCCACCGATCTTGATCTCGCCATCGAAGCTGTAGCCCAGGGCCTGGGCTTGTTCCTGAAAACGCGTGTCACGGGACATAAAAGATCTCGGCATTGAAAGGCCCACCACTATGCCACCGAGAACGCAGACACTCACCGGCGCGGCCCACTATCAGTGCACCCGTGGACTGGCTCGGCCAAGCCGCCGGGTGCGTTCCCCTGGGGGGAAGGCGCCGAAGGCGACACAGGGGGGATCAAAGATACCGTGCGAACGGATCCACCAGCGACGCCAACGTCGCGCCGGCGGGCTGCCCTGCACTCTCTGGGCGCCAGGCAGGCTCGGGGGCTGCGGCCACCGGTGTGACCTTGATCGGCTGCATTTTGCGGCCATAGAGGCGCTGCACGCGCTCATCGAGCGTGGGGTGCGAGTCGAGCCAGCGCTCCATGCGGCCACCGCCGCCCAGGTCCACCAGCAGCATGTGCTGCACCGAGGGGTGGTTCAGGCCCTTATGGCTGTGCTCTTCGTAGCCGCGCGGCAGGTCGCGGCGCTGGGCCATGACCTTGCGCAGCACGCCGCCCAGGCCGTCGCGGCTGCGCGTCCATTGCACGGCGCGGGCGTCGGCCAGGTACTCGCGCTGGCGCGACACCGCGGCCTTGAGCATGCGGCCGGTCAACCAGCCCGCAAGGCCGGCCAGCATGATGGCCGAGCCGAACCACCACGACAGGCCACGGCGCTCGCGCAGCGTGTCGCCGAAGTTGTAGACCAACTCCAGCCCGAACACCATGCCCGCCAGCTGCATCTTCAGGCGCGTATCGCCTTCGTGCAGGTGCGAGAGCTCGTGGGCGACCATGCCCTGCATTTCCTCGCGGTTCAGGTAGTCGAGCGCGCCCTGCGTCACAGCGATCACCGCGTCGCTCTCGTCCCAGCCCGCCGCAAAGGCGTTGATGGCGTCGGCGCGCGGCATCACCATGATCTCGGGCCGGGGCATGTGGGCCGCGATGCACAGCTCGTCGACGATGTTGGACAGGCGCTGCTCGGCATGCGAGAGCGAGGGCCGCAGCTCGCGCGCGCCCACCCGCCGGGCCAGCTTGACGCCGCCTGCGCGCAGGTTGGAGGTCTCCACCCACCAGCCGCCCAGCACCAGCAGGAGCGACACGCCCACATTGGCAGCCAGGAATCCCTGCGGAAACGGCAGCTGCCCGGGCAGCACGGCGGCCATCAGCAGCCAGGCCAGCGCCAGGGCCGCATGCACTGCGACGACCAGCACGGCCACGGCAAGGGCAAAGCCCAGCAACAGGCGCCGCGTCTCGCTGCGCGCGCTGTCCTGATGGTCCCAGAACTTCATGGCACCCTCTCCCGTTGGTGAGATATCCACTGCGGGCAGAACTGGCCGCAGCCCTGCCGGTGCATCCGTGGATTGGGATGGGCCGTGCCGCCGCGTGCTTCCCCGGAAGGGAACAGCGCCGCCAGCGACTCAGAGGCCCATCGATATGGCTTACGAGAACCGCACCTGCGGCGCGGTGCGCTCTTCTTCGCTGCGCGTGGATTCGAGCATGGGCACGGTGGGAAAGCCCAGCAGGCGCGCCACGACCAGGTCAGGAAACTGCGCCGCCGCGTCGTTGAATTCCAGCGCCTGGTCGTTGTACGCCTGGCGCGCGAAGCCCAGGCGGTTTTCGGTGCTGGTCAGCTCTTCGGACAACGACTGCATGGTGGCGTCGGCCTTGAGTTCGGGATAGGCCTCGGCCACCACCATCAGGCGGCCCAGGCTGCTGCCCAGCACGCCCTCGGCGGCTGCGAGCGCGCCCATGGCGTTGGCGCTGCCAGGCTCTGCCCGCACGGCGGCGGCAGCGCCCTGGGCCTGGCCGCGGGCCTTGATGACGGCTTCGAGCGTGGCGGCCTCGTGGCTGAGGTAGCCCTTGGCGACTTCGACCAGGTTGGGCACCAGGTCATGGCGGCGCTTGAGCTGCACGTCGATCTGGCCGAACGCATTGGCGATGCGGTTGCGCAGCTGCACCAGCCGGTTGTACACAGTGACGGCCCACACCACCAGCACGGCGACCAGGCCCAGAACGATCCAAGCAGTAGCTGACATGTCCCACCCTCCTTGTTGTGAATTGAATGAACGGATGATGGGCGCATCTTAGTAGCGCGCCTTTCCCAAAGGGGCCATACATTTCAGCGGGTAGGGATTTAAGCGTCAAAACCGCCTGCAGCGCCTACCCGTAAAGCGCTATAAGCTATCAAAAACATAGCAATCGATGCTATGGACGCACACCCGGCCCATCCACAGGCTGCGAGGGAAGCGGCGCAGCCGCTCAGGGGGTGCCCTTGTTCCTCATCCAGTCGGCCGTCCCCATGAAGCTTTCCTTCAAGCGGGCGCGCAGAGCATCGGGCACGCCTGTCTCGCCCATGGCCTGGTCCATGCAGGCCACCCACTGGTCGCGCTCCTTGATGCCGATGGAAAACGGCATGTGCCGCATGCGCAGGCGCGGGTGGCCGAACCGGCTTTGGTAGTGGTCGGGTCCACCCAGCCAGCCGCACAAGAACCAGAAGAGTTTTTGCCGCGCCTGCACCAGGTCGCTGCCGTGGGCTGCACGCAGTTCGGCGTAGCCGGGCTCCAGATCCATCAGGTCGTAGAAGCGTTCGGTGAGGGCGTGCACGCGGTCTTCACCACCGATCCATTCAAAAGGTGTGGTGGCCGGTGCCGCAGTGTGGGGGGTGTCATCCATGGGTTCGAAGGGCGTCGCGAATGCAAGCTCGTTTGTTGAGTTTGATTATAAAAAAACCGATGTTCATATCTGACCGTTGGATCGGTAGCCTTCGAAGCTTGAGGGCTCAGGGCTCTGTCCGCATGGCAGCCCTGGCCCATCCTCATCACTGTCTGGAGAAAAATCGATGCGCATCCGTTTCATTGCTTCCCTGGTCGCAGCAGCATTCGCCGTTGCAGGAGCCGCCCACGCCGACCAACTGGCCGACATCAAGAAGAAGGGAGAACTGGTCGTCGGCGTGCTGGGCACCGATGAGCCCAACAGCTTCATCGACCCCAAGACGCGCGAACTGATCGGCTACGACGTGGACCTGGGAAAGGCCATCGCCAAGAAGATCGGCGTCAAGCCCGTGTTCAAGCAATTGGCGGTGGCCGCGCGCATTCCCGAGCTGCAGCAGGGCCACGTGGACATCCTGGCCGCTTCGCTCACCCACAACAAGGAGCGCGAGGCGCAGATCGACTTCTCGCTGACCACCTTTGTCACGGGCCAGAAGGTGCTGGTGAAGAAGGCCAGCGGCATCAAGGACGTGGCGGACCTGGCCGGCAAGCGCGTGGTCACGGTGAAGGGCGGCACGCAGGAACCCAATGTGCGCAAGGCGGTGCCCACGGTGGACGTGGTGACGTTCGAGACGACCCAGCAGGCCTTTTTGGCGCTGCAGCAGGGCAAGGGCGTGGGCTACGTGAACGACGAGTCTTCGCTGATCGATGACTTCGCCAAACTGGGCGAGCGCAACAAGGACTACGCCATCTTGCCCACCAACCTGAGCGTGGAGCCCCTGGCCCTGGGTATCAAGAAGGGCGAGACCGCCGTGAAGTCGGTGGTGGACGAGACGCTGCGCGAACTGGAAAAGTCGGGCGAAGCCGAAAAGATCTTCTTCAAGTGGTACGGCCCACAGACCAAGATCAAGTTCACCAACCGCCCCTTCAAGTTCGATTCGGACAAGATCGACGGTTGATGGATGAACCCACGGCGGCGCGACCGCAAGGGAGTGGGATGAAGGCGTCGCACATGCCGTTGGCGCATGCCACACGCCTTTTCCCAGACATTCTCCCGGTACCGGTGTGGCATGCCGCCGCGCACGCACCCTGCGTGCCGTTTTTCTGAATGGCTGGCATGCATGCCTTTGCTTGACTATTCCCTGCTGCTGAGCGGCAAGTACCACCTGATGCTGATGGGTGGCCTGATGCTGTCGCTGCAGTTGCTGGCCGCATCGCTGGTGCTGGCCCTGCCCCTCGCCCTGGTGGTCGCCCTGCTGCGCCTGGCGCCCGTGGCGCCCTTGCGCTGGGCGGGCTTTGTGTTTGTCGAAGGCATTCGCAATGTGCCGCTGCTGGCGCACATGCTGTTCTGGTACTTCGGCGCGCCCGAGCTGCTGCCCGAAGCGGCCAGGCAGTGGCTCTACGACAGCGGCCATGCCGAGGCCGCGGCCGCCGTTGTTGCGCTTTCGCTCTACACCGCCGCCTTCATGGCCGAGGACATCCGCAGCGGCATCCGGTCCATCCCTACAGTGCAGATGGAGGCTGGCCGCGCCCTGGGCTTCGGCTTTCTGGCCACCATGCGCCGCGTGGTGCTGCCGCAGGCGCTGCGCGTAACCGTGCCGCCACTGATCTCGCAGGCCCTCAACCTCTGGAAGAACACCTCGATCGCCACCGTGATCGGCGTGGCCGAGCTGATGTACCAGGCCGCCAAGGTGGAGAGCGCGACGTTCCGCAGCATCGAGGCCTTTGCCTTCGCCAGCGCCGCCTACCTTACGGTGTCGCTGCTCATCACGGCCTTGGCCAGCTGGTACCACCACCGCTATCCCGTGCGGACGATCTAGATGCTTGAACTCATCGACACCTACTGGCTTTACTTCCTGGTCGGCCAGTACCCCAATGGCCCGCTGGGTGGCCTGGCACTCACTCTGGTGCTGGCCGCTGGCGCCCTGCTGCTCGCACTGCCGCTGGGCGTGCTGTTTGGCCTGGCGCGCGTGAGCCCGTGGCGTGCTGTGCGCTGGCCGGTGACAGCCGTCGTGTATGTGGTGCGCGGCACACCGCTCCTGATGGTGATCTTCTGGGCCTACTTCTTTTTGCCCAGCGTGACGGGCGTGAAGACCGGCCAGTTCACCACCATGCTGCTTGCGCTCGTGATCTTCAACGCCGCCTACCTGGCCGAGATCGTTCGCGCGGGCATCCTGGGCGTGCCGTGCGGGCAGCTGGAGTGCGCGCGCGCGCTGGGCTTGAGCTACCCGCGCGCCATGCGCCGGGTGGTGCTGCCGCAGGCGCTGCGCAGCATGCTGCCCTCGCTGGTCAATCAGTTCGTCTCCACCATCAAGGAGACCTCGCTGGGCTACATCATCGGCCTGACCGAAGTGTCCTTCATCGCCACCCAGATCAACACCCAGGTCTTCACCCGGCCGGCGGAAGTGTTCGGCATCCTGGGCTTCACCTACTTCGTGCTGTGCTTCGGCCTCTCGCGCCTGGCCTATGGGCTGGAACGCTGGCTGGCGCGGCGCTCCGCATCGGCCCCCTCTTCCACTCCCAAGCCCCTTACAAGATGATCGAACTGCACGAAGTCAACAAGTGGTACGGCAGCTATCACGCCCTGGTGGATGTGACCGAGACCATCGCGCAGGGCGAGGTGGTCGTGGTCTGCGGGCCGTCGGGCTCGGGCAAGTCCACGCTGATCCGCACGCTCAACCGGCTCGAGCCCATCCAGGGCGGGCGCATCCTGATCGACGGGCACAACATCTACGGGCCCGGCGTTAACGTGAACACGCTGCGCTCGCGCATCGGCTTTGTGTTCCAGCAGTTCAACCTGTTTCCCCATCTTTCGGTGCTGGACAACTGCACGCTTGCGCCCATTCAGCTGCGCGGCCTGTCGCAAGCGCAGGCCGAACAGCGGGCGCTGGCGCTGCTCGACCGCGTGGGCCTGGCGCACAAGGCCAATGCCTGGGCCAATGAGCTGTCGGGCGGCCAGCAACAGCGCGTGGCCATTGCGCGCGCCCTGGCCATGGAGCCGCCGCTCATGCTGTTCGACGAGCCCACCAGCGCGCTGGACCCCGAGATGGTGGGCGAGGTGCTGGTGGTCATGCGCGACCTGGCGCGGGACGGCATGACCATGGTCTGCGTCACGCACGAAATGGGCTTTGCCCGTGAGGTGGCCGACCGCGTGCTTTTCATGGACGAAGGCCGTGTGTTGGAGCGCGCGGTACCCGCCGACTTTTTTACCCGGCCCCAGCACCCGCGCGCGCAGCAGTTTCTGTCGGACATCCGCACGCCATTTGCCAAGCCAGCGTGAGACTACCCGGGTGGAGCGGCCCGTGCGCGCCGCAAAATATGAATCAAAAAAGGCTCTGGCGCTTGATATAAAAGCGCCATGAGCTATAAAAATAATAGCAAACTACTCTGCAGCACGGCGCAGCGTGTCCACCACCGGGCGCAGCAACACCTCGCGCAGGCCCCACCAGCCGGCGGCCAGCGCCAGCACCGCCCCAGCCACGGCGCCCGCCAGGGGCACCCACGGGGCGGCCGTCCAGGTGAAGTCAAAAACGAAGCGCGCCAGCGCCCAGCCCACACCCACCGCCACGGCGCTGGCCAGGAAACCCGCCAGCAGGCCCACGCCCATCAGCTCGGCGCGCTGCACCTGCCGCAGCAGGCTGGCGCGGGCGCCCACGGCGCGCATGATGGCGTATTCGCGGGCGCGCTCTTCGCGCGTGGCCGTCACAGCGGCAAACAGCACCACCAAACCAGCGGCCAGGGTAAAGGCAAACAGGAACTCCACCGCGCGGATCACCTGCTCCAGCACGCGCTGCACCTGGGCAATGGTGGCGCCCATGTCCACGTTGGTGATGTTGGGAAACTGGCGCACCAGCCCGTTGTCAAAGCCATTGGTCTCGGGCGCGCGGTAGGCGGCCAGGTAGGTCACGGGCACGTCCTTGACGGTGGCCACGGGGTACATCACGAAAAAGTTGGCCCGCATGGAGCCCCAGTCCACCTTGCGCAGGCTGGTGATGCGCGCCTCGTTCTGCACGCCGCCCATGTCGAACAACAGGCGGTCGCTCATTTTCAGGCCCAGGGTTTCTGCAATGCCCTCTTCGACGCTGATGGCGCCTTCTTCGCCCGGCGTCCATGCACCGGCAACCACCTGGTTGTGGGACGGCGCCTCCACGGCATTGGAGAGGTTGAATTCGCGGTCCACCAGGCGCTTGGCGCGGTCGTCGGTGTAGTTGTCGGGGCCCACGGGCTTGCCGTTCACGGCCAGCAGGCGGCCACGGATCATGGGGTACCAGTCGTACTTCGCCACCCCCCCGGCCTGCAGGGCCTGCTGGAAGGCGTCGGCCTGGTCGGGCATCACGTTGATCACAAAGCGGTTGGGCGCATCGGGCGGGGTGGCCTTGCGCCAGCTGTCCACCAGGTCGGTGCGCAGCAGCACCAGCAGCACCAGTGCCAGCAAGCCCACAGCCAGGCTGCTCACCTGCACCACGGCATAGGCCGGGCGCGCAGAAATCTGCCGGGTGGCCAGCACCAGCCAGCGCGGGGCGGTGGCCTCGTTCACGCTCTTGCGCAGCAGCTTCACCGCCACCCACGACAGCCCCGCAAACAGGGCCACCGCGCCGGCAAAACCGCCCACGGCGATCAGCCCCAGCGTGATGTCGCTGCTGACCGTGAGCAGCAGGGCCGCAAACCCGGCAATGCCGATGCCCAGCACCGCCAGCGATGCGGGCTTGAGCCCGCCCACGTCGCGCCGGATGACGCGCAGCGGCGGTACCTGGGCCAGCTGGAGCACGGGCGGCAGGCCAAAGGCAAACAGCAGCGTGAGCCCCATGCCCAGCCCAAACGCCACGGGCCACAGGCTGGGCGGCGGCAGGGCCGACTCGACCAAACCTGCCAGCAGCAGCACAAAGGCGTAGTGCACCAGATAGCCCAGCGCCACCCCCAGGGAGCTGGCGAACAGGCCCACCATCGCAAATTCGGCGGTGTAGGCGCCCGCGATGGTGCGCTGGCTTTGGCCCAGCACCCGCAGCATGGCCGAGGCATCCAGGTGCTCGGCCGCAAAGCCGCGCGCGGCCAGGGCCACGGCCACCGCCGACAGCAGCGCGGCCAGCAGGGCCACCAGGCTCAGGAATTTCTGCGCACGGTCCAGCGTCTGGCGCATTTCGGGGCGGCCGCTTTCAAGCGACTCCACGCGCACGCCGTGCACCTCCGGTTTCTTGGATTCGGCAACGGCCCATTCGCTGAACGCCTTGACGGCGGGGACCGATCCGATGACGGCAAAGCGGTAGGTCAGGCGGCTGGCGGGCTGGACCAGGCCCGTGGCGGGCAGGTCGGCATCGTTGACCATCACACGCGGGGCAAAGCTCATGAAACCGGCGCCCCGGTCGGGCTCGATGACGATGATGCGTGCAATGCGCAGCTGCGAATCGCCCAGCAGCAGCATGTCGCCCATGGCCAGGTTCAACGATTCGAGCAGGGGGGCATCCACCCACACTTCGCCCCGCGCCGGGATGTCACGGGTGGGCTGGTCGAGCGCACCGGGTGCGTCTGCCACCTTCAGGCTGCCGCGCAACGGGTAGCCCGGCGGCACGCTTTTGAGCGCCACCAGCTTGCTGGCGCCGCCCTGGGCGTCACTCGCACGGCCCATCGTCGGGAAGCCCACGGTGGTCACTGTCTGCAGGCCCAGGGCCTTGGCACGCTCGACAAACACGGGGGGCGTGGGGTTGTCGCTGGCCACCACGGCGTCACCACCCAGCAGCTGCAATGCATCGCGCTGCAGGCCACCCTGCAAGCGGTCGGCAAAAAAGCCGACCGAGGTGAGTGCAGCCACTGCCAGCGTCACGGCCACGATCAGCAGCCGCAACTCGCCCGCGCGCAGGTCACGGGCCAGCGTGCGCCAGCCCAAGCGTAGAAAAGACAGATTCATGGCATGGACCTTAGCGCAAAGTCAACGGGCTGGCTGCCTGTGGGGTGTTTGGCTCAGGGTTGCTTGGCACCCCGCGCGCCCGAAGCTTCCCCGTCCACCGTGGTGGCTGCCAGCCGCAGCTCCAGCGCCCGCAGCACCGGCACAATCTGCGCACCCACGTGGATCTGCGGGTTGGAGAAGCCGTCCTCCTTGCCTGCCTCTACCTCGCGCTGCGCAATCACGGGAACGGCCTTGGCGAAGGCATCGGTGAACGAATGCGTCTGGCGCAACTGCTCGTGGAACACTGCCCGGCCAAAAAAGGTGAGTTCGGAGCGCGTGCCGCAACCGTACGAGGTGTGCGTGGCATCGGCGGCGGTCATGATGAGGCTGCTGTCGGTAGCCAGGGGCTCGATCCAGCCACCCGAAAAACAGGCCGACACGGCAATCACACGGTGGCGGATGCCCGCCTCGTCCAGCATGGTGCGCAGCATTTCGGGCGTGACCGGAGGCACTTCCAACGGCCAGTGCGAGGCCGCCAGCTCATGGTTGCGCGCGCCGTGGGAGGTCATGTAGACCACCAGCACATCGCTATCGCGGTCCATGCGCTGGGCCAGCGCGGTGATGGCGCGCTGCAGGTTCTGCGGCGTGGCCCAGGCGTGGGTGTCTGCGGTTTCGGCATGATTGAGCAGGTGGATCACGCGGCCCTGGGCGTCAAAACGCTCTTGCAGCAGCGTACTGACCATGGTGCTTTCGCGTCGAAACACGTTTTCGCTGGCGTAAGGCGCGAACACGAGCCCATAGACATCCACCACGCCATCGCGGCCGGCGGGCAGGGCCTTCACCTGGCGCTCCCACAGCGCCTGCTGGTTTTCAAAGACCGCCTGGGACAGCACAAGGTGTGCGGGCTCCTGTGGTGCCTGCGCCCCTTCGCCCGCCTGGGCGGACGCACCGGCCAGGGCCTGGGCATCGAGCTCCCAGGGCTGGTCCTGGAACTGCCACATGCCGACCCCGATCACTGCCGCCATCGCCACCGAAAAGATGGCCGTGCGCAACCCCGAGCGAATGAAGCGTGCACTCACCACCACCAGCACAGCCAGCACCCACAGCGTGAGCAAGCCATAGGCCACCCAGAAAATATTGCCAGCTACCGCCCCATCCCACAGGGCAGGCTTGTGCGCCACGGCCCCCATCAAGGCATACAACAGCAACAGGGGCGCCAGCGGCGCCCACGCCGACAGCACATACCAAGCCGCCAGCCCGCCCGAAGGCCCCGGGGTACTTGCCGAAGGCGCCTCTGTTGCCGCAGTTGCGCGCTGTGCCGGGGCCATGGCCCACCAGGCCAGCCACATCAGCACCAGGCTGCTCCACATCGGTGCCAGCCAGCCCCGCAGATTGAACTGCGCAGGCCCCGCCACCTGAAACCGCGCAGCCCCCACCAGCAATGCGCCACCCAGCAGCGACAGCACCAGCACCTGCCAAGGCGAAGGCGTGGCAGCGCCCGTGCGCAGCGGCAGAAACAATCCAGCCCGCACGCCCTCTTGCATCCAGCCCCACAGGGATAGCCGGGTAGGAGCCGGGGCCATGGGGGAAGCCGTGTCCGACGAAGGCGCTGGTGGCTGTTCGCCCAGCGGGATTTCAATCTTGGCGGGCTCGGTCCCCCACTGGCTTGGCAGGGTGTCGGCCCAGGCGCTCTTGGCGTTCAGGTCTTTCATGGGGGGATCATGCCACTGCGGGGGAGGTTTCTTCCGGGCAGGAACTGCAGGTGGTTTCAGGACAAAGCAGCAACTCAATGTTGGAGTTGACCGGCGGACTCTTGGCGCGTGAGTCCGCCGATAGGCTATCCGTGCCGATCGACCCGTTAGATATCAAGCCCCGGCTACAGCCAATCGATCACTTTCAGCCGAAACTCCTCGAGTCGTGCTGCGGCCCGAGCCAGACGGTCCAGGTCCGCATCGAATGCGTCAGGCTGAAGTTCTTCTTCCAGTTCCTCCCGTTGGCCAGTTTTGCCCCGAAGCTTAGAGTTCATTCGAAGAAGGCCTGCGTTGCCATGGACATCGATCCAAGGCTGGTATCGCGAATGCACCATGTCATTTCGCCGCTCTCCAAGTTCGCGAAGTTCCACCATAAGCTTGTGAAACCCGATCTTGGACGCAGCGTCCGTGTTAACTCGAATGTCCACGAATCGTGCGAACAGAACGTCGGCCGTGTTGAGACGTTTGCCGTACTCGAGATCGTTTGCAAGTATCCGGGTTGCCTCACAGTCGCCGCCGGAGAGCAGCTCAAGTAGATCGTTTACCGCAGCCTCAAGATGCTGGAATGCGACGATGAATCGCCCTAACTGGTGGTACGCGGTCGTGTGGGGCATATAGAGGTCTAGCGTTGGAAAAACAGGCATCGCGAGGAAACTATAGCTCCGAGCCGGTGGAATCTGTGCGCTTGGCGGGTAACTTCCGGGATCGCTAATAGTTCGAGTAGCGGGTACCAACGACCGATTGGGGCGTGACTCCCACCGTCTACTTCTGGTTGAAGCAGTGGCTTGGAAAGCCTCTATTTGCCCAAGTCCGCACCGGGCACCCAGCCACCCACTCCTTCCCGCCTCAAGAGGCAGCAGCCCCCTTAGCCACAGGCACCACCGGCGGCTGCGCCAATTCCGGCTGCAGCACCAACCGGTCCGTACCGCTGTAGCAGACAAACCGCCGATTGGTGGCGCGCCCGATAGCGCACAGGCCCAGTTGCTGCGCCACGGCGTGCCCCATCTGGGTCATGCCACTGCGGGACACCACGATGGGGACACCCATCTGTGCGGACTTGATGACCATTTCGCTGGTGAGCCGGCCCGTGGTGTAGAACACCTTGTCTGCACCGGACATCGGCGCGTGCAGGTTCTCCACGGCAGCATTTTCTGCAGGCACACCATCCGGCAGCACCGAGGAAACATCTTCAGCCACGTGGAGGCCATCTGTATTCATCCACATCCACCCGGCAATGGTGTCGATGGCGTTGTGGCGCCCCACGTCTTCCACAAAGGTCAGCAGCACCTCGCCCCGGAACAAGGCGCAACCGTGCACGGAGCCTGCGGATTTGTAGGTGGTTTCCTTGAGGCGGATGGCGTTCACGATGCCGTAAAGCTCGCCCTGTGTCAGGCGTGCCTCGGGCAGGGTAATGCGATCCACCTCGTCCATGAGCCCGCCAAACACACTGCCTTGGCCGCAGCCGGTGGTCACCACCTTGCTCGCAGTGCGCTCTTCAATGCGGGCGATGCCGTGGCGCGTGCGCACGGCAGCGGCGTGCACCTCCCAATCGACGGTGATGGATTCGATGTCGAATACAGACTCGACCAGCCGCTGGTTGCGCAGGTAGCCCAGCACCAGCAGTTCGGGTTGAGCACCCAGGGTCATGAGCGTGACGAGCTCACGCTTGTCGACATAGATGGTCAGGGGCCGCTCGGCGGGGATCTGCACCTGCTCCCGCTCGCCCAACTCGTTGACGACCTCCACACTGTGGGTAAGGGACGCATGCGCCTGCGTCAGGCGTGGCAGCACAGGTGCAACGGGGAAGACAGAAGGTGAAGGGGGGAGCATGGAGCGAATATACGCAGTACAGGCCGCCAGGGACGAGCATGGGGGATCTGAATGGATTGCGGCACGGGTGCCACAACCCACCAGCACTGACGCAAATGAGGTTGCAACAGCCACCTCGCCTTGGGGCAAGCTGTTTGCCTGAGCCCTGTCTGGCGCAAGTCACGCCCACAAAGAAAAGCCGCGCTCCACTCGGTGGGCGCGGCGTTCAGCAGCCAGGCAACGGTGGCCCTCAGGACTTGGGCGCTGACGCGGCTGCGGCAGGCGTCAGCGTGCTGGGCGGGCTGCTGGCCGTGCCCGGTGGCGAATGGGCGCCCGCCGCTTCAATGGGCTTGGCCGCGGGCGGCGTGTAGGCGAAGGGGCCGGGGTCGGTGCAGGCAGCACCTGCCGCCGCTGCGGGCTTGGCCGCTGGCGTGGTTTTGCGGTAGTGGGCCGCCACGCGGTCTTGCGACAGGCACAGCTTGTAGTTGTCGACCTTGCCAGCCCAGGCGGCTTTGGCGGCGGTCTCTGCGGCCTTCGCTGCCGCTTCTGGTGACGGTGCGGGCAACTTGGCCGAGGCCAGGGTACAGACGCTGGTCGCGCACAGCGCCAGCAAGGAAGAGCGAGAAAATTGGGTCATGGTGCGAAACCTCATACCTGCGCGGGCTGGCCCGCAGATGGTGTTGCTGCAGCATCGGCTGCCGGTGGGTTGGCGCTGCGCTGGCGAGGAATCTTGCCCGCCTGGACATCGTCGTACCAAAGCTCGTGGTGCTCCTTGGCCCACCCTTCACTCACATAACCCGTCCTCATGGCCTTGTAGGCACCGCGCATGCCCACCGTGCCCATGTAGATGTGGCCACAGATCAGCGCCATCATCCAGATCGCCAGGGTGGCATGGATCATGTGGGCGATCTGCATGTCGCCGCGCACGTCACCAAAGCCAGGGATGAGCTTGTCGAGCACGAGGCCCGTGGCCACCACAAAGATGCCCGGGATGGTGATGCCCCACCAGAACAGGCCCTTCTCGCCCGCATTGAAGCGGTGGGAGGGAACCTGGTGGTCACCACCCAGCATGCCGCCACCCTTAGACAGCCACACAAAGTCCGCGCGGTTGGCGATGTTGTCCTTGACGAAGGTGAGGATGATCACCAGCAGGGACACGGCAAACAGCGGACCCATGAAGTTGTGCACGTTCTTGAGCGCATAGGTAAGCCAGCCAAAGAGCGTGGCCCCCATGATGGGCAGCAGGAAGAACTTGCCAAATGCCATGACGATGCCAGAGAGGGCCAGCGCAATGAACGCAAAGGCATTGGACCAATGCGCCGCACGCTCGAACGGCGTGAAACGTTCGATGCGACGGGTGCCTGCGCCATCGGGATGTTCGTGCCCCATCGGGCCTTTGACGAAGTAGAAGATGCCCAGCGCCAGCAAGACGATGGCAAACAAGGCCGCACCATATGGAATGATCCAGTGGTTGCGCACCTGGCGCCATGCCTCGCCTGCGTTGGTGAAGCGTGAGCCGGGGTATTGCACGAAAGGCTGGATCAGGTTGCCGGCCTCGGGGGCCTGGCTCTTGGGCAGGCTGCTGTAGCCCGTGACGCCCTGCCCCACCTGGCGCCACATGGGCGCGTTGTTGCCCGGCTGCACCTTGGCGCGCTCGCCATTGGTCTGCTCGGCGTATTTGGGGTCCGCGCTGGCGTCCGGCTTGACCTCAAAGATGTTCTGGCTCTGGATGCCACCGCCACCGGCTGCCGCTGGGGCGACTGGTGCAGCAACTGCAGGCGAGGCGGCATCCGGCGCTGCCGGAGCCTGGGCACCCGCAGGCCCCCAGGCACACCCCGCAGCCAAAGCCAGGGACCACATGATGTGTTTCATGGCGGGCCTCACTTGGACTGGGTGCGGGTGTATTCGTTCTGGCCGTACTGCTGACGCGCCTTGAGCTGCGCTTCCCAACCGGCTTTGTCCCCGGCCTTCCAGCCGGGTTGCATGAAATTGCTGCCCGTGCCCGCATAGGGAGCAGCGTCACCGCGGATGCCCGCACCGGTCTGCGGCTTTTCGCCACAGGCGGTCAGCGCCACCAGAGCCACAGCGGCGGCCAGGGCCGAATGAACAAGACGCTTTGTCATGACTTGCCTCCTGCAGGCTGGCCTGCCTGCTGCGAACCATAGGCCGTCCCCCAGCCCCACACCTCGGCGCCCTTGCCACGCTGCACCACACGGTTGCGGAAGATATCTGCCACCACATCGCCATCACCGGCCAGCAGCGCCTTGGTGGAGCACATCTCTGCGCAGGCGGGCAGCTTGCCCTCGGCCAAACGGTTGCGGCCGTATTTGTCAAACTCAGCCTGGCTGCCATGGGCTTCAGGGCCACCCGCGCAGAAGGTGCATTTGTCCATCTTTCCGCGCACACCAAACGTGCCCTGAGATGGGAACTGTGGCGCACCAAACGGGCAGGCGTAGCTGCAGTAGCCGCAGCCGATGCACACGTCCTTGTCATGCAGCACCACGCCCTCTTCGGTGCGGTAGAAGCAGTTGACGGGGCACACGGCCATGCAGGGCGCATCGCTGCAGTGCATGCAGGCCACCGAGATGGACTTTTCGCCGGGCACACCGTCGTTGAGCGTGACCACGCGGCGGCGGTTTACGCCCCACGGCACCTCGTGCTCGTTCTTGCAGGCGGTCACGCAGCCGTTGCATTCGATGCAGCGCTCTGCGTCGCAGATGAATTTCATTCGTGCCATGGGGATGTCTCCTTGCGCCGCGCGATCAAGCACGTTCCACGTTGCAGATCGTGGTCTTGGTTTCTTGCATCATGGTCACGCTGTCGTAGCCATACGTCGTTGCGGTGTTCACCGCCTCGCCACGCACCACAGGCGCTGCGCCCTTGGGGTAGTAAGCCAGCATGTCCGCGCCCTGCCAACGGCCCGAGAAGTGGAACGGCATCCACACCGTATCGGGTGCCACGCGCTCGGTCACCAGCGCCTGCACATTGATGCGGGCCCCGGTGGGCGAACTCAGCCACACACGTTCGCCGTTACGGATGCCCCGATCGGCAGCCGTCTTGGGGTTGATCTCGACAAACGATTCCTGCTGCAGTTCGGCCAGCCAGGGGTTGGAGCGGGTTTCCTCGCCACCGCCTTCGTACTCGACCAGACGGCCCGAGCTGAGGATCAGCGGGAATTTTTCGTACGCCTTGTCGGCCACGTTCTTGTCCTGCACGCTCTTGTAGAGCGTGGGCAGGCGCCAGAAGGCCTTCTTGTCGTCGTGTGTGGGGTACTTGGCGACCAGGTCGGGCCGGGTGCCATACAGCGGCTCGCGATGCTGGGGAATGGCATCGGGGAAGTTCCACACCACGGCCCGCGCCTTGGCATTGCCAAAGGGGTGACAGCCATGCTTCATGGCCACGCGGATGATCGCGCCCGTGGGATCGGTTTTCCAGTTCTTGCCTTCGGCCTTGGCCTTCTCCGCATCGCTGAGGTCATCCCACCAGCCGAGCTTCTTGAGCAACACATGGTCGAACTCGGGGTAACCGGTGGTGATTTCAGCGCCGAGCGAGTGCGATCCGTCTTCTGCCAGCAGATTCTGGCCATCCTTCTCCACGCCGAAGTTGGCGCGGAAGTTGCCACCGCCGTCCATCACGTGCTTGGAGGTGTCATACAGGTTGGCCGAGCCGGGGTGCTTGAGCTCAGGCGTGCCGTAGCAGGGCCAGGGCAGGCCGAAATAGTCGCCGGTGAAGTCGTAGCCCGTGTCCTTGTCCTTGCCGCCCTTGGCCTTCAAGGTCTTCACGTCGAACAGGTGCATGTTCTTCATGTGGGCCTTCAGGCGCTCAGGGCTCTGGCCGGTGTAGCCGATGGTCCACACGCTCTTGTTGATCTCGCGCAGGATGTCCTCGGGCACGGGCTCGTCCATGCCCTTGACCTTCTGCATCTTGTAGTTCTTGGAGAGCTCGGCGGCAAAGCCCAGCTTTTCGGCGAACTGGTGCATGATCATGTGATCGGAGCGGCTCTCCCACAGCGGCTCGATCACCTTCTCGCGCCACTGCAGCGACCGGTTGGATGCCGTGCACGAACCACTGGTTTCAAACTGCGTGGCGGCTGGCAGCAGGTACACCGCACGGTTGGGATTCAGGTCTTCGGCCTTGCCGGGCATGGCCGCCATGGCGGCGGTGGCCGAAGGATATGGGTCCACCACCACCAGCAGATCAAGCTTGTCCATGGCCCGTTTCATCTCCAGGCCGCGCGTCTGCGAATTGGGCGCGTGCCCCCAGAAGAACACGCCACGCAGGTTGGAATCCTGGTCGATGAGTTCGTTGTTCTCCATCACGCCGTCGATCCAGCGCGACACGGTGATGCCGCTCTTGGTCATCATCGCGGGCGATGCGTATTGTTTTTTGATCCACTCGAAGTCCACACCCCACACCGCCGCGAAGTGCTTCCACGAGCCCTCGGCCAGGCCGTAGTAGCCGGGCAGCGAGTCTGGATTGGGGCCCACGTCGGTGGCGCCCTGCACGTTGTCGTGCCCACGGAAGATGTTGGTGCCGCCCCCCGTCTTGCCCACGTTGCCCAGGGCCAGCTGCAAGATGCACGAGGCACGCACCATGGCATTGCCAATGGTGTGCTGCGTCTGGCCCATGCACCACACGATGGTGCCGGGGTTGTTGTCGTGCAGCATCTTGGCGACCTTGAACATCTGGTCTTCCTTGACGCCACAGGCTTCTTCCACCTTGTCGGGCGACCACTTGGCCAGCACATCCTCGCGCACCTTGTCCATGCCATAGACACGGTCGTTGATGTACTTCTTGTCTTCCCAGCCGTTCTTGAAGATGTGATACAGCAGGCCGAACAGGAAAGGAATGTCGGTGCCCGAACGAATGCGCACATACTCGTCGGCCTTGGCGGCCGTACGGGTGAAGCGCGGGTCCACCACGATCATCTTGCAGCCGGTTTCCTTGGCATGCAGCATGTGCAACATGCTCACGGGGTGGGCCTCGGCCGCGTTGGAGCCAATGTACAAAGCGACCTTGCTGTTCTGCATGTCGTTGTACGAATTGGTCATGGCGCCGTAGCCCCAGGTGTTGGCCACGCCGGCCACCGTGGTCGAGTGGCAGATGCGCGCCTGGTGGTCGCAGTTGTTGGTGCCCCAGAAGCTCACAAACTTGCGCAGCAGATAAGCCTGCTCGTTGTTGTGCTTGGACGAGCCCACAAAGTACACGCTGTCCGGACCACTGGCCTTGCGCAGCTCCTGCATCTTGGCGGTGATCTCGTTCAGCGCCGTGTCCCAGCTGATGCGCTCGTACTTTCCGTTGACGAGCTTCATGGGATAGCGTAGGCGGTACTCGCCGTGGCCGTGTTCACGCAGCGCCGCCCCCTTGGCGCAGTGGGCACCCAGGTTGATGGGCGAATCGAACACAGGCTCTTGCCGCACCCACACGCCGTTCTCGACCACTGCGTCCACCGCGCAGCCCACCGAGCAGTGGGTGCAGATGGTGCGGCGCACTTCGATCTTGCTGTCGCCGATGCCAACCTTGGCGCCTTCGGCAGCATTGGATTTCTTGACCAGTGTCAGCTGCGATGCGGCAATACCCACGCCCACACCCAGACCGGAACGGCGCAGGAACGAGCGCCGGTCCATGGTGGGCAAGGCCTGCGAAAGGCCACGGCGCAGGCCATGAACAAAGGGAGAGGCAGACGACGATGCGACCTGCGCAGCGTGTGAGGACTTCTTGGTGAGCAACATGGAGCGCCCCGCTGTCAGAGTTGGGTGGTTTTGTAGTACTGCTTCACGTGGGCAGTCAGGTGATAACCACCGCCCTTTTCAGGTGCCACACGAGCAGGCTCTGACACCGTGGCATCGGAGGGAATCACCTGGGGGAGAGCCACAACAGCTGCTGCTGCAGCCCCTACAGTGGCGGCGCCGGAAAAGAAACTCCGGCGTGAGGAATTGGGCTGGCGGTTCTGCATGCTTGTCTCCAGAATGGCTGGCAGCTATGAAACGGAATTCATACAGTCTATGTCAGTGTGTAAAACCCTGCAATCGAGCTTTACACCTCCCACTAACGCACTCATCTTTTATAGCAACGCAGGCAGGTTTTTCCGGCCTCCCGGAGGCTAGTCGAGCATGTCAAAGCCCTGGGTTTCTACCGATACAAAGGCCCGCGTGAACTGGGCCAGCGCGGCATAAAACTGCGCCTGCGGATGGGCCGCGAGGGCATCACACAGCAGCAGCACCCAGGGCTGCAGATGCGTTGCAAAAAAGTCGCGCTGCGCCGTCAGGTTGCTGACAGCGACGTCATCCCCGGCGATCAGGTAACGCATCACTTCGCACAAGTAGGCGATGTGGTCCTCGGTTTCGGACATCGACTCGTCGCGTGCCAATTCCAGCCGATCCAGGTCGGTGCGAAGACGGGCCAATGGCTTCTCATTGAGGAAGCCGCTCAGGTAATGCGAGCCGTACAAAAACACCTCGGGCTTGCCCACCCCGCCAAAGAGGCGGTCGAACTCTTGTGCCATCGCGCTGTCGCTNGGGCCGCACCCACCAGCACTTGCCAGGGCTCCTGCAAAAAGGCGCCATCGGCGGGCGCCTCGGTCACGGCCACACGCAGGGCCGACAACAGCTCGGTGCTGGGCGCGGCGTAATACAGCTGCGACAGCAGGCCATACAGTTCGGCCCGAGCGGTTTCCTCGTCCAGCGCAGAGCTGCCGCCAGGGGATGTCAAAGAAGCAGGTTGGGCGCTCACAGGTCCGTCACTTTCGTTTCGCTTTGGGAGGAATACAGGTCGATCACGCGGCAGTCGCTGCACATCTTGAGCCGTTCCAGCGCCTCGCCCTGGAACATGGCATGGCCCGACAACTTGCCCAGCATGGCCTCGATGGCTTTGACGGTGCCAAAGGGCTTGCTGCAGCGCACGCAGGCCCAGGGCTTGGCCTCGTTGAGCGCGCGCAATTGAGCGCGCTCCGGCGCCAACAGCAAACGGGGTTGCAGGGTGATCGCGTCTTCCGGACAGGTGACGGCACACAGGCCACACTGCACGCAATTCTTCTCGATGAAGCGCAGCTGCGGCAGTTGCGGGTTGTCCTGCAGCGCGCTGGCGGGGCAAGCACTCACGCAGCTCAGGCACAGGGTGCAGCGGTCCTTGTTGACCTCAATGGTGCCCAGTGGCGATCCCACGGCTGGCAAGGCAATGGCCTCGGGCCGCTCGGCCACGGGCATCGGGGCCTGTTCGATCAGGTGGTCGAGCGCCATCTCCAGCGTGCTGCGCTTTTCTTGCGCCACCGCAAAACGTGCGGCCACGGCGGGAGTCTTCTGGCGCGTCTGACCCAGGGCCTGCAATGCGGCATCCAGCTCGGTGGGGTGGGTAGCGCGCAGCAGTTGTACATGCGTGCCCGTGTAGCCCAGGCCGCGCAAGAGGCTCTGGGCCACATCCATCTGCGCCTGCAGGCCATCGAGGTACTGCGGTGCTTCTTCCTGTGTCGTCAGCACCACCACCTGCGAGGCGCCGTAAGCGATGGCGCTGAGCCACAGGTCCACCCCGGTGCTGGCCGTGTGCCACAGCGCCACCGGGATCACGTGGGCTGGCACGCCGTGCGCCAGCTTCAGCTGCGCAGCCCGGCCCAGTTCTTCCACCAGTGCCTGGCCGCGCTCCTGGCTGTGCAACAGCAGCACGGCGTCCTTGCCGCCTGCGGCCGCGTAAGTGGACAACAAGGTCTTGAGCTTGGTGCCCTGCTCTGTCGCACTGGGGTAGGCATAGGTCAGCGCGCCCGTGGGGCACACGGTGGTACAGGCGCCGCAGCCCACACACAGGTTGGGGTTCACCTTGATTTGCTGGCGGCTCTTGTCGCTGGCAATGGCCTCGGCCGAACAGATGTCCACGCAGGCGTTGCAGCCCACGGTTTCGTTGCGGCTGTGGGCGCAGAGTTTTTGTTTGTAGACAAAAAACTTGGGTTTCTCGAACTCGCCCACCAGCTCGCGCAACTTGAGCAGCGTGCCCAGGTCCCGCCCGTCCCAGCGCAGGTAGCCCTGCGGCAGCGCGTGCTGCAAGAAAGTAGGCGTAGCAGTCGGGGAGCGCAGGTCCAGCACCAGATCGAAGCGCTCGGTCTGTGCGATGGCGTCGCGGGTGAAGTCGATGGCACCGGCCACCTGGCAGACCTTCACGCAGGCGCGGTGCGACTGACAGGCAGCCATGTCGATCTGGTAATCAAGGCCAATGGCGTTCTCAGGACAGACGGCCACGCAGGCGTTGCAGCGCGTGCACAGGTCCAGATCAATCGGGTTGTCGGCCTTCCACTGCAGCTCGAACGCGCCCAGCCAGCCCGTGAGGCCCGTGATGCGCCCGCCCAGCACCGGGAACCGCCGCGCCTGCGCGCCACCGGCATTGCCAGGGCCTTGGGTGAACAGGGTCACATCCAGCACGTCCGACACCAGGGCGGCCGCCTGCTCGGCCTGGTCGAGCGGTCCGATGATGAGCAAGCGGCCCGTGCTCTTGTAGGTGACCGTGGGTACGGGCGGAGGGTCGGGAAGCCGGGCGGCCGCCAGCAGCGCGGCGATCTTGGGGCTGGCCTGGGCGGCATCGCGGCTCCAGCCGCCGGTTTCGCGGATGTTCACAAACCGGATGGGGGATACCGCGCCTTCGGTCTGCTGGCCCAGGTCGCCAAACAGGCGTTGCTCTTGTGTGCAGGCCACCACCACATCGTCACCGGACTGGATGGCCTTCTGGAAGGCGCCCGCCTCGCGCCGACACAGGGTGGAGTGGAGGGTCAGGTCTTCATGCAGCGCCGCGCCCAACGCCTTGGCGTTGAGGGGCATCGTCTGGTTGCAGTCGCAGATGAGCGTCGTGGTCATGTTCAGAGTGGCTGGCTGGGATGGCCACCGCGACCTCACCGGGCGGGATGGCCACCTCACGCTCGCGGGAGGGGTCGCTAGGAATAGCGTTGCATACCCCGGACTGTGCCACGTCTGCTGGGGCTTGCCCCTCCGCATCATCCCGAGGCTGAGCACGGGCAGGGGCTATTGCGTCGGACCCCACGTCGGCACCTGTTTCCACAGCAGTGCCATCGACCGGCACATCGGGCAATGCTTCGGCCTCGGCCTTCCTTTCATGGTCAAAAAAGCCCATTGCGTGGGCGCTGGCCATCTTGCGCAGCATGCCCTCGGGCAGCGGGTCAGGCTGGGTGTAGTCGCCGATGTAGATATCCAGCCCATCCATCACATTGAAGTGTGGGTCGGCAAACAGCTTTTTCATGGCCAGGTTGCGCACCTCGGGCGACACATCGCGGGCCACAAAGGCCTTGAAATCGGACGCGGGCGTGAGCGCCTGGGCATCGGCCAGCGTGGGGGATGGCGGGGCCTCGGCGACGGGCGCGGCGCCTTCTGCCGCCGTGTCGGAAGCACCTGACACCACGGCGGACGTAGGGGCCAGTGACGACGAAGCAACAGGTGGGGGCAACGGCGGCGCCGGTGGTGGCGGCTCTTCCACCGGCTTCCCTTCGCGCACCTCTTGCTTGCGGCGCGACCAGCGGCCCAGGAACCCGTCAGCCATGGCTCCCTCCTCCGGCATTGCCGCCGCCGCTCCCTCCACCACCACGCTGCTTTTCGGTGGAGACGGATGCGGGGTTGCCAAACCGGTCCTGCAGCGTGCGGAAACTGTCAGGGCGCTTGCGGCGCTTGGGCTCGGGCTGGTAGTGCTCGGCCACAAAGGCACGCAGGGTCTCCACCACCTCAGGCGCCGCAGGCACCTGTTCCACGGTTTCCTGCGCGTCCAGCCAGCGGCCAGCGTCGTGGTAGCTCAGGCTCACGGCCACAGGGCGTGCCAGCGGGATCTCGCCCATGCCGGGGTCTTCGTCGGGGCGCCACAGCACAAACCAGCAGGGCGCGGGCGAGGTGAGATTGAGGTGGTAGCCCTCGGCGTCATCACGGTACAGCTCTGCCCGGAACCCCGGGAACAGCCAGCGCTGCTCGCGCTCGTCCTGGATGATCTGGCGCGGCTCGGTGCCAAAGGCGGGCTCGTTGATCACCACCTCGGCCAGCGACCACCGCCAGGGCTGCCAGCGGTTGTCGATGTGCTCGCAGCGCATGATCACGGCAACGTCGGTGTAGGGGCGCTCAGTCATGGGCGCAGACTGTACCCCTGTGCAGCACCCGCAGACAGCAATCCCCCCCAAAGCCCCGCAGACAGCATGCAGATCACGTGGCGTCAGGCGACTTCGCTGACCGTGCCCTGCAACACCTCCACAGCCACCGCGCAGTACTTGAACTCGGGGATCTTGCCGAACGGGTCCAGCGCCGCGTTGGTGAGCAGGTTGGCGGCTGCCTCCACGTACGCAAACGGCATGAACACAGTGCCGTGCGGCGTGCCGTCGTCGCGCCGCACGCGCACCTGCACCATGCCGCGCCGCGAGCGGATGCCCACCAGCGCCCCGGGCGCCACGCCCAGCCGCGCCAGTTCGTCGCCATGCAGCGACGCGGTGGCCATGGGCTCGATGGCGTCCAGCACGTTGCTGCGCCGCGTCATGCTGCCCGTGTGCCAGTGCTCCAGCTGGCGGCCGGTGATGAGCACCAGGGGGTAGTCGGCATCGGGCTTTTCGGCTGCCGGAATCAAGCTGGCGGGCACCAGCTGCAGGCGACCCGTGGGCGTGGGGAATTTTTCGGTGAAGACGATGGGCTGGCCCGGGTCGTCGGCCGTGAGGCAGGGGTAGGTCACGCTGGAGTCGCGCGCGAGGCGGTCCCAGGTGATGCCCTCGATGCTGGCGTGCATGGCCTGGCGCATTTCGTCGTAGACAGCCGCCACGCCGGACTCTTCGCCTTCGTAGTTCCAGCCAAGCCCCATGCGCGCGGCGATCTGCTGGATGATCCACAGGTCGGGCTGCGCGTCGCCCGGCGGGTTCAGGGCGCGGCGGCCCATCTGCACCATGCGGTCTGTGTTGCTGGCGGTGCCGGTCTTTTCGGGCCAGGCGCTGGCGGGCAGCACCACGTCGGCCAGCCAGGCGGTCTCGGTCAAAAAGATGTCCTGCACCACCAGGTGCGACAGGCTGGCCAGCGCGTGGCGCGCGTGGTTCAGGTCGGGGTCGCTCATGGCGGGGTTCTCGCCCATGATGTACATGCCCCGCACCTTGTGCGGGTCGCTGTCGTCGGCCAAGGCCTTGCGCATGATCTCGACCACGGTGTAGCCCGGCGACTCATCGAGCCGGGTGCCCCAGAAGTCCTCGAACCAGGCATGCGCCCCCGCGTTGTCCACGCGCTGGTAGTTGGGGAACATCATGGGGATCAGCCCCGCGTCGCTCGCGCCCTGCACGTTGTTCTGGCCGCGCAGCGGGTGCAGGCCGGAGCCGGGCTTGCCGATCTGGCCGGTGACGGCGCACAGCGCGATCAGGCAGCGCGCGTTGTCGGTGCCGTGCACGTGCTGGCTCACGCCCATGCCCCAGAGGATCATCGACGCCTTCGCCGTGGCAAACGCACGCGCCACCTCGCGCAGCGTCTCGGCCGGGATGCCGCACACCGGGGCCATGGCCTCGGGGCTGCAGCCCATCACGTTGGCCTTCAAAGCTTCGAAGTTGTTGGCGCGGTCGCGGATGAAGGCCTCATCCACCAGGCCTTCGTCGATCACCGTGTGGATCAGCGCGTTGAGCATGGCCACATCGGTGTCGGCCTTGAACTGCAGGGTGCGCCAGGCGTGGCGGCCAATGTCCGTGATGCGCGGGTCGGCCAGCACGATCTTCGCGCCGCGCTGTGCGGCGTTCTTCATCCACGTGGCGGCCACGGGGTGGTTGGCGGTGGGGTTGGAGCCGATCACGAAGATCAGCTCGGCATGCTCCACGTCGTGCACCGGGTTGCTGACCGCGCCGGAGCCCACGCCTTCGAGCAGCGCGGCCACGCTGGAGGCGTGGCACAGCCGCGTGCAGTGGTCCACGTTGTTGCTGCCAAAGCCGGTGCGCACCAGCTTCTGGAACAGGTAGGCCTCTTCGTTGCTGCCCTTGGCCGAGCCGAAGCCCGCCAGCGCCTTAGGGCCATGGGTGTCGCGCAGGTCTTTCAGGGTGCCCGCGGCCAGGTCGAGCGCCTCGTCCCAGGTTGCTTCACGGAAGGTATCGCGCCAGTCAGCGCCGTAGGGCCGCACCTCCTTGGGCACACCACTTTTGCGGACCAGCGGCACCGTCAGGCGGTCGGGGTGGTGGGCGTAGTCGAAGCCGAAGCGCCCTTTCACGCACAGGCGGCCGTGGTTGGCCGGGCCGTCGCGGCCCTCGACGCTGATGATTTTTTCATCGCGCACGTTGTAGGTGATGAGGCAGCCCACGCCGCAGAACGGGCAGACCGAGTCGACCTTGCGGTCCACCTTTTGCGAGCCGATGTGCGTCTTGGGGCTGAGCGCGCCCGTGGGGCAGGCCTGCACGCATTCGCCGCAGGCCACGCAGGTGCTCTCGGCCATGGGGTCATCCAGGTCGAAGACGATCTTGCTGTCGGCGCCGCGCAAGGCGTAGCCGATCACGTCGTTCACCTGTTCCTCGCGGCAGGCGCGCACGCAGCGGTTGCACTGGATGCAGGCGTCCAGGTTGACCGCCATGGCCGGGTGGCTCAGGTCGGGCGCAGGCTGCTCGCGGCGCAGGGCGTGGAGGGCCGGGCGCACCGAGACGCCCAGGCGGTCGGCCCAGGCGCTCAGCTCGCCATGCTGGCCCACTGGGGCATCATTTTTTGAATAAAAATGGCCGTTACCGCTAGATGGATGAGCGCTACCAGCTATCAAATCAGGAGTGCACGTCTTTTCGTCGTTCCACCGGTATCCGACATCGGGCATGTCGGACAGCAGCATCTCCACCACCATCTGCTGGCTCTTGCGGGCGCGCGGGCTGGTGGCCTGCACCTTCATGCCGGGCGTGGGCGCGCGGCAGCAGCTGGGGGCCAGCGTGCGCTCGCCCGCGATCTCGACCACACAGGCGCGGCAGTTGCCGTCGGGGCGCAGGCCGTCGGTGTAGCACAGGTGCGGGATCTCCACGCCATGGCGCTGCGCGGCTTTGAGGATGGTTTCGCCAGCATGGGCGGTGACGGGCTGGCCGTCCAGCTCGAACGCCACGCCGGGCTGCACTGCAGTGGATGTCAATACGGCGCTCATGGCCGCACTCCCGGGGGCAGTTGCTCGGCGAGCGGGCTGCTGCGCGGCCGGGGCAAGTCGCCCGGCCAGGGTGCCTCGCCCACCTCGTGCGCAAAATATTTGTGGATGCAGCGGATGGGGTTGGGCGCGGCCTGGCCCAGCCCGCAGATGGACGCATCGCCCATCACCTGGGCCAGATCGTCCAGCAGTTCTTCGTCCCACTGCGGGGCGCGCATCAACGCCGCAGCCTTGGCCGTGCCCACCCGGCAGGGGGTGCACTGGCCGCAGCTTTCGTGCTCGAAGAACCGCATCACGTTCAGCGCCGCATCGCGCGCCCGGTCGTGCTGGCTGAGCACGATGACGGCGGCCGAGCCGATGAAGCAGCCGTAGGGCTGCAGCGTGTCGAAGTCGAGCGGAATGTGGTTCAGGCTGGCGGGCAGGATGCCGCCCGACGCGCCGCCGGGCAGGTAGGCGTAGAGCTGGTGGCCATCGGCCATGCCGCCGCAGTATTCGTCGATGAGTTCCTGCACCGTGATGCCCGCAGGCGCGAGCTTGACGCCCGGCTGCCGGACGCGCCCGCTGACGCTGAAACTGCGCAGCCCCTTGCGCCCGTGGCGGCCGAAGCTGGCAAACCACTCGGGCCCGCGCTCGACGATGTCGCGCACCCAGTACAGCGTCTCGAAGTTGTGCTCCAGCGTGGGCCGGCCGAACAGGCCCACCTGCGCGATGTAGGGCGGGCGCATGCGGGGCTCGCCACGTTTGCCTTCGATGCTCTCGATCATGGCCGACTCTTCGCCGCAGATGTAGGCGCCCGCACCGCGCCGCAGCTCGATGTGGGGCAGCGGGCACGGCGGCTGGACGTGCAGGTCATCGAGCGCCGTCTGCAGCAGCGCGCGGCAGCCGTGGTACTCGTCGCGCAGGTAGATGTAGACCGCCTCGGTGCCCACCACCTGCGCGGCGATGAGCACGCCTTCCAGAAAGCGGTGGGGGTCGCGTTCGAGGTAGGTGCGGTCCTTGAAGGTGCCGGGCTCGCCCTCGTCGATGTTGACCGCCATCACGCGCGGAGCAGGTTGGTCCCGAACAATCCTCCACTTGCGCCCGGCCGGAAACCCCGCCCCGCCCAGGCCGCGCAGGCCCGAGTTTTCCATGGCTACGAGCACGGCTTCAGCATCCATCTCGCCATTGACCAGCGCGGCCGCCGTCTGATAACCACCATGGGCGCGATAGACGGCGAGGTCGGTGTGGGCGGGGCTGGCCCCGTCCGGCTGCGCAGGCACACTGTTCTCGGCCAGCGCTGCAATATCAAAATTGATAGCTACTTGCGCTTGTGGATGAAGCGCCAGAGCCCGATTTGGCTTCGAATTGAGCGTTTCCAGCACGGCGTCCACCGTGGCGTGTGGCACCGGGCACTGGTGCACCACGGCCACGGGCGCCTGCTCGCAACGGCCCACGCAGGGTACGGCCACCACCTGCACATCGGCCTGCCCTGCAGCGCGCAGGCGTTCGGTCAGCGCCGCCAACAGTTCGCTGGCACCGGCCAAGCTACAGCTCAGGCTCTCGCACACGCGCAGCACCAGGCGCGGGGCCACTGCTTCGTCGCCGCGCACGATCTCAAAGTGGTGGTAAAAGCTGGCCACCTCGTACACCTCGGCCATGGGCAGATTCATCTGCTTGGCCAGCGCCACCAAATGCCGGTCGTGCAGCACGCCAAAGTGGTCGTTCAAGCGGTGCAGAAATTCAATCAGCAGGTCGCGCCGAAAGCCTTCGGGCGGGCGCGGGCCCAGCAGTTGCGCCACTTCGGCCATCGCAGCGTCTTCGGGCTGGCGGCCCTTGAGGCGGCTTTTTCGGCGGATGCGATCGCGCATGTCGTTGACGGACACGGCGGCGACGACGGCTGCGGTGGGGGCTTCGGGGGCAAGGTGCATGGAGCGAAATCGTGGAATGTCTTGTTGTGGTTATGAAGCCGCCTGCATAAGGCCGCCTGGCGAGCGCAGTGTCGGCGAGCCCCCTTGGCGCGTCAAATTGCCGATGCACATGGGTCGATCACAAAAACAAATGGGCTGCACACCGTGGTTTTGCGCGGCATCAGCGGCAAGGGTCAGCCTGTCAGCGACCCACCCTGCCCGTCGGCAGACTCACCAGCAACCGGCTCGCCAGCATGGCCGCCAGGTCTTGCGTCGAGGGCATGGACACGGGCGCAGCCGACAAGGCGCCGTCAATCGCAAGGCTGGCCAGGCCGTGGGCAAGGCTCCATCCCGCCAGCGCCAGTTCGTCCGCCCCCTCGGCCACATGGGCATGGGCGGCCTGCCGCAGTACCTGAAAAGACCCGTCCGCCGCCGCCTGAAACGCCGGGTGGTCGGCCTTGCGCTGCAGCAGCGGGCTGAACATGAGCCGGAACGCGGCGGGGCGCGCGAGCGCAAAGGCCACGTAGGCGGTGCAATGCCCCACCAGCGTGGCGGCAGTGTCTGTGCCGTGGTGTGCTGCCTCCATATCGGCCGCCAGGTCTTGAAAACCCCGCGTGGCCACTGCGGCGAGCAAGGCATCCAGATTGGCGAAGTGGTGGTACGGCGCCGCATGCGATACGCCCGCTGCCTTGGCCACCGAGCGCAGGCTGAGCGTGGCCCCGGACGCGAGCAAGCCCTCGGCGGCCGCCACCAGGGCGCTGCGCAGATCGCCGTGGTGGTAGGTGGCGCGGGGGAGTTCAGGATCGGTCATGGCGGCAATCTTGACACAGTCAAGATACATCTCGACAATGCATCAATCCTGACACCGTAAAGATCACCATGACCCGACGCCTGCTCCAAGCCACCACCGCTGTGATGGCGTTGATCCCGGTCGCCACCGGCGTGCTGACGATGATGGGCATCGACGACCCGATCTACCACACGACCGGCCTGCCGCGTGATGCCCTGCTCGACGGCAACCTGCGCTTTTTTGGTGGCGTGTGGCTGGCCCTGGGCTTGGCGATGTGGTCGCTGCTGCCGCGCATCGAGCACGAAGGCCGGTTGTTTGCCGTGCTGTGGGGCGCGGTGTTTCTGGGCGGCGTGGGGCGGGCGCTGTCGATGGCCTTCGTCGGACTTCCGCCCGTGCCTTTTATCGGCTTCACGGTGCTGGAACTGATTGGCGCCCCCGCCTTCATCGCCTGGCAGCGCCACGTGGCTGCGCAATCGGCCGTTCAATGACACCCAAAGGAAATCCTGTGCGAAAGCTCAACTACTGGTATTTGGCTGCAGCAACGCTGTGCTTGTTCATGATGGGGATGCAAATCTTCGTGGGCAGCCCGCAACTGAATGCACCGGTTCAAGAAAGCTCGTTGCCGCCGGGCATTCGGGCGGTTGCAGAGGTGGCCTGGCATTCGGTGACCACCGCCTATGGGCTCATGGTGGTGGCGCTCATTTACCTGTTCATCCAGCCGAACAATGGCGCGCTCGCCAAATACATCGTTGCGCAACTGGTGGCCTTGTCCGCGCTGTTTCTGATTTACAGCGTCACCCGCTTTGGCAACGTCACCAGCCTGTACCTATGGCCTTTTTTCCTGGTCATCGCGGCGACGGTGGGCATGGGTGTGCGCAGCGTGCCTTCATTCAACGAGCCCTGACTGTGGCGGTCCGTTGAACCTGCGGGTGAAATTACTTTGGCCTGCGGGGGCGCTTTGCCAATCGCCCTATCGCTGGGAAGCCGTCAGCAACCCGCTGTGTGCTGTGGCGTGCTGCAGCCATTCCGTGTCCTGCGCCAGGGCCAGCGCCGCATCCAGCGCCCGCGTGGGCTGCACCTGGCGGTGCGACATGAAACCGATGGGCGTGGTGAGCACTGGGCCGACAAGCGGCAAGGCCTCCAGCCCATCGTGGCCGCGCACGGCATCCACCAACGCGCCGGGCAACACGCTGCACAGGTTGCCCGCCACCACGGAGAGGGCCAGGGTCAGCACCGAATCGGTCTCCATGGCCGGCAACACCGTGGCGCCCGCACTGCGAAAAGCGCCGTCGACCAGGCTGCGGTTGTGCATCTCGGGCGTGAGCAGGCACAGCGGCTGGGCGGCCGCCTCGGCCCAACCGATGGACTGGCCGATCTGCAGGCCGCGGCCTTGGAGGCTGTCGGCCCGGCGCAGCAGAAAGTAGTGCTCCACGTACTGCGGCCAAGCCCGCAGCTGGCCGCCGCGTGCCGGCATGCGCTCGGTGTAGCCCAGCGCAAGGTCGAGTGAAATGCTCTCCAGCCCCGCTTCGATGGCCTGCGAACTCATCGACAGCGCCACCGGCAAGATGCCCGGGTGCCGCGCCTGCAACTGCGCCGCAAACCGCGCCAGGATGGGCATGGCCGTGGGCACAGCGCCCAGGCGCAGCGTGCCGCGTGGGTGGGCGGCGTCGCTGGAGAGGTCCTGCTGCAGCACCTGGTGCTCATGCAGCATGCGCTGGGCCGAGGCCAGCACCCGCTCGCCCTCGGGCGTGAAGCCCTCAAAGCTGCGGCCCCGGCGCACCACCACCACGCCAAACTCCTTCTCCAGCGCGCGCAGCGCGTTGGAGAGCGCAGGCTGCGTGATGTGGCAGGCCTGCGCCGCCCGGCCAAAGTGCCGGTGCTCGTGCAGCGCCACCAGGTAGCGCAGGGACGCGAGCAGATTCATGGCGCAGTGCGGCAGGTCAGGAGGATCAGGTGTTCTTGCTGATCGAGATGGTGGGGAACTTGTTGGAGAAATCCTTGGCCTGCTGGGCGATCTTCACCGCCACGTCGCGCGCCACCTTCTTGTAGATCTTGGCCACGTCCCCATCCGGGTCGGCCACCACGGTGGGCTTGCCGCTGTCGGCCTGCAGGCGGATGCTCATGTCCAGCGGCAGCGCGCCCAGGTAGTCCATGTTGTATTCGGCTGCCATCTTCTTGCCGCCATCGGCGCCAAAGATGTGTTCCACGTGGCCGCAGTTGCTGCACACATGGGCTGCCATGTTCTCGACGATGCCCAGGATGGGCACGCCCACCTTCTCGAACATCTTGATGCCCTTCTTGGCATCCAGCAGGGCGATGTCCTGCGGGGTGGTGACGATCACCGCGCCGGTCATGGGCACGCGCTGGGACAGCGTGAGCTGGATGTCGCCGGTGCCCGGCGGCATGTCGATGATGAGGTAGTCCAGGTCCTTCCAGTTGGTCTGGCGCAGCAGCTGCTCCAGCGCCTGCGTGGCCATGGGGCCGCGCCAGATCATGGCTTCGTCCTGGTCCACCAGGAAGCCGATGGACATGACCTGCACGCCGTAGTTCTCCAGCGGCTCCATGGTCTTGCCGTCGTCGCTTTCGGGGCGGCGGTTGATGCCCAGCATCATGGGCTGGCTCGGGCCGTAGATGTCGGCGTCCAGCACGCCCACGCTGGCGCCCTCGGCGGCCAGGGCCAGGGCCAGGTTGGCGGCCGTGGTGCTCTTGCCCACGCCGCCCTTGCCGGAGGCCACGGCGATGATGTTCTTGACCTGGGGCAAGAGCTGCACGCCGCGCTGCACGGCGTGGGCGATGACCTTGGTGGTGATGTTGACTGACACGTTCTCGACCCCCGCCACGCCCTTGGCGGCGGCCACCAGGCTGCGGCGCAGCTCGGGCACCAGGCTTTTGGCGGGGTAGCCCAGTTCGACATCAAAAGCCACATCGCCACCGGTGATCTGCAGGTTGCGCAAGGCGCGGGTGCTGACGAAATCCTTGGCCGTGTGGGGGTCCAGCACGCTGGAAAGTGCGGCCAAAAGGCCCTGTTCGGTGACTGACATGCAAATAGCTCCTGTGGGGCGGGTAGTCTATTCCGAAGGCGCAGGCCCCTTCAGCTGAAGGACAATGCGCTCGCTCTGTCCCTGGCTCTACAGCGGCGGCAACCCGTGAAACCGAACGAAAAGGACCCCCGTGAAATTCAAGATGGCCGAGAAATCCCTGTTTGCCATGCTGCTGCGCTCGCCATGGTGGGTCAGCTTTGTGGTGGTCGGCCTCATCGTCCTGGCCGCAGGTGCGCTGCTGCCCAAGGAATACTTTGCGGTGGGTGCGCTGGCGGGTTTCCCCATCTTTGTGGTCGGCTGCATTGCTGCCTGGAAACAACTGCGCGCCCCCAACCCTGCCAGAGTTGCCGAGATGCTGGAGGCCGTGGGCAGCATGCCCTGGCGCAGCTTTGCCGACACCCTGGCATCCGCCTGGACCCGGGCGGGCTACACCGTGGAGCGGATCAACGGCAACAACGCCGGGGCCGACATGCGCCTGACCCTGGGCGGCAAGACCACGCTGGTGAGCGCCAAGCGCTGGAAGGCTGCCACCCACGGCGTGGAGCCCTTGCGCGAACTGCACGCGGCCATGGTGGCCAGCGATGCCCAGGCGGGCGTCTATGTGGCAGCCCTGGGGCAGGTCAGCGACAACGCCCAGGCGTTTGCTGGCGAACACGCCATCGTGGTGCTGCAGGGCGATGCTGTGGCGCAGCTTCTGCTGCGCCAAGGCTAGGTAGCTATGTTTCAAGGTCCGCAGCCCCGCTGAATCACCGCAGTGAAGTCAAAAGGCGACGAGCCGGCCCTTCCTGGGCCACGGTTTCAACCGTCCAGTTCTGCGCACAGGGCGGCAAAAGAAATGGCAGGGTTCAAAGCGCGTGATATCGGCCGGCCAACCACCACGTGCGTTGCACCAGCCTCGATGGCCTGTGCTGCGGTGGTAAAGCGGGCGTGGTCGCCTTTGGCAAACTCCAACGGCTGTATGCCGGGCGTGACGATCAGCATCTCCTGCGGCAATGTGTTGCGCAGGAGCCTGGCTTCCAGTGGCGATGCGACTACGCCATGGCAGCCTGCTGCTTGGGCAAGGAGCGCAAGGCGCAGCACCTGTTCTGGCACTGTCGATACCACGCCCACTTCGCGCAGCGCCTCGTCGTCCATACTGGTGATGACGGTCAGTGCGAGCACTTTGAGCCCGGGGAAGTGCGCCGCAGACGCCACGGCAGCTTCCAGCACCGCAGATCCTGCCGAAGCATGAACCGTCACCAGGGAAACGCCCAACTCCCCGGCCGCAGCAACGGCGGCAGCCACCGAGCTTGGGATTTCAAACAGCTTGAGGTCCAAAAAAACCCGCTTTCCGGCGTCCACCAGCTCGCGGACAAAGGAAGGGCCTGCCGCCGTGAGCAACTGCAAGCCCACCTTGTAGAAAGACGCGGCGGGGCCCAGCTTCCGGACTAGGTCGGAAGCGGACGCAGCCGCAGGGAAATCAAGCGAAACGATGATGCGCTGGTTCAATCCGCCCCCCACAAAAATCTTCGCGAGCATGCCACAGGCACCCCGCAGGCAACCCGTGCCCCACCCGCGCTGCAATGGAGGAAGCCCGACACAGGCTCGTCCCCAACCCTTCGGTGGGGGTTTGCAAGATTGAAGCCCCTCGGCAACGGCGAGATCTCCAGCCTCCTCCATGCGGGTTTTCCCACATAAAACGCTCGCTGCCGCCCCCCGACACTTGGGGCACCACCCAGCAAACACCCATGCCGCCCTCAGCCCCTTCCGATACCCCTGCCTCCCACCGCCCCCCTACCGGCCTGCTGCTCACCGGCGGTGGCGCCCGTGCCGCCTACCAGGTGGGCGTGCTGGAGGCCATTGCCGACATCCGCCACGCCTGCGGAGAAGGCGGCGGGCCCAACCCGTTCCCCATCATCACGGGCACTTCCGCCGGCGCCATCAACGCGGCGGCACTGGCCTGCGGGGCCGACAATTTCGACCGCGCGGTGCGCCGCATTGCCCGCGTGTGGCGCCAGTTCCACGCCAGCCAGGTCTATGGCGCCGACTCGCTCTCGGTGATGCGCAGCGGCGCGCGATGGCTCACGCTGGTGTCGATGGGCTGGGCGCTGGCGCGCTGGCGGCGCATGCGACCGCGCTCGCTGCTGGACAACTCGCCGCTGGAGAAACTGCTCGTCAAGATGGTGCCGCTGGTGCGCCTGCCGGGGCTCATCCGCAAGGGCCACCTCACGGCGCTGGCCGTGACGGCGTCGAGCTACAGCTCGGGCGAACATGTCACTTTTTTTGAAGCCGCCACGCCCGTCAAGCCCTGGGTGCGCTCGCAACGCAAGGCCGCCAGCGACCGCATCACGCACGAGCACCTGCTAGCGTCCTCGGCCATTCCGTTCATTTTTCCGGCCAAGGCCATCGAGGTGGATGACCACATCGAGTATTTTGGTGACGGTTCCATGCGCCAGTCGGCGCCCATTGCCCCTGCGATCCATCTGGGGGCAGAGCGAATTCTGGTGATCGGCGCGGGCCGCATGCACGAGCCCAAGGGCGATGCCGCCGCCAATCCCACGGCCACCTACCCCACGCTGGCGCAGATTGCGGGGCACGCGCTGTCCAACATCTTTCTGGACGCGCTGGCGGTGGACGTGGAGCGCGTGCAGCGCATCAACCAGACCCTGTCGCTCATCCCCGAGGAAAAACGCCTGCACAGCGCGCTGCGTCCCATCGAGCTGCTGGTGATTGCCCCCTCGCAACGGCTCGATGCCGTGGCAGCACGCCATGTGGGCGACCTGCCTGGGCCCGTGCGCGCCATGCTGGGCGCGTTGGGCGTGACCTCTAACATGGCCGACGTGCGCGGCGCCGCACTGGCCAGCTACCTGCTGTTCGAGTCGGGCTACACGAAGGAGCTGATGGCCCTGGGCCGGGCCGACACCCTGGCCATGCGGGCCGAGGTGTGCCGGTTCTTCGGCTGGACGGATACCGGCGCCGAGGTGCAGATGAGGGAGCATTCGTGACACCCCCCTGGGTCGCCTCGCGCCTTGCAGGCAGCGCGCCATACCGTGGCAGCGGCGACCAAGAGACCGCTACTGCCCCTTGAGTACATCCTTGGGCAACCAGCCCAGGCCATGCGCGTGCAGGCTCTGCACATACAGCCGGTCCGCCGTTTCGGTGATCGCCGTGGTCTCGGGGTAAGCGCCGCTCGGGTCCTGCAGGTCGGCCACCACCTTGCCGTCGTCGGTGAACGCGATCACATGGCCGTAGGGCTTGGGGATGGGCCACAGCGCGCGCGGCAGGCGCAGCGTCAGGCTGCGCAGCCAGGGCTTGCCGGCCATGTTGTCGATGGCGGCGCCGCGCGGCTTGGCAAAGCCCAGCCAGATGCGGCCGTCCATGCCGCGCATCAGGTTGTCGGGGTAGCCGGGCAGGTTGTCCAGCAGCACGCGGGCCTGGGGTGCGGGCTGGCTGCCGGCGGGCGCCTTGACCTTGGCATCGGCCTCGCTGATGTCGAGGTCGTTCGCGTCCACCGCGATCTTCCACACGCGGTATTTGCCGGTTTCGTTGACGAACAGGCTTTTCTCGTCCTGGCTCAGCGCCACGCCATTGGCAAAGCTGATGCCCCGGGCCACCACGCGTGTGGTGCGGGTGGCGGGGTCGTATTCGATCACCCGGCCCGTGCTGGCCTGCTCCAGGATGTCGAGCACGCTGGCTTCAAAGGTACCGCCCCAGTCCTTGGGGGCAAAGCGTGTGGAGGCGTCGCTCAGGTACATCTTGCCGCTTTGGGCCACCACCACCGCATCGGCATAGCGGATAGGGTCGTTGCCCACCTTGTCGGCCAGCACGGTGACCTTGCCATCGGGCGCAATGGACAACAGGCCCTTGACCGCATCGGCGGCAATCAGGTTGCCTGCTGCATCAAAGTCAAAGCCCAGCACCCGCCCGCCGGTGTTGGCAAACACCTCCTGGCCCGAGCCATCGGCATTCATGCGCAGGATATTGCCGCTGAGCACCGTGGTGTAGAGCTTGCCGTCCTTGCCAAAAGCGATGTGCTCGGGCCCCACCTCGCCCTTGAGGGCGATCATCTGCAGCTTGGCCAGGCGCTGGTTGGGTGCGTGCACACCCTGGTAGCCCGGCGCGGCAGGCGCGCTCCAGGCCACCGGCTGGATGGGCACCGGCCACGCCGCCAGGTAGGCGGCCAGCGCCAACACAGCGCCGCCGACGCCCCACCCCACCCGTTTCGCCCATGTTCTGGCCATTTGTGATCTCCTCGTTGCATGTTGGAATGCGAGGCATTGTGGCGCCATCGGTGGCCTGCGCGCACGCCCTGATTGGCACCTGGGCGACCCAACCGGGCCCACGCAGCGCCCGCAGCGGTCAAGGACACTGCCGACCGCCTAAAATCACGGGTTCCGCCTGAGAAAGCCGCTTTTCATGACGTCATCCGCCCGCAAACTCTTCGTTACCACCGCCCTGCCGTATGCCAACGGCAACTTCCACATCGGCCACATCATGGAATACATCCAGGCCGACATCTGGGTGCGGTACCAGCGAATGCAGGGCCACGCGGTGAACTTCGTGGGCGCGGACGACACCCACGGCGCGCCGATCATGATTGCCGCCGAAAAAGCAGGCAAGACGCCACAGCAGTTCGTGGCCGACATCGCCGCCGGCCGCAAGCAGTACCTTGATGGTTTTCACATCAGCTTTGACAACTGGCACAGCACCGATGCGCCCGAAAACCACGACCTGGCCCGCCAGATCTACCGTGACCTGCGCGACCGCGCGGATGGCTCGCTGATCGAGGTGCGCACCATCGAGCAGTTCTTCGACCCCGAGAAGAACATGTTCCTGCCCGACCGCTACATCAAGGGCGAGTGCCCCAAGTGCCACGCCAAGGACCAGTACGGCGACAACTGCGAGGTGTGTGGCTCGGTCTATGCACCCACCGACCTGATCAACCCGTTCTCGGCCCTGTCCGGCGCCAAGCCCGAGCTGAAGAACTCCGAGCATTTCTTCTTCAAGCTGTCGGACCCGCGCTGCGTGGAGTTTCTGGAGAAGTGGACGCAGGATGGCAAGCTCCAGCCCGAGGTGGCCAACAAGATCAAGGAGTGGTTCACCGTCCGCACCAACCCGGACGGCACGACCAGCGAAGGCCTGGGCGACTGGGACATCTCGCGCGACGCGCCCTACTTCGGCATCGAAATCCCCGACGCACCGGGCAAGTACTTCTACGTCTGGCTCGACGCGCCCGTGGGCTACCTGGCCTCGCTCAAGAACTGGTTCGACAAGGGCGGCCCCAAGGACAAGCACGGAGACACGCGCAGCTTCGACGAATACATGGCTGCGCCCGACACCGAGCAGTACCACTTCATCGGCAAGGACATCGTCACCTTCCACACGCTGTTCTGGCCCGCGATGCTGCATTTCAGCGGCCGCAAGACGCCCGACAACGTGTTCGTGCACGGCTTCCTGACCGTGAACAACGGCGAGAAGATGAGCAAGAGCCGCGGCACGGGCCTGGACCCGCTCAAATACCTGAGCCTGAACATGAACGCCGAATGGCTGCGCTACTACCTGGCGGCCAAGCTGTCGGCGCGCAACGAAGACATCGACTTCAATGCCGAAGACTTCATGCTGCGCGTGAACAGCGATTTGATCGGCAAGTACGTGAACATTGCCAGCCGTGCTGCGGGCTTTCTTACCAAAAGGTTCGAAGGGAAACTTGTCTCAGTGTTTCTCCAAGGGGACACAAAGCCTGGCGCACCAGAAGATGAAATTGACTCAGTGATCACCACGATCATGGCGGCCGCTCCGGGAATCAAAGAGGCCTACGAGAATCGCGAGTACAGCAAAGTAGCCAGAGAAATCATGTACTTGGCCGATGCGGTCAACCAGTACGCCGACGAGAAGAAGCCGTGGGTTCTAGCGAAGAACGAATCTGACTCTGGGAGCCTCCAGATTGTCTGCAGCGTTCTTATCAACTGCTTCAGGCTGCTGACTATCTACTTGAAGCCTGTGCTGCCTGGTGTAGCAACGCAAGTCGAAGAGATGCTTGGATTGGAGGGAAAGCCTCTCTCATGGGTCGATGCCACGACTTGCCTTCCTGATGGTCACGTAATCAAGCCCTACCAGCACCTCATGCAGCGCGTCACCCCCGAGCAGATTGAAGCATTGTTTGAGGCCCCAGCTCAGGCAGAACAAGCGCCAGCAGCTACCGAAACCATAGCAGAACCCGGTGGTGAGGAACTCGCGCCCACCATCACCATCGACGACTTCACCAAGATCGACCTGCGCATTGCGCTGATCGTGAACTGCGAAGCCGTGGAGGGATCGACCAAGCTGCTGCGCCTGACGCTGGACGTGGGCGAAGGCCGCACGCGCAACGTCTTCAGCGGCATCGCCAGCGCTTACAAGCCCGAAGACCTGATCGGCAAACACACGGTGATGGTGGCCAACCTGGCCCCGCGCAAGATGAAGTTTGGCGTGAGTGAAGGCATGGTCCTGGCCGCCAGCCATGGCGACGAAAAAGCCAACCCCGGCATCTACGTGCTCAACCCCTGGCCCGGCGCCACGCCCGGCATGCGCGTGCGGTAAAGCGCACAGACCCAGCAGATCGGGCGGCGCCCAAGGGCACTCAGGGGCGCTGGGGGCCGCAGCACCACCACCAGGCAATGAAGGAAGGGGCAGGACATCCACCAGCCCCGCTCCTCAAAGCGTCAGTACAGGTACACCGCGCCCGCGTTGGTTCTGCTTTCGTCGATCTGGTTGCCACCAACTCCGTTCGACCCGCCGTCTTCCGTCGATGCACCCACGGCCAGCGTGGTGCCGTCACCGGATATCGCAACGCGGCCGCCGAACCGGTCCCCGGCGCCGGTGTTGGGGGCCTTCAGGTAGGTTTGCTGCGCCCAGGAGCCGGCGCTGCGGCGAAACACCAGCACAGCGCCTGCATCGACTGCCGCGGTGTCGGCCTGGTCTCCATTGAATCCGCGCGCACTGCTGTTGTCCCGGTACGACGGCACCACCAGCGTGTTGCCGTCGCTGGACATGGCCAGGTTGTTCCCGAAACGGTGGGGCGCGCGGGTATTGGAGGCCTTCAAATAGGCCTGTGCCTGCCAGGCGCCGCCTGCACGGATGAACACGAACACCGCTCCCGAGTTGGTGGCCAGCGTGTTGCTCGCGGGGGGCACCACGAAAACGCCAGTGTGGTTGCTGCTGTCTCCGTCCATTCCCACGGCCAGCGTATTGCCGTCGCCCGACAGCTGGACCGCCACGCCGAAGCGGTCCTGCGCCAGGGGTTGCGGAGCCTTCAGGTAGGCCTGCTGCGACCACGTGCCCGCGTTGCGCTCGAACACGTAGGCCGCTCCGGCATTGGCCAGCGTGTCGTCCGCCGGATTGCTTGCGAAGGCGCTGCGCTCAAAGAAGGCCCCCACCGCCAAGGTGTCACCCGACCCGGACACACTGAGGTAGATCCCGAAGAAATCTCCCGCCCCCGCGTTGGAGGCCTTGAGGTAGCCTTGCTGTGCCCAGCTGGTGCCTGTGCGGGTAAAGACATAGGCAGCCCCAGACGCGGAATAGGCGGCGTTGCCGTGCACTCCGGTCAAGTCGCCATCCTCGTTGTAGGCGCCAACCGCCAAGGTGTTGCCGTCGTTCGAGAGGGCGACGAATGAACCGAAAAGATCGTCCGCATCCGCGTTGTTCGCCTTGATGAAGGCCTGCTGCGACCAGGATGCACCCGTGCGGGCATACACGTAGACGGCACCTGAGTTGCTGGCCAGGTTGTTGGTGGCCGGCATCGTCGAAAAGGTGCCCTTCTGATCGCCGCTTTCGCCGTCCGCGCCGATGGCCAGCGTATTGCCGTCGGCAGACAAGGCCAGGGCGTTGCCAAAATAGTCGTTGGCCTCGCCATTGGGGGCCGCAATGCGCGCCTGCTGCGACCACGTGGCGCCGCTCTTCGTGAAAACGTACACCGCGCCGGTGTTGCCGCCCTCGCCATAGGCCCCCACGGCCAGCGTGGTGCCGTTGCCGGACAAGGCCACACGGTTTCCGAACCGACCTTCGACCGTGGTGGTGGAAGCCTTGAAGTAGCCAACGGCACGCACCATGTCCGCAGCCACGGAGGCCGATGGGGCGCTGCACCCGCCCGCGTTGCAGGCGCGCACCGTGTACGTGGCATTCAGCCGCTCGTGCAACAGCCCCCGTATGGCGTAGGTCACCCCGGTGGTAGCCGTCGAGCCGATCTGCGCGGGTGCCAGCGGGCCCGGGCCGTCCGGGTCTTCGTACACCGTGTAGCTGGTGGCGCCGGGCGCCGAGGTCCAGGAAAAGACCAGTGCCTTCGTCCCATAGGCAATGCCCAGGCCACCCGGCGTGGAGGGCGCCGGCACAGGTGGGGGCGGAGGTGGCGGAGGGGGAGGCGAAGTTACCGTGCGGCAAAGCACCCGCACCTGAGTCACTGGCGCCACCACAGCCCCGGTGGCAGCATCCACCGTGCAAACCTGGTCCGCTGGCTGTTCGCGCACCGTCACGGCATAGGGGCTGCCGTGGGACAGCGGAGATGCAAAACTGAAAACGCCATTGGCTGCCACCATCAGGTCCGCGGCGCCGTTGAGCCGCAAGGTCACGACGCCAAGCAACCCCGTGATCGATCCGCCGACGGTGTAGGTATGGGTGGTGCAGGCCACCAGGATATTGGTGACCGGGCCTGCCACCACGCCCGAGCCGTTTTCCACAACGCAGGTCTGCCCGGCGGGCTGGGTCCGCACAACGATGTGATAAGCCTCGCCCTGCGAAATGCTGGTGGCATAGCTGCCGCTGGCCGTGATGGTCAGGTCCGCTCCCGTGCCATTGGCCAGGATGAGCGTGCCGACCAGCCCCGTCACGGTGCCGCCCACGGAATGTTGCGCCACGGGTGGCGGTGGTGGGGGCGCAACGGGGTCTTCGCCAGCGCCACACGCCATCAGGACTCCACTCACCACCGGAAGGAACAGCCTTGCCGCCCCGGCAAGCCTTGCCCACAGCGCCTCGGCTCTGGCAGAAAAAGTTCGATACATCAGGGGTTCTCCGGGCACGTGAACGGGGTGGGCGCTTCACCCCCTCAGAAAGCGCGGGCGAATCCGGCTCCCGTGGTGCAGGTTCAGGCGGGGTGACAGGGACTCTAGTGCGGGTGGACGTGCCAACGCACCCCCACTGAAGCAGGGTTGACAGATGGAATTGAATCGACCACCGGGGTTTCGCAGGGGCTCAAAACCCGGGGACCCGTTCACGATCTGAGGCAGGCAGCCGCCGCGCTGGCAGCCCCCGCCCTCAGTGGCCCACGTAACGCCCTGGCCGGTGGCTGATCCACAAGAACCCGCTCATCACCAGCACGGCCAGCACCGAATACGCCACGCGGTCCACCGGCACCACAAACAGCGCCAGCAGCACCACGGTGCCATCGATCATCATCTGCACCTTGCCCGCGCGCATGCCGTAGCGGGCCTGCAGGTACAGCGACACCACCGTGGCCCCACCGAGGCTGGAGCGGTGGCGCGCCAGAAACAGGCAGCCCGTGCCCAGCAGCAGCCCGCCCAGCAACGAGGCGAACAGCGGGTTCAGGTAGTCCACATGCATCACATGCGGGAACAGCTCGGTCAGCAGCGACAGCAGGGCCACGCAAACAAAGGTCTTGATCGTGAACTCGCGCCCCATGCGCGTCCAGGCAAACCAGTAGAACGGCAGGTTGACCACAAAGAACAGCTTGCCGAACGAGACGCCGGTGATGTAGTGCAGCAAGAACGCCGCGCCCGCCGTGCCGCCCACCAGCAGCCCCGCCTGGTTGAACAGCATGAGCGCCATGGCGACAAACAGCGTGCCGGCAAACAGCGCCTGCACATCCTCGAACGCGCCGTGGCGCAGGGTGGTGGCATCGGCGGCGGCGTTGGGCTCTGCAGCGGGGACGGGGGTGTCGGTCATGGTGTGGGGGTCGGGCAATCGTCCAATCAAGCCGCACAAGGCGGGGGCCGGGAAGGCAATCCAAGATCAGCAAGCAATATGCCAGGGAGCGCGGGCGCCGCCCCTGCCTAGCAGCATGTGGGCGGGTAAATTTCTAAGCTTTTTTAGCCTCCATCGCTTATTGGTATTCGTTAGTTTGCTATCTATTTTGCAAATCCATCGACACCCAAGCCGCCCGGCGCGGACCCCGGGAGCGGGCGCATTCGGCACGCAATGTGCTTGGTCTGCGCACAGATTCCGCCCCATTGCACTCCGCACCCGGCTCACTACACTGAAGTCTGCCTCGCACTGATCCGGTTGTGGCTGCATCCCGGCGGTGCCGATGCCCTGGGCCGCCGCAGAGCCCCCGACAAGAAAGTGCCCGCCACCATGCAGTTTTCACTCGCCTTCCACCCCCGCTTGCTCGATGCGCTGCGCGGCTACGACAAGGGCCGATGGCTGGCCGACGTGGGGGCGGGAGTGACGGTGGGCATCGTGGCGCTGCCGCTGGCCATGGCGTTTGCGATTGCCAGCGGGCTCAAGCCCGAAGCGGGGTTGTGGACGGCGATCATCGCGGGCTTTCTGATCTCGGCCCTGGGGGGCACCAACGCGCAGATTGGCGGGCCGGCCGGGGCGTTCATCGTCATCGTCTACGGCATCGTCGAGCGCTATGGCGTGGCCAATTTGCTGATCTCCACGGCCTGCGCGGGCGTGCTGCTGGTGTTGCTGGGGCTCTTCAGGCTGGGCACGCTGGTGCGTTTTGTGCCGGTGAGCATCGTGATCGGCTTTACCAACGGCATTGCGGTGCTGATCGCGCTGTCGCAGGTGAAGGACTGGCTGGGGCTGTCGATTGACCGCATGCCGGGCAATTTTTTCTCGCAGGTCGGCACGGTGGCGCAGCACCTCGACAGCTTCAACCCCTATGCGTTTGGGTTGGGCGCAGCCTGTGTGGCCGGGCTGTTCCTGTGGCCCAAACTGATGATGAAAGGCTCGCCCATGATGCAGGTGCTGGAGCGGCACACCGTGCGCAGCTTTGCGCGCGTGCCTGCGCCGGTGGTGGCCCTCGTCACGCTGAGCCTGCTGGCCTGGGGCATGGAGTTTCCGGTGGAGACGATTGGCTCGCGGTTTGGCGGCATTCCACAGGCGCTGCCGGTGTTCGAACTGCCCGATTTTTCGTGGGAGACGGTGCGGCTGCTCGTCACGCCCACGCTCACCATCGCGCTGCTGGGCGCCATCGAATCGCTGCTGTGCGCCCGCGTGGCCGACCAGCTGGCCACCGATCCACACCACAAGAAACACGACCCCAATCAGGAACTGGTGGCCCAGGGCCTGGCCAACCTGGTGGTGCCGTTTTTTGGCGGCATGCCCGCCACGGGCACCATTGCACGCACGGTGACCAACATCCGCTCAGGCGCCACATCGCCCATTGCAGGCATGGTGCACGCCGCCACGCTGGCGGTGATCGTGCTGGTGGCCGCGCCGCTGGCGCTGCACATTCCACTGGCGGTGCTGGCGGGCATCCTGCTGTATGTGGCCTGGAACATGGGGGAGTGGCACGAGTTCGTGCGCCTCAAGCACTTCAGCAACCACTACCGTCTGCTCATGCTGGGCACGTTTTTCCTCACGGTGGTGTTCGACCTCACGGTGGCGGTGGAGGTGGGCCTGTTCATGGCCTGCGCGCTGTTTGTGCGGCGCATGAGCGGGCTCTTTCGCGTGGTGCGCCAGCCGGAACCTGAAGGCGCCCCGGCCCGGGGGCGGCCCACGGCCACCTGGCGCCTGCACGGCGCGCTGTTCTTCGGAGCCGCCGCCAAGATCGACCCCATCCTCCAGGCCGTGGAGGCCGGCCCGCCGGGCATGGACGTGGTGCTGGACGCGAGCGAACTGGTGGCGCTGGACACCACGGGGCTCGACGCTCTGGCCCAGATCCTCAAGGCGGTGGCCGCACGCGGCGGGCGGCTGCGCCTGGTGCACCTGCACGAGCAGCCGCGCTCGCTGATCGAGCGTTCGGGCTTTGCCGCCCGGCTGGCGGCGCAGGGGCTGGAAGACCTGCCGGTGTGATCGTCTGCGGCGCTACTTGCCGCCCTTGAACTCCGGCGCATCCAGGTCCGCGCCCGTCTGGGTGCGCAGCACCACCTGGTCGGGCCCGTAGACCACGGTGAACACCTTGGCCTGGTTCGGCGCCTCCAGGTAGCGCCAGTCGGCGTGGGTTTCCCGCTTCAATTCGTAGGGCGTGACCTTGGCGGGCTTGCCCAGCAGGCGGCGCACCTCGTCCATGCGCGTGCCGGGCACCACGCGCGCAAAGTTCTCGGGGGCGAGCACCTGGCGCAGCGCCGTCATGCGGCCGTCGCCGCCGATGGTGATCATGTAGTTGACCTGGCCTGCAGGCTGGCGGTTGTACTCCAAGGTGCGGGCTCCGCCGGCTTCGTCCCACACGTTTTCGGGGGCGCCAAAGCGGTCTCGCACATCGGCCTCGGTAGAGACGCCGGGCTGCAGTTCGCTGATGCGCTGCGGGTCGCAGGCGGTGAGCGCCAGCAGGGAAAAGGCGGCGGCGGCCAAGGCAGCGGCGCGATATATCAAGGGCATAAGTCGGTCCCGGTAAAATCCATGGCAAAGAGGTTAACAGTCCATGTCCATTTTCCGCCGCCCCGACTACCAGTCCGACACCACCCAGTTCATCAACCAGCTCAAGGCTAGCCGCCCCGAGCTGGACCAACAGCAGCAAGCAGGCCGCGCTTTGCTGTGGGACAAGAACGTGGACCGCAAGGTCTGGGGCGAATACCGCGACGGCCAGGTGCCCCAGAAGCCCTACGTCTACCAGACGAACGCTGAATAAGCACCCAATTGGCCTCCAGCGCTTAGCCATCAAGCGCTGATAGCTCACTTTTCAATAGCATTCATGACCACCGCGAACGCAGCGGCCCATTCGCCCAGCGCGCCCGCGCTGGATGCGGCGGGCATGCCCGTGGTGGTCGATCAGGTGGCGCTGGCGCGCCTGTATGGCGAGCCGCTGTTTGCGCTGCCGCAGGACCTTTACATCCCGCCCGATGCGCTCGAAGTCTTCCTGGAAGCCTTTGAAGGCCCGCTCGATCTGCTGCTGTACCTGATCCGAAAGCAGAACTTCAACATCCTCGACATCCCCATGGTGGGGGTGACCAAGCAGTACCTGGCGTATGTGGACGAGATCCGCAGCCGCAACCTGGAGCTGGCGGCCGAGTATTTGCTGATGGCGGCGATGCTGATCGAGATCAAGTCGCGCATGCTGCTGCCGCCCAAGAAGCAGGCCGAAGGCGAAGAGCCTGAAGACCCGCGCGCCGAGTTGGTGCGCCGCCTGCTCGAATACGAGCAGATGAAGATGGCCGCAGCCCGCCTGGGGCAGATGCCGCAGTACGGCCGCGACTTCCTGAAAGCCCAGGTCTACATCGAGCAAAGCCTGCAGCCGCGCTTCCCGGACGTGCATGTGGTGGAGCTGCAGGACGCCTGGCGCGACATCCTGAAACGCGCCAAGCTCGTGCAGCACCACAGGATCACGCGCGAAGAACTCTCGGTGCGCGAATACATGAGCATGGTGCTCAAGACACTGCAAGGCCGCCGCTTTGTGGAGTTTGAAGAACTCTTTGAGCCCGAAAAAGGCAGCACCGTGCTGGTGGTGACCTTCATTGCGCTGCTGGAGCTGGCCAAAGAGACACTGATCGAGATCACGCAGGCCGAGGCCTTCGCCCCCATCTACGTGCGCCTCGCCTACACGCCGGCCTAGGCTGGCCCCACTGTTCACCGCCCTGGCCGGTGGCCGTGGCGCTACTCCCATTCCTCACCCGCAAGCCATGGCATCCCACGACTTCGACGTTCTCATCGTAGGCAGCGGCCTCGCCGGCCTCTCGGCCGCTTTGCACCTGGCGCCCACGCACCGCGTGGCCGTGATCACCAAGCGCACGCTGCAGGATGGCTCCAGCGGTTGGGCCCAGGGCGGCATTGCCGCCGTGCTGGCCGATGACGACAGCTTTGCCGCCCACATCGAGGACACGCTGGTGGCGGGCGCGGGCCTGTGCGACCTGGCCACCACACGCTTCGTGGTGGAAAACGCACCCGCCTCCATCGCCTGGCTGCGCGAGCTGGGCGTGCCCTTCACGCTCGAAGGCGACCAGCTGCACCTGACCCGCGAAGGCGGGCACAGCGCGCGCCGCATTGCCCATGTGACCGACGCCACCGGCGCGGCGGTACAGCGCACGCTGATCGATGTGGTGCGCGCCACGCCCGGTATCACGCTGTTCGAGCAGCACACGCTGGTGGACCTGATCACCACACGCAAGCTGGGCTTGCCGGGTAACCGCTGCCTGGGCCTGTACGCGCTCGACAGCGACACCGACGAGGTCGTGACCTTCCGCGCGCCGCAGACCATTCTGGCGACGGGCGGCGCGGGCAAGGTGTACCTGTACACCACCAACCCCGACACCGCCACGGGCGACGGCATTGCTGCCGCCTGGCGCGCGGGCTGCCGCGTGGCCAACATGGAGTTCATCCAGTTCCACCCCACGGGGCTGTACCACCCGCACGAAAAGTCCTTCCTCATCAGCGAGGCGGTGCGGGGCGAAGGCGGAAGGCTGCTGCTACCCCCTTCGGCGGGCGGCACGCGCTTCATGCTGGACCACGACCCACGCGCCGAGCTGGCCCCGCGCGACGTGGTGGCCCGCGCCATCGACTTCGAGATGAAGAAACACGGCCTGGACTGCGTGCACCTCGATATCTCGCACCAGAGCCCGGCGTTTTTGCAGGAGCATTTTCCCAACATCCTTGCGCACTGCGCGTCGCTGGGCATCGACATCACCAAAGAGCCCATCCCCGTGGTGCCCACGGCGCACTTCACCTGCGGCGGCGTGCTGACCGACCTGGCCGGCCGCACCGACCTGCCGGGCCTGCACGCCGTGGGCGAGGTGGCGTGCACCGGCCTGCACGGCGCCAACCGGCTGGCCAGCAACTCGCTGCTCGAATGCATGGTGTTCGCACGCGCCGCAGCCCAGGCCATTGCCGCGGCGCCGGCGGCCGAGCTGCCCGCCCTGCCCGCCTGGGACGACAGCCGCGTGACCGATGCCGACGAGTGCGTGGTCATCTCGCACAACTGGGACGAGCTGCGCCGCTTCATGTGGGACTACGTGGGCATCGTGCGCACCAACAAGCGCCTGGAGCGCGCCGCGCACCGCATCGCCACGCTGCAGGGCGAGATCAACGAGTTCTACGCCCACTTCCACGTCACGCGCGACCTGCTGGAGCTGCGCAACCTGGTGCAGGTGGCCGACCTCATCGTGCAGAGCGCGCAGATGCGCCGCGAAAGCCGGGGCCTGCACTTCAGCCGCGACTACCCCGAGCTGGCCGCGCCCGCTGCGCCCACCATCCTGGTACCTCCGGTAGCCCGGCGCACCGCCGAGAAACCAAGCCTGCGGCCATGACATACAGCGTCAAGGAAATCTTCTACACCCTGCAGGGCGAAGGCGGCCAGGCGGGTACGCCCGCCGTGTTCTGCCGCTTTGCGGGCTGCAACCTCTGGACCGGCCGCGAGCAGGACCGCACGCAGGCCGTCTGCCAATTCTGCGACACCGACTTCGTCGGCACCGACGGCACGCTGGGCGGCAAGTTCGAGACAGCCGCCGCTTTGGCCGAGCTGATCGCTGCGCAATGGCCTGCGGGCGCGGGCCACCGGCTGGTGGTGCTGACCGGTGGCGAGCCCCTGCTGCAGGTGGACGCTGAACTCATCGACGCGCTGCACGCGCAGCAATTTCGCATCGCCGTGGAGAGCAACGGCACGGTGAAAGCGCCTGAGGGCATTGACTGGCTGTGCATCAGCCCCAAGGCCGGCGCGCCGTGGGTTCAGCGCAGCGGGCAGGAGCTGAAACTCGTGTGGCCCCAGCCGGGCTTTGACTTGCAGGCGCTGGAGCAAGGCACACAGTTCACCCACCGCTTTCTGCAGCCCATGGATGGCCTGCTGCAGCGCCAGAACACCGCCACCTGCATTGATGCCTGCATGGCCAACCCCGCGTGGCGCCTGAGCCTGCAGACCCACAAGCTCACCGGCATCCGGTAAGCGGACCTTCTTTGTTGTCGTTGTCTATGTTGTTCACCATCTCCCAGCGGTTCTTCTTCGACGCCGCCCACACCCTGCGCCGTGAGATCGAGGCCGAAGGCAGCCGCCGCGTGCACGGCCACACCTACTACGCCGAGGTCTCGCTCAGTGGACCACTCGACCCCGCCACCGGCATGGTGCTGGACCTGGGCCTGCTGCGCCGGGGCCTGGAGGTGGTGCGCGAGCAGCTCGACCACCACATGCTGGACGACGTGCCGGGCCTGGGCACACCCACGCTCGAGAACCTGTGCGTCTTCATCGCCCAGGCCCTGCCTTCCGAACTTCGCCCCCGCGTGAGCCGCGTGCGCGTGTGGCGCGAAGCACTGGGTGACAGCTGCGTGCTCGATTTTTCTGTCCATTGACCCTGCCGCCCGCCCCGCGTGCCTTCAAGCACTGGCGCTGTCTGCCGTCACCCTTTCAACGTCTTCATCGCAAGGAAGTCCGATGTTCCGCACCCTGCTCAAATCCAAGATCCATCGCGTCGCCGTGACCCAGTGCGAGCTGCATTACGAGGGCTCATGCGCCATCGACGAGGAACTGCTCGACGCTGCCAACATTGCCGAAAACGAGCAAATCCACATCTGGAACATCAACAATGGCGAACGGTTTGTCACCTACGCCATCAAGGGCCAGCGCGGCAGCGGGATGATCTCGGTGAACGGCTCGGCCGCGCGCCGCGCATCCGCAGGCGACCTGATCATCATCGCGGCCTTCGCCCAGGTGCATGAGGACCAGGTGCCCACCCACCAGCCCCAGCTGGTGTTTGTGGACGACCACAACCGCCAGACCGAACTGCGCCACGCCGTGCCCACCCAAGTGGTCTGAACATGCAGCCCACGCACGACGGGCTCGTGGCCCGCAGCCTCGCCAGCGTCTGGCACCCCTGCACGCAGATGAAGCGGCACGAGGCCCAGCCCCCCGTGGCCATCGCCCGCGCGCAGGGCCCGTGGCTGTACGGCACCGACGGCCGGCGCTACCTGGATGGCATCAGCTCCTGGTGGGTCAACCTGTTCGGCCACAGCCACCCGCACATCCAGGCTGCGCTGGTGGACCAGTTGGGCCGGCTCGACCACGTGATGCTCGCGGGCTTCACGCACGCGCCGGTGGTGGAGCTTTCCGAGCGCCTGGCTGCGCTCACCGGCCTGGGCCACGCGTTCTACGGCAGCGACGGCGCGGCGGCCACCGAGATCGCGCTGAAGATGAGCGCACACTACTGGCGCAACACAGGGCGCCCCGCCAAAAGCCGCTTCGTGGGCCTGGCTGGGGGCTACCACGGCGAGACGGTGGGCGCGCTGGCCGTGACCGACATCGCCATCTTCCGCGAGGCCTATGCCCCGCTGGTGCGCCTGGCCGACACCGTGCCCAGCCCTGATGCACGCGGCGCCGGGCCGGGCGAGAACGCTGAAGATGTGGCACGGCGCGCCATTGCCGCGCTGGAAATCTGGCTGGCCGAGCACCACGAAACCACGGCCGCACTCATCGTCGAACCGCTGGTGCAGTGCGCCGCCGGCATGGCCATGCACAGCCCCGAATACCTGCGCCTGGCGCGCGCGCTGTGCAGCCGCTACGAGGTGCATCTGGTGGTGGACGAGATCGCCGTCGGCTTTGGCCGCACCGGCACGATGTTCGCGCACCAGCAGGCGGGCGTCCGGCCGGATTTCATTTGTCTGTCCAAAGGACTCACGGGCGGCACGCTGCCCCTGTCGGCCGTGCTGACCACCGATGGGGTGTACGCCGCGTTCTACGACGACGATGTGGCGCGGGGCTTTCTGCATTCGCACTCGTACACAGGCAACCCGCTGGCCTGCCGCGCGGCGCTGGCCACGTTGGAACTGTTCGACGAGCTCGATGCCCTGAACGCCAACGCGACCCTGGCACTGCGCCTCGACGCCGCCTGTGCGCCTCTCACCCACCATCCGCGCGTGCGCCATGCGCGCCGTCTGGGGATGATCTGGGCCTGGGACATTGATACGGCAGCCCCCGACTTTGCACGCCGCTACCACCAGCACGCCATGGCGCGTGGGCTGGTGCTGCGGCCTATTGGAAATACGTTGTATGCCATGCCACCCTATGCGCTGGATGAAGAGGCCGTGCAGTGCCTTGCCAGCGGTGCGCTCGACGCACTGAACGCCACCCTGCAGGAGGAGAACCCATGATTGGATGTTTTGTCACCGGTACCGACACAGGCGTCGGCAAGACGCTGGTGTCCACCGGCCTGCTGCACGCCCTCGCGCCGCACCACCCCCGCGTGGTCGGCATGAAGCCCGTGGCGGCCGGCGTGGTGCCCTGGGGCGAGGACTGGGCCAGCGAGGACGCCATCGCACTGCGCTCGGCCTCCACCCTGGCCGTGGCACCCGAGCTGGACAACCCCGTTCTGCTGCTCGACCCGCTCTCGCCCCACATCGCGGCAGAACGCGCCGGGGTGCAGATCGACATCGCCGCCATCGTGCGCAGCTACCAGGCTCTGGCCGCGCAGGCCGATGCGGTGGTGGTGGAGGGCGCGGGGGGCTTTCATGTGCCGCTGACCAACACCCAGACCGGCGCCGACCTGGCCCAGGCCCTGGCGCTGCCGGTGGTGCTGGTGGTGGGCCTGCGCCTGGGCTGCCTCAACCACGCGCTGCTCACGGCCGAAGCCATTCGCACGCGCGGCCTCACCCTGGCCGGTTGGGTGGCCAACCGTGTGGACCCCGAGATGGACGCCACCGACGAGAACATCGCCTACCTGCGTGCGCGCCTGGGCGCACCGCTGCTGGCCGAGGTGCCTTACCAGGACCTGCCCGATGCGCGCAGCCTGGTGTTTGAGCTCCCCGGAGAATGGCTATGACGCAGGAATCCCACCCCACATCCTGGCTCGACGAGATTCCGGGGCGCCTGGCCGACATCGAGCGCGCGCACCTGCTGCGCCGCCGCCGCGTGGTGGTGCCCGCAGAGGGTGCCCGCCTGTTGGTGGACGGCCAGCCCATGCTGGCCTTTTGCAGCAACGACTACCTGGGCTTGGCCAGCCACCCAGCGCTGGCCGAGGCTGCCCGCGACGCCACGCACACCTTTGGCGTGGGCTCGGGCGGCTCGCCCCTGGTCAGCGGCCACAGCGCCGCCAACGATGCGCTCGAGCACGACCTGGCCGCCTTTGTGCAACTGCCCCGTGCGCTGTACTTTTATGCGGGCTATGCCACCAACACCGGCATCATCCCGGCGCTGGTGGGCGATGGTGATGCGCTGTTTTCCGATGCGCTCAACCACGCCTGCCTGATTGACGGTGCCCGCCTGTCGCGCGCCACCATCCACCGCTACCCCCATGCCGACCTGGCCGCGCTGGAGGCACAGCTCGCCGCCAGCCCCGCACGGCGCAAGCTGGTGGTCAGCGATGCCGTCTTCAGCATGGATGGCGATCTGATCGACATCCCGGCACTGCTGGGACTGTGCGAGCGCCACGACGCACTGCTGCTGCTGGACGACGCCCATGGTTTTGGCGTGCTGGGCCCCCAAGGGCGCGGCAGCCTCGCGCAGGCGGGCCTGACGGGCGCCACGGCATCGCGCCGGGTGCTCTACATGGCCACGCTGGGCAAGGCAGCGGGCGTGGCTGGCGCCTTTGTGGCGGGAGATGCTGCACTCATTGAATGGCTGCTGCAGAAAACCCGCACCTACATCTTTGCCACGGCCGCGCCACCCCTGCTGGCGAGCGCGTTGCGCAAAAGCCTGGAGCTGATCGCGGCGGCAGACGACCTGCGGGAGGGGCTGCGCCAGCGCATTGTGCAATTGCGCGAAGGCCTGGCGACGCTGCCCCCGGAACTGGGCTGGCACCTGCTGCCGTCCCACACGGCGGTGCAGGCGCTCATCATCGGCAGCAACGAAGCAGCCCTGGCCGTGATGGAAAGCCTGCGCCGCCAAGGCCTGTGGGTGCCGGCCATCCGCCCGCCCACGGTGCCCGTGGGCACGGCCCGGTTGCGCATTGCGCTGTCGGCCGCCCACACGGCGGCCGATGTGGAGGAGTTGCTGGCCGCGCTGGCAACCCATGCGGCCGACTGTGTGGCGGCTCGCCCACAAAAAACCGCAGGCACCAGCATGGCGCCTGCGGCCGCTGCAGCCTGACTATGGCCTGCACATCGCCTGAAGGCTCAGTCGACCCCTGGAAACCAGGAGGTCGGCTGAGCACCGTCAGGCGCTTTCCTTCACCACCCGTCCGTTGAGCGGCTGCAGCGGCCGCGCGTTGGCGTTGTAAAGCTGGCGAAACGCCTTGATCTGCTGGGCGCCCAATTTCACAGGCTCCTTGAGCACCATCCACTGAACCCCCTCAGAACAGGGCGGCGTGGTCAATGATCCGGCAAAGCTGTAGTAGCCCTTCTTGGCAGGCAAGAGGGTGCTGGCATCCAGGCTCAGGCCATCGACCGTCACCTGCTCACCCACACGCGGCAAGTGCGCAAAGATGGGCGCCCAGGCCGCGTTGGTCTTGCCGGTCTGGAGCAGCACCGCCACCACGCCCAGCCCACCGTCCGCGCCCTTGTGCACAAAGTGCGCCACCATGGCCGCATGCTTGCCACCAATGGCCTCCTCGCTGGGGGTGTGGAAGTGGAACTGCAGCAGGTCCATCGGCTTGCCATCCACCACCAGTTTGCTGCCCGCGGGCATGTTCACCTGCACGGTATGCCCGTTGTTGACCAGTGTGGGGGCACCGGCCGCGTACTGGAAGTCCAGCGCGGGCAACGCCTCTTTCACGGTCTTGCGAATGTCGATGGGGCTCTGCGCCGCACCGCGCGCGCAGGCCTCGAAGCCTGGCTCCAGCGCCCCCCAGTGGGTGGCGCCGTGTTTGCCCTTGTACTCCCAATGCGGGTGAGCCCCTTGGGCACCGGCCCAGGTGGCCGCACACAGCGCCAGGGCAGCCACGGTGGTGTGTCGAATCAATGTTTGGTATTTCATGGTTTTATTGAAGACAGGTGAGGAAAATGCTGCAGCCTGCCTGCATATTGGCCCCGAGCACAGCGGCCCCTTCGGATTTCGCCCTGGAAGGCTTCTGGCAACACGGCAGCAACACACAAACCGGCACACAACGCGGGCCCCACAACGCGCAGGGCCGCCCGGATTCTGAGCAAACGGCTTGCCGTACGGCAACAGAAATTGCACAAGGCCCTGATGCCGTGTCAAACAAGCCACGGCGTACACCACAATCCCCGGCATGAAACTCCTGCTGGTGGACGACCACCCCCTGTTCTGTGTGGGCTTCGCGTACGCGCTTGCCCAGGCGCTGCCGGCTGCGCAGGTACTGACCGCGTCCACGCTGGACGCTGGGCTGCAGGCGGCAGCGGGCGAGCAGGACCTGGACCTGGTGCTGCTGGACCAGCGCCTGGGCGCCCACACCGGCCTGGAGGGCCTGCGGCTTTTTGCCGCGCAGTTCCCGCTCGTCGCCCGCGTACTGATATCGGGCGACGAAGACCCCGCGCTGGCTGCGGCGGCGCGTGGCGCCGGGGCGAGCGGCTTTCTTGGAAAATCACAGCCCGTGCCCGCACTGGCGGCCGCGCTGCAGCGCATTGCCGAAGGGGGCGTGGTGTTTGATATTCCAGCACCTCCGCAGGCCAGCGCCGCCCCCACCCCCACAGCTCGGCAGCGCGAGGTGTTGCAGTTGGTGGCCCTGGGGCACCCCAACAAGCGCATCGCGCAGGAACTGGGTATCGCCGAACGCACCGTCAAGCTCCACGTCACCGCGTTGCTGGACACCCTGCAGGCGCGCAACCGCACCCACCTGCTGGTGGTGGCCCGCACACAAGGGTTGCTGCACCGATGACACGGTCCGAACCCGCAGCCGCAGCCGTGGCCGTGGACGCCGAGGCCCTGGACACGCTGTACCGAGGCGCGCCGATGGCCGCCCTGGTGGGGGTGGTGGAGGCTTTTTTCCTCAGCGTGCTGTTCTGGCGCGATGTGCCTGCAACTTCCATCGCCTGGTGGCTGGTCGCGTTTGCGGCCGTGCGCGGTCTGCGCATCGGCCTGGGCCTGGCGTACCGCCGTGCGGGGGCGCTGCAGCCGGGCCGCAACGCCTTCTGGGCCCGCTGCGTAGTGGCCAGCGCACTGGCCCAGGCGCTGGCCTGGGGGGCCGGCAGCTGGGTACTGCTGGCCCCCCACAACGTGGTGGCCGAGATGGCCTTGCACATTGGCCTGGCCGCCGTGGTGCTGGGCAGCGTCACGCACCTGGCCCACCACCTGCCTGCACTGGCAGCCTATGCCGCCGGTGTGTTCGGCCCGCTGGCCCTGCGCGATGTGCTGGTGGGCCAGCCTCTGCACTATGCGCTGGCGCTGGCCTCGGGGCTGATGGCCTGGTATGTGTGGCGCAACGGCCGGGCGCAGGCGCATACGCTTGCGCAAGCCCGCGCACAACGCCAGGAGAAGCTGGCCCTGATCGATGCCTTGCAGCGCGAAAACGAAGCCACCCGGCAGGCACGCGCCGACGCCGAGGCCGCACATGCCTCCAAGGCCCGCTTTCTGGCCACCGTCAGCCATGACCTGCGCCAACCCCTCAATGCCCTGGGGCTGCTCTCACACACGCTGCGCCACGCCCCCACCGCCGCTACACCCGGCAGGGTGCAGGAGTTGTCTGGCGCCATCGCCGAATGTGTGGGCAGCATGGGAGCTCTGGTGGAGGGCCTGCTGGAACTGTCGCGGCTGGATGCACGCAGCCTCACACCCCGGCCCACGGCCTTTGCGCTGCAGGGCCTGTTCGATGAAATGACCGGCAACTTTGCTGCCATGGCGCATGAAAGGGGGCTGGACTTGCAGGTTGCCACCACCCCGGCCACCGTGTGGGGCGACCGCGCCCTGCTGGCACGTGTGTTGTCCAACCTGGTGTCCAACGCCATCCGCTACACGCCCGCAGGGTTCGTGCGCGTTGACGCTGTGCAGGAGGGCGGAGCCCTCACCCTGGCCGTGCATGACTCGGGCGTGGGCATGGAGGCTGCCGAGTTGCCGCGCATCTTTGACGAGTACTACCAGATCGACAACCCGCAGCGCAACCGTAGCCAGGGGCTGGGCCTGGGGCTGGCCACCGCCAAACGGCTGAGCGACCTGCTGGGGCTCGACCTCGCGGTGCAATCCACCCTCGGTCATGGCAGCTGCTTCAGCCTGCGCCTTCCCTTGGCGAAGCCCGCCCCTGCCGCCCCACTGCAGGCACAGCCCGCCGAGGCCACCACACCCGCGCGCCTCGCGGGGCGGCGGATTCTGGTGCTCGAAGACGATGCGGATTCGCGCAAGGCGCTCTGCGGGCTGCTGGCGTCCTGGGGCTGCGCCGTGGTCGAGGCCGGCGATCTGGCGGCCGCCCTGGCGCTGATGCCCCGTGCGGACACCGCCGCAGACCCCATCGACGCCCTGGTGGTGGATCTGCGCCTGCCCGGCGCAGACGACGGGGTAACAGCGATCGCACGCCTGCGCCAGGCCCTGGGCAGCCCCGCACCGGCCCTGCTGGTCACGGCCGATGCCCACCAGGCCGACGTGCAGCAGCGGGCCACGGCGGCCGGCCTGCCCCTGCTGCCCAAGCCCATTGCGCCGATGAAGCTCCGGGCCTTTCTGCAAAGCCACCCGCCGGGCTGACCACCCCACCACGGGTGGCGTGCTCCCTCCACGCGCGCCCACCCATGCAAGCCACTGTGGTGGGTGCACACACCTGCCCTTTGGTGCTATTGGCGATCGCGCCGGGGCTTTCTAAGCTGGTGGCTTCTTAACCGACATCCACCCCATTCATCCATGTCCACCCTTAGCTTGGCAGCCACCACCTTGGTCACGCTGGCGCTGCTGTTGACGGCCCTGTCCCTTCACGTGTCGCGCCTGCGCCTGCGCTACCGGCAGACCTGGGGAGATGGAGGCCACAAGGATCTGGCTGCGGCCATCCGCACGCATGGCAACACGCTGGAACAGTCGATGCTGTTCGGCCTGCTCCTGCTGGCCCACGCGCAGCTCCACAGTGCAACGCCCGGGGCGCTGGCGGTGGCCTGCGCGGGTTTTGTGTTGGCGCGGCTGCTCTATTGCATGGGCGCCTTGACCCGGCGGCTGGCGTGGCGGCAGGCCGCACACGCCTTCACGCTGCTCACCCAACTCACGGCCACGGCGCTGCTGGCACACACCGCATGGACCGCCTGACGCCCGCGCTTCGGCACTGGCAGGCCCAGGGCGGCATGGTCGCGCTGGGCGGCCATCGCCTGTTCGTGGCACAAGCGGGCCAACACGGCAGCGTGTTGCTGCTCATCCATGGCTACCCCACCAGCTCGTACGACTGGCATCCGCTGTGGGCGCCCCTGGCCACACGCCATCGACTCATCGCGCCGGACCTGCTGGGCATGGGCTTTTCCGACAAGCCCGCGGACCACACCTACGGCATCGAAAACCATGCAGACCTGCTGGAGGCGCTGCTGGACCGGCTGGGTGTGCAACAGGTACACATCGTCGCCCACGACCTGGGGGTGAGCGTGGCCCAGGAGATGCTGGCGCGGCGGCAGACACACCCATTGGCGCCACGCATCCAGTCGCTCACCCTGCTCAATGGCGGCGTCTGCCCCGAGGCGTACCAGCCACGCATGCTGCAGCACCTGCTGTCATCACCCTTGGGGCGCTGGATCGCACCGCGCATTCCCCAAAAAGCGTTCGAGCGCACCATCACGCGCCTCTTTGGCCCACAGACCCTTCCCTCCCCTGCGCTGCTGCAAGACTTCTGGGCGCTGGTCAACCACCACAACGGCCGCGCCATCAGCCACAAGACCGGGCGCTTCTACATCGACCGCATGGCCCTGCGGGACCGCCTGGTAGGGCCGCTGCTGCAGCACGTGGTGCCGGTGCGGCTGGTCAACGGCGCGGCCGACCCGAACTCGGGCGCCCACATGGCGGCGCGCTATTGCACGCTGGTGCCCGATGCCGACGTGGTGTCGCTGCCCGGCATCGGCCACTGGCCGCAGATCGAGGCGCCTGGCCAGGTGCTGCAGGCATTGGAAGAATTTTTGCAAAAGCACGACCAGAGCGGGTGACCCAGCAGAAGGGGTGGGGTCGGGGCCCTTAAACTGGTGCACTGCCCAAGACCGGAATCACCATGCCCCACCTCACCGTCGAATACTCCGCCAACCTGCCCCACTACCCCGAGGCCGAAACCCTCACCGCCCTGAACGCCACGCTGTGCGACCACCCCCAGGTGCAGGACGAAGCCGACCTGAAGACCCGCTTCATCGTGGCCGACAGCTTCGAGATCGGCACCGCCCCGGCGAACCGCGCTTTTGTGCACGCGAAGCTGCGCCTGCTCGCGGGCCGCACGCCCGAGGCCAAGAAGGAGCTCTCCGAACGCATCGCCGCCGTGCTGCGCGACCGCACGCCCAAGCCCCAGGGCGTGATGGTGCAGCTGAGCGTGGAAGTGGTGGACATGGACCGGGGCTCGTACGCCAAAGAACGGCTCTGAGCAAAAGCTGGAACAGGTTTTCAGAAACCTGGGCCGGTACGAAGGGCCTGGATTTTGATAAAAATCCGGCCCTGGCGCTTATCCAAAATCAATTGATAGCTATATTTTCAATAGCAAACAGATTCTGCGCACCCAATCCCAGGCGCCTCAGCCCTGGCCCGCGGCCACCAGCTCTGCCGCCAGCCAGCCACGCAGGCTGTTGATGAACGCCCAGCCCTGCACGCGGGGCAGGTCCTGCAGCCGCACCACGGCCTCCTCCACACGCCCCTCGCGCAGCGCCACCGCGCGGCCCACGCCGGGCAGCAGACCACAGGCCGGCGGCGGTGTGACCCAGCGGCCATCGAGCAGCAGGGCGATATTGCCGAAGGTACTTTCGGTGATCTCGCCCGCGTCGTTCCACAACACGGTGTCGAACACCCCCGGAGCCGTGGGCGCAAAGGCCGCGTAGTGGGCGCGGCGCGTGGTCTTGTAGCGCACGAATTCGCCGTGGGCCTCCGGTAGCGGGCTGCGCGCCAGCTGCAGGCGCACGGGCTCGGGCGTGGGGGCCAGTGCAAAGGCCTCGGCCCGGGGCTCGCCAGTGGCATTGAGCAGCAAACGCACACGCCAAGGGCCCGTGCCGTGCCCGGCGGCCAGCATCCTCAGGCACTGCGCAACCTTCTCGCCATCGAAGGGGTAGCCAAAATGCACCGCCGCTGCCTGCAGGCGCGCCAGGTGTTCGGGCAGATGCCGCCACTGGCCGTCCACCAGCGCCAAAGTTTCCAGCAGGTCAAAAGGCTGGCTGGCGCGCTCCACAAAGGCACGCTTGTGGCGCCACTCGTTCCATTCAGCGTCCGCTTGCGCGCCCGAGGTGATGCCACTGCCAATGCCGCAGGTGGCCTGGGTGTGGCCGCCTTCGGTGCGCAGCACCACGGTGCGGATGGGCACGTTGAAGGTGGCGGCCACGCGGTGCTGGCCATCCGCCCCGGCGGCACCCAGGGGCCGCACCACGCCCACGGCGCCGCAGTACACGCCGCGCGGCGCGGGCTCCACCGCATGGATCATCTGCATCGCGCGCACCTTGGGCGCACCGGTGATGGAGCCGCAGGGAAACAGCGCGGCAAACACCTCGGTGAGCGTAGTCCCCGGGCGCGTGCGGGCCCCCACATCGGACGTCATCTGCCACACGGTGGGCAGGGCCTCGGTGGCAAACAGCGTGGGCACACGCACGCTGTGCGGCAGCGCGATGCGGGATATGTCGTTGCGCAGCAGGTCCACGATCATCACGTTCTCGGCCCGCTCCTTGGGCGACGAGCGCAGGTGCGCGGCGTTGGCCACATCCTGCGCAGGCGTGGCGCCACGTGGCGCGGTGCCTTTCATGGGGCGCGCCAGGATGGCTCCACCCGCCGGGTCACCATGTGCACCGCTTTCCCAGTCAAAGAACAACTCGGGCGACACCGAAAGCACCTGTTCGCTGCCGGTGTCGATGAACGCGGCATAACCGCCGGGCTGTGAGCGCTGCAAGGCCTGGAACAAGGCCTGTGCACTGCCCTGCAGCAACGGGCCCGACAGCGGCGCGGTGTAGTTGACCTGGTACAGCTCGCCATCGCCGATGGCCTGGTGAATGCGGTCCAGGGCTGCATCGAATTCAGGGCGCGAGGGGCCCGAGGTCCACGCCACATGGGCGACATCGGCCGCGGCGTCCCCAGGCCACGGCAGCGCTTCGTCATAAACGGCAAACCAGGCCAGCGGCCCCTGGGCGGGATGCACCTGCAAGGCTGCATCGAAGGCCGGAGCCGCCTCGTAGCGCACGTAGCCCACGCACCATGCGCCCGTCTGCGCGGCAGCCTGCACGGCATCCAGAACGGGGCGCACCTCGGCCAGGTCACGGGCCGACAGCACGGCGCGGGGCGCGCGGAAGGCATGGCGAAGGCGGGGCGCTGACGGGACCAGCGCGGCACTGAAGTCGATGCAGGAATTCATGGAAATAGCAGGCGCGGCGGCAGCACCTTGAAGGAAACGGGCGCCTGCGGCAAACAAGGGCAGCCGCCTATCGTAAACGCCGCAGGGCACGGTTTCAGCGGAGGGTGGGCAGCGCGATCCTGTTGCAAGTGCAAGCAAAAAACCATCAAATGCGAATAATTCTTGTTTATAATTTTTACCCAACGGCGCATTGCCATGCGCCCCAAGCAGCCAGCCGTCGCCAGCCAGCCTCCTGCCCCCTCAAGGAACCACTGTGCTGCCACCGACCGTGCCAGGCTCTCTGCCTTCTTCTTCGTTGGACGCCGCTCGCGCGGCCCCCCTTCACCCCCTCGCAGCCGCCACACGGCTGGCGCTCGCCAGTCTGGTCACGGCCGGCATCATGGCCCCGGCAGGCGCTCAGACCGCCTCTCCGGACGCCGCCGACCGCCCTCGTGCCCTGCCCGAGGTCGAGGTCACGGCAGACAGCGATGCAGGGCTGCCCGCCCCGATCGGCAACGGACACACGGCGCGCGGCGGCCGGCTGGGGCTGCTGGGCAACACCGACACCCTGAACGCACCGCTCAGCGCCACCAGCTACACCTCGCAGATGGTGCAGGACCAACAGGCCGTCACCATTGCCGACATCGTGAAGAACGATTCGTCGGTCCGGCTCTCGGGCCACTCCGGCGACCAGCTGGACTCGTTCTTCATCCGCGGCTTCCCGGTGGGTGACCAGAACTCGGGCGAAATCGCCTTTGACGGCGTCTATGGCATCGCCCCCAACTACCGCGTGCTGGCCGACTACGCGGAGCGCATCGAGCTGGTCAAAGGGCCCGCAGCGCTGCTGTTTGGCATGTCCCCGGCCAGCAGCGTGGGCGGCACCATCAACATCGTGCCCAAGCGTGCCACCAGTGCCCCGCTGACACGGATCTCCGCCGACGTCGGCCCCTCCGCGCAGGGTGGCGGCCAGATCGACCTGAGCCGCCGGTTTGGCCCCGAACGCCAGTGGGGCGTGCGCATCAACGGCAGCCACCACCAAGGCGACACGCTGCTGGACAACCAGTCGCGCAAGGCGGACGTGGGAGCGATCGCGCTCGACTACCAGGGCGAACGGCTGCGCGCCACCGTGGACGCCATCGCGCAAAAGGAGAGTGTCGATGCGCCACAGCGCCGGCCGTTTCTGGCCGCGGGGGCCACGGCCGTCCCCGCAGCACCCGATGGCCGGCGCAACGTGAGCCAGCCGTGGGAATGGTTTGAAACCACCGACCGGTCCCTGCTGCTGCGCCTGGAATACGACCTGAACGACCAGACCACCGTGTTCGCCAACGCAGGCGGCGGGCGCACGCGGGTAGACCGGCTTTTTGGCAACCCCACCCTGCTCAATGTGCAGGGCGATACCAGCACGTTGCCGCAGCGCTTTCAGTTCGAGGTGGACCGGAGCACGGCGGACGCCGGGCTGCGCACCAAGTTTTCCACCGGCGGCGTCCGCCACACGGTCACGCTGCAGGCCAGCACCTACCACGACCGCCTGGGCCGTGGGTCCGTCAACGGCACCACCGTGTTGTCCAACATCTATGCACCAGTGAACAGTCCGGCGCAGAACGTGGCCGCCCCGGCCCAGGTCGCGCGGGTGGCCGACACCCAGCTGTCCAGCATCGCGCTGGCCGACACCCTGTCGATGCTGGACGACCGGGTGCAGGTGCTGCTGGGTGTGCGCCGCCAGCGTGTGGAGTCCGACAACTTCAACACCACCACGGGCGCCATCGCTTCGTCGTACGACCAGAGCGCAGTGACGCCGCTGGCGGGCCTGGTGGTCAAACCCTGGCAGAACGTGGCGCTTTACGCCAACTACATCGAAGGCCTGAGCAAGGGCGACATCGCGCCGGCCACGGCCTCCAACGCGGGTGAGGTGTTTGCGCCCTACAAGGCCAAACAAAAGGAAATCGGCGCCAAGTTCGAATGGGGCCGGATGATCAGCTCGCTGAGCCTGTTCGAGATCACCAAGCCCAGCGGCCAGCAGACCAGCGGCCTGTTTGCGGTGGATGCCAAGCAGCGCAATCGGGGCGTGGAGTGGAACGCCTCCGGCCGAGTGGTGCCTGGAGTCTCCGTCACCGGTGGCGTGACGCTGCTGCAGGGTGTGCTGAGCCAGACCAACAGCGCGACCACGCAGGGCAAGAAAGCCATCGGCGTCCCCTCGGTGCAGGCCAACCTGGGACTGGAATGGGATCTGCCCTGGGTACCCGGCCTGGCGCTGAGCGGGGGCATCACCCACACCGGCAAGCAGTATGTGGACCGCGCGAACACACTGGGCATTCCATCGTGGACCACCGCAGACCTGGGCGCCCGCTACCGCACACAGATCGGCGGCAAGCCCACGACGTTCCGCGCCAACCTGCGCAACGTGGCAGACCGCGCCTACTGGGCCAGCGTGTCGCAGTACGGCAGCCTGGTGCAGGGTGCGCCACGCTCCCTGGTGGTGTCGGCCACCGTTGATTTCTGAGGCACCGCCATGCGAGCCCAGCACCATGGTGAGTTGGCGGACTTGGCGGGCATGAACAAAGTTACGGCGGCGCACCGGCATGCCCCCCCCGTACCCGCAGCGGTGCCAACGCCGCAGCCCCCGCCTGCGGCCACTGCAGCCAAGGTGTACCCAGCCCTGCCGCCGCTGATGGACGAAGCGGTGGCAGCACTGGTGCACACATCACCCGCGATGCTGCCGGGCCTGGTTGCCCAGTACGGCTCGCCGCTGCACCTCATCTGGCCGCAACGGCTGCAGGACAACGTGCGCAAGCTGGTGGCCGTGCTGCAGTCCCACCCCATGCCCTTTGAGATTTTTTACGGGGCCAAGGTCAACAAGTCGCCCGCCCTGGTCCGCGCGGCCGTGCAGGCTGGCATTGGCGTGGACGTATCCAGCCTCTACGAGGCGGCTGACGCACTGCGTGCTGGCGCAGACCCCACGCGGCTGTGCGCCACCGGCCCGGCCAAGACCCGGGCGTTCCACAAGCTGCTGCTGGACAACACATCCCTCATTTCCATCGACTCGCTGCAGGAGCTGCAGGACCTGGATCACTGCCTGCAGTCTGCCGGCGCGGGCCAGCGGGCGCGTGTGCTGCTGCGCTACCGGCCCCAGGCATTGGCCGCCAGCCGCTTTGGCATGGACGCTGGCGACCTGCGCGCGGGCCTTGCCCGATTGGCCAACCCAGAGGCACGCCTGGTTCTGGAGGGCTTTCACTTCCATCTGTCGGGCTATGCGGTCGAGCCGCGTGTGCAGGCCGTGCGCGAGCTGCTGCCCTGGGTGCACGAAGCCCGCCGGATGGGGCTGAACGCCCGGATGCTGGACATCGGCGGTGGCCTGCCCATTCGCTATGTGGACACCGCCGCTTACAGCGCTTTTCTCGCAGCGCAGGATGGCGCGCACTACCGCAGCGGCAAGGTGCCCACATCGTTCTACCCCTATGGCGGACCCGTGGACGCCTGCATGTGGATGGAGCAACTGCTGTGCTCGGCGTGCACGGAGGGCATAACCGTGGCGCAGGCCCTGCACGCGGCAGGCCTGACGCTGGCCGTCGAACCCGGGCGCAGCCTGGTGGACCAGGCCGCCATTTCGGTCTTTCGCGCCACGCGGGTGAAACCCCTGGGCGACGGGCGGTATGTGATTTTTGTGGAAGGCAGCAGCTTCAGCGCCTGCGAGACCTGGTTCGGCTCCGAGTTCCTGGTGGACCCCCTGCTGGTGCCAGGGGATAGCAGCGGATCGCCCTCCACGCCGCCACAGGCTTGCCATGCCTACATCGCCGGGCACAGCTGCCTGGACGACGATGTTCTGACCCACCGCTGGATCAGTTTTGCACGTGTGCCGCAGGCCGGGGACCTGCTGGTGTATGCCAACACCGCGGGCTACCAGATGGACCTGCTGGAAAACGAGTTTCACCGCCATCCCATGCCCCGCCGCATTGCGGTCACCCGCACTGCTGCCGGTGGCATGGCCTTTTCGCCAGACGACGACCGAACGGAGTAAAGACATGATTCTCAGCAAAGTGACGGACCTGATCGGAAACACGCCCATCCTGGGCATCCCGATCCCTTCGAAGAAAACGCGGCTGCTGCTCAAGATCGAGAAGAACAACCCGGGCGGGAGCATCAAGGACCGCATGGCGCGCAACATGATCGTCGCGGCGATGCGCTCCGGCCGCCTGCAGCCCGGGGGCGTGGTGGTGGAGTCTTCGTCAGGCAACACCGGCATTGGCCTGGCCATTGCCGCCATCGAGTTCGGCCTGCGCTTTATCGCGGTGGTGGACCACCATGCCGCGCCCGACAAGATCGCCGTGATGCGCGCACTGGGTGCGGAGATCCGCTACGTGGAGGGCGACTACCGCGAGGACGAGGTGGCCGTGGTGGAGCGCCAGCGCCTGGCGGCCGAGGTGGCCGCCAAGATCCCCGGTGCGGTGTTCATGAACCAGTCGGACAACGTGGCCAACGCGGGCGGCTACTTCGATTTCGTGCGTGAAGTGATCGACCAGGTCCAAGGCCCGGTGGACGCGTATGTGGGCTGCGTGGGCACGGGTGGCTCGATGACGGGCATTGCACGCGGGCTCAAGCTGCACAACCCCCGCACCCGCACCATCGCGGTCGAGCCTGCGGGCTCCATCATCTTTGGGCAGCCAGGGCGGCCGTACTACCAGTCGGGCACGGGCACGCCCAAGGGAGACACCGTGGGCCTGGTGCTGGACTACAGCTGCATCGACCTGGGCGTGCAGGTGACCGATGCACAGGCCTTTGAAACCGCCCGCTACTTCGCGCAGCACACGGGCCTTCTGGTGGGCGGCTCCACCGGCGGCGTGCTCTACAAGGCCCTGGAGTTCATCCACAGCGGCATGATCGCGGGCAACGTGGTGGCGGTGGTGGCGGACGGGGGCGAGAAGTACCTGCACACCGTGTTCAACGAGGCTTGGCTCAAGGAGCGCAACATCATCGACCCCACGGTCTGGGCACAGCTCGACGGCTGGCTGGCCAAGGACGTGGTGGAAGAACTGCCGCGTGCCAACGACCGGCTGAAGGTGGCCTGAACGTGGGTGCCATGCAAGACCTGGACGTGGTTGTCTGCGGCGGCGGACGGACGGGGCACCTGAACGCGGTGCTGTTCAAGCAGGTGCCCGGCGTTCGCGTGTCCCTGCTCACCACGCGGGCGGACGTCATCGCACACCACCAGGAAAGTCACGACGGCCTCACCGCCTTGGTACCGGACTCCCCCCCGCTGCGGGCGCGGCTGGATGCAGTGGGCCACGATGCCACCTTGGTCGCCCACGCAGACCTGGTGATCCTCACCGTGCCCGCCCACGTGCGTGCCGCCTGGCTGCGCGGCATGGGGCAGGCGCTGCCGCGCGACAAACCCGTGTATGTGGGCGCCATCCCGGGCTTTTGCGGTTTCGACTGGCTCGCCGAGAACATCCTGGCAGAACGGCCCAACGCCGTGATCTGGGGCATGAAGGACGTGCCCCACACCGCGTACGACCTGCACCCCGGTGTCTCTGTGCGCATGGGGGGTGCCAAGCAGGTGCTCCACGTGGGCACCCACGCCCGGGAAAGCGCCAGCGCACGCACCGCCCTGCAACGGATGCTGCAGCGCCTGTACGCAGCGCCGGTGGAGTTGCTCGACCACTACCTCGAAATCACGCTGACGCCGGGCAACCCCATCATGCACAGCTCGGTGGTCTATGGATTGGCAGGCCCCTACAGCCAGTGGCACGGACGCACCTTTCCTGCCCCCGTCTGCTGGTGGACGGACTGCACCGAGCTGGGCGCGTATTTCCTCGCGCGCAGCGACGAAGAAAACCAGCGGCTGTGCAAGGCCGCCGAGCAACGCCTGGGCATCAACCTGTCGTCGGTCAAACCCCTGCACCAGGAGATCGTCGAAGCCTACGGAGACCAGATACGCGACCCCCGCACCTTGCTGTCCGTGCTGCGCTCCAACCAGGCTTACGACGCCATCGAAGCCCCGATGGTGCAGGCCGCCGGCCAACCCGGCTATGTGATCGACAAGGACAGCCGCGCGTTCCAGGAGGATGTCGCCTACGGCCTGGCCGTGCTGGTGGAAATGGGACGGCGGCTGGACGTGCCACTGCCCCACATCCAGGAGATCTTCGACTGGAACGTGGGCTACATGCAGGGCCTGCGCGGCTCGGCGCTCGACTACTTCCCATCCACCTGGCCCGCCTGACGGGCGTGCCCTGCCCTGTTTTCCCATGCACCTCTCTACCCATACCCTGGCCCGGCCAGAACCCAACTCGGACTCCATCCCTCCGCCACAAGACGCACAGGCTTTCGCGCAGCACAACGCGCTGCGGCGCCTGGTGCGCTGCCTGTTCGCCGAAGGCATTCTCGACAGCGGGTCGCTGGTTTTTGCCCCCCACGGCAATACGGCCTGGTTTCCGCTGTGGGAACAACATGCCCTGGTGTATTTCTCCGCGCTGCGGGCCGCACCCGCCCGCACTTTCCTGCTCGACGGCACGATCACCCTGGTGGAGCCGAGCGGCAAGAAGACGGCCATCGACACCCCCGGCCAGCTCATCGACCTGCTCGCGCCCTGTTTTGACTTCACCGCCACGCCCCAGGGCGTCGCCGGGCTGAAGAACGACATGGCCAACAGCGTCGCCAATGACGCACTGGCACGCGGCCACCGCCGCCACTGGAACGAAGAACTGCGGCAAGCCATTTTGGACACCGGCTCCAAGGGCCTGGTGGACTGGGTGCGCCACCACCGTACCGCGCGGGATGCTGCGGTGCTGCTGGAGCAGTGGGGCTCGCTCGAAGGGCACCCCTTTTACCCCACCTGGAAGAGCAAGCCCCAGTTGAGCCCCGCCGAAGTCGCGCAGCTGTCACCGGAATTCAATGCATGCGTTCCCGTGCGCATCGCCGCGCTGCGGGCCGACATGGCCTATGTGGAGCGCATGCCCCATGTGCTGGACTACCGCATCTGGTTTTCCCAGCAGTTCCCGGACGTGTGGCAGCGCTGGAGCGATAGCCTTCGGGCCCGGCACCAGAACACCGACGATTGGCTGCCCCTGCCCATTCACACGTGGCACCTGGAGCACTACGTGAAGGAAACCTACGCGGACGAAATAGCCGAGGGTGTGCTCGTCACCGACGGCATCGACATCGACACCCGCCCTACCATGTCGTTTCGCACCATGGTGCCGCAGCTGCCTGGGGCCACGCCGTTCATCAAGCTGCCCCTGGCCCTGTGGCTCACGAGCGAACAGCGCAGCCTGCAGGCCAAATCGATCCACATGGGGCCGCGCATCAGCGCAGTGATCGAACGCATCCTGGCCGAGGAAAACGGCTTTGACCGCCGCCTCGAAATTTTTCCCGAAGAAGTGGCGCTGCACTACCGCCACGCGGTACGCCAGGAGGACCGCCCGGGGCGGCACCTCTCGGTGGCTTACCGCGCGGCCCGCCAGGCGCTGGACCGCAGCGACGGGCTGCTGCCCATCACCGTGGCCACCTTGTTCACGGCCTCGCCGCTGGATGGACGGCCGCTGGTGACAGAACTGATCGAACGCACCACGGGCCGCGCCACGCCCGAAACGGTGGGCGCGTATTTCCGGCAATACGCGCGCGCCGTCACACGGCCTGTGGTGGCGATCTACCTGCTCTACGGCATCGGCCTGGAGGCCCATCAGCAAAACACGTCCGTGCTGTGCGCCGAGGATGGCAGCCCCCGGGGCCTGCTGATCCGGGACTTTGGCGACGGGCGCACGTTTGCCCCGCTGCTGGAAGCACGCGGCCACACCCTGCAGCCCTATGTGCACCCGGGCATTCTGCCCACCGTCTTCCGGGACGACATCGAGCCCGTGCGCACCTTCGTGCTGGACGCCTGTTTTGTTTGCCACCTGCATGAACTGGCCCTGGCGCTCACACACGAGTACCGGTTGCCCGCCACCTGGCTGTGGGAGATTCTTCGCGAGGAAACCGAAGGCGCCTTCAATGCGGTGCAGGCGCGTGTGGAGCCGCAGTTCTGGCACGCGGAACGCGAACAGTTTCTGCATGCGGCCTGGCCCACGCGCTCGGTGTTGCGCATGCACCTGCAGCAATACGCAGACTACCGCCTGCAGCACCGGCTGCCCAACCCGCTGGGCGCGCCCCCGACCTGCGGGAAGGTGTGATGGCCCCCACGCCAGCCGCCTCCGGGGCCCTGCCCCGCCTGGTTCACGCGCTGTTCGTGATCCAGCTCATTTCCATGGGCGCCATGGAAATGAGCGGTCCTTTCTGGCCTGTGCACCTGCAATCGCTGGACGCATCGCCCGGCGTCCTGGCGTTTGCGGGCATTGCCGTGTATGTGGGCCCCATGCTGGGCGTGGCGCTCACCAGCACGTTCTGGGGCAAGGTGGGGGACCGCTTCGGGCACAAGCCCATGATGGTCCGTGCGCTCCTGGGCCTCGCAGTCACCCAGCTGGCCCTGGCCTTCACGCAGGATGTCTGGACGGTCCTGGCGCTGCGCTTTCTGCAAGGGGCGTGCGCAGGCTATCTGGCACCGGCACAGGCCTACGGTGTGAGCGCCGTGGTGCCAGCGGTCCGGGGGCGCCTGTTTGCCTACCTGCAGGTGTCCACCAACGTGGGCTCGCTGGCGGGGGCACTGGCGGGCGGACTCATCCTGGACCACGCCACGTTCTTCTGGATCAACCTCAGCGCCGCACTGCTGTGCGCACTGTGCGCCGCCACCGTAGCCGCACTGCTGCCGCCCCGTCCTGCCGCAGGCAGCGCCCTGGGCGTGACGGCGATCCCATCGCCGCCATCGCCATCAGGCAACGCAGCGCCGTTGCAACCGCCATCCTGGTTTGCGTCCCCCGTGGCCGGGCTGCTGGCCGTGTTGGGCATCCTGCTGGTGGCCCGCATGCTCACGCAAACCCCGTTTGCGATGTATGTCCGCTCGGTGTTTGCCGTGGACAACTGGGTGGTGGGCCTGTGTTACGGGCTTCTTTCCATGGGGTTCATCGTGTCGGCCACACTCTGGGCGCGCTACTTCGAACGCCTGCAGGGCCCCGACGCCCTGGTCCGCATGGCCTGGGTGGCTGCCGCCTGCGCATTGCTGACGGCGCTGGCGGGGGCTACTCACAGCGTGGCTTTTTTTATCGCACTGCACTTTGCCTGGGGGGTGCTGCTGGGCGCCACCACGCCGGTGCTGATGGCCCTGATTTCGCATGCCACGAGCGGGCAACGGCAGGGGCGCATTCTGGGCGTGGCGCAGAGCACCGCCCAGTTCTCGTCCATGGCCGGCATCGCACTGGGCGGGGGCCTGACCCAGCTGCTGGGCTTGCACACCACCTACTTCCTCGTGGCGGGGGCCTATGCCGCCGCCCTGGCGGTGATCGTCGCCGTGCTGCGCCACAGCCGCGCCCAGCCAGGCGCAGCCAGCCTTGCCGGGCCGTGACCGACAAGGCACGAGGCGCGTCGCTTCTTTTCCTACCCAACCCCTTCATTCACAAAGAGTCTTTACATGGCAATGGGTCACCGCTGGCGCATCGCGCTTCTTATCCTTGTGCTGGCAGGCATCGCCGCCGGCATTTTTCTGGTTTCTCCGGCCGCAGCCCCCGAAGGCGCTGCATCCCCTCCGCCTTCCGGCAGGCACAAGGTCACGGTGACCGACCTGCTGGGGCGCAACGTGCAGGTGCAGGTGCCTGTGCAGCGTGTGATCCTGGGCGAAGGGCGGCAGCTGTACCTGGTGGCCGCACTCGATACGGACAACCCGATCCAGCGCATCGTGGGTTGGCGCAAGGACCTGATCCAGGCCGACCCCGACACCTATTCGGCGTACGCCAGGAAATTTCCGCGCATCGCCGACATTCCCACCTTTGGCGGCTTTGAAGACGGCACCTTCGACATCGAACAGGCCATTGCGCAGAAGCCCGACGTGATCCTGCTGAACATCGAGGCCCAACGTGCCACCGATGACGCGCGCTACATCGAGAAACTGGCGGCGCTGGGGATTCCGGTGGTGTATGTGGACTTTCGCCACCACCCCATGGAAAACACCGAGCCCACCATGCGCCTGATCGGCCGGCTGCTCGGCAAGGAAGCGCGCGCCGAGGAGTTCATCGCCTACCGCGCGGCGCAGATCCGGCGCGTGGCAGATACCATCGCCGCCCACCAGCCTGCGCGGCCCAAGGTGTTCATTGAACGCATCGGCGGCTACACCGAAGACTGCTGCCTGAGCTTTGGCAACGAAAATTTTGGCAAATTCGTGGAAGTGGCGGGTGGCACCAACGTCGCAAAGGGTGTGATTCCCGGCACCTTCGGCCAACTCAACCCCGAGCAGGTGATGGCATCCAACCCTGACCAGGTCGTGGTCACCAGCGCCAACTGGGAGGCCTACGTACCGTCGGGCCACTGGATTGGCGTAGGCCCCGGCGCGGACCTGGTGGAGGCCCGGCGCAAGCTCGAAACCTATACCCGCCGCCCCGCCTACGCTGGCACCCGGGCTGCGCAGGACCGCGGGTTCCACGCCATATGGCACCAGTTCTACAACAGCCCGTACGAGTTTGTGGCCATCCAGCAGCTGGCCAAGTGGTTCCACCCGGCCTTGTTCACAGACCTCGACCCGGACGCCACTTACCGCGAGATGCATGCGCGTTTCCTGCCCGTGCCCTATGAGCCCGGCTACTTCGTGAGCCTGGATGGCGCAACACCTGCGGCGCCCTCCACGGCCAAGGCTGCCCCATGACGGCCACTGCGATGGCCCCCCCTGCAAGCCAGGGCGCTGGCTACCGTGCCCTGGTGCGCCGCAAGCGCTGGCTGCTGCTGGGGTTTTTCGTGCTGACGACCTTGAGCCTGCTGCTGGACCTGGCGCTCGGGCCGGTGGGCTACAGCGTGAAGGACGTGGTGCAGGCCGTGCTGTGGCCTGACAGCGTGCCGGTGCAACTGCGCGTGGTGGTGTGGGACATCCGCCTGCCCACCGCACTCATGGCGCTGGCGGTGGGCGCGGCGCTGTCGGTGGCCGGTGCGCAAATGCAGACCACGCTGAACAACCCCCTGGCCAGCCCGTTCACGCTGGGCATCTCGGCGGCGGCCAGCTTTGGCGCCGCGCTCGGTCTGGCCTTCGGCGTCGCCCTCTTCCCCACGGTGGCAGGGTATGTGGTGCCGCTGAATGCCTTTGTGATGGCGATGCTGTCGGCCGGGTTGATCCACCTGCTGAGCCTGAAGCGCGGCGTGACCACCGAGACCATCGTGCTGCTGGGCATTGCGCTGGTGTTCACCTTCAATGCGCTGCTGGCGCTAGTGCAGTATTTCGCCACCGAGCAGGCCGTGGCGGCCGTGGTGTTCTGGACCATGGGCAGCCTGACCAAGGCCACCTGGCCGAAGCTGGGTGTGACCTGCCTGGTCCTCGTGGTCACGCTGCCCCTCTTTGCGCGCAACAGCTGGGCACTGACGGCCCTGCGCCTGGGCGATGACAAGGCCGCCAGCTTCGGCATCAACGTGGCGCGCCTGCGGCTGCAAACGCTGGTGCTGATCAGCCTTCTGGCCGCGTTCCCGGTAGCGTTTGTGGGCACCATCGGCTTTGTGGGTCTGGTGGGCCCGCACATTGCGCGCATGCTGATCGGCGAGGACCAGCGGTTTTTCCTTCCCGCGTCGGTGATGACCGGCGCGCTACTGCTGTCGATCAGCTCGGTGGTCAGCAAGACGCTGATCCCCGGAGCCATCTTTCCCATCGGCGTGGTGACCTCGCTGATCGGCGTGCCCTTCTTCATCTCGCTCATCCTGGGCAGCAAGGAGCGCTCATGGTGACATTGCAACTGCAGGACCTGGGCGCGCGCTATGGCAGCCGCACGGCGCTGCAGCGCATCAGCACGCCGATGTTCCACGCCGGACAGATGGTGGCGGTGATCGGACCGAACGCGGCCGGAAAGTCCACGCTGTTCAAGCGCATGGCCGGCATGCTCAAGGGCCCGGGCGAGGTACTGCTGCAGGGTTCGCGCAAAGGCCACGCAGGCATCTGCTACATGCCGCAGGACATCAGCGCCAACGCCCGTCTCACGGTCTACGAATCCATCTTGCTGGCAGCCAAGCAGCAGCACCAGGGCTGGGCCGTGACCGATGCAGAGCTGGGGCATGTGGGCGCCATTGCTGCGTCACTTGGCATTGCGGAGCTGGCGTTTCGCAACCTGGGCGAGCTCAGTGGCGGCCAGCGGCAATTGGTGTCCATTGCCCAGACGCTGGCGCGCGACCCCGATATCCTGCTCATGGACGAGCCCACCAGCGCGCTCGACCTGCACCGCCAGATCCAGGTGCTGGACTTCATGCGCTCGCTGGCACGGGAGCGGGGGCTGATCGTGTTCATCGCACTACACGACATCAACCAGGCGCTGCGCTACTGCGACCACGCCCTGGTGATCGCCAACGGCCAGGCGCTGCGCAGCGGCCCGTGCGACCAAGTGATCACGGCAGACATGCTGCGCGAGGTCTACCGCATCCGGGCGCGCATCGAAAGCTGCTCGCTGGGCACACCCCAGGTGATCTTGGACGGTGTGGCATAAGCCGCCACCACCCAGTCTTCCGCTTGGGCTCAGGCGGCCCCGATGCCCGGCACCAGGCCTGCGGTTGGCTGCCCGTTCTTCAGCGCGGCAGTGAAGGCCAGCATGCGGTCGATGGGCTGGCGCGCGCGCGGGATCAGTGCCGGGTCCACATGGATCGCATTGGCGCCGGTTTCCAGCACCCGCGCCACGTCGGCCAGGCCGTTCATCGCCATCCAGGGGCAGTGCGCGCAGCTCTTGCAGGTGGCGCTGTTGCCGGCCGTGGGCGCTTCGTAGAAGGTCTTGCCGGGATTCAGCGTGCGCAGCTTGTGCATCATGCCGTTGTCGGTGGCCACGATGAATTCGGTGGCGTCCATCTCGCGTGCGGCCCTGAGGATGGCGCTGGTGGAGCCCACGGCGTCGGCCAGTGCCACCACGTCGGCGGGGCTCTCGGGATGCACCAGCACTTTGGCGCCGGGGTGCTCCTTCTTGAGCGCCTCCAACTCGAAGGCCTTGAACTCGTCGTGCACGATGCAGGCGCCGTTCCAGAACACCATGTCGGCGCCGGTCTCGCGCTGGATGTAGGCACCCAGGTGACGATCAGGGGCCCACAGGATCTTTTGTCCGGCAGCCTTCAAGGCGCCGACGATGTCGAGCGCGCAGCTCGATGTGACCAGCCAGTCGGCCCGCGCCTTCACGGCGGCGCTGGTGTTGGCATAGACCACCACCGTACGGTCGGGATGGGCATCGCAGAACGCACTGAATTCTTCGATGGGACAGCCCAGGTCGAGCGAGCAGGTCGCATCGAGGTCGGGCATGAGCACCGTCTTTTCGGGGCTCAGAATTTTGGCCGTCTCACCCATGAAGCGTACGCCGCTCACCACCAGCGTCTGCGCGGCGTGGTCGCGGCCAAACCGCGCCATCTCCAGCGAATCGCTGACGAGGCCGCCGGTTTCTTCGGCCAGGTCCTGCAGGTCGGGGTGCACGTAGTAGTGCGAGACCATCACCGCGTTCTTCTCTTTGAGCAGGCGGCGGATCCTGTCCTTGAGCGCGGCGCGCTCAGCCTGCGTGGGCTCGGGCGGAACGCGGGCCCAGGCGTGTTTGGTAGAGCAGACGGCGCCTTCAGCGGCATCGCCGGGCTGTTCATATTCGATGTCAATCACAGTTGTCATGGCATGGTTCCATTGGATTGCCTCAGGCCCAAGACGCCTCGCACTGGCACGCACAAAGTCAGTGGACGCCGCGCAAGGGCCGCCCCGCCGCGCTGGCGTCGTCCCCCCTCCCGCAGGAGAGGGGGGAAGCCGCGCAGCGGCTCAGGGGGGTGGTTACTGAATCTCCTGCAGGCGCATGGAGAAATCGGTGGCTTTCACGTCTTTGGTCAGCGTGCCGATGGAGATGCGATCCACCCCCGTCTCAGCCAATTCGCGCAGGCCTTCGAGCGTGACGCCACCCGAGATTTCCAAAATCGCCCGGCCAGCATTGATACGCACAGCCTCGCGCAGCGTGGGCAGGGGCATGTTGTCGAGCAGCACCATCTTCGCGCCCGCGTTCAGCGCCTCGGTCAACTGCTCCAGCGTTTCCACCTCAATTTCGATGAACTTCGCTTGCGCCGCCACGGGGTCGGCGGCACGCAGCACTGCCGTCACGCCGCCGGCGGCGGCAATGTGGTTTTCCTTGATCAGGACGGCATCGTGCAGGCCGATGCGGTGGTTGGTGCCGCCACCCACGCGCACGGCGTACTTTTGCGCCAAGCGCAGGCCGGGCAGCGTCTTGCGCGTGTCCACGATGTGGGCACAGGTGCCAGCCACCACATCCACATAGGTGCGGGTTTTGGTGGCCACGGCCGACAGCAGTTGCAAAAAATTGAGCGCCGTGCGCTCGGCGGAGAGCAGCGCGCGGGCATTGCCCGTGAGCTCCAGCACCACTTGGTCCGGGGCGCAGCGCTGGCCCTCAGCCACATGCCAGGTGATCTGAACGGTGGGATCCAATGCGCGCAAGGCAGCTTCGGCCCAGGGGGCGCCGCAGATGACGGCGGACTCGCGCGCCAGGATGCGGGCGCGGGCGCGGCGGGTGGGGTCGATCAGGCCGGCCGTGAGGTCGCCAGGGCCCACATCTTCAGCCAGGGCACGGGCCACGTCGGCCTGGGCCAGGGCGGCTACATCGGTGTCTCTCATCGTGGTGTTCGCGGGGTGTAACGCTGCTGTCATGGGCCGCGAGCATACCGGGAACGCAAAGGCCACTGCGCCAACACGGGCCGCTTTCTACCGGGCAGGAAACCAATAAGTACGCCCATTATTGGTCGCATAGACTCGCGGCAATTTTTTGCATACGGAGGCCCCATGACTGCCACGAACACCGTTTCCGCCACGCCCTACGGCACCCTGCCGCCCGCATCGCCCCTGCCCCAGCGCCGCCCGGTCAGCCTGCCACGCCTGCAGCAGATGCGCGCCGCAGGCGAGAAGATCACCATGCTCACGGCCTACGACGCCACGTTTGCGGCGGTGGCCGATGCGGCGGGGGTGGAATGCATCCTGGTGGGTGATTCGCTGGGCATGGTGTGCCAGGGGCTGCCCAGCACGGTGGGCGTGGGCCTGGACACCATGGCCTACCACACGGCCAGCGTGGCACGCGGCCTGCACCGCGTGCAAGGCACGGCGTGGCTTGTGGCCGACCTGCCTTATGGCACCTATGCCGAGAGCCGCGAGCAGGCCCTGCGCAGTGCCTGCGTGCTGATGCAGGCGGGGGCGCACATGGTCAAGCTGGAAGGTGGGGGCTGGACAGCGCCCACGGTGGAGTTCCTGGTGCAGCGCGGCGTGCCGGTGTGCGCCCACCTGGGCCTCACGCCGCAAACAGTGCACGCCCTGGGCGGCTACCGCGTGCAGGGCAAGACCGACGATGACGCGCGCACCCTGCGCAAAGAGGCGCATGAGCTGCAGGATGCAGGCGCCACCATGCTGGTGCTGGAGATGGTGCCTGCCGTGCTGGCCGCCGACCTCACGGCCGAGCTGCTGCACTGCCACACCATCGGCATCGGCGCGGGCAACGGCACCGCCGGCCAGGTGCTGGTGTTGCACGACATGCTGGGCATGAACCTCGGAAAAATGCCGAAGTTCGTCCACAACTTCATGCACGACGCTGGCAGTGTGCGCGGCGCCATGGAGGCGTACGTGCAGGCCGTCAAGCAGGGGAGTTTTCCCGACAACGCCCAACACGCCTGGTAACCGCCACCCCTCGCTTTCGCCCACTGACTCCCTTTCGCCCCATGCTGATTGCCCACTCCATCGCCGACCTGCGCCAGGCCCTTGCACCCCACCGCCGCCCCGCCTTCGTGCCCACCATGGGCAACCTGCACGAAGGGCACATCGCCCTGGTGCGCCAGGCCAAGCCCCTGGGCGACGTGACGGTGGCCAGCATCTTTGTGAACCGCTTGCAGTTTCTGCCGCACGAGGACTTCGACAGCTACCCCCGCACCTGGGAGGCCGACTGCGCGCAGCTGCAGGCTGCGGGCTGCGATGTGCTGTTTGCCCCGCGCGAGGCAGACCTGTACCCGCAGCCCCAGACGTTCAAGGTGCACCCCGACCCGGCGCTGGCCGACATGCTGGAAGGGCACTTTCGCCCCGGCTTTTTTGTGGGCGTGAGCACGGTGGTGATGAAGCTGTTTGCCTGCGTGCTGGGCCAGACCGGCGGCACCGCCGTGTTCGGCAAGAAGGACTACCAGCAGCTCATGGTGATCCGCCACATGGTGCAGCAGTTTGCGCTGCCCATTGAGGTGGTGGCGGGCGCAACCTGCCGCGCGGCCGATGGCCTGGCGCTGAGTTCGCGCAACGGGTACCTGAGCCGGGAAGAGCGGCAAGAGGCTGTGGCGCTGCCTTCCGCATTGAAGCAACTGGCCCAGCAGTGGCTGAACACGCCCCCCGGCGACCGCAACGCGCTGGAGCCGCAGGCCCTGGAGGCCCTGCGCGCCCGGGGATGGTTGCCCGACTACCTCACCGTGCGCCGCCGTGCGGACCTGCTGCCCGCCACGGCGGCCGATGCGGCAGGCACGCTGGTGGCGCTGGGGGCTGCGCGGTTGGGCAGCACGCGGTTGATCGACAACTTCGAATTCTGATTTGCTACTAATTTGATAGCTTCTAGCGCTTATTGGATAAGCGCCAGCGGCCAAAAATACTCAAAAACCGGTTCAAATCCACCCATTGCGGGCCAGCCACTGCACCAGCAGGTGGTTGACGGCCTCGGGCTGTTCCATGGTCAGCATGTGGCCGCTGTGGGCCAGCAGGGTGTGATCGGCATGGGGAACCAGCGCCGCGATCTCGGCAGAACATTCGGGCGGCGTGAGCTGGTCGGCCTCACCACACACCACCAGCACGGGGCAGGCCACGCCGGGCAGGTGCAGGCGGGCATCGGGCCGGTGGATGACGGCGCGGTTCTGGCGCACCAGGTGCGCGGCGCCAGCGCCCAGCACAAAGTCGAGGTAGGCCTGCACCAGCTCAGGCCGCGTGGCGTTGTCCGGGTGGAAGGCAAAGGCCACGTTGGGCTCGATCACTTCGCGCAGGCGGCCTTGTTCAAAGAGTTCGATGGCAGCCTCGCGCAGCGCCCGCATGTCCGGGGTTTCAGGCCGCGCCGTGGTGCCCAGCAACGCCAGGCCCGCAATGCGCTCGGGCGCCTGGCGCGCGGCCTCCATCGCGACCATCCCGCCCATGGAAGCTCCGGCCAGCACCAGCGGCCCCGCGTGCTGCGCCAGCAACCGGGCGGCGAAATCCTCGATGGTGTGCAGCGTGGCGTCCTGGTGGGCGGTGGCCACCACCGGGCGCAGGGCCTCGGGCATGTGGGGCAAGACACCCCGCCACATACGTTCATCGGCCGCCAGGCCGGGCAAAAGCAGGAGTTGGGGTGGCTGGGACATGGCTATGCGGCAGGGTGAATCACCAAGATGGTGCTGTGAAGGAATGGGGGCGGACGGTGGAGGGTTCGGCGTCGCCCACTGGAAAGGAAAGACCGGCACCGCAGATTGTGAACAGGCCGTGAACACAAGGCACCGGCGCGGGGATTGTTTACCACGATGGCTCGGGACTTGCTAGCATGCCCTGCATATGCCCATCCACGCCGCGCTCCACCACGTCACGCATTATCAATACGACCGGCTGGTTGGCCTGGGGCCTCAAACCGTTCGCCTGCGTCCCGCCCCCCATTGCCGCAGCAACGTCATTTCGTATTCGCTCAAGGTCGAGCCCGCACAGCATTTCATCAACTGGCAGCAAGACCCGTTTGCCAACTACCAGGCACGGCTGGTGTTCCCCGAGAAGACGCGCAGCTTCAAGATCACGGTGGACCTGGTGGTCGAGATGGCGGTGTACAACCCCTTCGACTTCTTCCTGGAGCCCGAGGCCGAGCAGATTCCGTTCCACTACAGCGCAGAGATCCAGCAAGAGCTGGCGCCGTACCTGGCGGCCGACCCGGTCACCCCGCTGGTCCAGGCCTACCTCGACAAGATCGACCGCACCGAGCAGCGCACCATCGATTTCCTGGTCAAGCTCAACCAGCAGGTGTCGCAGGACATCCGCTACCTCATCCGCATGGAGCCCGGCGTGCAGGGCCCCGAGGAGACACTGCAAAAAGCCAGTGGATCGTGCCGCGACTCTGGCTGGCTGCTGGTGCAGCTGCTGCGCCACCTGGGGCTGGCGGCGCGGTTCGTGTCGGGCTACCTGATCCAGCTCACGCCCGACGTGAAGGCGCTCGATGGCCCGAGTGGCACCGAAGTGGACTTCACCGACCTTCACGCCTGGTGCGAGGTCTACCTGCCCGGCGCGGGCTGGATCGGCCTGGACGCCACCAGCGGCCTGATGGCGGGCGAGGGCCATATCCCCCTGGCCTGCACGCCCCAGCCCTCCGGCGCCGCGCCGATTGAAGGCGGGGTGGACGAGGCCGAGGTGGAGTTCAACCACGAGATGCGCGTGACGCGCATCTTCGAATCGCCGCGCGTGACCAAGCCCTACACCGAAGACCAGTGGCAGGCCGTGCAGGCGCTGGGCGACCAGGTGGATGCCGACCTGACCGCGAACGATGTGCGCCTGACCATGGGCGGCGAGCCCACCTTTGTGGCCGTGGGCGACCGCGACGCTGCCGAGTGGAACACCGACGCCCTGGGGCCCACCAAACGCGGCTTTGCCACCGAGCTGGTGCACAAGCTGCGCGCCGAATATGGCCAGGGTGGTTTTCTGCATTTTGGCCAGGGCAAGTGGTACCCCGGCGAACAGTTGCCCCGCTGGGCGTTGTCGATCTGCTGGCGCGCCGACGGCCAGCCGGCCTGGAAAAACCCCGCGCTGTTTGCCGACGAACGCAACCCATCGCACTACACCAGCGCGGACGCAGAACGTTTTGTGCACCACCTCACGCGCAAGCTGGGCATCACCGATCGCTATATCCAGCCCGGCTACGAGGACACCTTCTACTACCTGTGGCGCGAGCGGCGCCTGCCGGTCAACGTGGACCCGTTTGACGCGCGCCTGGACGACGAGCTGGAGCGCGCTCGCCTGCGCCGCGTGTTCGAGCAAAAGCTCGACAGCGTGATCGGCTATGTGCTGCCGCTGCAGGCGGGTGAAGGGTCGGGCAAGCTGGTGGGCAGCGTGTGGAGCACCGGCCCCTGGTTCTTCCGCGACGACCGCATGTTGCTCATCCCCGGCGATTCGCCCATGGGCTACCGGCTGCCCCTGGACGCCCTGCCCTGGGTGAAGGCCGCAGACACCGACCACCTGATCCCGCCAGACCCGACCGCACCCCAAGGCCCGCTGCCCGCTGCGACCACGCTGCGGGCGCGGTATTCCGTGCCAGCAGGCCCCGTCACCGGCGACCGTGGCCTGCCCTACCTGGCGGGTGCCACTGCGCCGGGCGAGGCACGCCGCATGGCGCAAGGCGTTGCAGGCACCGCAGGCGGCGACCACGCACGCCAGGCGGGCCAGCCCGATCCCCATGCGGGCATGCAGCCCCCAGGCAAGTTCCAGTCGGCCGCCGGGCTGTCGCGCACTGCGATGTGCGTCGAGGTGCGCGACCCGCGCCGGTCCAGCGGCCCCAAGGCGGAAGCGGTGGGTGAAAAGTATGGCGTGTTGTATGTCTTCATGCCGCCGCTGGCGCGCCTGGACGACTACCTGGACCTGCTGGCCGCCATCGAAGCCACGGCCGAAGAGCTGGGCATGAAGATCGTGCTGGAAGGCTACCCGCCCCCGCGCGACGCACGCCTGAAGGTGCTGCAGGTCACGCCCGACCCTGGTGTGATCGAGGTGAACATCCACCCCGCCAGCCACTGGAAGGAACTGGTGCAGCACACCGAGTTCCTGTACCAGGCCGCGTGGGAGACGCGCCTGTCGGCCGAGAAGTTCATGACCGATGGCCGCCACACCGGCACCGGGGGTGGCAACCACTTCGTGATGGGTGGCGCCACACCGGCCGACTCGCCGTTCTTGCGCAAGCCCGAACTGCTGGCCAGCCTGCTGCTGTACTGGCACAACCACCCGAGCCTGAGCTATTTGTTCAGCGGCCTGTTCATCGGCCCCACCAGCCAGTCGCCGCGCGTGGACGAGGCGCGCAACGACCAGCTGTACGAGCTGGAGATCGCACTGCGCGAGATCGAATCCAACCGCGCCCTGTACGGCCAGGACATGCCGCCGTGGCTGGTGGACCGCACGCTGCGCAACATCCTCGTGGACGTGACGGGCAACACCCACCGCAGCGAGTTTTCCATCGACAAGATGTTCTCGCCCGACAGCAGCACCGGCCGCCTGGGCCTCTTGGAGCTGCGCGCTTTCGAGATGCCGCCCCACGCCCACATGAGCGTGGTGCAGCAGCTGCTGCTGCGCGCCTTGATCGCCCGCTTCTGGAAGACGCCCTACCGCGCGCCCGCCGCCCGCTGGGGCACCGAGCTGCACGACCGCTGGATGCTGCCCACCTTCATCCAGCAGGACATGCACGATGTGGTGGCCGACATGGTCGCAGCGGGCTATGCGTTTGATGCGGCCTGGTTTGCGCCGCAGTTCGAGTTCCGCTTCCCCATGGTCGGCACGGTACAGTCGATGGGCGTGGAACTGACCCTGCGCAATGCGCTGGAGCCCTGGCATGTGATGGGCGAGGAAGGCTCCGCCGGTGGCACCGTGCGCTACGTGGACTCGTCGCTGGAGCGCATCGAGGTGCGCGTGACGGGCATGAACGAAAGCCGCCATGTGGTCACCGTCAACGGCCAGCCGCTGCCGCTGCAGACGACGGGCACCACCGGCGAGTTTGTGGCCGGTGTGCGCTACAAGGCCTGGAACCCGCCCTCGGCCCTGCACCCGACCATTGGCGCCCATGCGCCGCTCACGTTCGACATCGTGGACACCTGGATGAACCGCTCTTTGGGCGGCTGCCAGTACCACGTGGCGCACCCGGGCGGGCGCAACTACGACACCTTCCCAGTCAACGCCTACGAGGCCGAAAGCCGCCGCCTCGCGCGGTTCTCGCGCATGGGCCACACACCGGGCAGGCTGGCGGTGCCGCCTGCGACGATTGAGCTGCCGGGCAGCCGGGAGTTTCCGTTCACACTGGATCTGCGGCGCAAGATGCGGAGGTAGAGAAGCCCCCCCTGAGTCGCTGCGCGCCTTCCCCCCAGGGGGACGACGCCCTTGCTGCGGGGCGGCCCTTGCTTGGCGTCTCTGGCATCGGCCCCGCCAGTTTCGACGGTGCGGGTTACCCGCAGAGTGTTGTCGAACAAATGCCCGAAAATCGAGCGCAGTGAACCACCTCAACGACAGCCTCCCCACCCCCGACCCTTCTGACAGCGCAGCCCAGTTGGCGGCTGCACTGGCGCCTGCTGCGGCGGCCGGGCATTTTGACGAGCTGCGGGGTGCCAGCGTGGCGGACGCCCCCGGTGCTGCCACTGCATCAGGTACTCCCAAATCAATAGCAAACAAGCCAGATATCACTAGCGCCTGGGCCCAATTCTTCGATCAATTGGGGCCCGAGGGCTTCCAGGACCTGGACCGGCGCATGCAGAGCCTACAGCGCCAGGTGCGCGACAACGGCATCACCTACAACGTGTACGCCGATGCCGACGGCCCACAGCGGCCCTGGTCGGTCGATCTGTTTCCGCTGATCCTCTCGCAAGGCGACTGGGCACACATCGAGCGTGGCGTGTTGCAGCGCGTGCGCCTGCTCGACCGCGTGATGGCCGACGTGTATGGCCCGCAAGAGTTGCTGCACAAAGGCTTGCTCCCCAGCGCGCTGGTGCAGGGCCACCCGGGCTACCTGCGCGCCATGCATGGGGTCCAGCCCGTGGGCGGCACGCACCTGCACATCGCTGCGTTCGATATGGCGCGCGATGCGCAGGGCGACTGGTGGGTCGTCACGCAGCGCACGCAGGCGCCGTCGGGCCTGGGCTACCTGCTGGAGAACCGGCTGCTCATCTCGCGCCTGTTCCCCGAGGCCTTCCGCCAGATGCATGTGCAGCGCCTGGCCGCCACCTACCGCGCGTTGCTCGACGGGCTGCGGCAGATGAGCCCGGCGGGGCAGGATGCGCGCATCGTGCTGCTCACGCCCGGCCCGTACAACGAGACCTACTTTGAGCACGCCTACCTGGCGCGCTACCTGGGCCTCACGCTGGTCGAAGGCAACGACCTCACCGTGCGCGATGCGCGCCTGTACCTCAAGACGCTGCACGGCCTGCAGCCGGTGCACGGCATCCTGAAGCGCCTGGACGACGAGTTTCTCGACCCACTGGAGCTGCGCAGCGACTCGCGCCTGGGCGTGCCCGGCCTGCTGCAGGCCATCCGCGCGGGCAACGTGCTGGTGGCCAATGCGCCGGGGTCGGCGTTCCTGGAATCGTCGGCATTGCTGGGCTTCATGCCCGCGCTCTCGCGCCACCTGCTGGGCGAAGAGCTCGCGCTGCCGTCGCTGCCCACCTGGTGGTGTGGCGAGCGCTCTGCCATGCAGGCGGTGCTGCCGCAACTGGCCCACAGCGTGATCCGGCCCACCTGGCCCATGGGGCAGCGGGTGCCGGTGCTCGGCGGCGCACAGTCGCCCCAAGACCTGGCGCAGTGGTCCCAGCGCATCCAGGGCCAGGGGGACGAATACACCGTGCAGGCCCACCTGCCGCTGTCGCAGATGCCCACCTGGCGCAGTGAAGCCGCTGAGGGTGCGGGCCAGGGCGGTGGCCCCATCGCCCCCCGCTCGGTGATGCTGCGCGTTTTTGCGGTGTGCGACGGCCCCGGCTCGTGGCGCGTGCTGCCGGGCGGGCTGGCCCGCCTGGCCCAGGGCGACAGCGGCATCACATCCATGCAGCGCGGCGGCAGCAGTGCTGATGTGTGGGTGCAGACCGATGGCCCCGTGGACACCACCACGCTGCTGGCCCACAACCAGGCCGCGCCCGCCGTGGTGCACCGCAGCCGCCAGGTGACCAGCCGCGCGGCCGAAAACCTGTTCTGGCTGGGTCGCTACACCGAACGCACCGAGAACGTCACGCGCCTGGCGCGCATCACGCTGCAATGCCTCAATGGGGAGGACCAGACCTCGCAGCCGCTGCTGACCTGGCTGAGCGCCATGGGCGTGAGCCAGGGGCTGGTGCTGCCGACCGTGCCTGCGGCCGGGCAGGCACGGCGCGTGTTCGAGCGCTCGCTGATCGCCGGGCTGACGCAGCCCGCGCAGGTGACCAGCGTGGGCTACAACCTGCGCGGCATCCTGGGTGCGGCCTCGGCCGTGCGCGACCGTTTGTCGCAGGAACACTGGAACCTCATCGTGCGCGCCGAGGCGGAGTTTTTTGCGCCCCGCACAGGGGCCGAAGACGACGGCGACTATTCGCCGCTGGACGCGCTGCGCCAGCTGGAAGGCCTGAGCGGCCACACCGCAGCCATGACGGGCCAGCAGACCGACCGCATGACCCGCGACGACGGCTGGCGCCTGCTGTCCATCGGGCGCCATCTGGAGCGCCTGGGCTTTCTGGCATCGGCGCTGGAAAGCGGCCTGCAGACCGGCGCCGTGCACGATGAGGGCGGCTTCGAGGCCATGGTGGCGCTGTTTGACAGCACCATCACCTTCCACGCGCAGTACCAGCAGCGGCGCGACATGCCCGCCCTGCTGGACCTGCTGGTGATCGACCGCGACAACCCCCGCTCGCTGGCCTGGGTCGCACAGACGCTGCGCGGGCGCATTGCCAAGATCGAAGCGGCCGCCGGTACGCCCGGCGAATCCGCAGCCACGGGCATCCCCGAAGCGTCCGACCTGTCGCTGGTGGCCCTGTGCGCACAGGACGCCGAAGGCCGCCATGCCGCTCTGGAGGAATATCTGGGCCGGTGTGTGCGGGGCGTGATGGGCTTGTCGGATGTGCTGGCCACGCGCTACTTCACGCATTCGGCGGATGCACTTCGGCACAGCGTAGGAGCTTGACCATGAAGCTGCGCGTCATCCACGAAACGGTGTACCACTACAGCCCGGCGGTGCAAAACGCCCAGCACATGGCCCATCTGCGTCCGCGCACCGGTGTGGTGCAGCGTGTGCTGACCCACAGCCTGCAGGTGGATCCCGCCCCAACACAGTGCAACATGGTGCAGGACGTGTTTGGCAACACCCGCGCGTTCTTCAGCCTGCCGTTCACCCACGAGCAACTGCGGGTGCGCGCCGAAAGCCTGCTGGAGACCCTGCCCGTGCCCGCCGCACCGCCCGGCGAGCCCTGGGAGGCCGTGCGCGAGCGCCTGGGTTATCGGCGTGGCCAGCCCTACCACGCGGCCACCGAGTTCAGCTTTGCCTCGCCCTACATTCCCCGGCATGCCGACTTTGTGGCCTATGCCGCCCAGAGCTTTGCACCCGGCCGCCCGCTGATGCAGGCTGCCCGCCACCTGATGTCGCGCATCCATGCCGACTTTGCCTACACATCCAACGCCACCGACGCGGGCACGCCCGCGCTCGAATCGCTGCGGCTGCGCCGGGGCGTGTGCCAGGACTTTGCCCACGTGATGATCGGCTGCCTGCGCAGCCTGGGCCTGGCGGCGCGGTATGTGAGCGGCTACCTGCTGACCGAGCCCCCGCCCGGGCAACCCCGGCTGGTGGGGGCCGATGCATCGCACGCCTGGGTGTCGGTGTGGTCACCGGCAGCCGACGAAAGTGATGGCGCATCAGACGACAACACCTGGTTTGACCTGGATCCCACCAACGACCGCGCGGCGGGCGAGGACTACGTGACCCTGGCCATCGGCCGCGATTTTTCGGATGTGTCGCCGCTGCGCGGCGTGATCCATGGCGGCGACCACCATGTGCTGCAGGTGGGGGTGACCGTGGAGCCAGTGCCGGTCAGCGAACCCGCAGCGGCACCCGAAGTGGCCCACGTCACGCCGTCGAAGGCACCAGGAAATCCTGACTGATACGCGCGCCCAGGTCGTTCACGCGCTCCAGAAACTGCGTGAGATAAGCATGCAATCCGTGGGTCAGAATTTCGTCGATGCGCGCGAACTTCAAGTGGGCCAGAAGCCGCCCCGCATGCCGCTGCGTCTCTGCAGATTGGCCGCTGCCCAGCATGTCGAGGTTGCCCAGCACCTCCTTCATGCACGCATGCAGTGAGCGTGGCATGTCGGCACGCAAGATCAGCAGTTCGGCCACCCGCTCGGGGGTGATCACGTCGCGATAGACCTTGCGGTAGGTCTCAAAGCCGGACACGCTCAGCAAGATCGCGCTCCAGTGGTAGAAGTCGTAATCCTGGTCTTGCTCCGTGGCCGTGCCCATGAAGTCGCTCTGCACGGCGTGGAACTTCACGTCCAGCAGGCGCGCCGTGTTGTCGGCCCGCTCCAGGAAGGTGCCCAGCCGCATGAAGTGCAGAGCTTCGTCTTGCAGCATGGTGCCCACCGTGACGCCACGCGACAGGTGCGAACGGAACTTCACCCATTCGAAGAACCGCGCCGGGTCCCTCTCCAGTGCACCGCCGTCAATAAGCCGGTTCACCTCGAGCCAGGTCTGGTTCAGGATCTCCCACGCCTCGGTATTCAGCGCACCGCGCACGGCCCGGGCATTCTCTCGCGCGGCCTGCAGGCAGGCCACGATGGACGACGGGTTGGCCGGGTCCTTGACCATGAAATGCAGCACCTTCGACGGGGTCACCTCTCCATGCTGGGCGGTGTAGGCGGGCAGCAGCTCGCTGATGGACAACAGCCCCTGCCAGCCCTGCATGGCCACTTCGGTGGATTGCGGCAGCAGCGCGCTTTGGTAGTTGACGTCCAGCATGCGGGCGGTGTTCTCTGCCCGCTCGGTGTAGCGGGCCATCCAGAACAGGTGGTCGGCAGTGCGGCTCAGCATACGGCCTCCTTGTTCAACGGGGGCAGAGAACCCCGGGCGTGCTGCGCACGCTGGCGGTGTTGTGTCGAAAGCCCGGCTGCGCAGGGCTTTTCTGCCCGCTCGGTGTAGCGGGCCATCCAGAACAGGTGATCAGCAGTGCGGCTCAGCATGGTCGTGACCTCCGTTGGTGATGTGTGTGCATTCGCCTCGGTGGGGGTGGCTCGCCCGGCACCCCGATTGTCTTGGCGGCCTACCACGCCAAGGGTTTGCGCACGCGCCGTGCGCAAACCCTGCCCCGGCAGGGCGCACCGGCATCACGCCTGGCGAACCAGACCAACCCGCCATACCGCTCCAACGCTGCGGGGGAAGCGGAATAACCATCGCGTTGAACTTCTGCATGAGAGCCAATCTCCTCGCAGACATTTAGCAAGTTCCAGGCCGTGGTCGCCCCAACCCTTGGATAACGGCAGAATTTGAGAAAAATCAGGCGCTAGCGCATGTCCTTGCTGGTTATCTTGCTATTCTTTTTATTGATGGGTTTGGCGGCAGGTACAGGGGGCACCGATGGGGCAGGAGCCGCGACCGGGGTCGGTCGCTGGGCGGCTTCGCGCACCACGTCATGCACAAACCTCAGCTTGGCGAGCACCTCGCCGGCCAGCGCAAACGGATAGGCATCGGGCTGCCCCAGGCTGCGCGTGAGGCTGTTGAGCAGCAGTGTCAGCGGCACCAGGTGCTGCACCATGGACTGGAAATCAGGTGCCGGGCTGGCAAACGGGTCGATGGCGCTGCTGCGCTGCGCGCCATAGATGCCAGGGATCGTGACCTCGGTGGCATAGCTGGCCGATGTCTCCAGCAGATCAATCATGTGCAGGTAATGGGCCCAGGTCTCCGCCCAATCCTCCCAGGGGTGAGCGGCGGCATAGGCGCTGACGTGGTGATCAGCCCAGTCGCCCAGGTCGTTGCCTTTGGCGTAGTGGGCCTCCAGCGCGGCGGCATAGTCCTGGCGCTCGTCGCCAAACATCTGGCGGAAGTCTTCCAGGCGCCCACCGTCGCGCACCAGCTGGTCCCAGTAAAAATGACCAGACTCATGGCGCAGGTGGCCAATCAGCGTTCGGTAAGGTTCGCCCAGCGCGATGCGGCGGCGTGCGCGCTCGTCGTCGTCCGCTTCGGCCACATTGAGAGTGATCGTCCCGCCGTGGTGGCCCGTCATGACAGGGGGCCCTCCGGGCAATTCCGCCAGAAATTCAAAAACCGGCCCGGTGCGCCCCGGTGCCGGCTCCAGGCCCAGACGGGCCAGGCTGTAAAACAGGCGCCGCTTGGCAGCCTCGATCTGCATCCAGCGGCCCATGTTGGCCGCCTCCGAAAGATCGGGCAGCACCCGGGTCTGGCGGCAGGACACACACAGTTCGGCGTAGTCGTTGGCCGGCACCGCAAAGTTGCAGGCTTGGTGCTCGGTATGGTTACGGCACATGCGGTACAGGCGGCCACTGTAGTCGGTGCTGCCGCGCCCGCCCCTGCGCCTCCACAGGTCGGCACCGTCCTGCGGCGCAGGCGCGAGGGCCGCGATGGTCAGCACATCGGGCAAAAATGCCAGCGCGCTGCCACAGTGCAGGCACTGCACGCTATCGAAAAAAACCAGATGACCGCAATGGTCGCAATTGAATACCCGCATGGTGTGAAGCTTATACCCCGTGGAGTGTGGCCAACGCACAAGGCTTGGGAGGCACCAATGGATGCACCCATGCAAAAAGCAGGCTCCAGGACATGCCCGGAGCCTGCTTGGCGGTCAGTGCCTATGCGCCTTCGGCTTTGGAAGACCGCAGGCGCATGGTGTCAGGCAATCCGGTCAGGGACGAACCACGATGCTGTTGCGCACTTCACGCACATTCTTGGTGTTGCGTGCAATGGCTTCCGCCTGGTTCTTTTCAGCCTGCGACTTGGCGAAGCCCGAAAGCTGTACCGTGCCGTTGAGCGTCTCTACGCTGATGGAAGTGGCCGATACGTTTTTGTCTTCCGCCATCTTGGCCTTCACGGCGGTGGTGATGCCGGCGTCGTCCACATAGGAGCCAACGGTTTGTTGTTCACGGGCTACCGAGCAGCCAGTGGCCGTGATGATGGTGATGCCAGCGACAGCGGCAAAAGCGAGTGCACGTGCGTATTTCATGGTGTTGTCCTTCTTTGAGAATGGTTGGGAACGCGGGTGCTGGAAGATTGCAATCTGCCGGTCTGTTGCACCCTCCGCGACCGGCGGACTGTAGGGAGATGGGTGCGGCTCAGTAGGCGTGCCGACGGCGCGACATCCACAGCACCAGCGTGGCCAGTGCCGCGCCCGAGGCGGCGGCAATCACCAGCGACTTGCCGGGTTGCTCGGCAACATATTTGTTCGTGGCGTCTGCGGCTTGCAGCATCTGGCGGCGGGCCCGGGCGCTTGTCTCTGCGCAGTAGCCAATGCTGCGTGCTGCAAGATCCTGCGCACGTGCAGCAAGATCGTCAATGACCGGGTCGGTCTGGCTGCGCAGCGCACGCACACCTTCCTCTGCTTTTTCCAACGAGTTGTTGGCGGCCGTGCGGGTGGATTGCACGGCGTCCTGTGCGCTCTGCAGCACGTCGTCGGCAAGATGGCGGGCGCTGTTGGCAACTTTATCGGTAGCGGTCTGGATACTCATGCGGAAACTCCTTGAAAGGGTGGATGCGGGTGCTTGATTGCGCGGTCCGGGGCGTCAGCCCTTTTTGAGCAGACCCAGTACAAAGGTCACGACCGCCATGATGACAAACACGAAGAACAGAATCTTGGCGATGCCCACGGCACCGGCAGCAATACCGCCAAAGCCGAACAGGGCAGCGATCAACGCGATCACCAGAAAAACAACTGCGTAGTGCAACATTTCTTTCTCCTTCTCCTCTTGAGGTGGCCGGTTGCCGGCGGTTGGGTTGGCACAAGAACTTTAGCGCCTGGGATTCACTGTAGGGAACCTTCGGGGCCAAAGATGCCGGTGCCCGGCGCGCGGGCCTGTCGGCGGCACAGCGAGCCGCCTGTAGGACGGGACCTGCTGCACCCCGGCTCGATCCTCGTCAAGCGTCCAGTGCGGGGACCTGCGGCGACTCGGCGCTGCGGCGCTGCAGCGGCAGCACGGCGGAAACCAGGGTGCCGTTGCCGGGGCGGGAGGTAATGGAGAGCCTGCCGCCCGCAGACTCCACCCGGTGGCGCATTCCAGAAAGCCCGTGCGACGTAGGCCGCACCGTGGCCGGGTCAAACCCCTCGCCATCGTCGCGCACCTGGACGGCCACATGGGTGGGGTAGCCATGCACCGACACCAGCACCTTGCTGGCCTTGGCATATTTGCCAATGTTGGTCAACGCCTCCTGCACCATGCGGTACACCGTGAGTTGCGAGGCATCGGGCAGCTGGACCGCCTCCAGGCTGGTCTCGACCTCGATGCCCGCGCGCTCGGCGTATTCGCGCGTGAGAATCTCGATCGCGGCCGTCAAGCCGAGATTGGAAAGCGACGAAGGGCGCAGGTCCTCGATGATGCGGCGCTTGAGCGCAATGCCGCTGTTGAGCGTTTCGGTCAGGTGCTTGAGCCGTTCTGCCACTTCAGGGGCATTGGCGTCGATCTTGGATTTGAGCCGCGCCACATCGAGCTTTGCCGCTGTGAGCAACGCGCCCAGTTCATCGTGCAGCTCCCGCGCGAGGTGCCCGCGCTCGTCTTCGCGCACTTGTTGAAGGTGGTTCGCCAGCTCGGAAAGTGTTGCCGTGCGGACCTTCACAAGGCCTTCTAGGCGGTCTCGTTCGCGCTCCAGCAGGGCCTGCTCGCGCAGGTTGACCACCTGCAGCGCCTGCGCTTGGCGCAGGTACATGTAAAACGCCAACAAGCCAATCACGGTGACGGTGGCAATGCCGATGCGCGAGAGCATGAGCGACTGCTCGATCTGCTCCTGACCTTGTTTCACGTGCTGGTCGCTGCGGGCAATCAATTCCAGCGCGTGTTTGCGGATCGCCTCCATGTGTTCCTTGCCCACATCGGTGTGCAGGATGAACTTCCAGGCATCTTCATTGCCCTGCCGGCGCAAGCGCAGGCTCAGCTCCATCTCCGCGAGCTTGCGGGATATCTGCCGCGACAGCAGCGCAAACTCCTGCATGTCATCCGGGGCGTCCATGAACAGCCCACGCAAGCCGTCCAGGTTGGTCTGCACGGTGGCCACGGCCTTGTCGTACGGCTCCAGGTAAGTCTCGTTGCCGGTGAGCAGGTAACCACGCTGCCCTGTTTCTGCGTCCAGCATGCTCTGCAGCAGCAGATTGACGGCCTTGCGCGTGTTCTGGCCGTGGGTCATTTGCTCCACCGCATCCTGAGACCGCATGTGGCCCGTTTCATTGATACCCACCAGCACCATGGCCGCCAGCAACGCCATGGGCAGGCTCAGTGCCATCCTGCGGACTTTGGGCAACCAGATGCGGGTGTTTTCTTTAAGACTCATACGCGGTATTCTGGATAATGTGTGTAGACCCGGGCACCACCCTGCCACCAGGGGTGAAGTGCCGGAACAATTTGCAACCAACAAACATCAGGAGCGGCATCACCGCCCTGCGAAAGAAAGATCGATGATCAAGATTGGCATTGTGGATGACCACGCGATTGTTCGTTCCGGGCTGCGGCAGTTCCTGTCGGAGCATGTGGATCTGCGGGTGGAGGGCGAAGCCTCCAACGGGCGCGAAGCCATCGACCTGGTGCGCAACAAGGAAATTGATGTCCTGCTGATGGACCTTTCGATGCCCGGCCAGAGCGGTCTGGATGCCCTGGCCATGCTGCGCGCCAAGGCGCCCGACATGGGCATCCTGATCCTGAGCGGATATCCCGAAGAGCACTATGCGATCAACCTGATCCGCCAGGGTGCGAGCGGCTACCTGAACAAGGAATGCGAACCCTCGGAAATCGTGGAGGCGATCCGCACCATTGCGCTGGGCCGGCGCTACCTGACGCCTGCCGTGGCCGAACTGCTGGCCCAGCAGCTCAATCGCAAGGATGACGCACCGCCCCACGAGCAGCTGTCTGAACGCGAGTTTCAGGTGTTCCTCAAGCTGGCCAAGGGGGAGACGGCGGGCGATATCGCCAAGGCCTTGTCTTTGAGCGTGAAGACGGTGAGCACCTACCGCACGCGGCTGATGGAAAAGATGAGTCTGTCGTCCAACAGCGATCTGACTTACTACGCGCTCAAGAACCGCCTGATTGACTGACATGGGGTGGCCTCAGTCCGGGGTCCTGGCGGCTTGCTCAGCCAGACAACAGGAGCGGTAAAAACAAGAAGCCCCGCCGCGCATCCCGCGCGGCAGGGCCGAACGTCACAGCGAGTGGCCAGGCGCCGAGAAGGATTGGTTAGCAGCATCCATTCCCGCGGGGCTGCTGCTGTGCTGGATGCAGTAATCCACCAGCGCATCGATTTCGTTGGATTTATCAAAAACCGCATCCACCCCGAGTTGCGCGCAGCGCATGCGCACATCGGGCGTCGCGTAGTTGCTCAGTACCACCATCTTCTGGCCGGGGCGGCGTGAGCGGCACGCCGCCAGCACACCCAGCCCGCTGCCCTGGCGCAGGAAAAGATCCACGATCGCCAAGTCCCATTGTTCGCCGTGGGTGGCAAGCCAGTTCTTGCCCTCGTCCTCCGTCTCCGCAACCCCTACCGCTTCTACGGACGCCAATTCTTCGAGCGTCCCGATCAGGTTCTCTCGAATGGTGGCGTTGTCTTCAACGATGTAGGTGCGGAGTTTCACAGAAGGGCCCAGTTTCACGGTCAGCGCACGTTTGCGCTTGTCGAGCCTCAAATTTAGAGGTTCGGCTGAGCGGATTCTGCCAGCCACCACACGTGGATGTTGTAGGAATAATCCTACCGAACAACACACACCGTGCAGTGCGCAGCGCGCGCTACATTCATGGTGCTCCATTCCATGGTTCGCCCATCGAGCATCAGCAAGCGCCCCGCCAGCGATGTTCCGATGCCCGCGAGCAGCTTCAGGGCCTCAGCCGCCTGCATGGCCCCCACTACGCCCACCAGCGGCGCGAACACCCCCATGGTGGAACAGCGCACCTCTTCAAATTCCGCCTCGGGCGGAAAAATGCAGGCATAACAGGGCGACGCGGCGTGGCGCGGATCCACCACCGTGATCTGCGCATCAAAGCGGATGACAGCCCCCGCAACCAGGGGCTTGCGATGGCGCACACAAGCTGCATTGATGGCCTGGCGCGTGGCGTAGTTGTCGCTGCAATCGAGCACCACCGAGGCGTCCTGCACCAGCGCATCCAGCACGGTGGCATCGGCACGCGCCTGCAACGCCGTCACCCGCACTCCCGGGTTGATGGCCTCCATGGCGCTGGCTGCCGACTCCACCTTGGGCCGGCCCACCCGGGCAGTGGTGTGGGCAATCTGCCGTTGCAGGTTGGTGAGGTCCACCACATCGTCGTCCACCAGGGTGATATGGCCGACACCGGCAGACGCCAGGTACAGCGCCGCAGGCGAACCGAGACCACCCGCCCCCACGATGACCGCANACCGCAAGAGCTGGTCATCGGTCATGGCGAAAATCTCTGGAAAAAAAGCAAGAAAAAAGGCCGGATCTCGCTGGAAATCCGGCCTTCAGCGCAGGGAGCGAAAGCTCAATTCTCTTTCTTCTCGTCCTTGCGTTCTGTCAACGTCTTGCTGACCAGCACCGTCCGTCCCTTGAGCTGGTTCAGCGCCTGCACAAGCTGGAAGTCCTTGTCCGAGCCGAACTCCGGAGCCTTGCGTTCCGTGGCTGGCTTCTTGGCCTCTTCCTCCATGCGCTTGAGGGCGCTCTCGCGGGCCTTTTCACGGGCTTCGTCCTTCTTTTCCTCGCCTTGGCCGCTGCCCAGGTGCTTGTCAAGATCGGCCTCGCGCATACGCAGGGCCGCAAAGACGTTGCCTTCTTCCGACTCGTCGATCATCACATCGGGCACGATGCCCTTGGCCTGGATCGACTTGCCACTGGGGGTGTAGTAACGCGCAGTGGTCAGCTTGATGCCGGTATCCGGCCCCAGCGGGCGGACGGTCTGCACCGAGCCCTTGCCAAAGGTCTGGCTGCCCATGATGGTGGCGCGCTTGTGGTCCTGAAGGGCGCCAGCCACGATCTCACTGGCCGATGCGGAGCCCTCGTTCACCAGTACCACAAGCGGTACGGACTTGAGGGCTGCAGGCAGGCGGCGCAGTGGATCACCACCGCCGCGGCGCTGGTAGTAGTCGGGTGACGCCTTGTAGGTGGCCTTGCTGTCTGCCAGCTGGCCATTGGTCGTGACCACCGTGACGTTTTCCGGCAGGAATGCCGCCGAGATGGCCACGGCGGCATCCAGCAGGCCGCCGGGATCGTTGCGCAGGTCCAGCACCAGACCCTTGAGGTTGGGTTCCTGCTTGTAGACCTCTTCCACCTTGCGCACGAAGTCATCGACCGTGCGCTCCTGGAACTGCGACAGGCGGATCCAACCGTAGCCAGGCTCCACCACCTTGCCCTTGACGGACTGGGTCTTGATCTCTTCGCGCGTGATGGTGACGGGGAAAGTCCGGCTTTCGTCCTTGCGGAAGATGGTGAGCGTGACCTTGGTGTTGGGCTCGCCACGCATGCGCTTGACCGCATCGTTGAGCGACAGGCCCTTGACCGCCGTTTCATCGATCTTGGTGATCAGGTCATTGGTCTTGAGGCCGGCACGGAAGGCGGGCGAACCCTCAATGGGCGATACCACCTTGATCAAGCCGTCTTCCTGGGTGATCTCGATGCCAACCCCCACAAAACGGCCCGAGGTACCTTCGCGGAATTCCTTGAAGGACTTCTTGTCGAAATACTGGGAGTGCGGATCGAGGCTGGCCACCATGCCGGAAATGGCGTCGGTGATGAGCTTCTTGTCATCCACCGGCTCGACGTAGTCGGTTTTCACGAGGCCAAACACCGCCGACAGCTGCTGGATTTCCTCCAGCGGCAGCGGGGTCATCGCGCCGCGGGCTACCGTCTGCAACGATACCGTCGTCAGAGCCCCAGCCACGACACCTACCGACACCCATCCTGCAATTTTGAGTTTGTGGCCCATACAACACCTTTTACCGCTTCAAAACCAATATACACCTTGGAAGGACCAAACCCGCTGCGGTTCCGCACAGGCGCTCACTTTCGACAGAATATCGGCAGGTTTTCCCTGTCTTTACCCCGGCTTTACGCCTTGCCTTGCGACGCGACCGCCGCTGCAGCCTTCGCGGCCGCCTCGGCATCGCCCAGATAGTAGTGGCGGATGGGCTTGAGATCGGCGTCGAGTTCGTATACCAGTGGGATTCCGTTGGGAATGTTCAGGCCCACGATGTCCGATTCGGAGATGTTGTCCAGGTACTTCACCAGGGCGCGGATGGAGTTGCCGTGCGCCGCCACCACCACGCGCTTGCCTGAGCGGATGGCGGGTGCCATGGCATCGTTCCAGAACGGCAGCACGCGGGCCACCGTGTCCTTCAGGCATTCCGTCAACGGCACGCTGCCTTCGGCCAGGGCGGCGTAGCGGCGGTCGTTGCGCTCGCTGCGGGGGTCCGTAGCCTCCAGGGCTGGCGGGGGGGTGTCGTAGCTGCGGCGCCAGACCAGCACCTGCTCGTCGCCGTACTGCTTGGCCATGTCGGCCTTGTTCAGGCCCTGCAGGGCGCCATAGTGGCGCTCGTTCAGGCGCCAGTCCTTGACCACCGGCAGCCAGGTGCTGTCCATTTCGTCGAGCGCGTACCACAGCGTGTGGACGGCGCGCTTGAGCACGCTGGTGAACGCCAGGTCGAACTCATAGCCCTCGGCCTTGAGCAGCTTGCCGGCCGACATGGCCTGGGAGACGCCAGTGGGCGTGAGATCCACGTCGGTCCAGCCGGTGAAACGGTTTTCAAGGTTCCAGGTGGATTCACCGTGGCGGATGAGGACGAGTTTGTACATGGTTTCCCCAGGAAAGGCGGGTCAAAGAAATGCGGGCCAAAACCCAGCATTCTAGAATTACGCTGTTCGCCAACCCAAGGAATCTTCGTGAAATTCATTATCGACAACTGGTATCTGATCTTTGTTGCACTGGCTTCGGGCGGCATGTTGCTGTGGCCGGTCCTCAAGAACGCCAGTGGCGGCTCGCTGACACCCGCGCGGGCCGTGCAGCTCATCAACCGCGAAAAGGCGGTGGTCATCGACGTCTGCGAAACCGAGGAATTCGCCGCAGGCCACGTGAACGGTGCCAAGAACGTGCCCCTGGGCCAGCTCGAAGAGCGCCTGCCGACCGTGGTCAAGAACAAGGCCCTGCCCCTGGTGCTGGTGTGCGCCACCGGTGCCCGCGCCAACCGTGCCGTGGCCATGGCCAAGAAGCTGGGCTATGAGAACGCCCAGGCCATGGCCGGCGGCCTCAAGGCGTGGCGCGAAGCCAGCCTGCCTGTGGAAAAAGCCTGAACCGCCCCCAGTTATTCCATCAACGATAGGCTTGTGCCTGGTCTCGTTGCCCAACAGGAAGAACCGCCATGCAACCCGTGAAGATGTACACCACTGCTGTCTGCCCCTACTGCATCCGGGCCAAGCAGGTCCTCAAGTCCAAAGGCGTGGAGCAGATCGAAGAGATCCGCATCGACACCGACCCCGCCGCGCGCGTCCATATGATGGAGATCACCGGCCGCCGCACGGTGCCGCAGATCTACATCGGCGACACCCACGTGGGTGGCCACGATGATCTGGTGGCGCTGGACAGTCGCGGCGAGCTGATGCCCCTGCTGGGCGCCGCCTGACCCCCTCACCGGGCGCTGCATAATGCAGCCCCATGTGCCCGCTGCGGGAGCTGATCCCCGGCGGGTTTCGTTTTGCTGAAACCCGTTTGCATAAGAGACTTCACCATGGCCGACCAAGAAAACCCCGTATTCCAGATCCAACGCGTCTACCTGAAGGACCTGTCGCTGGAACAACCCAATTCCCCCGGCATCCTGCTCGAACAAGAGCAGCCCAGCGTGGACATCCAGCTGGGTGTGGAAGCCACTCCCGTGGCCGAAGGCATCTATGAAGTGGCCGTGACCGCCACCGTGCAGACCAAGATCAAGGACAAGACCGTGTTCCTGGTCGAAGCCAAGCAAGCCGGCATCTTTGAAATCCGCAACGTGCCGGAAGACCAGATGGGCCCCATCATGGGCATCGCCTGCCCACAGATCGTGTACCCCTACCTGCGCGGCAACGTGGCCGACGTGATCAACCGCGCCGGCTTCCCGCCCGTGCACTTGGCCGAAATCAACTTCCAGGCCATGTACGAGCAGCAACAAGCGCAGGCCGCCGGCCAGGCTTCGCCCATCATCACGCAGTAATCATCAGCGTTTAGAGGCTTTTTGGCCTCTAGCGCTTGATAGATAAGCGCCAAAAGCTATGAAAATCATAGTATTGGGTGCCGGTGCCTGGGGTTCTGCGCTTGCCATGAGCGCGGCCCAGCACCCTGCAGGCCATGCGGTCACGCTCTGGGCGCGCGACGCCGCCCAGGCAGGCAGCATGCGCGGGGAGCGCCAGAACCCGCGCTACCTGCCCGGCATCGCCTTCCCCGCTTCCCTCACCATTGCAGACGGCGACTTTGCCACGCTGCTGCCGGGTGCCGACCTGGTCATCGTGGCCACACCCATGGCGGCGCTGCGCGGCATGCTGCGGGCGCTTGCCGGCTGCACCGCCCCTGTGGCGTGGCTGTGCAAGGGTTTTGAGGCCGTGGCCACCGGTGCCGATTCAGCATCTTTTGGACTGCTGGCGCATGAGGTGCAAGCGCAAGTAGCTCCTGATTTGATAGCGGGTGTTTTCAGCGGCCCAAGCTTTGCGCAGGAAGTGGCGCTGGGGCAGCCCACGGCCCTGGTGGCCGCCAGCCCCCATGCCGCCGTGCGTGATGCGCTGGTCAACGCCTTCCACAGCCCCAGTGTGCGCGTGTACGCCAACGAAGACATCGTGGGTGTGGAAGTGGGCGGGGCAGTGAAAAACGTGCTGGCCATCGCCACCGGCCTGTGCGACGGGCTGGCGCTGGGGCTCAACGCCCGCGCCGCCCTCATTACCCGCGGGCTGGCCGAGATGACGCGGCTGGGCTTGGCGCTGGGCGCACGCCCCGACACCTTCATGGGCCTGTCCGGCCTGGGCGATCTGGTGCTGACCGCCACCGGCGACCTGTCGCGCAACCGGCGCGTGGGCATGCTGCTGGCGCAGGGCCAGACCCTGGCGCAGGCGGTGGAATCCCTGGGCCATGTGGCAGAAGGCGTCTACAGCGCCCGCACCGTGGTGCAGCGCGCACAGACCCTGGGCGTGGACATGCCCATCGCCGAGGCAGCCGTGGCCCTGCTCGACGGCCGCCTGCAACCTGCCGAGGCCGTGGCGCAGCTCATGGGGCGCGGCCCCCGGGGCGAGCTCTGAGAAGGTGTGACGCAGTCCCCTTGCACAGCACCGTGAGGGTTACCCCACCGACAGGCGCCGCAGCAGCCCCTCTTCATCGTCGGGGTGAAAAAAATACGGGTAAAAACTGCGCTCCTCGCTGGCCAGCTTGGGCTGGCCACCAAACTGGTCGATGAGGCGGCGCCCCTTGTCGGCGCCGATGTGCAGCAGCACGGCGGGCGCACCCACACGCTCGCACATGCGCTCGGGGCCGATCTGGTCAAAACACAGCATGCGCCGATAGAACGGGGCGTGGCGCGGATTCACCTCGATGACGATGTCGGTGGCGCGCCGTGCCCGGAAGGCCACGATCCACGCAATGTGGAAGATGGCACCCAGCACATGCTTGGAGCGCACCTCCGGGTCCATCGCGAGCTTGCCCATTTCGCAGATGCGCGCGCCGCGCTGGCGCAGTTCGGCGATGAACTCGGGGTACTGCTCCTCGGCCGCCAGGTGCCCGTCGTCCATGCGCACCGAAATCGTCCCTTGCGACTGCCCGTCGATCTGCACCACCAGGCTGCTCAGGTCGCAGTCGTGCGACAAGGTAGCCTGCATGCTGTAGCCCTTGCGGGCATACATGCGGGCCAGCAGCCCCTGGCCCTTGCGCGACAGGCGGATCTTGCAGGTCTTGGTCTCGGGGCATCCCAGGCGGCTCAGGTACTCGCCCGGGTAGGCAAGCTCGACAATCGTCTGTTCTTCGGCATGCATGGGGACTCCAGTTCTTCTGATGCGCCCCACCTACCCGCGCCCTGTGCGTGGCGCCAAGCAGCCGGACCCTCGGCGCTCCATTGAGAGAGAAAGTGCAGCTTAGCGGCTTCCTCGTTCCATTGCAGCCCGGGGCAATGCGGGAAGCGGACCAACGGCCGGACGGCCTTGGCAAAAGGCATGCGGGGGCCACTCCCGGCACCGCCCAGCAAAAAGCCGCAGGGCACCCCGAAACGGGCGCCCTGCGGCTTTTTTTAGGACCCCTCGCGGGGCGCGATCAGAACACGCCGAACAGCATGAGCAACAGAACCACGGACAGTGGGACGCCGAGCAGCCAAGCAATGATGGGCATAGTGATCTCCTGAAAAAGGTTGAAGGGGATAAGTGATTTCACTGTATGGCCCCGCTTTTCCCGCCCTTGTGCGCCTGCACTGCGCATGGCCGTAGGCGCATGCCTACCGGCTGTCGGAGCGGTACCCGCCCCCCAGCGCGATCAAAGCCCCTGTTCCAGCGCCAGCAGCTCGTCCACCGTCTGGCGGCGGCGGATGAGGCGCGCCTGGCCACCATCGACGAGCACCTCGGCAATCAAGGGGCGCGTGTTGTAGTTGGAGGACATCGATGCGCCATAGGCCCCCGTGTCGTGGATCACCAGCAGATCACCCACCTGGGCGCCTGGCAGGTCGCGCGGCAGCACCACGCCGCCATCGCCCTGCGTGAACACGTCGCCGGATTCGCACAGCGGTCCCGCCACAACCGTGGGTTGCTCGGCCGCCGTAGTGCCATCGCGGCGCAGCACGCTCATGGCGTGGTAGCTACCGTACATCGACGGGCGCATGAGTTCGTTGAAGCCGGTATCGACCAGCACGAAGTGGTTGTTGCCTGCGTTCTTGGTGGCGCGCACCTCGCCCAGCAACACGCCGGATTCGGCCACCAGGTAGCGGCCGGGTTCGATCTCCAGGCCCAGCTTGTGGCCCACGATGGCCTCGGCCTGCTGGCGTGCAGCGTCCCACAGGCCGTGGTAGTGCTGGGTGTCGACCACCGGGTCGCCACTGCGGTAGGGGATGGACAGGCCACCACCGGCCGAGATGGCGTGCAGGTCATGCCCCGCCGCATGGGCCGTGCGCACCAGGCCCACCATGGCGCCGCAGACTTCGGCCAGGTGGCTGTAGTCCACGCCCGAGCCAATGTGCATGTGCAGGCCCACCAGCTTCAAACCATGCTGCGCGATCGCGGCCAGCGCCGCAGGCAGGTCGGTGTGCCAGATGCCGTGTTTGCTGTGCTCGCCACCCGTGTTCGTCTTGTTGCTGTGGCCGTGGCCAAAGCCGGGGTTGATGCGCAGCCACACCGCGTGGCCGGGCGAGCGCGCGCCCAGCTGGTGCAGCATGTCGATGGAACCCGCGTTGACCGGCACGCCGTGTTCGACCACGCAGTCGAGCGTGGCGGCGTCGAACAGGTCAGCGGTAAAGACGATCTCTGACGACTCTCCGCCGGCCGTGTAGCCCGCCGCCAGCGCGCGCAGGATCTCGCCGCGCGAGACCGCATCCACCTTCACGCCCTGCTCGCGCATGAGCTTCAGGATGTGGATGTTGGAGCAGGCCTTCTGCGCGAAACGGATGGTCTCGAAGTTGGACACCTGGGCAATGCGCTGGCGGATGGTGGCCGCGTCGTACACCCACAGCGGGGTACCGAACTGGTCGGCCAAAGACCACAACTGGGCGGGCGAGAAGGGGTTGGACATGGAGACTCCGAAGACACAAGGCTGAATGGAAGCCCGGATGATGCCCCCTGACAGGTATTTGGTCGAATGCTTTTATTTCAAACATTCATTCATTTTGGATATGCTCCGCGCATGACCGACACGCCACTGGCCCACCGCATCACCCACCGGCACATCGAAGTGTTTCGCGCCGTGATGACCGCTGGCAGCGCCACCGGCGCGGCCGACCTGCTGTACAGCTCGCAGCCCACGGTGAGCCGCGAGCTGGCCCGGCTGGAATCGCTGCTGGGCTATGCGCTGTTCGAACGCATCCAGGGCCGCCTGCGGGCCAACGCGCGGGCACTGGCGCTTTGGGACGAGGTGCAGCGCTCGTGGCAGGGCCTGGAACGCGTGGTGGGCCGCGCGGTGGCGCTGGGTCGTCCCGACGCTGTGCAGCTGGCAGTGCTGTGCTTGCCCGCGCTGGCGCACGCACTGCTGCCCGGTGCGGCGGCGCGGCTGATGCAGGTGCAGCCCCACGCGCGACTGTCGGTCACGCCGCAGGATTCGCCGCTGCTCGAAGAATGGATGAGTGCCCAGCGTTTTGACCTGGGCCTGTGCGAGCAGACCGCCGCCCCACCCGGCACCCGCGCCGAGGTGCTGCTCACCCTGGACGAAGTGGCCGTGCTGCCCGCCGACCACGCCCTGGCCCGGCAACCCGAGCTGCAGCTGGCGGACTTTGCCGGCCAGCCCTTTGTGAGCCTGTCGGCCGACGACCCTTATCGCCGCATCATTGACGCGCGCTTTGCCGAAGCCGCCGTGCCACGCACGCTGCGCATGGAAACCCACAGCGCCGCTGCCGTGTGTGCGATGGTGGAGCACGGCCTGGGGCTGGCCATCGTCAACCCGCTGACGGCCCTGACGGCCGCGGCGAATGGCCGGCTGGTGGTGCGGCGGCTCGCGTTCTCGATCCCGTTCAGCGTGGCGGCCGTGCTGCCGCTGTACCGCCCACCGCTGCCTGAGGTGTTGCCCATGCTGGAGGCCCTGCGGGCCGAAGCTGCGGAAGTGGCGCGCCGCCTTCAGGCGTTGGCTTAGCCACCATCCCTGGCGGCACGAACGCTATCAATTAAATAGCCATCAGCGCTTAACGGATAAGCGCCAGCACCTGTTTTCAGGCAAAACTCAGGGCGGCGTGAGGGTGCGGACCTTCTCGGCCAGCCGCTCCTGCACCGAGGGCGACACGAACTTGTGCACCTCCCCGCCCAGCACGGCAATCTCGCGCACAAAGGTGCTGCTGATGAACTGGTATTTGTCGCTGGGGGTGAGGAACACGGTTTCCACCTGCGGCATCAGGCTGCGGTTCATGCCCGCCAGCTGGAACTCGTAGTCAAAGTCGGTCACGGCGCGCAGGCCACGCACCATGGCCTTGCCGCCACGCTCCACGACAAAGTCGCGCAGCAGGCCCGAGAAGGCTTCGACCTGCACCTGGGGGTAGCCCTTGACCGCCTCGCGGACCATGTCGATCCGCTCTTCCAGGTTGAACAAGGTCTTCTTGTGGTGCCCCGCCGCCACGGCCACGATCACGCGTTCAAACAACTGGGTGGCCCTGCGCACCACGTCTTCATGGCCCAGCGTGATGGGGTCAAAGGTTCCGGGGTAAACGGCGAGCACGTTCTGGGCCATGGCTGGTTGTCTCCTGTCTGGCGGAATGACGTTGGCCCCGGCCCCGGGCGCCTGCCCTGTTGAGGCCAGCCGGGCCGCGTGCGCGCATTATGCAGTGCACTGCAACATGAGGTCGCAGTGCACCAGCGCGTGGCAGACCTGCGCCGCTACGGGCCCGCCGGCAACGCTCCCTGCGCCACCTGGCCCGGCGCCAGCAGCATCAGCCGGGCCACCAGTGCCACCAGGTCTTGCTGGCGCTGGGTGCGCGTCTTGGCCAGGAGCGCGCTCATCTGCGTGCGCACGGTCGAGATGCGCGAGCCGCGCGCGTCCGCAAAATCCTGCGGGGTCTGGCCGCGCATCAGCGCCAGCAGCAGGTCGGCCTCGGACGGGCTCAAGCGGTAGGCCTGGCGGGCCAGGGCCACGGCGGCCTCGCTGCACAGGCTGCGCTCCAGCACCACCCAGGCGACGCCCGGCGCGCGCAGGCACACGCCCAGCGCGGCCAGGTCGCTCAGGGGCAGCGTCACCAGCAGCAGCCCGCCCTCCGTGCCGGGCAGTTCCACACAGCCGCTGCGCCCCAACAGTGACTGCTGGAACAGCGCGCGCAGCGCCGCATCGGCCGTGCTGGCCAGCAGCGGGCCGCGCAGCAGGGCCCGCAGGGCGGCGCTTTCCGGCCGGGCGCTCAGCAGCCGGGTGCGCGCATTGGCGTGCAACAGGCGGCCCGCCGTGTCAAAAAACAGCAGGCCCATGGGCATCTGCTCCATGAGCGATTCCACGCCCTGGGTGCGCGCGCGCAGGGCCACCATCTCGCGGTGCAGAAACGCGGCGCGCTGCACGCCGCCAAACTCCGCGCGAAAGCGCGCGACTTCCTCCGGCGCAAACCCCTCGTCATCCCCCTGGCGGTACACCGACATGAACAGATTGCCCACCGGGTGCGACGCGCCCTGGCTGCCGCCAAACATGCGGGTTCCGATGCCGTATTCGCGCAGGAAGTCGCTGTAGATCTCGGTGCGGCGAAAGCCACGCGTGGCGTGCACTGGCGCGTCCGTGGCCACCCAGGTGCCCGCTGCGCCCAGGCGCGCGCGCTGCGCCATCGCGTCGTCCCACAGCGGGTCTTGCAACCGAAAGTGCGTGGCATAACGCCGCGCCGCCTCGGGGGTCACGCCCATCGCCAGCAGCGCGGGCGCGCCGTCGCACGAGGGCGACTGCAGCCAGTAATCCACCTCGGGGTGCGCCGCAAACTCAGCGCCCCACTGCGCCAGCTGGTCCAGGCCGCTGGCCAGGAAGGCGCCACCGAGCAGGTCCGCGCGAAAGCTGGCGGCGTAGCGGGCCAGCGCGTCGCTCCAGCGCGCATCGTCGGCCACGGAGCCCAGCAATTCACCCAGAGCGTGGTGCAACAAAAACCTTTCCCAAAGTGGCCCTTCAAGGGCCTGTTCACGATCTCGCCGGGCACCGGGCCACCCGGACGTCCTGGCCGCCCCGAAGACCGGTGCGCGAGGCTCTGAGGCCTCGCACAACGAAGAGCGGCGGATGGTACGGCCCACCGGCTGCCGCCACATCGTTCAAGCGAATGATGTCGCACGGCGCCGACGCTTGCGACCACTTGTTACCCAAAGAGACATCCCGCCCGTTCACCGCGCCAGAGCAGTGCGGACCCACGCGACTCCTCCAGGTGGCGGATAGGCAGGCCAGGGCCCCATTTCTACATTCTGGCCAGGCCGCCGCCTGGGCCCTCGGCAGGGCAGGCGAGCAATTTTCGTTTCCTCTATTCCGAACCCTTCCCCATGAATTCTTGCTGCACCTCCCCCCTTTTTCGCCGCGCTGGCGCCAGCGTGGCCATGGCCCTGGCCGTGCTGACCGCCACCTCGGCCCAGGCCGCCATACCGGCTGGCCAGCGGCAGTTTCTGGTGGATTTCTACCACCACACCAATGGCCCCGCCTGGAACTTCAGCAACAACTGGCTGGGCGCACCGGGCACCGAATGCACCTGGATTGGTGTCACCTGCGACGCTGGCGAAAACACCGTGACCGCCCTGAGCGTGCAAAGCAACAACCTCACGGACCCCGTGGGCGCCCTGCTGCCCGACTGGTCCGCGCTGCCAGACATCCGCACCATCAACCTCAGCGACAACCAACTGGCTGGGCGGCTGCCCCCCATTTCCGGGCTGCCAGAGCTGAGGTCGCTCGACGTCTCCCACAACGACCTGCAAGGCACGCTGCCCAGCCCTTCGGGCCTGACCCACTTCTTCCGCTACCACGCCCACAACAACCAGTTCACAGGCCCGCTGCCCGCCCTGCCCCCAACGCTGGAGCAGCTGCGCGTGGAGAACAACCAGCTCACCGGCCCGGTGCCCGCCCCGCCCGCAGCCCTGATGGCAAGCGCATCGGCCCTGTGCCCCAACCAGCTGACCCCTTCGGCCAGCGCTGCCTGGGACACTGCCACAGGCAGCACGCCCTGGCACGCCACCTGCAGCGCCCCGCCTGCCGCCACCCCCGTTCCCACCCTGAGCGAGTGGGCGCTGATCCTGCTGGCCCTGGGGGCGGCCACGGTGGGCATGGGGGCGCTGCGCCGCAAACAGTTTTAAGCCTTTTTGGCCCCTGGCGCTTGTCCATCAGGCGCCAATAGCTATACAAAATGTAGCAATTCAGCGTCTGCAGCGCAGACTTGGCAGCCGATCCGCACAGGGTTGGCAACGCACGCCCCCAGCCAATGCCCCCGCGCCACATCATTCATGTGAACGATGGCGGGCGCCACGTTACGGCCTACGATCCGCAGCCCATCCCTGCACGGCACGCGCCTTCTTCTGTGACCCTCACCCCGCCCCGGCCCACCCCCACCGCCGTCAGCGACGCGCTGTTCAACACCCAGGCCTGCCTGAACTGTGGTGCACCGCTCACCGGCCCGTTTTGTGCGCAGTGCGGGCAGAAAAAGGCCGCGCGCATGGGCAGCAGCACCGTGCGCAAGGAGGCCTGGGAGCGTTTTCGCTGGTTTGAATGGAGCACCATCCGCAACGCACTGCGCGTGCTGCCCCAGCCCGGCACCACCGCACGCGAATACGTGCTGGGCCAGCGCAAGGACCACCCCCACCCGCTGACCCTGCTGTGCCTGGCCATCGGCTTCCTGCTGATCGTGCTGGGCCACACCGACTATTTGCGGCCCGAGCTGCCCAGCGAGGCGGCGCAGCGCATGTACGCGCTGGTCGCCGGGTATTCCAAGTGGTCGTTCTCGCTGGGTGCGGTGGCGGCGTTTGCCAGCATGTGGATGGTCTTCCGCCGGTGGGGCTACAACGCGGCCGAGCTGCTGGCCCTGGCGCTGTACTGCCAGGCGGTGTTCATTGCGCTGCAGATGGTCAACCAGCTGCCGCTGGTGCTGGCGCCGTCTCCCGGCCTGCTCAAGTGGCACAAGGCCTGGTCGCCCTGGTACATGACGGCGCTGCAGACGCTGATGCTCATGGTGGCGCTGCGGCAGTTTTTGGTGCTGGACCTGCGGCGCGATGGCTGGCGGCTGCTGCTGGCCGGCGCGCTGTTCGCGGCGCTCAAGTGGCAGGCCACCCAGCTTTATGCCCGCGCAGTGGTCGAACTCGTGCTGTGGCAAATGGGCGCCTGAAAACCGTGAACAAGTTCATGAAAACCTGTCGGGCCGCAGCCACATCCTTCACCTGAATGATGTTGCGGCGGGGACATCGACCCTACCATCCGGCGCAGATCATTCAACCTGATGAGGAGCCCCCATTGAGCGGTGAAGAGCGGGACCCGCAGCCTGTGGGAATACCGGGTTTCGAGACCCTGATGGCCGAAAGCCTGGAGGCCCTGGGCGAGCCCGGCATGGTGGAGCGCCTGCTGCACCGTGTGGGCGAATCGCTGGGCAGCCACAAGGTGGTGCTGTTTTGCCCCCTGCCCGGCTCGGACGACCCGCTGGCCGCCTACCAATGGGGCATGCCCGATGATTTTTTGGCGCGCTACGCGAACCTGATCCAGGGCAGCGATGCCTGGAGCGAGGCGCTGGAGCGCCAGCAGGCCCAGGCGCTGGCACGCGGGGGCTCGCTGAGCCAGCAGCTGGTGGGCACCCAGGCGCTGCGCCGGGGCGCGTTTTATGCCGACTACCTGAAACCCCTGGGCATCGACGCCATGGTCAACAGCATCGTGGAGGCCTCGCCCGAGGTGGGCATGCACGTGCTGGCGATGTACAACGACCTGGGCCAGAGCGAGTTCACCCCCGAACAATTTTCCCGGCTGCGCGCCGTGACGCCCTGGGTGCGCAGCCTCATGCGTGCCCAGCGCCGCCTGCAGCAGGCCCGCCGCCACAGCAGTGCGCTGGAGCGCACGCTGGACCAGCTGCCGCTGGGGCTGATGCATGCGAACCAGCGTGGCGAGGTGCGTTACCTGAACGAACATGCCCGCGCCTGGCTGGGGGTGGAGGATGAATGCCGCATCCTGCTGCGCAACGCCACGGGCTGGCAGGCGCGCCAGCCCCTGCAGCTGGCGCAGATCCACCCCGGGCTGACGCCACTGCTCACCGCCAGCCTGAGCACACGCTCGCCCGTCTCGGCCCGGCTGCAGACACAGCAGGACCCGGCGCCGGGAACGCTGGTGGCCCTGGCCGCGCCGCTGCGCAATGGCCCGGGGCCCGCCGCCGAGCCGCTGGCCCAGTTCATCCTGGTGCCCGAGGCACCGCCCCACGCGGGTGCCACGGTGTCGGTGTGCAGCGCGCTCTATGGCCTGACCCCCGCCGAAGCCGCCCTGCTGCCCCTGCTGCTGCAGGGCATGACGCCGCGCGAAATGGCCGACAACCGGCACGTGAAGATGCCCACCGTGCGCTCCCAGCTGGCCAGCCTGTACGCCAAGACCGGCACACGCGGCCAGGCCGAACTGGCCCAGCGCGTGCTGCGCGTGGCGGCCCTCGTGACAGCATGAGACACCCCCCTGAGTCGCCTTCGGCGCCTTCCCCCCGCTCTCGCATTGCTGCGCAATGCGGGCAAGGGGACGCGGCCCTCACTGCAGGGCGGCCGTTGCTCGGTCGCCCTGGCTTGGGGCGCGCCAGTTTCGACGGCTGCGCGCAACACGCAGCGCAAACGGCCACCGCATTCACTGATCCCAACCCAAGGAACCCATCCCCATGAAACACAGCAATGTTCGCCCCGTCGCCTTCGCCTGCGCCGCAATGATGGGCCTGGCCTTTGGGGGCCTGGCCATGGCGCAAAAGACCGCCGCTGTCGCCAAGCCCAGCAAGGCCCAGCTGGCCGCCGAACTGGCGGCCACCCTGCAGGCGTGTTCGTACGACGGCAGCCCGCTGGCGTTCTCGCCGCCCGACCTGTCCAAGGGCGGCGCCACCGGCAAGCAGGTGGTGGCCGAGATCATGAAATACACCGGCCTGCCGGCCAACTTTGTGGTGGTGGAGGGCAAGGTGCCCAATGCGGCGGCGGTGATCATGGCGGGGCCGGACAAGATCCCGCGCCGCGTGATCGCCTACAACCCCGGCTTCATGGGCGAGGTGATCCAGGCCACCAAATCCAACAACTGGGCGCCTGTGAGCATCATGGCCCACGAGATCGGACACCACCTGTCGGGCCACACCATCGTGCCCGGCGGCAGCCAGCCGCCCATCGAGCTGGAGTCCGACAAGTTCAGCGGCTTTGTGCTCTACAAGATGGGCGCGCCGCTGGCCGACGCCCAGCGCGCCATCGCCACGCTGATCCCCGAGAAGGACGGCGAAACCCACCCCGGCCGCAAGAAGCGCCTGGCCGCCATCGAATCTGGCTGGAAGGAAGCCTGCGAGCTGCAAGGCGGTGGGCCGCAGTGCTCGGGCGGATTGCCGGTGCGCACCGCAGCGGCTGCCCCCGCTGCACCGGCACCCGCTGCCGCATCACCCGCCCCGGCACCGGCTACCACGGTGGCCAAGGCCCCGGCGCCCACCGCAGCACCCGCGGTGCCCTCGGCCAAGACGCCCGCCCCAGCCCTGGCCGCCGCGGCCGAAACCCTGCCCAAGGCAGACGCGGCCGCCATCCCGTCCAAGGGCACACAGTTCATCTATGACGAGTTCGGCATCCTGGACCCGGCCATCCGTGCGCAGTTTGAAAAGCAGATGTACGACCATGCGCAGAAGACAGGCGTGGAGATCGTCACCCTGCTGGTGAAGGACCTGGGCGGCAAGACCGCCGAGGAATACGCCCACGCCATGATGCGCCAGCTGCGCGTGGGCAAACTCGACGTGGGCAACGGTGCCGTGCTGGTGGTGGCGCCTGAGCAGAACCAGGCCGCCGCCGTGCTGGGATCGGGCGTCGCGCTGGAGATGGGCAGCCACGACAAGACGGAGCAGCTCAAGCGCTGGATGAACACGGCCTGGGCGCTGTGCAAGAAAAAGAGCGCCTGCGGCAACTGGACCGAAAACCTGATGCTCGCAGCCGACCACCTGCGCCGCGATACCAGCCACGCCGACTGGACCATCGCCTACCAGTCGCTGGGTGACATCCAGAAGGCCGATGCCGCTGAAAACGGCAAGGTCACCAACCCGAAGGACAGCAAGGTCTGGCGCAAGATCGTGCGCCTGTCGGGCACCGTCGAGGCGCTCAATCCGCCCGCTGGCAACAAGGCCGCCTGGGTCAACGATGCGAAGGTCAAAAACGGCAAACAGGCCGTGCTGCTGCGCAGCGCCGAGGGGCTGACCACCATGCTCTACCTGGACCCACGCACCGCCGCCCTGCAACCCGGCGGCAAGCTGGAACAAGGCAAGACCTACACCGTCATCGCGCGCGCAGCGGGCCTGTCGTGGAACCCCAAGGACACGCAGTCGCTCGACGTGCTGAGCTACAACGTGGCGGAATGACGCATGCGGCCACACACCCTTGCCATGGTGCTCACAGGTGCCGGCAACCTGTTGCTGGCGGGCGTCTGGATGTTTGGCGCGCTGCTGGGCGCCAACGGCATGAACTCCAGCCAAGGCGGGCGCTTCCTGGGCGCGATCGCACTGTCACTGGCGCTGCTGTGGGCGGGCAGCCTGGTGCTGGCGCGGCGGCTCACCGCCTGGGGCCTGGCGCGCGGCTGGAGCACGGGGGTCTGCGTGGTGCTGGCCACCGTGCTGGCGGTGGTGGCCTGGGCGGCATTGGCGTTTGTGGCCACGGTGGTGGTGGCCATCGCGCTGACATGAGAGCGTCTTCTCCCTCCACCCGCAGGGCTGCAGGCCCGACGGAGCGCCTGTGCAGCAGCACAACCCCCATCTGTATCACACCACCCGGAGACCACCCATGACCCGATCCACCTTGTGGTGTGCACTGGCGCTGCTGGCACCCCTGGCCTCCGGCGCACTCGCCGCCGAACACTTTTGCGGCCAGACCACGGCCCACCCCATCGACAAGGCCCTGGCTGCGGCCGCCGAACGCAGCGGCGGCGTGACGGTGGACCTGCGCGACGCCCAGTCTGCCGCCTACGCCGCATGGGACAAGGAGCTCAACCGCATCTACGCCCAGGCCCTCAAGGCCGCTGGCCCGACCCGGCGCGACGCCCTGCGTGCGGCACAGCGCGCATGGCTGGCGTTCGACACCGCGCAGGGCCAGTGGGACGCCATGCTGCACGCCGACCAGGGCACATCGGCCGCGCTCAACATCGCCGGTGCCGCGCTGGAACGCCGCCGCACGCGGATGTGCGACCTGAGCATGGACCTGCAAAGCCTGAAGGATTCGGAATGATGCGCCGCACACTCCTGCGGCTGCTCCCCGTGCTGGCACCCGGACTGGCCCACGCGCAGGACCAACCCACGGTGTGGCTGCGCGTGCGCAACCACAGCCAGGAGGTGTTCGAGCATGTCTGGCAAGGCGTGCCGGGCACCCGCAGCGACGTGGACCTGGGCCCCTTGCGGCCCGGCCAGACCAGCCGGTGGCACGCCTTTCCAGCCATGCTGGCGCACTACCGCAAGACGCGCATCCAGCTGGCCCAGCGCCAGCTCGTCGACGTGACCGACACCTCCTTCCCCCAAGGCCGCGCCACCCTGGAGCCGGGCCACTACACCTTCGCCTACACGCTGGAGGGCGATGTATTGCGGTTGACGGTGATCCCGGAAGCCCTGGCCACTGCGCCGGACAGATCACATCAAAAACAATAGCTTCTAACGCTTATCGGATAAGCGCTAGAGCCCAATTTCATTCAAAAAATGGCGTCCATGAACACCCTCAGCACCTTGCACTCTGTCCGCATGGCGCGGCTCACCGCCCTGGCGGCTGCCCTGTTTGCGGCGGCCTGTGGCGGCGGGGACGCCAACGAGGCTCCCACTCCCGCCCCAGGCACGGCCCCCGCACCCGCACCGGGGCCCACGCCGGAACCCCCAGCGCCGCCCCTGCCCGCCCCCACGGCACCGCCGGTGCAGCCCCCGTCTGCACCACCCCCATCGCCGCCGCCATCGCCGTCGCAGCCACCCTCGGTACCACCACCGCCACCTCCTCCGGCGCCACCCCCGCCCAGCGCGGGATGGAGCGTGGTCTCGGTGAACTCCCTGCTCACGCCCCTGGCCATCGCCAGCGACCTGACCCCCAACCCCGGCCGGGGCTACTACCAGTGGCGCTCGGACCCGGGTGACGTGCCGCTCGCACAATCGGCACCGCCCCAGGCCGCCTACCAGCGCTACCTTTGGAAAGACCTGGAAGGCAACACACCCGGCCAATACAACCTCGGCAACCTGGTGGCCGCGCGCGATGCCGCGCGGGCTGCGGGCCGGCAGTTTGCCTTTCGCATCCAGGCCATGCGCGGCTACGGCACCAACACGCTGGACGTGCCCACCTACCTGCACGGTGCGGGCACGGCACAGCCGCAATGCTCAGCACCCAACCCCGCCTGCGTGTGGACGGCCCCGATGCCTGCCCCCACCCCGCCCGCGCCCGCATTGCCGCCCACTCTGGTGCCCAACTGGAACCACCCCTATGTGCTGGAGCGCATGCAGGCCCTGCTGCAGGCCGTGGCCACCGCGCTGGGCGACACCTCGGACCTGGCCTGGATCGACGTGGGCCTGTACGGGCAGTACGGCGAATGGGCCATGAACACCACCAACGTGGTCTACGCCACAGCGCCCCCTGGCATCACCCCGGCCTCCAACGCCACCAAGCGCAGCCTTGCACAGATGCATTTCGACAGTTTTCCCAATGCGCAACATGCGATGCTCATCCCGCATGCCAATCTGGACACGCTGCAATATGCGTTCTTCCAGCAGACCACCACCGCGCTGCCCGTGGGCCTGCGCTGGGACTGCCTGGCGCAGGACGGCTTCATGAAGCAGTGGACCGACCGCCCGAGCGACTGGGCACAGATCTCGGACCGCTGGAAGACCGCCCCCTGGATCGCGGAGTTCTGCCCCTTCGGCCCCGGGGACACCAAGACCAACGCGGCCACCGCGCTGCAGCAGGTGCGCGATTTTCATGTGTCCACCGTGGGCAACGGCAACCTGAACACGCCGTGGTCCAGCTTCCCGGGCACCGAACAGGCCGACCTGGCCGCAGTGGGGCGCGAGGCGGGCTACCGCTTTGCCCTGGGGCCCATCACCGCCACGACCCCCACGCCCAGCACGGTGCAGGTGCAGGCGCGCGTGGACAACACGGGCAACGCACCGCTCTACACCCCCTGGCAACTGCAGGCGCAGCTGCGCAATGGCGCAGGCCAGGTGGTGGCCAGCCGGGAGCTGCTGAGCGCCGCCCAGGCGCGTGCGATTCTTCCGGGCCAGCCCGCACAGATCAACACCACCTGGACCCTGCCGAGCCCACCCGCTGGCAACTACACGGTGCACCTGGCATGGGTGCGCCAGCCCACGCTGGCGGGGCTGCCTCAGACGCTGCGCTGGAACATGTCGGGCACCGAGGCCGACGGCAGCGCCCGGCTGGCGACGTTGAAACGGTAGGGTGCTGCGGGTCTGCGGGCCCGCAGCTTCGTCTCAGGCGCTGCGTTTGAGCAGGTGCGCGTGTACCGCACCCGCCTTGAGGTGGCGGTGCACAGCCAGTCCCCACGGGGCCAGCTCTTCATCGGCCCAAACGCGGGGCGCTTCGAGGTACACAAACCCATCGGTGGCCACCGCCTTGGCGGCGGCCTGCAGGGCGGCGCTGAACAGGTCACTGTCGAACGGCGGGTCCAGCAGCACCAGGTCGATGCTGGCAGGCGCCGCCTGCTTGAGGGCGGCAATCCCGTCGCCGCGCTGCACGCGCACGGCGGTGGCCTGCAGGCGCTGCTGCAGGGTGTGCAGCTGGGCCACCAGGGCGGCATCGCTTTCCACCAGCTGCACGGCGCTGGCACCGCGTGAGGCAGCCTCCAGCCCCAGGGCGCCGGTGCCCGCGAAGGCGTCCAGGCAGCGCCAGCCCGCCAGGTCCTGCCCCAGCCAGTTGAACAGGGTCTCGCGCACGCGGTCGGGCGTGGGGCGCAGGCCGGGTCGCTGTGCCACGGGCAGGCGGGTGCGCTTCCACAGCCCGCCGATGATGCGGATTTCGCCCGCGCCCTTGGGCGCAGCGGCTGCGGCCGCCTTGTCCTTGTTTTTGGGCGCGCCCTTTTTGCCGTTGGCGGCAGCCGGGGGGGTGGCCGCAGCGGTCTGGGCCTTGCGGATCTCGGCGTTGATGGCGGTGGTTTTCAGGGTCGAGCGGCTCATGGCTTGCCCCCCACCACCACGGTCACCATGCGTTCGGGTTGCAGCTTCTTGGCCATGGCCGTGCGCACGTCGGCCACAGTGAGGGCTTCGACCTTCTTCGTCCACTGGTCCAGGTAATCGAGCGGCAGCTCGTTCCAGGCGATGTTGGCCACGTTGCCCAGGAGTTTCTTGTTGCTGTCGATGCGCAGCGCAAAGCCACCGATGAGGTTGTCCTTGGCGGCGCGCAGCTCGGCTTCGGTGGGGCCTTCGGCCACGAAGCGCGCGATCACGTCGCGCGAGACCTTCACGGCCTGGGCCGCCTGGTCGGGGCGGGTCTGCAAACCCACGGTGAAGGCACCGGCGTGCATGCCAGCGGCAAAGTAGCTGTACACGCTGTAGCTGAGGCCGCGCTTTTCACGCACCTCGTTGGTCAGGCGCGAGACAAAGCCGCCGCCCCCCAGGATGTGGTTGCCCACCAGCAGCGCCACAAAGTCCGGGTCGCGCCGCTGGAAGCCCGGCTGGCCGATGAGCACATGGGCCTGGGCCGAGGTGAAGGGGAGGGTCTGCTCCACCGGCGCGGCCAGCGCGCTGATCTCGCCCACGGGCGGCAGCGGCGCGCAGCCGGTGCTGGCGGGCAGGCGCGACAGCAGCGTGGCCACCAGCGCCTGGGCCTGCGCGCGCGACACGGCGCCCACGATGCTGACCTTGGCGCGGCAGGCGGCGATGTGCTGGGTGTGGAACGCCTGCATGTCGGCCACGTTGATGCGCGCCAGCGTCTCTGCGGTGGTCTGCACGCCGTAGGGGTGGCTGCCGTACACGGCAGCTTCAAACGCGTGGTTGGCCACAGTGGCCGGGCGTGTCAGCGACTCCTTGATGCTGGCGCTCCAGCGGGCGCGGTCGCGTGGCCAGACGTCGGCTGGAAAGCTGGGCTCGCCGATCTGGCGCGCGGCCAGGCGGGCGGCCTTGTCGAGCAGTGGTGGGTCGGTGAGCGAGCGCAGCGAATACTGCAGCCTGTCATTGTCGGCGGCCGCCTCGAAATTGGCGCCCAGGTCGGCCCAGGCCTCGCCCAGGCCGTTCTCGTCGAGCGCGGGCTCATTGCCCAAGGCCTTCACGCCCTTGCTGGCCATGGCGGCCATGGCACTGGCCAGGCCCGCCTGGGCCGCAGGGTCGCGGCGGCTGCCGGCGTCAAAGTCGATCTGCACATCCACCATGGGGATGACCGGGCTTTCGACCAGGTAGACCTTGGCGCCGCTGGGCTCCGTCCAGTGCTGGATCGGCAACAACGCCCAGGCAGAGTTTGAATAAAAAACGGCTCCAGCGCTTATCAGTAAAGCGCGAGCAGCTATGTTTTTGAGAGTAATCATGTACAAAGGCCCCAGTGCGGGTTCAACGGATCACAGCGCCGGGCGGCAGTGTGGGGCGGGCGCGGGGGGCATCCAGGGGCTGTGGCAGCAAGGTGGCCACCGTGAGCTGGTCGTCGTCAAAATACTTGGCAGCCACGGCCTGCACCTGGGCGGGCGTGACGGTGCGCAGCAGCTCCAGCAGGCGTTCGTTGGCGTCGAGCGGAAAGCCCTGCACCCAGTTGCCGCCCAGTTCCTGCGCCTGGTTCATCACCGAATCGCGCTCGTACACGGTGGAGGCGATCCATTGCGTCTTGACGCGGGCGAGTTCGGCCTCACTCACGCCATCGCGGGCCACGCGGGCCACCTCGGCGCGCAGGGCATCTTCCACCTGCTGGGCCGTCTTGCCTGCAGCGGGCACGCCGTTGAGCATGAACAGGCTGGGGCCACGCCCCGTGACCATGGCGCTGCTGTTGGCGCTGTCGGCCACGCGGTTCTCGCCCTGGGTGAGCGCACGGTCGAGCCGGGCGCCGTCGTAGCCGCTGAACACCGCCGACAGCACCATCAGCGCGAGGGCGTCGCGGTCGGTGTCGGTAAGGTTTTCCACGCGGTCCAGGCTGGGGGTGCGAAAGGCCAGTGCCACATAGGCCTGTTCGGCCGGGGCCTTGACGGCAATGCGGCGCAGGCCCTGCTGCGCGGGCTCGGTGCGTGGCTTGCGCTCGGGCAGCGCATGGGCGGGAATGCTGCCGTAGTACTTTTCAGCCAACGCCCGCACCTGGGCCACATCCACATCGCCGGCCACCACCACCACGGCGTTGGTGGGGGTGTACCACTGGCGGTAGAAGGAGCGCGCGTCGTTGGGCGTCATGGCATCGAGGTCGCTCATCCAGCCCACGATGGGGCGGCGGTAGGGCGACGCGGTGAAGGTGGCGGCAAACAGCTGCTCGGCCAGCATGGCGCGGGGCTGGTCTTCGGTGCGCAGGCGGCGCTCTTCCTTCACCACCTCCAGCTCTTTCTTGAATTCCTCATCCGGCCAGTGGTTGTGGGCGAACCGGTCGGATTCGAGCTTCATCACGTCTTCGAGCCGGTTGGAAGGGATCTGCTGGTAGTAGCCTGTGTAGTCCCGGCTGGTGAACGCGTTCTCCCGCCCGCCCAGGGCGGCCACGCGGCGCGAGAACTCGCCCGGCGGCAACGTCTTGGTGCCCTTGAACAGCATGTGTTCGAGCACATGGGCCACGCCCGTGGTGCCGTCCACTTCGTCCATGGAGCCCACCCGCACCCAGACCATGTGCACCGCCGTGGGGGCGCGGCGGTCGGGCTGCACGATGAGCTGCATGCCGTTCTTGAGCGTGAACTGCTGCGCGCCAGAGGCCGTGACGGACGGCGTGGTGGAAGGCGCAGCGGGGGGTTGAGGGGCGGGAGGCGTTGCCGCAAAGGCAGCCCCGGACGAGAGGCAGGCCAGCAGGCCCAGTAGGGTGAAAGCGCGTTTCATAGAATGGCTGATTCTAAGAACCCTCCAATGTTCAGTTTTTTCAAGAAAAAGCCCACCCCCGAGTCCGCACCCACACCGGAGGCCGCCGCACCTGTAGTGGCCCCGCTGGCACCTGCTGCAACGCCTGCCACGCCTCCTGGTACACCGCCGGCCCCATTGCCCGGGTTCGCGCCGGTCCCGCCCACCGTCGCCACGCCCTCGCCCGCCCCATGGGCTCCCGCTCCAGCGCCCATGCCATCGGTGGTCCCCCCCGCCCTGCCTGCTGCACCCGTGGAGCCCGCCCCCGCGCCAGCTCCCTCTGCGTTTGGCTGGCTGCGCAACCCGTTTGGCAGCAAGCCGCCCGAGCCAGCGGCGCCTGCGCCCGTGGCAACGCCGATTTCTGTTGCCGCTCCTGCTCCGCTGACGCCTGCGCCCACGCAGTTAGCCCCCACGCCCCAGCCCGTGGTGCGCCCGTCGCCTGCCAGCTTCACCCCGCCACCTGCGCCCGTAGCGTCTTCGCCTGTCCCGGCAGCCCCGGCGCCCCTCGCTGTTCAAGTCCCGACGCCCGCGATTCCCGAACCCGTGGCCGAACGCAAGGGCTGGCTGGATCGCCTGAAGGCCGGCCTGCGCAAGACGGGCAGCAGCATCACCACGGTATTCACCGGCACGCAGATCGACGATGCGCTGTATGAAGAGCTAGAAGAAGCGCTGCTCATGGCCGACACCGGCGTCAAGGCCACCACCCACCTGCTGGCCGACCTCAAGCGCCGCGTGAAGGAGGCCAAGGCCACCGACCCCGCCGCCGTCAAGGGCCTGCTGGCCGATGCACTGACCGACCTGCTGCGCCCCCTCGAAAAAGCCCTGGTCATCGGCGAGCACACGCCCACGGTGATCATGGTGGCGGGCGTCAACGGCGCGGGCAAGACCACCTCCATCGGCAAACTCACCAAACACCTCGCTGGCGAAGGCGCGGCCGTGCTGCTGGCGGCGGCCGACACCTTCCGCGCGGCAGCGCGCGAGCAGCTCGGTGTCTGGGCCGACCGCAACACGGTCGAAATCGTGAGCCAGGAAGGCGGCGACCCGGCCGCCGTGAGCTTTGACGCGGTGACCGCCGGTAAGGCGCGCGGCAAGGACGTGGTGCTGGTGGACACCGCCGGGCGCCTGCCCACGCAGCTGCACCTGATGGAAGAGCTGCGAAAAATTCGCCGCGTGGTGACCAAGGCCGACGCCACGGCCCCGCACGAGGTGCTGCTGGTGATCGACGGCAACACCGGCCAGAACGCGCTGGCCCAGGTGCGGGCATTTGATGATGCGCTGCAGCTCACCGGCCTCATCGTGACCAAGCTCGATGGCACCGCCAAGGGCGGCGTGCTGGCTGCCATCGCGCAGGAGCGCCCGATCCCGGTGTATTTCATCGGCGTGGGCGAAAAGCTCGAAGACCTGGAAACCTTCAGCGCGCGCGAGTTTGCGCAGGCGCTGCTGACCTGAGAACCTGTTCAAAGAGCGCCCGCCCGCTCCCGACAGTGATCCATGGCCCCCTCGGGGCCATTTTCACGTTTACGAACGGCAGCAATTCCCCCATGATGGGCTTTCCCCAGGAAAGGCACGGACGCCCATGTTCATTGAGCTGATCAAAGGTGTTGCCTTGCTGTTGGCGCTGTGCTTTTTGCATGGGTTCAACATCCGCCTGTGGCGCCAGCATCCCCGCACCGGGCAGGTGTTCTCCGGCATCCTCTTTGGCACCATCTGCGTGGTGGGCATGCTCACACCGGTGGTGCTGATGCCGGGTGTGATCTTTGACGCGCGCTCGGTGGTGCTCAGCATGGCGGGCCTGTTCGGAGGCCCGCTGGTGGCCTGCATCGCTGCCGCCATGGCCGCCACGGGTCGCCTGTGGCTGGGCGGCGCGGGGGCGGAGGTGGGCCTGATGGTGATTGCGCTGTGCACTGCGCTGGGCCTGGTCTACCGCGAAGGCCGCGCACGCGGACGCCTGGGGGTGGAACCTGTGACGCTGGCACTGTTCGGCCTGCTGGTGCACACCGCCGTCCTGGCGGTGTTCCAGCTGCTTCCCGCCGAGGTCGTCCAGCGCGTCAACCAGACGCTGGCCCTGCCCTTTCTGCTGACCTTCACGCCCGCCACGGTGGTGCTGGGCCTGCTGCTGCAGGATGTGGAAGAACGTCTGGCCACCGAACGCGCACTGCACGGCACGGCGGCACGGCTGCGGGCCATTGCCCAGGCCATTCCCGACGTGCTGCTCGTGCTGGATGCCCAGGGGCGCTATGTGGAAGTGCTCTCGCCCGACGACGCCCCGCTGGCAGCCAGCCCGCCCCATCTGGTGGGCAAGCGGATGCACGACGTGCTGCCGGCAGAGCAGGCCGACATGTTTCTGGAGCTGATCCGCAATACCTTGCGGTCAGGCCAGACCCAGAGCGTGGAATACGAGATGCAGACGCTGTCGGGCACGCGGCAATTTGAAGGGCGCGCCCAGCCCCTGGGCGTGAGGGTGGGGGGCCAGGCGGCCGTGGTCTTCCTGGCGCGGGACATCACCAAGCGCAAACGTGCAGAGAGTGCGCTGCGCGAGTCGGAGCTTCGCTTTCGCTCGCTGCTGCGCAACATCCCGTCCATCTCGGTGCAGGGTTATCTTGCAGACGGCACCACCAGCTACTGGAACCAGGCGTCCGAGCAGCTGTATGGCTACACGGCCGAGGAAGCGCTGGGCAGCAACCTGCTCGACCTCATCATCCCGCCACCCATGTGGGACGCCGTGCGCGAGCACGTGCGCCACATGTTCGCCACGGGCGAGGTGATTCCGGCGAGCGAGCTGCAGCTGCGGCGCAAGGACGGCACGCCCGTGCATGTCTTCTCGAGCCACGCCTATATCCAGGTGCCCGGCCACCCACCAGAAATGTTCTGCATCGACATCGACATCTCAGGCCGCAAGGCCGCCGAGGACGAAGCACGGTACCTGGCCTTCTACGATGCCCTCACGCAGCTGCCCAACCGCCGCCTGCTGGTAGACCGGCTGCAGCAGGTGCTGGCCAACAGTGCCCGATCGGGGCTGACCACCGCCGTGCTGTTTGTGGACCTGGACAATTTCAAGACCCTGAACGACACCCGAGGCCATGAGGTGGGCGACTTGCTGCTGAAGGAGGTGGCGCTGCGCCTGCGCGGCTGCGTGCGCGAGCAGGACACCGTGGCGCGCCTGGGCGGTGATGAGTTTGTGGTGGTGCTGCAGAACCTCAGCAATGACCCTCCGGAAGCCGCCGCCCAGGCGCGCACGCTGGGCGAGTTGATCCTGGCCCAGCTGCGCCAACCCTATGAACTGGCCGGGCACGAACACCACTTCACCGCCAGCATCGGGGTGACGCTGCTGCGCGACCCCCGCGATTCGGTGGACGAGGTGCTCAAACAAGCCGACATGGCCATGTACCGCGCCAAGGACGCGGGCCGCAACACCCTGCGCTTTTTTGACCCCGACATGCAGCAGGCCGTGAACCGCCGCGCACTGCTGGAAACCGAACTGCACAACGGCCTGCGGCAGTCGCAGTTTCTGCTGCTGTACCAACCCCAGGTAGACCACCGGGGGCGGGTGACCGGCGCCGAGGCGCTGGTGCGCTGGCAACATCCCGTGCAAGGCATGGTCCCGCCGTCTGAGTTCATCCCCCTGGCTGAAGAATCCGGCCTGATTCTGCCTCTGGGCCACTGGGTGATGGAAACTGCCATGCGCCAACAGGCCCGATGGCGCCAGAACCCACCGTTGGCCCACCTGAGCCTGGCCATCAACGTGAGTGCGCGCCAGTTCCTGCAGGAAGACTTCGTGGTGCAGGTGCTCGCCCTGCTGCAGCGCACCGGGGCCGACCCGGCGCACATCAAGCTGGAACTGACGGAAAGCCTGCTGCTGGACAACGTGGACAGCGTGATCGCCACCATGCGCGCACTCAAGGCCCAGGGCCTGGGCTTCTCGCTGGACGACTTTGGCACCGGCTATTCGTCCTTGAGCTACCTCAAGCGCCTGCCGCTGGACCAGATCAAGATCGACCAGGGCTTTGTCCGCGATGTGCTGCTGGACCCGAATGACGCGGCCATCGCGCGCTCGATCATCGCGCTGGCAGGCAGCCTGGGCCTGGACGTGATCGCCGAGGGGGTCGAAACAGCAGCACACCACCAGTTTCTGCTGGCGCATGGCTGCAAGGCATTTCAGGGTTATCTGTTTGGCAGGCCGATGGCACTGGAAGATTTTGAAGGGGTGGCACTGGAGGCATTGGGTCCAGCGGGTGCCCCTGGCGGATGACCTCGCGCCGGTGTGGGGATTGCTTTCAAGTTGCCGCCCAGAAGTGCCGACAACCAAGGGCCACGCCAGCCAGCCCCGGGCCGAGCCTCCGTGGAAACCATGGAGGTGCCCCATGAAAATCGAGTCGTCCACCCTGCAGATGCAGGCCCAGCATGCCGCCACGCGCATGCACAGCCAGACGAGCCGCCTGGAAATGTGGGTGGGTGACCGCCCCACCCGCACACCCCCTGCCCGCCAGGCCCCACCGTTGCAGATATCCAATGCAGCCCGCCTGGCCCAGGCCGCCCATGCTACCCACGCCGCTGCAGCCTCGGTCGAACCGCTGCCGGAGCGCGACCCCGACGAAGGCCTGACGCCCCAGCTCGCCATGATCCGCGACCTGATCGAACGCATGACCGGGGTGCTCGTCCGCATTTATGCCGGGCCGCAGTCCTCCGACGCGCCCGCGGCCACCCCACCCACTCCGGCCCCAGCGAACAGCGCGGCAGCACCCCCCCGCCAGCGAGCGGGATTTGGCGTGATTTATGAACAGCGCGAGGTGCTGGAAGAAACCGAGCGTACGCAGTTTGCGGCGGCGGGCACCGTGCGCACCGCCGATGGCCAGGAGATCCGGTTCACGCTGCAGTTGGACATGCAGCGCAGCTACCGCGCGGAATCCTCCGTCAGCCTGCGGCTGGGCGACGCTGTGGCGGTAGACCCGCTGGTCGTCAACTTTGACGGCACCGCCGCCCAATTGCAGAACCTGCGCTTTGCCTTCGACCTGGACGGCGACGGGCAGACCGAACAGGTACCCTTGCTCGCTGGCAACCGGGGCTACCTGGCGCTAGACACCAATCAGAACGCACGCATCGATAACGGCCTGGAACTCTTCGGGCCCGACACGGGCAACGGCTTTTCAGAGCTGGCCCGGCATGACAGCGATGGCAATGGCTGGATCGACGAGGCCGACCCGGTCTTCGAACAGCTGCGCGTGTGGACCCCGAACGCGGATGGCACGGGCAGGCTGCAAACCCTGGAGGAACTGGGCGTGGGGGCAATACAGCTTGGAGCCCAGGCAACGCCGTTAGCCCTGCGCACGGCGGACAACGGCAGCCTGGGCGCCGTGCGCTCCACCAGCATCTACCTGCGAGAGAACGGCAGCGCAGGCACCGTGCAGCAAATCGACCTGAACGTATAGACCGAAAGCCAAGGGGCCGTTGGCGGCCCACCCCTCGGTCAGAGGGCCCGAAAAACCCGGGTGACGCCCAGCGATCAGGCCAGCACCGTGGCGTGGGCCACCTGTGCATCCACCCAGTCGGCATATTCTGCAGACCCCTGCTGCGCCTGGACCACCAACTGCGGCAGCGCATAGGGATGCTGTGCCCGTAGCAATGCCAACAGCGGGTGCAGCGCACGGGGCACGGTCTTGCAGACCAGCCGGAGTTCGCGGTCCTCCTGCAAGGCGCCCTGCCAGCGAAAGTAAGCCGTGATGGGCTCCACCTGCACACAGGCTGCCAGCCGCGCCTGCAAGACCAGCTGTGCCAACCGCCGCGCTTCCGCTTCGGTGGCCACCGTGGTGGTGACAACAAGAATGTCACAAAGGGCAGTCGGCTCGGTCATGCGCGTCTCCCGAAGGCGTTGGGCGATGCAGTCTGCCATAGCGGGGGGTGCAAAGCCAGCGGGGGAGAAAATTGCTGGATCATGAACAGACTGTTCCAAAAGTCGCACCAATCGCAAAGCGGGGCACCAAAGTGCCGGAACCACCGACACCGCCAGGACTCCGACAACAGGAAGTCAAGTGCATCGCGTCTTCCAAATATGGAAAAAACACCTTTTAAATCAACACGTTAATTCAACAATTTGCAAATAGTCCGCCTGAATCCCGGCGGTGCACAGAGGACAACATAGCGGCAGCATTGCAAACAACCGGAAGGGAACTCCGGGTTTAGCACTCTGTCCTATGGAGTGCTAATATCATGGCTTAGAGGAAAGGATTCCCGGAATGAACATTCAATCTGGAACCGCAACGACGACTTTGGCACCCGCCAATCCCTGGGCGCTGGTGCCCCCCTTGGGCAATCTTGACGCGTACATCTCCGCCGTCAACCGCCTGCCGTTGCTCACGCACGAAGAAGAGCAGACCTACGCGCGGCAGCTCAAAGACAACAACGATCTGGACGCCGCCGGTCGGCTGGTGATGTCGCACCTGCGCCTCGTGGTTTCGATTGCACGCCAATATCTGGGCTATGGCTTGCCCCATGGCGATCTGATCCAGGAAGGCAATGTGGGCCTGATGAAGGCGGTCAAGCGCTTTGACCCCGACCAGGGCGTGCGCCTGGTGAGCTATGCCATGCACTGGATCAAGGCCGAGATCCACGAATACATCCTGAAGAACTGGCGCATGGTGAAGGTGGCCACCACCAAGGCGCAGCGCAAGCTGTTCTTCAACCTGCGCTCCATGAAGCAGGGCTTCAAGGCTGATGCCGCAGCCGCCGATGCCGCAACACACCGCGATACGCTGTCCGACCGTGAAATCGACACGGTGGCCGCGCAGCTCAATGTGAAGCGCGAAGAGGTCATCGAGATGGAAACCCGCATGTCGGGCGGCGATGTGCTGTTGGATCCGGCGCCTTCGGACGATGGCGAACAGGCCTTTGGACCAATCGCCTATCTGGCCGACGCGTCGCACGAGCCCACTGCCATGATCGAGTCGCGCCAGCGCGATGTGCTGGCTACCGATGGCATCGCCACGGCGCTGGGCAGCCTGGACGACCGCAGCCGCCGCATCGTGGAAGAGCGCTGGCTCAAGGTCAATGATGACGGCACGGGCGGCATGACACTGCACGAACTGGCTGCGGTCTACGGCGTGAGCGCAGAACGCATCCGCCAGATCGAAGTGGCCGCCATGAAAAAGATGAAAAAGGCTCTGGCGGAGTACGCCTGAGCACTGGCGGGCACGCGTTAATATTCCGCTCCTGCAGAAGTTGTCTCACGGGGCCCCAGTTCTGGGGCCCCGTGTCGTTTTGGCACCTGAATATTCTTGAGGAGACTCCGTCCCATGTTGTCACGCCCCGTTTCCCGCCGCGCGTCGCTGCTGATAGCCCTGGCTGCCGCTTCCCCCTGGGCCCTCGCCCAGAACACGGCCAAGCCAGCCGCAGCACCTGCAGCGTTGGCCTGGCCCACCAAGCCGGTGAAGATCATCGTGGGCTTTCCCGCCGGTACGTCGCCTGACCTGACGGCTCGCGCCTTCTCCGAGCCGCTGTCCAAGGCCCTGGGCCAGCCAGTGATCGTGGAAAACAAGGTGGGTGCGGGTGGCAACATTGGCGCAGACGCGGTGGCCAAGGCCCGCGACGACCACACCATCGGCCTGATGATCAACGGCAACATGACCATCGCCAAGATGATCAACCCAGCGGTACCCTACGACCCGCTCAAGGACCTGGCCCCGCTCAGCCTGGTCGGCACGTCCCCCCTGGTGCTGACCGCGCCCGTGACCCAGCCCGGTGTGCCCGCGAATGCCGACGCGCGCGAATTCTTCGTGGCGGCGCGCAATGGCGGCGACAAATGGAGCTACGGCACGCCCGGCGTGGGCACGGTGGGCCATATCGGCACCGAACTGTTGAAGTCGCGCAGCAACATCAACCCCGTGCATGTGCCGTATCCCGGCTATCCACAAGTCGCCAACGCCATGCTGGGCGGGCAGCTGCAGATGGCGCTGCTCCCCCCCGCGCTGGCCCAGGCCCAGGTGCGCGCTGGCAAGCTGCGCGCCATTGGAGTGACATCGGCAGGCCGCAGTCCCTTGGCACCGGATATCCCGAGCCTTTCGGAAGCCGGCATCCGGGGCTTCAACCTTGAAATCTGGAATGCGTTTGCTGCGCCAGCCACCATGCCCAAGCCGATCCAGGCCAAGCTGGCGGCCTTGATCAGCGAGATTGCGCGCAGTGAAGAAATGCGCAGCAAGCTCTTTCAACAAGGCTGGCAGGTGGCAGGCACTTCACCCGAAGGGTTAGCCAACCGCATCAAGGCCGACACCAGCCTGCTCGGCGGTGTGATTGCCATGCGCGGCATCAAGGCCGAGTAAAGAAAAAAGAAGGCAGCGGGGCGACGAGGGCCCGCGCGGCCCTCTACGGCAGCTGCGCGCCGGCCGCACGGAGCGCAGGCAGGCCGTTCAGCCTGCCTCGCCCAACAGCGCCTTGACGTCCGATGCCAGGGCCTGCACGCCGCTGCCATAGCGGTTGTACACGCGCAGGCGCCCCGAGGTGTCGTACACATAGCTACCCGCTGAGTGGTCCATGGTGTAGCTGGTGGGTGTCTTGCCATCCACCTTCTTGTAGTAGATCTTGAAGTCCTTGGCGACCGCAGCCAGTTGGTCCGCTGTGCCATAGAGGGCCAGAAAACTCGGGTCGAAGTTGGCCATGTAGGCCTTGAGCACCTCGGGTGTATCGCGCTCCGGGTCCACCGTGACGAAGATGCCCTGCAGGCGCTCGCCGTCCTTGCCCAGCATTTTCTTCACCTCGGCCAGCTCTTGCATGGAGGTGGGGCACACGTCCGGGCACTGCGTGAAGCCGAAGAACACCACCACCACCTTGCCTGCAAAGTCCTTGAGGTGGCGCGCCTGGCCGTTGTGGTCTGTCAGCGGGAGGTCGCGGGCGTAGTCCGCACCGGTGATGTCCACGCCGCGGAACTCCGCCTTTTTCTCGGAACAGGCACTAAAAATGCCCATAGCGCTTATGGATAAAGCGCTAACAGCTATCGTTTTAAGAGCATTTCTTTTCAGCATAGGCATGGCGATGTTCACAGCACGTAGTGGTCCACCAAAAGGGCGGCAAACAGGGCGCTCAGGTGGATGAGGGAGAAGCGGAAGGTCTTGCGCGCGAGCGCGTCCGAGTAGTTGCGCCACAGGGCAAAGCCGTAGCCACAGAAGCCAGCGCTCAGAACCACGGCGGCGACCAGGTAGATCCACGAGCTCATGCCGTACACGAAGGGCATCAGGCACCCGGCAAACAGGATCAGGGTGTACAGAAACACCTGCAGGCGGGTGAACTCGTTGCCATGGGTCACCGGCAGCATGGGCAAGCCAGACTTGCGGTAGTCCTCCACCCGGTACAGGGCCAGCGCCCAGAAGTGAGGGGGCGTCCACAGGAAGATGATGAGAAACAGGATGAGCGCTTCGGGGCCGACATCGTTGGTCATGGCGGCCCATCCCAGCACGGGAGGCATGGCGCCCGATGCACCGCCGATCACGATGTTCTGCGGGGTGAGGGGCTTGAGGATCACCGTGTAGATGACCGCATAGCCCACGAAGGTCGCAAACGTGAGCCACATCGTCAGGGGATTTACCCAGAAATACAGCAGCGCAGAGCCTGCGGTGCACAGCACGGCAGAAAACAGAAGCGTCTGGGCGTTGGACAACTGGCCCTTGGCCGTGGGACGCCAGGCAGTGCGCTTCATCTTGGCGTCGATGCCCTGTTCCACGATGCAGTTGAAAGCGGCTGCAGCCCCCGCAACCAGCCACACACCGGCGCAGGCCGCCGCCATCAGGCCGAGTTGCGAGGCCGACGGAAGCCCCGGCACGGCCAGCACCATGCCAATGAGCGCACAAAACACGATGAGCTGGACCACACGGGGTTTGGTCAGCGCATAGAACTGCGACAGGCGCGAAGGCGGGGAAACAACGGCAGGGGCAGCAACACTCATGCGGACACTCTCGATGCGCCCGAGGGCGCGGAAAACTCTTGCAGCGCGGACGCCGCGCGGCTGGACACCAAGGCCCAGGTCAACACCACCACCAGCGCCGCAGCACCTCCGGTATGCAGCACGGCAGCCAGCAGCGGCCAGTCCAGAACAACATTGGACAGGCCGGTGGCCAATTGCATCAACGCCAGCCCGGCGAGCCAACGGGCCTGAACCGGCAGTACACCGGCCTGGCGAAGTCGCCAGCACACCAAGCCCAGAGCAGCGAGGACCACGTAAGCCATCAAGCGATGCACGTAATGGATGGCCGTGAGCCCGGCAAAACTGATGTGGCTGCCGTCCTGCAGCAAGCCCAGCGCACGCCAGATCTGAAAGCCCTGGCCAAAGTCCATGGCTGGCCACCAGCTGCCCTGGCAAGTGGGAAAGGTGGTGCAGGCCAGCACCGCATAGTTGGTGCTGACCCAGCCGCCCAGCACCACTTGCAGGGCCACGAGCACGCCGGTCACCACCAGCCCCCAGCGCAGCCCTGTGGAAATAAGCACGGGCGCCTTGCCTTGCGCACCCTGGGTTTGGCGCACAGCCTGCACACACAACAGCGCCAGCAGCACCAGCCCGCCAATGAGGTGCAGCGTGACGATGGCGGGAAACAGCTTCATCGTTACCGTCAGCGCCCCGAACGCGCCCTGCAGGCACACCCAGAACAGCGTGAACGTGGGCCACCACGGGCTGATGGGGGGAGGTTCACCCCCACCATGCCGGGCCTTGCGGTGCTGCACCCAGGCCGACACGGTGAGCACGATGATGAGCACGCCCACACCTGTAGCCAGGTAGCGGTGAATCATCTCGACCCAGGCCTTGCCATGCGTCACCGGGCCGGTGGGCATGGCCTCTTGGGCTGCGGCAATCTCTGTACGCGCCCCCACGGGGCTGGCATTGCCATAGCACCCCGGCCAGTCAGGGCAGCCCAGGCCGGAGTCGGTCAGGCGGGTAAAAGCGCCAAACAGCACCAGGTCGAAGGTCAGGAACAGGGTGAGCACCCTGAGTGCCTGCAGCCGCCGCATGGGGGAGCTGTTCCGGTTGCGCCAGCCTACCCAGGCCAGGGGCCCGAGCGCAATCAACACGCCCAGCAGCATGAGCCGGGCGATGGGCGCCAGATCGTAAAGCGGTTGTGTGTCCATCACGGTTTGCCAGGACGCCCGGCCTCATCCCACGAGGAAGACGCACGCAACAGGCGTTCAAAATCTCGCTTGGCTTTGGCCGCACCCGCCGTGTCCATGGCAGCCGGGAAACGCATCATCCAGTTGCCCATGGGATCCACCACATACAGGTGGTCGGCGATCTGATGGCCTTCGGCCGGAGCAAGCCACGCATTCAAAGCGGCGGCATCCATACGCAGTACCGTCGCTTTTTGCAGCGCAGGTGCAAGTTCGGGGGGCACGCTGGTGGTGTCGTTCACCAGCCATACCCAGTCCACGCGGTCTTTCTCCTTGCCCACGCTTTCCCGCAGTTGACGCTGCAGATAGAGGTGCTTCTGGCAGGCTGCATCGCACGCACCACCAGCAACGCTGACCAGAAGCCATTGCCCCTTCAGCGACACCAGGGGGACGGTCGTGCCATCGAGTGCGGTAGCAGTCAGATCCGGCAGGGTTCGCTGCGGCTGGATCAGCTCGCCGTAGTTGCGCCGGCCATCGGGGCGGATCACGTAGTACGTCAGGTACGAGGCGATGACAGGGGCGGCACAGATAAGCAGCACGCCGAACATCTTCCACCGCCCATGGCGCGTACGCTGGGTCTGGGCCACGGCACCCGCCGCTTCGGGCAGCGTATGCACGGTAAGACCCAGGGGATGGTCTCCATGAGCCTCAGGCGGCAGGCTGGCTGCGTGGGCGAATGAACCGTCGGACGATTTGGAACCAGACATAGAGAAGTGCAATCAGGCCGCAGAGCCCGAACCATTGAAATGCGTAACCGTAGTGTTTGTCGACGCCTGCGCCGACCACGGGCCAGTCGCGCAGCAACCCCTCGCCCGCTTCGCCCGTCTGCAACACCGTGAGGTGGGCGAGCGCCAGGCCGGTTTCGGTGCGGAACGCCGCCAGATCGAGATTTTGCCGGATGCGGGAAGACCCCAGCGCACTGTCGGCGCCCTGGAACTCATAGAGGCGTGAAGGCGCGGGCGCAACGCGGCCCTGTACCCGCACCATTGCACCCTGCGGCGTCTGCACCTGCGGCAATTGCTGGCGGTCCTGGAAGTTGCGCGCGGCCCAGCCACGCTGCACCAGCACCACCGCACCGCCTGGCCCAGCCAGCTGCAACGGGGTCACTACAAAGAACCCTGGGCGCCCGTGCATTTGACGATTGTCGAGGTACACGGTGTGCTCTGCCAGCCAATGGCCCTCCAGAACCACGGTGCGGTGCACCAGCGAAGCGGCGTCCTGCGCAGAACCAGCCGACCCTGCCAGCAAAGCGCTGCCGTCGATGGCCGGCATGCGGCCACGCTCGTCCAGCACGGCCTGCAGCCCTTCTTTTTCTGCTGCGCGCGACAGCTGCCAGCGGCCGAGCGAGGCCGTGACCAGCATGCCCGCAGTGGCCGCAAGGGCGATCAGCCAGAAACGCAGGCCCAGAGGACGGCGGGAAGCTGTCACTGGATAATGTCTCCCATGAAATACCTCGTAGTGGTGGCGTTCATCGCCATTCTGGCCAGCTTGGCATCTGCCTTGTTCTTCATGATGCGCAACGGGCGCGATGACAAATCGAAGGGCAACCACATGGCCAAGGCGCTTGCGGTGCGGGTGGGTATCTCCATCGTGCTCTTCCTATGTATTCTGGTGGCTTGGCAGCTGGGCTACATCCAGCCCACCGGCCTGCCAGCGACGACCCGCTAGCCTCACCCCGGCGCAACCGGGCAACCGCCCGCCTCCGGCGAGGCGCCTGCGTTTGGTGTGGAGATCTGCTTGCCCACAAAAAAAGCGCCGCGAGGCGCTTTTTTTGTGGGCGGCAGGCGCTCTTTACATCCAGTAAACCAGCACGTACAGGCCCAGCCATACGACGTCCACAAAGTGCCAGTACCAGGCAGCACCTTCAAAACCGAAGTGTTTGTCCGCCGTGAAGTGGCCCTTTTGCAGGCGCAGGGTAATCACCAGCAGCATCAACATGCCCAGAAACACGTGGAACCCGTGGAATCCGGTCAACATGAAGAACGTCGAGCCGAACACGCCCGAATTGAGCTTGAGGTTCAGATCGGTGTAGAGGTGGTAGTACTCATACCCTTGCACCAGCAGGAAGACAAAACCCAGCAGCACCGTGGCCCACATGAAGCCGATCGTCTTGCCGCGGTGGTTTTCGCGCAGTGCGTGGTGGGCGATGGTCAGCGTCACACCCGAGGTCAGCAGCAGCGCCGTGTTGATGGTGGGCAACCAGAAAGGGCCGACCGTCTGGAAGGGTTCGACGATACCAGCGGGTGAAGCGGTCACCCCAGCGGCGAGGCTGGGCCAGACTGCCTTGAAATTGGGCCACAGCAATGCGTTGTCCAGGCTGCCCAGGGCAGGCACAGAATGCGAACGCGCCCACCAAAGAGCCGTAAAGAACGCGCCAAAGAACATCACTTCCGAGAAGATGAACCAGCTCATGCTCCAGCGGTAGGACAGATCGATCTTGTGACCATAGAGGCCACCCTGGCTCTCGCGGATGGCATCACCGAACCATTGGTACAGCGTGAACAGCCACCATACCAGGCCCAAGGCCAGCGAATACTTGCCCCAATCGTGGCCATTGATCCACTGGCCTGCGCCCAGAATGACAAAGAACAGACCGGCCGCCGCCATCACCGGGTGACGCGACTCTGCGGGTACATAGTAGTACGGGGTTCCGCCGTGGGTTGATGCACTCATTTCAGCTCCTGACTCTCAAAATCTTTGTTTTCAGTATTTGTTCGTACCAACCAGCACACACTCACACAATCCAGTTCACCAGCCCAATCAGGCCGATGACCAGCAGAAAAACCGCCACCAATCCCACCACGATGATGTGCAGTGGATTGAGTTTTTCGACATCCTGCTGGTACTCGCTGCCCTTGCGCAAGCCAATCAGCGACCAAGCCACCGCACGCACCGTGCGCAGCAAAGATCCCTTGCGTTCATGCGGCTTCACAACGGGCTGGTCCAATGGGGCATTCATGAGCCCGCTCCTGCCACTGTGGGGATGATGGCAGGCACAGCCAAGTCCAGGGCGGCAGTGGATTCCGGGGCCGCAGGCGTCTTGCCACCCACTTCAAAGAACGTATAGGACAAGGTGATGGTCGTCACGTCCTTGGAGATACGTGGATCAATCACAAACGCCACCGGCCATTCTTTTTTCTCGCCGGGCTCCAGCGTGTACTGGTTAAAGCAGAAACACTCCAGCTTGTTGAAGTGCGCCGCGGCCTGGCGCGGTGCGTAACTGGGGATGGCCTGCGCAGCCATGCGACGGTTCTGGATGTTCTGAAACTCGTACATCACCGTGGTCAGCTCGCCCGGATGCACCTTCACCGAGCGCTGGGCAGGCTTGAAATCCCAGGGGCCGCGCGCGTTGGCATCAAACTCGACCGTGATCGTGCGGGTCTTGTCCACCTGCGTATTCGCAGGCACCTTGACATCCTTGCCCGCCACGCCATTGCCCGGCACCTGCCGCTCGGAGAGCGACAGGATGTTGATGCCCGTCATCTCGCAAATGTGCTTGTAGATAGGGATCAGCACATAGCCGAAAGCGAACATGCCGGCCGCAATCACGACCAGCTTGCCGACCATCTTGGCGTTTTCGCGGTGCAGGCTCATGGAGGTTGCCGGTTCAGCGAGACAGCAGAACTACCTTGACCACGAACCCGACAAAGAAGACAACCGCCACGGACGCCAGGATCAGCGCCATCCGCAGGTTGCTCTTTTTCTGTTCGGGTGTCACGGGCATGGTCTTCAGCCAATCACGCGGGTTGCCGTAGCGTCCAGCTTGGGTGGGTTTTCAAACGTGTGGAACGGTGCTGGCGATGGGACTTCCCATTCCAGGCCTTCGGCGCCATCCCATGGCTTGGCAGCAGCTTTTTCACCCTTGCCACGCATGGCAGGCACCACCACGGCCAAGAAGAAGTACACCTGTGCCAGGCCGAAACCAAATGCTCCGACAGACGCGATGGCGTTGAAGTCGGCGAACTGCATGGGGTAATCGGCATAGCGGCGGGGCATGCCAGCCAGACCCAGAAAGTGCATCGGGAAGAAGGTGATGTTGAAGAAGATCAGCGACGACCAGAAGTGGATCTGACCACGCGTCTCCGAGTACATCACACCGGTCCACTTGGGCAGCCAGTAATACACGCCGGCAAACATCGAGAACAGCGAACCAGCCACCAGCACATAGTGGAAGTGGGCCACCACGTAGTAAGTGTCCTGCAGCTGGATGTCGATGGGCGCCATGGCCAGGATCAGGCCGGTGAAGCCACCCATGGTGAACACGAAGATGAAGCCCACTGCGAACAGCATGGGGGTCTCGAACGTCATGGAGCCGCGCCACATGGTGGCGATCCAGTTGAAGATCTTCACGGCCGTGGGCACAGAGATCAGCATGGTGGCGTACATGAAGAACAGCTGGCCGGTGACGGGCATGCCGGTCGTGAACATGTGGTGGGCCCACACGATGAACGACAGGATGGCGATGGACGAGGTCGCATACACCATGGAGGCATAGCCGAACAGCTTCTTACGAGCAAAGGCGGGCACGATCTGGCTGATGATGCCGAAGGCCGGCAAGATCATGATGTACACCTCGGGGTGGCCGAAGAACCAGAAGATATGCTGGTACATCACTGGGTCACCGCCGCCGGCGGGGTTGAAGAAGCTGGTGCCAAAGTGGCGGTCCGTCAGCGTCATGGTGATGGCGCCGGCCAGCACGGGCATCACGGCGATCAGCAGGTAGGCGGTGATGAGCCAGGTCCAGGCGAACATGGGCATCTTCATCAGCGTCATGCCGGGGGCGCGCATGTTCAGGATGGTCACGATGATGTTGATCGAGCCCATGATGGACGAGGCACCCAGGATGTGCATCGCGAAGATGCCGGCGTCCATGGAGGGGCCCATCTGCAGCGTCAGCGGTGCGTACAGCGTCCAGCCGGCAGCGGGTGCGCCACCGGGCATGAAGAACGACGTCACAAGCATGATCGCCGCAGGAATCATCAGCCAGAAGCTGAAGTTGTTCATGCGCGCAAAAGCCATGTCGGAGGCGCCAATCTGCAGCGGGATCATCCAGTTCGCAAAGCCCACGAAGGCCGGCATGATGGCGCCGAACACCATGATCAGGCCATGCATGGTGGTCAGCTGGTTGAACAGCTCGGGGTTGACCAGCTGCAGGCCGGGCTGGAACAGCTCGGCGCGGATCAGCAGGGCCAGCACGCCGCCGACCATCAGCATCGCGAAGGCGAACAGCAGGTACAGCGTACCGATGTCTTTGTGATTGGTGGCAAACACCCAGCGACGCCAGCCAGTCGGGCCGTGGTGGTGGTCGTGGCCGTCGTGTGCGTGATCGCCCGCGTGCCCGTGGTTGTCGAGAACTGCGCTCATTTTGGATTCCTCAATACGATAGGGCGGTGATTACTTGCCACGCTGGGCCACGATTTCAGCAGGCTGCACCAGCTGGCCGGTCTTGTTCGACCAGGAGTTCTTCGTGTAGCTCACCACTGCAGCGATATCGGTATCGCTCAGCTGGGCCCAGGCAGGCATCGCGCCATTGGCCGCACCCTTGAGCAGGACCTGGATCTGTTTGGCATGGTCCGCATCCAGCACGATGGCTGAACCATCCAGGGGCTTGATGGGGCCCGCGCCCTTGCCATTGGCCTGGTGGCAAGCCGCACAGTTGGCGGCATAGACCTTTTCGCCACGCTTCATGATGTCGTCCAGCGCCCAGACCTTGGTGGGGTCATCCAGCTTGGCCGCAGCCTTCTTCTTCTGGTCGGCCACCCAGGCGGTGTAATCCTCAGCGGACACGACCTTCACGTGGATGGGCATGTAGGCGTGTTCCTTGCCGCACAACTCGGCGCACTGGCCATAGTAGTCGCCGATCTTCTCGGCACGGAACCAGGTGTCGCGCACAAATCCGGGGATCGCATCCTGCTTGATGCCGAAGGCAGGCACCATGAAGGCGTGGATCACGTCGTTGGCGGTGGTGATGATGCGGATCTTCTTGTTGACCGGCACCACCATCGGGTTGTCCACCTTGAGCAGATAGTTGGCGGGAGCGTCCTTGACGTTGCCGCTGTCGGACATCACGCGGTGGCTGCTGTCCAGGGTGGAAATGAAGGCCAGGCCCTCGCCTTCGCCGGTGATGTAGTCATAGCCCCACTTCCACTGGTATCCCGTGGTCTTGATGGTGAGGTCCGCATTGGTGGTGTCCTTCTGGGCCACCAGCACCTTGGTCGCGGGCAGAGCCATCACGATCACGATGATGAACGGAATAATCGTCCAGACCACTTCCACCGTCACCGACTCATGGAAATTGGCCGACTTGGCGCCCTTGGAGCGGCGATGTTTCCAAATCGAGTAGAACATCACGGAGAACACTGCAACAAAGATCACCGTGCAGATGACCATCATCATCCAGTGCAGAAAGTGCTGTTCTTCTGCGATCTTGGTGACGGGAGGTGCCAGATTCAGCTGGTTGACTGCAGGGCCGCCAGGAAGGTCCTGAACGGCATGGGCTGCGGAGCCCACCCATGCACCGGCAATCAGCAGCAGAGAAGCCAGCTTGTTGGAAATGCTCTTCATAGTTCTCACTTACTTCTAAGCCTCAATTTAACCAATCCCTTTCGCGCGCCTGCGTGGGGTCAGGCGGCGCGCAAGGCCATGCGGATCTCCGATGCCAGGGCCGGTCGAAGTTCGGGGCGCATGTAGCGCCCCACTTCCACCGTACGGCCCTGCGCAGACAGCATGATCAGCGAACGGTCTCCGGACTTGGGCTCTACGCGAACCCAGGTCCGATCAAACTCGGCGCGTTCCAGTTTGCCTGCCGTCTCCAGTTCCACCACAAGGCGTGAGCCCTGCAGCGAAATCCTCTCGCCATCCGCCGCATGGCGACCGTACATGGCGAATGCAACTCCTACAGCCACGATTTCAAGCCATGCAAAAGGCATGACCAGACGAGCACCGAGTATCCAGAAGCATGTTGCGATACCCAGGGACACGACACACAAGGACAGATACATCCACCCCAACTGCGCCGGCGTGACCGAACAGTTGCGAACGAGACGCCAGTCAATGCGCTGACCCGACACCGTGGCAAAACGAAAAACCAAGCCCGTCACCGGAAGTGCTCACAAGACTGCCAGCCGTGGTGCCCGTCTGCCGTTGGCAAGACAGGCGCAGCCAGCAAAGTTGCGCGGGAAGATGCCCAAAATCTCAATAACCTGGAATTGTAGCGTGCCTTGTTCCATGTCATTGACACGCCGTTACAGGCTAGTTCTCTTTGCCGCCCTGGCGCAACATGGTGCGCATGTCCTGCAGCGACACAGCACTGCTGGAACTCACCCGCACACGCGGTGCAGGCTTGAAGGCATGGCCATAAATGATTTCGAAAGTCAGTGCCAACTGACCTCCCTGCTGCGGATCTGCCAGCCGAAGCGACAGTGCCTGATAGAGCTTCTCGCGCCAGCGCCGGCCGCGCAATGAGGGAAAGCGATCAGGGTGCAGGTTGCAGCCCAGCTCGCGCAGCTCCTGAACCAGCCGCTCGGGTGTGGCAAAGGTGAGCGTGATGCGCTCCATGTCCATCACCGGTTCGGCAAAGCCCGCATGCACCAACATATCGCCCCAGTCGTGCATGTCCGTGAAGGCGTGCCCAGCTGCGGGCCATCCCAGCTCGGCATACACCGCGTGCAGTTCACGCAGCGTATCGGGCCCCAGGCAGGAAAACATCAGGTAGCCATCTACCGCCAGGGAACGGTGCCACTGCGCGATCAACGCCTGCGGGTCGGCCGCCGTGTGCAGCGCCATGTTGGCCCAAAGCATCTGCACACTGGCATCCACAGGCAGCCCCAGCTGCGGGTTGCCAGCACTCCAGCGGGCAGGGCTCCACCAGGGCTTGGCCAGTGCCTGCCGGGCGGTGTCCTCACAGTGCACGGCTGTTTCGTAGATCTGGCAGCGCGCCTTGGGATAGCGCGCGCTCACCAGCGCATGCGCCTGCAGGCCTCCACGCACTGCGTCCCAATGGCACCACGACTCGGGGGCCTGGCGAATCCACTGCAGGCGGTCCTCCATGCGGCGGGCCACTTCTTCATGGAGCCAGGGGGACACAGCGGGGGCCGCTGCATGCCAGCGGGCTGCAGCAACGGGATCAATGGTGGGAGGACGCTCGGAGGACATGGCAGGGCACTAGGACGCGCGAGTATATTGATTCATGCCTCTTACCGGTTTGACAGGGATTTCGCGCCATCTCCGCGCCTGGGCGGACAAAGTCCCCAGCCAGTGCGCCTTTTGCCACGCGTGGCCCTCGCAGCGGGTCTGCAACGCCTGCGTGGCGCGATTTGCCCAGCCCGCCACGCGCTGCCAGCGCTGCGCCCTGCGGGTGCCCCCGGGCGTTGCCATTTGTGGCGCCTGCCTCCAGAGCCCGCCCAGCTTCGACGCCTGCATCGCCGCCGTGGACTACGCCTACCCCTGGGCCGATGCGCTGGCGCACTTCAAGTTTCGCGGTGATCCAAGATGGGCCAGGGCCTTGTCCACGCTGATGCGCAGCACGCCCTGGATGGAACCGGCGCTGGAAACCGCAGACCGCGTGCTGCCGGTGCCCCTGTCCACAGAGCGTCTGCGCGAGCGGGGTTTCAACCAGTCGGCGCTGCTGGCAGGGCACCTGGCGGGGCCCAAGGCCGACCACCGCACCCTGCTGCGCCTGCACGCCACCGAGGCGCAAAGCAGCCTGCCGCGGTCACAACGCCTGCGCAATCTGCGGGGCGCTTTCGCCGTCGAGCCTGCCCGCGCTGCGGCCCTGCGCGGCCAGCGCGTGGTGCTGATTGACGATGTGATGACCACTGGCGCAACGCTGCAGGCGGCCACCCTGGCACTGCGCGAGGCGGGCGTGGCGCATGTCACCGCCGCCGTCCTGGCGCGCACGGGGCTGGATTGAAAAGTACCAAACAGGTACCAAAGGGATACTTTTGATTACGAGCGGTTGCTCAACTCACACGCCGAGCGATGACAATTGTGGGCATGTTCCATATCGTCCTCGTTGAACCCGAGATCCCGCCCAACACCGGCAATGTGATTCGCCTGGCGGCCAACACGGGATGCACCCTGCACCTGATCGAGCCCCTGGGGTTCTCGATGGAAGACCGCCAGATGCGGCGCGCAGGGCTCGACTACCACGAGTACGCCCAAGTTCAAGTCCACCCGGGCTGGACGGCCTTCCTGCGCAACGCCCAGCCTGACCCGACACGCATGTTCGCAATGACCACTCACGGCTCGCAGCCGGTGCATTCCACCTGCTTCCTGCCGGGCGACTGGATGGTGTTTGGGGCCGAAACGCGGGGGCTTCCCCCCGAGCTGCGCGAGAGTTTTCCACCTGCGCAGCGCCTGCGGCTGCCCATGGTGGCGGGTCAGCGCAGCCTGAACCTGTCCAACGCCGTGGCCGTGACGGTGTTCGAGGCCTGGCGCCAGAACAGTTTTGCCATGCCCGACGGCGAAATTACCGTGGAGCCGGAAGGCACCATCATCAGCGGATTTGCCCAACTGGGTTGATAGGCAACTTGGCCCGTGGCCCCGGTTTATCTGGCCTGCCCGCGCTGTTCAGCCATGGCCAAAGGCACCTGTTCGCTGAGAAAGTCCAGGAACACTTTCGTGCGCGCGGGCAACATGCGGCCTGATGGCAACGCGGCATAGATGGTGTAGCGCGAAAAGATCCACGCGGGCAGGATATGCACCAGTTCCCCCCGAGCCAGGTGCTCTTCCGCCAAGAGGCGTGAAGTCACGGCCACCCCTGCGCCGTCCACCGCCGCGCGCAGCAGCAGTTCGGTGCTGACAGACTGCAGCACCGCCGGCACGTCGATTTCCTGGGCCGGCAGATTGCCGTTGAGGGATTGCAGGCGCAGCTTGCGACCAGGCCCTGTCTGGGAACGGGCGGCCATGCCGGAATCGCGCAGGTAGTCGTGTTGCAGCAGATCCTGCGGCTCGCGCGGAATGCCCTTGCGCTCCAGGTAGTCGGGCGACGCCACCACAATGGCCTCGCCCTGCAGCAGCGGACGCGCAACGATGTTCGCGTCGAAGTCCTCGCCCGCCACCATGATGGTCACGTCGTACTCATCCACCCGCGCCGAGGCATAGGCATCCAGGTCAATATCGAGCAGCAGCTTGGGGAACTCGGCGTGCCACAGCGCCACCATGGGCGCCAGAAAATTGGTGGCCAGCACCGGCGCCGCAACGATGCGGATGGTGCCGCGCAGATCGCGCGTGTTGGCGGCCGCCGCCGCTTCGGCGTCGTCGATCTCGTGCAGGATGGTGCGCACCCGCTGCAGGTAGGCATCGCCCGCGTCGGTGAGCGCCAGCTTACGGGTGGTGCGTTGCAGCAGCCGCGTACCCAGGTGCTGCTCCAGCTCGGCCACCATGCGGGTGACCACAGGGGGTGACATGTCCATGGCGCGGGCGGCGGCGGCAAAGCCGCCCTCCTCCACCACACGCTCGAAAATCTTCATGGCTTGCAGACGGTCCATGGTTCAAGCCTCCTGCCTAAAAACACGAGCGTCTAACGAGAGCGCAGTCCGTGGAACACGCGCGATCCAGGCCAGCGACCGCCGCGCAAGGGCCGCCCACACCGCGCAGCGGCGCTTCACTNCTCCCGAATGGCGCAGCCATTCGGGAGGGGGGGCTGAGGGCCGCGGCTCCATGCCTGCCTGCGCAGGCATGGACGTGCCCGAAGAGCCGTCGCCTCTGGCGGCGGCACCGAGCGGCGCAGCCGCTCAGGGGGTTGTCCTGCTACGCCGGGGCGCCGAAGTTGCGCGCCAGCGATTCCGCCACGCACACGGGCTTGTCGCTGCCTTCGCGTTCCACCGTCACCAGCCAGGTCATCTGCATGCCATCGGGCGCAATCGGTTCGGCAGCCTGCAAGGTCAGTCGCGCACGCAGCCGACTGCCCACCGGCACCGGCGACGTGAAACGCACCTTGTTGAGGCCGTAGTTCACGCCCATGCGCGCGCCCTCGATGGTCAGACCCGTCTCGAAGAACTGCGGAATCAGCGACAGCGTGAGAAACCCGTGCGCAATCGGCGCGCCAAACGGCCCGGCCTTGGCACGCTCGGGGTCCACGTGGATCCACTGGTGGTCGCCCGTGGCCTGAGCGAACAGGTTGACCTGTTCCTGCGTGATGGTGATCCAGTCGGTCACGGCGACCTCCTGGCCCACGCAGGCGCTGACTTCGGAATATGAGCGAAAGATTTTCATCGTTGCAATGTAGCCCTGCACCCAGGCGCGCCTTGTCTGCCGTGTGACAGGTGTTTTCCCGGGGGCCTTGTTGTACGTTCTGCTTCACGCTGTCCTTCAAGAATTGAGCCACGTACAGATACCTTGCCATTGCTCCAGGTCGCGTGCCACGCGGCCCGGCGCCACGTCAAACAGCGTGAGACCATGCGCCGCCAGGTGCACGTAGTTCTGCGTATCGCGCAGATAACCCAGCACCGGAAACCCCAGGTTGTCCACAAAGTGGTGCAACTGCTCGGCGGCCTTGGTGCGCGCGTCCACGCGCATGCCTACGATGCCCACTTGCACGCCCGCCGCGTGGCGGTGCTCGGCCAGCTGGTCCAGAAAGCTGCGCGTGGCGAAGATGTCGAACACACTGGGCTGCAGCGGCACGATGATCTTGTCGGCCAGTTTGAGCACGTCGTTCAGGCGCCAGCCGTGCAGGCCGGCGGGCGTGTCGAGCACCGCATGCGTGGTGCCCTTGGGCGGGCGGCTGATCACATCCGAGCTGCTGTCCCAGGCGCCGATGGCGCGCGCGGCGGGAGGACGCAGGCCCAGCCAGAGCTTGGCGGACTCCTGCCGGTCGGTGTCGCCCAGGATCACGGGGTGCCCCTGGCTCGCAAAGTAGCCCGCGATGTTGGTGGACAGCGTGGACTTGCCCACGCCACCCTTGGGATTGGCGACAACAACTACTGGCATGACAACCTCCTTGGAATCTGCGGGCCCATGAAAAACCAAGCAAAATCAGCCTCTGGCGCTTGATTGACAAGCGCCAAATGCTATCAAAATCAAAGCATCAACATCCCATCAAGCGTGTTGCCCGCCACGCTTGACGAAGAACAGCCCGGCGCCCACCGCCATCAACAGGCCACCAAACACACGGTTCTGCGTGCGCACGGCACGGGCACTGCGCATCAGGCGGCGCAGGGCGCTGGCGCCAAAAGCGTAGCCGTGCATCACCACCACGTCCACCGTCAGCGTGGTAGCAGCCATCACGAGCAACTGGCTCCACAGCGGGCGTGTGTCGGTCATGAACTGGGGCAACACGGCCACCATGAAGATGATGCCCTTGGGGTTGGTGGCATTGGTCAGGAAACCCGTCAGGCAGCGCTTTTTCCAGGTGCCTGCAGACGCGGCCTCATCGCCTTGCACGGGCGATACATCGCCGGAACGCCACTGGTTGAAGCCCACGTAAATCAGGTAGCAGGCGCCCAGCACCTTCACCACGCTGAAAGCCACCTCGGACGCCAGCAGCAGCGAACCCACACCCGCCCCGGCGATCAGCAAAATCAGCAGCAGGCCCAGTTGCAGGCCAAAGATCGTGGCCCCCGTCTTGCGCACGCCGAACGACAGGCCATGGCTCATCGACAACACAGCCCCCGAGCCCGGCGACACCGCAATCAGGCACGATGCCGCGAAAAAAGCCAGCCAAGTCTGCAAGTCCATGAGTCACCGTGCCCGTGTGCGAAGAAGGGCAAACATCTTAACAACGCCCCGCTTTGATGCGACGATCTGGAAAAAAGTAACCTCTAGCGCACAACCAGAAAGCGCTGACAGCTATCAAAATAGAAGCGCTCTATTAGCATGCCACGCGCGCCCTCCCACATCGCTGCGGCAATGCCAGAATCCTGACACGCCCGCATCCCTGCGACACCTCCCCCAACGCCATCGCCCGCATCCCCCTCTATGGAACACGCCCCCACCTGGCTCACCTACGGCTTCCTGTACCTCACCGCCGCGGTGCTGGCCGTGCCCATTGCCAAGGCGCTGGGCCTCGGGGCCATCATTGGCTACCTGGCGGCGGGCATCGCGATCGGGCCCTGGGGCCTGGGGCTGGTGAGCAATGTGCAGGACATCCTGCACTTCGCTGAATTCGGCGTGGTGCTGATGCTCTTCCTCGTCGGGCTGGAGCTGCAACCGAGCCGCCTGTGGGCGCTGCGCCGCCCCATCTTCGGCACCGGCACTGCGCAGGTGCTGGGCTGTGCGGCCGTGCTGTTTGCGCTGGGTGCCCTCGCCGGCCTGCCCTGGCGCGTGAGCCTGGTGGGTGCGCTGGGCCTGGCGCTGTCGTCCACGGCGATCGCGCTGCAGTCGCTGGCCGAGCGCAACCTCATGCGCACCCAGAGCGGACAGGCGGGCTTCTCCATCCTGCTGTTCCAGGACGTGGCGGCCATCCCCATCCTGGCCTTGCTGCCCGTGCTGGGCGCCGCTGCGAGCGACGGCGCGGGCCACACGCCGGGCGAATTGGCGCTGGAAGTGCTCAAGATCGTGGGTGTGATCGCCGCCATCATCCTGGGCGGGCGCCTGCTGCTGCGCCCCGTGCTGCGCTGGATCGCCAAGAGCAACACGCCCGAGATCTTCACGGCCGCCGCGCTGCTGCTGGTGGTGGGCATCGCCTACCTCATGGTGATGGTGGGCCTGTCGATGGCGCTGGGCGCCTTTCTGGCCGGCGTGCTGCTGGCCGACAGCGAATACCGGCGCGAGCTCGAGGCCGACATCGAGCCCTTCAAAGGTTTGCTGCTCGGCCTGTTCTTCATCGCCGTGGGCATGAGCATCGACTTCGGCGTGATCCTGCGCTCGCCGGGCCTCATGGCGGCCATCCTGGTCGGCTTCCTCGCGGCCAAGGCCATCGTCATCTACACCCTGGCCAAGGTCGTCGGCATCCCTTATCAAGAGCGCCCGGTGTTCACGCTGCTGCTGGCGCAGGGTGGTGAATTCGCTTTTGTGGTGTTCCAGGCAGCAGCGGGCGCCAGCGTGTTCCCGGCCGAGACCGCGTCTCTGCTCATCGGTGCTGTGGCGCTGTCGATGCTGATCAGCCCGCTGCTGCTGGTGCTGCTCGACAAGGTGCTTCTGCGCCGCTACGCCAAGGTCAAGGCGCCGACGGCCGATGAAATTTCAGAGCCCCAGGAGGCCCCGATCATCATCGCGGGCTTTGGCCGCTACGGCCAGATCGTCTCGCGCGTGCTGCTGGCCCAGGGCCTGCGCACCACCGTGCTGGACCACAGCGTGGACATGCTGGAAGTGGCGCGCACCTTTGGCTACCGCGTGTTCTACGGCGACGCCACGCGGCTCGACCTGCTGCGCATCGCGGGGGCCGAACACGCCCGCATCCTGGTGGTGGCTGTGGACGACGCCGAGCAATCGCTCCAGATCGCCAAGCTGGCACGCGAACATTTCCCCCACCTGCAGGTGGTCGCCCGCGCACGGGACATCTCCCACTGGAACAAGCTGCGCGACCTGGGCGTGACGCTGGTGCAGCGTGAGCTGTTCGAGTCCAGCCTGCAAAGCGCCCACACCGTGCTGGAGCTGATGGGCCTGCCCGCCGCGCAGGCCACCGCCATCACGCAGCGTTTTCGCACCCACAACATCGCCCTGGCCGACCGCATGTACCCGCATTACAAAGACCAGGCCAAGTTCATCGCCGTGGCGCGCGAGGGGCGCAACCAGTTGGCGGAGCAGATGGCGAAGGAGCGGCAGGAGAGCGCGGCGATGGGGGCCGTCGGCGGCCAGTACCCGGGGTATGGCGGGGTGGACGGCGCACAAGAAGGCGATGCGTCTGCCCATGCAGCAGATCTGGATAAAAACAGGCCTTAACGCTTACCCATCAAGCGCAAACAGCTATATTTTTCGCAGTAACTATCGACAATCCATCCCGGGTGGATGGGGCTGCATGCCGAGGGCTTAGCTGCGAGAAGCACCACGCCATGACGCGCAAACCGCTTTCGCGACAGAATTTTGTCGCTTAAACTACTTTCACGACAAAAATCTGTCGCGATTTGCGTTTACGACACCAGGAGCCCCTGCCATGCCCCGCCCTACCCTTGCCCAGGAGCTGGACCAACTCGCTGTGTTGATTCACAACGCAGGCCCCGCCGGGGTCGGCAGCGACGCCCTCTTGCAACTGCTGGGGGGCACCCACGAGCGCCGCACGCTGCAGCGCCGCCTGGCACGGCTGTCAGAGCAAGGGCGCATCACGGTGCGCGGCGAGGGCCGGGCCACGCGCTACCACCCCAGCAATCCAAGCCATCCGCAGCAACCGCCTGTCGAAGCCGCGCCGCCCGCAGCATGGGCGACCGCCGACTACGTCCCCACCTCAGCAGAAGGCGCAGAAATCCGTGCCGCCATCTCCCAGTCGCGCCATCTGCGCAAACCGGTGGGCTACCAGCTGGACTTTTTGTCGCAGTACCACCCCAACGATACGGCCTACCTGCCGCACGACCTGCGCGAGCAACTGCATGGGCTAGGCCGATCCCCCGCCGACCAAACCCCCGCAGGCACCTTCGCCAGAGACATCCTCAACCGCCTGCTCATCGACCTGTCCTGGGCCTCGTCCCACCTCGAGGGCAACACCTACAGCCGCCTCGACACCGAACGCCTGATCGAGTTCGGCCAGGCCGCCGAAGGCAAGAACGCGCTGGAAACCCAGATGATCCTGAACCACAAGCAGGCCATCGAATACCTGGTTCTCCAGCCCGAAAACGCACAGGTACGTACTGACACGTTGATAGCGCTGCACGCCTTCCTGTCCGACGGCCTGATGGCCGACCCCGCCTCCGTGGGCCGCATCCGCCGCCGCGCCGTGGAGATCGGCGGCAGCGTCTACCTGCCCATCGCCCTGCCCCAGCGGCTCGAAGAACTCTTCGGCATCGTCACCCAAATGGCCGCCGAGATCACCGACCCGTTCGAGCAAGCCTTCTTTTTGATGGTGCACCTGCCCTACCTGCAGCCGTTTGAGGACGTGAACAAACGCGTCTCGCGCCTGGCGGCCAACATCCCGTTCATTCGCCACAACCTGTGCCCGCTGTCGTTCATCGACGTGCCGCAACAAGCGTATGTAGACGCCATGCTGGGCGTGTACGAACTCAACCGCGTGGACCTGCTGCGCGATGTGTTCGTGTGGGCCTACGAGCGGTCTTGCCAGCAATACGTGGCGGTGAAGCAGAACCTGGTGCCGCCGGACATTTTTCGACTGCGCCACCGGCAGGCACTGGCAGAGGTGATTGCGGCCATCGTGCGACAGGGGGAGGCTGCTACGGAGGATGCTGTGAAGCGCAGGATGCCTGCTTCTGTCCCAGAGGCCGACCACACGCATTTTGTGCAGCTGGCGCTGGCCGAGTTTGGCGCGCTGCATGCGGGGAATGCGGTGCGGTTTGGGATTCGGCCGTTGGAGTTTGGGGAGTGGGCAGGGCGGGATCGCGGGGATGCAAGTTATGGCGCCTGATTCGAATCTCATCCGCAGGGCAGCCTATCGACAGCTGACTTCCTGAGGATGCAGAGTCGCCACTGTTACGGCACATAGACCATCAGATTCTTGAATGCGAAACCTGAATCCAGAGCTAAGACACGAGCACTCAACACGAGATCACTTCGTCCTTCGGACTGCGTCCATAGATCCACCAGAACGCTCCAGTGCTTGCCGGATCGGACGCAGACGGAGAACTCCCAAGTGTCTTCCGGCAACTCCGTGAGCAAAGCCCCGTAATCTTCGACGTAGTCACGGATTCTTGCCGCTGACTCCAGCGAAAGCGCCTCTGCTCCCGTCTCGACATCTAGCAGACGGTAGTTCTGTTGGGCGAAAGCAAGAACAATCTCCCGGAATACTGGCCGCCAGGCGGTGGGAACAGGCTGCTCTATCGAGCCGTCTTCGGACGGCAGTACCTCAACACTTGAACTCCGATTGCTCATGCTTTGATCGCCTCACTTACAAATTCAAAAAGAACGGGACTTCTCCCGTTTCGGCCATTCAGTATGGAACTGCTGCGGGCGAAGTTTCCCATTCAAGATTGGAGACTGAAGACATCTGTTCATTCAGTGCGCTTTCACAACATGAACGTCGCTCGCAGCAAAGCAGCAGAAAACGACTATCTCGGTAGCACCTTTTTAATTTTCAAACGATAACTATTCGCATTAGAATTCACCTCACAGCCAGCCAGCGTCCCGGACACACAACGCGAGCCAGTGCACCTCGCGTTTTTGCCCACTCTCCACCGGGACTCCCATGTCTTCTCAGCCCTCGCGTGCGGTGTCGCCGCGCTCTTCGCTCGCCCGTCTTCGTTCGCCCTCACGTCCGTCTGCCCGCCAGGCCACCCTCTTCGCCCTGACCCCGCTGGCCTTGTGCCTCGCGCACGCCGCCATGGCGCAGCAGGCCGATGCAACGCCAACCGCCGACCCGGCCGCAGCAGCCACCAGCGCCACCGCCCCCCAGCTGCAAGAAGTCCGCATCAACGCCAGCACCGAAAAAGACATGGGCTTTGCCCCCGTCGAGGCCCAGACCGCCGGCAAGGCGCCCATGCGCAGGCTGGAGACGCCGCAGTCGGTCAGCGTGGTCACGCGCGAGCAGATGGAGTCGCGCCAGATCGTGAACGTGCAGCAGGCGCTGCAGACCGTGGCGGGCGTGAGCCCCGTCAACTTCGGGCGCCGGGGGTTTGACGACATCAACATCCGTGGCTTTCGCTCTACCGAATCCATCCTGGTCGATGGCTTGGTGCAAAGCCCCGGCATGTGGGCCAAGCTGCAGCCCTACGGCTACGAGCGCTTCGAGGTGCTCAAGGGCTCGGCGTCGGTGTTGTACGGCCAGGTGCAGCCCGGCGGCATCGTCAACGCGGTGAGCAAGCGGCCCAAGAAGGAGGCGATCAACGAAGTGGGCGTGGAAGTGGGCAGCTTCGGCCAGCGCACGCTGCAGGCCGATGTGAACAAGCCGCTGTCCGAATCGGGCAAGACGGCACTGCGCATCAATGCCCAGGTATCCAACGCCGACGACCCCACGCAGTTCGTCTACCGCAAGGACCGGTGGTTTGCGCCGTCGCTCTCCATCGACCTGGGCGCGCAGACCGACCTGGTGCTGTTTGCCACCTACAGCCAAAGTGAATGGCTGCGCCAGCAGGGCATCACGCCGTACGGCACGCTGCTGCCCAACCGCAACGGCACGCTGTCCCGCACGATGTTCACGGGAGAGCCCGCCTTTGGCGTGTACGACGTGGAGAGCACCACGCTGGGCTACGCGCTGGAGCACAAGCTGTCCGATGCCATGACGTTCCGCCAGAACGTGCGCTACGAGACCGAGAAGGGCACGGGCAACTTCGTCTCCAACCAGGCGCTGCAGGCCAACCAGCGGCTGCAGAACCGCCAGGCGACGCGCCAGTACATGGACTTTGACCTGCTGGCCACCGACACCTCGCTGCTCACGCACTTCGAAGTGCTGGGCGCGCGCCACCAGTTGGTGACAGGTCTCGATGTGCGCAGCGGCCACAGCCTGCAGGCCAGCCGCACTTGCCGCATCGGTGCGCTGGATTTGTTTGCACCCGTCTACGGCATGCAGGCCGTCTGCCCCACGGCGCTGACCAGCGATGCGCCCGCCAAGCTCAACGTGGCCGGTTTGTATGCGCAGGACCAGGTCAAGTTCGGCCAAGGCTGGACGGCTCTGGTGGGCCTGCGCCGTGATTGGTCGACCAACGACATCAATGATCGGGTGGCCAACAAACGGACGCGCCAGAAGGACAGCGCCACCACGCTGTCCGCCGGCCTGGTGTACGAGTTCAAGCCCGGCTGGGCCGCATACGGCAGCTATGGCGAATCGTTCCTGCCCACATCGGGCCTGACCTTCGCGGGGGTGCCCTTCGTGCCCGAGACCGGCAAGCAGTGGGAGGCCGGCGTGAAGTACGAGTCGCCCAATGGCCAGCTCACCGGCGCACTCGCCGTGTTCGACCTGGTGCGCGAAAACGTGACTACGGCCGACCTGGCGAACACGGGCTTCAGCGTGCAAACGGGCCAGCAGCGTGCCCGCGGCCTGGAGGTGGAGCTGGGCGCAGATATGAAGAACGGCTGGAAGCTGACCAGCGCCTACACCTACACGCAGTCCAAGGTCACGCGCGACAACAACGCCACCATCGTGGGCCTGCCGCTGAACCTCACACCGCGCCACACGCTCACCGCCTGGGCCACCTACAAGCTGCCAAAGGTCCAGCGCATCACGCTGGGCATGGGTGGGCGCTATGTCAGCGAGCAGATCGGCTCGTACCCCTTCACGCTGCCGTCGTACGTGGTGGCCGATGCGTCCATCAGCTACGCGGGCGACAGCTACCGCGTGACGGCGGGCGTGAAGAACGTGTTCAACAAGGCGTACTACGACGGCGCGATCAATGCCAACGTGGTTTCGCCCGCGTTGCCGCGCAGTTTCAACCTGGGCGTGACGTACTTCTTCTGACGCAGCGCCATCACCCCGCCACCACAAGCCGACCATGACCAGCCAGCGCACCCTGAACCGCCTCTTCGTCCTGCACTCCTGGGCGGGCATTGTCACGGGGCTGCTCATGTTCATCGTGTGCTTTTCGGGCGCGGTGGTGGTCTTCAAGAACGAGATCGATTTGTGGGCCAACCCGTCGCTGGCCCAACTGCCGCGCTCTGCCACGCCAGCGCCGCTCGATGCGATGCTGACGCAGCTGCACACCCGCTACCCCGGAGCCACGGTGGAGACCATCGCGCTGCCCGATGCGGTCAACCCGAGCTACTTCGCCTTCGTGCGCGAGCGCGGCGCGCCCGCCAACACGCGCACCAAGGTGGCCCTGCGCTCGGACACCGGCGCGGTGGTGGGCCCGGTGGACAGCCAGCTCGGCCAGTACCTGCGCATGCTGCACGTGTTTTTGTTCTTCGGGCCGCGGTGGATCGTGGGCTTTCTCGGTGCGGCCATGCTGGTGCTCATCGTCACGGGCATCGTCATCCACCGCAAGATCCTGGCCGAGCTCTTCACCCAGCGCTGGGGCCGCAGCTTTCGCGTGGTGATGTCCGACCTGCACAAGTCCGCGGGCATCTGGGGTTTGTTCTTTCACATCCTGATCGCCACGACCGGTGCGTGGATGGGCCTGGCGCCGCTGTTCGAACAGGGCTACAAATACGTCACCACGGCCACCAGCAGCACCGATGCCACCAAAGCCCCCAAGCCTGCGCGCAAGGCCGCGGGCGATGCCGCAGAGCCCGTGCAGATGCAGTCGCTGGATGCCCTGTACGCCACCGCACAGCAGGCCGTACCGGGGCTGGAGGCGCGCTACGTGTCGATGCGCCGCTGGGGTACTGATACCGCCGAGGCCAGCTTCACCGGCAACCTGAGCGACCACCTGGCCAGCACCGCGCGGGTGGACATCAACGCCGCGACCGGCGTGCCGAAGAAGGTGCACGACCCGCGCACGGCCGGCTTCTGGTCGCTGGTCAATGGCCTCATGGAGCCGCTGCACTTTGGCGACTTCGGCGGGCTGGCGCTCAAGTGGCTGTATTTCTTTCTGGGCATGACGCCCGCGTTCTTGTCGATCTCGGGCACGCTGATCTGGCTCGATGCGCGCCAGCAGCGGCGGCGCGATGCCGAGGCGGCGCAGGCGTCGACCGGGGGCATGGCGGCGGCGGGTTGAGGCCCCATCAACTGCACGCGCTTATCCGCCTCTCCGCACCGTTATTCATCGTCGATTTTGCCGCCCCCATCAACCCATGCAACGCTTCTTTCTGGCCCTGCACGCCACCACGCCCGCGGCGCTGATCGTGGCCGTGTTGGTGCACCTGTGGGGTCCGCCCGGCTTGCCCTCGTTGGCGCAGCGGCCGGTGTGGGCTGTGTGGGTGCTCATTGGCACATGGCTGCTGCTGTCGGCGCTGGCCGCGTGGGCACTGCGCACGCTGGCGCTGTGGCGCGTGGCGCTGGGTGGCGCGGGGGCGTTGCTGGCGCTGGCCGGTGCGGCGGGCCTGGTGCTGGGCAGCGCGCTGGCGTCCGGCATGCTGGCCAGTCTCGCGTTGGTGGGCGCTGCCTGCGTGGGCATTGCGGCCTTTATCGGGCCGCAGCGCGTGCAGGCGCCGCGGCGCAAAGCGGTGCGCCACCAGGCTGCGGCCGCGCCGGGCCGATCCGTCCATCCCAGTACGCACCACCACACCACCCAACGTCGCCGCTGGCCCGCGCGCGTTTTGGCCCGCTTTGGCATCCCTGCACACCTGCCGTTTTGGCTGGCCGGTGCACTGGCGGTGGAATCGTTTCGGCTCGCCCACATCGTGGCGACGGAGCCCGCGCGCTCGTCGGGCATGCTGGGCCTGCTGCTGGCTTTCTTTGTCGCGCTGCCCGCCGCCGCGGTGCGCCACTGGACGCCGCGCACCGCCCTGCTGCTGTGGGTGCTGGCGACGCTGGCCTACGGCGGCTTGGCAGCCAAAGCGGGACTGGATCAGTGGGCCGTCGCCGCGGCCCTGTGCGCGCTGGCCGCGGGTGCTCCGCTGCTGCTGCGCGCCCGGCGGAGGCTGCGCACGCGGCAGACGGAGCGCATCACACCCACCGCGCAGGTCCAGGCTGCTGACCGCCACCCGCCGGAGGCCGCATGAACGAACTCATCGCCGCCTGCGCCGCACTGGCCTCGCTGATCGCACTGACCCGCTGGGCGCGCGCCGTGCCCACCCGCGCCTGGGGCCACGGTGCCGGCAGCACCGGCCAGACTCCACCTGCACCGCTGCGCGCTTGGCCTGTCGCCATTGGCACGCTGGTGCTGCAAGGCTTGGCAGCCACCGCCGCGACCGGGCTGGCCGCCGGGCTGGCGCTGGTGGCCGCGTCGTGGATGGTGCTCGGCTGGTTGCTGGTGCTGGCCATGAACCAATGGCCCGCCGCCAGCCTGCCGTGGGCGCAGCGGCTGGGCGCGCTGGGCGGGGCGGGGTGTGTGCTGGCGCTGGCGTGGGAGCTGGTACGTGCAGGGAGCTGGGCGGCCTGACGGGCAGCGCGCCACCTCCGCCGGGTGGGTCAAAGCGCCAGATTTGGGGAAAAAATGGTGCCCAGCGCTTGATCCATAAGCACTTTTAGCTATACATTTAATAGCATAATCTCTAGACGGTACTGCCATGCGCGCCGGTGCCCGAAACCGCAGCCCCACGGCACAATCGCGCCAATGGACCAGTTGCTCGACGCCCCCTGGGTGCACACCCTGCGCTTCTTTCTGGAAGTGGCCGCCACCATCGCGTTTGCACTCTCGGGCGTGATCGCCGCGGCACGCAAGCGGCTCGACGCCGTGGGCGTGTGTGTGGTGGCCTTCGTGTCAGCCTTTGGCGGCGGCACGCTGCGCGACCTGCTGCTGGACCAGCGGCCCTTCTTCTGGATCCGCCACACCGGTTTTGTCTGGGGCATCCTGGCTCTGTGTGTGGGTGCGATGCTGTTCATGCGCCAGCGGCACTTTCAACCCACCGAGCGCGCCATGCTGCTGCCCGACGCGATTGGCCTCGGCCTTTTCGCGGCGGTGGGCGTGGACATCGCCACCGCCATCGGCATGCCGCCGATCATTGCCGTAATGATGGGCGTGACCACAGGCGTCTTTGGCGGCGTGCTGCGCGATGTGCTCTGCAACGAGGTGCCGCAGGCTTTCAGCGACCACCGACCCTATGCGCTGTGTGCCTTCGCAGGCGGCTGGGCCGACGTGGCCCTGCGCCACCTGCACGCCGCCGACTGGGCGCCGCTCGTGGCCTGCGTGCTGCTCACGGCCGGGCTGCGCGGGCTGGCGCTGTGGCGCAACTGGGAGCTGCCGGCCTGGCGGGTATGACCCACAAAAACCATGGACAGCGGCCGGCGCGCGCTATCCGGCACACTGCCCATGGCACCACCGTGACAGCCCTGCACTGCGTGGGCCTGCACACTGGCCGCAAGGAGCCTTCCCACCATGACCCAGGACCACCCCACGCCCGCACACTTGCGCGCCACCACGATCATCGACAGCGATGCGCCCGTCATCCAGACCTTCGCGGCTGAACACGCCCGCGGCACCACCGACCGCGAACGCGCCGTGGCCCTGTACCTGGCCGTGCGCGACAGCTTTCGCTACGACCCGTACCGCATCGACCTCTCGCCCGCAGGGATGACGGCCAGCACTGTGCTGGGCAATGGCTACGGCTGGTGTGTGCCCAAGGCCGCGCTGCTCACCGCCGCATGCCGCGCAGCGGGCATACCCGCGCGCATGGGCTTTGCCGACGTGCGCAACCACCTCTCCACCGAGCGCATGCGCGAGACCATGAAGACCGACCTCTTCATCTGGCACGGCTATACAGACATCTGGCTCGGTGGCCAGTGGCGCAAGGCCACGCCGGCTTTCAACATCGAGCTGTGCGACCGCTTTGGGCTGCTTCCGCTCGAATTCGATGGCGAGAACGATTCGATCTACCACCCGTTTGACAAGACCGGTCAGCGCCACATGGAGTACGTGCACCAGCGCGGCGCCTTCGACGACATGCCGCTGGCGCAGATCGTGGCGGACTTCCAGGCGGTGTACGGCGGTTGGCTCGACAGCGCCAGTGGTGGCAGCGGCACGACCAGCGCACTGCACGGGGCAAGCTTTGAGAGCGACGTGGAGCAGGAGGCCGCGCGATGACACACGCCCCTGCGCACAGCGCCTCGGACAACACGCCCCCCGCCGCCAGAGGCCCCGAAATCCCCGAAGGCTTTGTGGTGCTGGCCATGGGCGGACCCTTCATCCAAAATAACGGCCCGCTGTACGTGCGGCGTGAGGGCACCGTGGTGCAGTTTGGTTTTCGCGTGGAGCAACGCCACGTGAACACCATGGGCAACCTGCACGGCGGCATGATGGCCACGTTCTGCGACATGCTGCTGCCGCTGTCGGTGCACAGCAAGACGACAGAGGTGGCCGACCGCTTCCTGCCCACCATCAGCCTGCAGATCGACTACCTGGCCCCGGCCCGGCTGGGTATGTGGGTGCAGGGCGAGGCCGAGCCACTGCGCATCACACGCTCGCTGGTGTTTGCGCAGGGCCTGGTCACGGCCGACGGCGAGCCCTGCGCGCGGGTGAGTGGGGTGTTCAAGATCGGGCCCGTGGGGCCGGCTTAGAGCGGCTGACGAAACCCTTCTGGCGTTGTTGCCGCGTCTTGTCGTATTACTCGTACTGCCTGCGACGCAGCGCCTAGCCAGAACCGCTTCGCTGAGTTTTGTTAGCTGCTCTCAGCGACATCAGCACCCTCAACTCACAAGGACCTCCATGACGCCCACGGCCCCCGACCTGCGCACCGAAGTGCAGCACTTCTTCGATGACTTCGTGGCCGCGTTCAGCGCCTTCAGCGGCCCGCGCATCGCCGAGCGCTATGGCGCGCCCTATGTGGCCGTGGATGCACGGGGCGCATGGCGGCGCTTCCACACGAACGGCGAAACCGGGAACTACTTCCAGCAGGTGGTCATGCAGTACCACGGCCAGGGCTGCCGCAGTTGCCGCTTTTGCGACCTGGAGGTGCAGGCCCTTGGCCCCAGCGGCGCGCTGGCCACCGTGACCTGGGAGCTGCTGCGCGAGGACGCCAGCGTGCTCAGCACCTGGCGTGAGTCGTACACACTGGTGCGCGGCGAGGACGGGCGCCTTGCCGTGGCCGCATCGGTAGACCACGCCGGGTAACAGCTGCGCGTAGCAGGCCCCCTCAGGCCTGGTGCGCGCTATGCCTGCGGCGCAGCGCCCTTGGCATCGCCCGCAATCCCCAGCACCCCCACCACATGCTCCACAAACCTCGCCAGCTTGGGCAGCTGCCGCCGGTCTGGTGCATAAACCAGGTGCACGGCGCGCGCCACGGGCAGGCAGTGCGCCATCACTGCGACCAGCGCGCCGCTGGCGAGGTCGTCGGCCAGTAGCACCTCGGGCTGCATGATCAGGCCCAGGCCGCGCAGCGCGGCCTGGCGCAGGCCGTCGCCCTGGTTGCAGGTCAGGCGGGCATGCTCGGGCCAGAAAAATTCCTCGTTGCCGTCGCGCAGCGTCCATTCCACACGGCGCTGCCACACCGAGTGGCTCAAGCACTGGTGGCGGGCCAGGTCGGCCGCGCGCTCGGGCGTGCCGTGGCGCCGTAGGTAGGCCGGCGCGGCGGCAATCACCATGCGGTAGGGGCGCAGCGGGCGGGCCACCAGACCCTCGTCAGACACTTTGCCGATGCGCACCGCCACGTCAAAGCCCTCGCCCGCCAGGTCCACCACGCTGTCGGTGAGCTGCAGGTCCACGCGCACCTGTTCGTGGCGCTGCAGAAAGTCGGCCACCAGCGGCGCGATGACGTGGTTGCCCAGCGTGAACGGCGCGCTCACACGCAGCAGGCCCTGCGGCACAGCGCGGCTGCGCTCCACGGCGGATTCGGCCCAGCGCACCTGCTCGAGCACGCGCTTGCTGTCTTCATAGAACGCAGCGCCCACCTCGGTCAGGCTGTTCTGGCGCGTGCTGCGCTGGAAAAGCCGCGCACCCAGGTGGCCCTCGAGCTGCTGGATGTGTTTGCCCACCATCACGGCGGAGATGCCCAGCTGGCGCGCGGCGGCGGCAAAACTGCCGGCCTCGACCACGGCGGCCATGACCTCCATGTTGCGGAGCTTGTCCATGGCGATTCCTAATCAATGGTTAGTACAAGAAGAACTTCAATGTACTTTATGCATTGATTGATTCACAAAAGAATCGGGGCTGTCGATTGTTGCTCTTCTTCAACCCTTCTTTCACTTCAAGGAAATCACCATGTCCAAGATTCTTCTCATCGGCGCCAGCGGCACCATCGGCCAGGCCGTGCAAGCCAACCTGGGCGCACGCCACGACGTGATCACCGTGGGCAGGAGCAGCGGCACGCACCGCGCAGACCTGTCTCAGCCCGCGTCGCTGGCTGCGCTGTTTGCCGCGGTGGGCCGGGTGGACGCCATCGTCAACACCGCCGGCAACCTGCACTTTGGGCCCCTCACCGAGATGACGGCCGAGCAGTTCAACCTGGGTTTGCAGGACAAGCTGCTGGGCCAGGTGCAACTGGCGCTGCTGGGCCACAAATACCTGAACGATGGCGGCTCCATCACGCTGATCAGTGGGGTGCTCTCCATCGAGCCCATCCGCAACGGCGCCAACGCCACGGCGGTGAATGCCGCCATTGAAGGCTTCGTGGCCGCCGCTGCCATCGAGCTGCCGCGCGGGCTGCGCATCAACGCCGTGAGCCCCACCATCCTGACGGAGTCGGTGGGGGTGTATGGGCCGTTCTTCCCCGGGTTCGAGCCCGTGCCCGCTGAACGCGCAGCCCGTGCCTACCAGCGCAGCGTGGAGGGCGGGCAGACGGGGCAGGTGTACCGCGTGAATGCCTAATGGCTCCACTGCATATTGCTATATTTTTAGTAGCAATAAAGCATTAACAATCAAGCGCTAGCGGTCATTTTTATTCAAAATTTGGCCACGCTTAGGGCCAGGGCCTTCTCTAACCCGAGGGGAGGCTCCCGGCAAGGTGCCCCAGCTGGCGCACTGCCTGCTCCAGCTCGCGCGTCCAGGGGCGGGCGATGTTCAGGCGCAGGTAGCTCGCGTATTTGGCGGTGGTCGAGAACAGCGCCCCGGGCGTGAAGGCAATACCCTGCGCCACGGCCAGCCGCAGCAGCGCGAGCGAATCCACGGGCTCGGGCAGTTCCAACCACAGCCACCATCCACCCGCCGGGCTGTGCACCCGCGTGCCGGCTGGGAAATGCTTGCGCACGGCCTCGGTCGCGCGCGGCGTGGTTTGGGCCAGCCGCTCGCGCAGGCGGCGCAGGTGCGGCTGCAGCGCGCCGCTGCGCAGAAACTCGGCCATCACCGCCTGCTCCAGCCATGGGGCCGCGAGCGAGGTACTCAGCTTGAGCGACTCCATGCGCGCATGCCAGCGCCCGCCCGATGTCCAACCCAGGCGAAACGCCGGGGCCAGGCTCTTGCTGCTGCTGCCGCAATAGATCACGCGGCCGTGGCGGTCCCAGGCTTTCACAGGCTGAGGCCGGTGCGGCGTGTGCGAGAGATCGCCGAACACGTCGTCCTCGATCAGCGCGAGGTCGTGCTGCTCCACCAGGCGCAGCAGGCGGCGCTTGTTGCGGTCGGGCATCACGTGGCCCAGCGGGTTCTGGAAGTTGGGCATGGCGACCACGGCGCGCACGCCGCCCTGGTGCTCCAGCGCGTATTCCAGCGCTTCCAGGCTCATGCCTTCGCCCGGCGTGCAGGGCAGCTCGATGGCGCGCAGGCCCAGGTTGCCCAGCATCTGCAGCAAGCCAAAGTACACCGGCGACTCCACCACCACCGCATCGCCCGGCCGGGCGACGGCGCGCAGCGCGACGTTGAGGGCTTCGGTGCTGCCGTTGGTCACCAGCAGTTCTTCGGGCTGCAGGTCCAGGCCGTAGGTCGCCATCCAACCCACCAGCTCGGTGCGCAGCGCGGGCAGGCCGCTGCCGGTGGGGTAGGTGCCCAGCATCTCGGGCTGGCTGCGCAGCAGGCGCTGGGCGATGCGGGCCAGCGCCTCGGTGGGGTACCAGGCGGGCGCGGCGTTGGCCAGGTGCAGCCCCCACTGCAGGGGCTGTTGGGTGGTCAGCGAATACAGCTGGGTCATGCGGTGCTCCAGCGACACCAGGCGGTCAAACTCGACCGGCGGCGGGGTGGAGTGCGCGCGGGCCGGTGTGCTGCGTCCGCCCTGCATGTCAACACCCGTCTCATCCCGGGGCGGCGCGCGTTGGGCGGTGGGCTCCGCGACATACATGCCGGACTTGTGCCGCGCCTGCACGGCGCCCAGGGCCTCCAGGTGGCGGTAGCAGCGCACCACGGTGGCCACGCTCACGCCCTGCGCCGCGGCCAGCGCACGCACCGAAGGCAGGCGCTCGCCCGGCGCATAGCGCTGCTGGGCAATGTCGCGGCGCACCAGCTGTGCAAGTTGCAGGTAACTGTGCTGCAGTACAGATGAAGATTCAGCCATCTGTACAGCATAAACCGTGGGCGGACTGTGCCCGCTTGGGGGGTGGCCTGCGGGCACCATGGCCCCATGACAACGCAGCACCACCCCACCCACCCATCGCCGGTATTGGCGAACGCCTCCACCCGCGTTGCTGGCACTGTGCCCGCCACCACGGGCCCAGTCCCCGTATTACCCGCTCCGGCGACCTCCACCCGCTGGATGGCCACGGCCCACGACCTGTTTCCCGCCGTGGTGGCGGGGCTGGTGGCCGTGCTGATCTCGTATGCCGGCCCCCTGCTGCTGGTGCTGCAGGCCGCGCAAGCCGGGCACCTGACGGCGGCGCAGGTCACCTCGTGGGTATGGGCCATCTCCATCGGCGCCGGAGCGTGCGGGCTGTGGATGAGCTGGCGTCAGCGCGTGCCCGTGGTCTGCGCGTGGAACACGCCCGGCGCGGCACTGCTGGCCAGCGCGCTGGTGGCCCTGCCCTACAGCCAGGTGATTGGCGCCTATCTGGTGGCTGCGGCGGCATTGTTGCTGATCGGGTGGACCGGCATCTTCGACCGGCTGATGGCGCGCATCCCGCGCAGCCTGTGCGCTGCCATGCTGGCGGGCATCCTGCTGCGTTTTGGCGTGGACGCCTTTGGCGCGGCCCGCAGCACGGTGGAGGGCGCGCCTTGGCTGGTGGGCGCCATGTTTGCGGGCTACCTGCTCTTCAAGCAGCGCTCAGCCCGCTATGCGATCGCCCTCACCTTGCTGCTCGGGGTGGCCCTGTGGCAATGGCTGGGCTGGGGGCAGGTGGCCGCGCAACCCGCCGCCAGCGCCCTGGGCACCTCGCCCTCCGCCTGGGGTCTGGCGTTGCCGGTGTGGACCACGCCCGAATTTTCTTGGACGGCCATCCTGAGCACCGCATTACCCCTGGCAGTGCTGTGCCTTACCGGCCAACAGGTGCCCGGCGTGGCCGTGCTGCGCGCATCAGGCTACACCGCCCACAACAACCAGCTCATCGCGGGCACCGGCCTGGCCAGCCTGCTGCTGGCGCCGTTCGGAGCCCACGGCATCAACCTCGCGGCGATCACGGCCGCCATCTGCACCGGCGAAGAAGCCCACCCGCTGCCCGAAAAGCGCTGGGTGGCGGGTGTGGCCTGCGGTGCGTTCTATCTGCTGCTGGGCAGCTTTGCAGGCGCCATCACCTACGCCTTTGCACAGCTGCCCGCCGCACTGGTGAGCACCGTGGCCGGCCTGGCACTGCTGGGCGCCATCCAGAACGGACTGATCGGTGCCCTGGCCGAGCCCAGCGAGCGCGAAGCCGCACTCGTCACCTTTGTGGTCACCGCCTCCAACGTGAGCCTGCTGGGCCTGGGTTCCGCCTGCTGGGGGCTGGCGCTGGGGCTGCTGACCTGGTGGGTGCTCAAGCCCCGCGCCGCCGCCGTGCCCGCCAGGGCATAAGTGGCTGCCGCCCGTGCACTGCGGCGCGGGGGATGGAGCGACGGGCTCTCAACCATCTCCCTTTGCGCAGTTCAGCATCCACTGAACGCCAAACCGATCGGTCAATTTTCCGTAGTAGTCGCCCCAAGCCTGGATGCCCAAGGGGGTTGTGACGGTCCCGCCAACCCCCAGGGCCTGAAAGAGCTTGTTCGTGGCATCCCGGTTGTCCATTGCCAGCAAGTGCGCAGAGCCCCGCATGGGTTCGGCATCATCGTTGTCCGAGGCATAAAAGAGGAGTCCTGGGCCCTGGAACTTGGCGTGCATGACCTTGCCGCGCAGGGCCTCGTTCTTGACGGGCATGCCGTCGACACCGTAGCGCAGCACCTCCACAACGTGGCCAAGACCACATTGCGCATAGAAATCCAGCGCTTCGTCGCAGGTTGTGGTGAAGAACAGATAGTTCGAGAGTTGCATGGTCGTATCCCTGAAACGCGGAGCGAGGTTGCGACACTGTCGGCCCCGCTCCGCAAATTGGCTTGGCAGCCCAGGCGCTATCAGGCCGCGGCAACCCCTGCACCGAGCTGCGCGTTGGTCAGGGCCGTCCCCGCAATGCCCCAGGCCCCATCCACGGCGTGCACCACGTTGACCCAGATACGTTCCCTGGGATGCTGCGCGAGCGACAGCTCATGAATGATGTCCGTGGCCTCCTCGACGTAGCCGACTTGCACCTCGCGGCTGGCGAAGGCGAATGAAGGGACCTTCCATTCGACGAAAACCACGGAGGCCTCCTGGGACCCGGAATACGTGTGCGCCTTCGGCACAAGGTGGATCGACCCCACGATATTGCGTTTCATCGCTTCGTTGCCCGCCAGCCCATGCCACTTGAGCATGGCATCGGACAGTCGGCTGAAGGCGACTTTTTCCTGGCCTTCGGGCAGGACGCCTTTGGTGAGGGTGAGAGTGAGTGGCATGGGTGGTTCCAGGTCAAGACAACGGCGTTGAACTCATGCCCTGCCGTGTGCAGGACATTTCAAGTAACGATCGTTATCCAATAATACATAACGATCGTTCTTTGAACAACTACAATCGTCTGCATCACACGCCAGAGGAGTTCCACGTGGTTTCAAGGTCCGAGCAAAAGGTGCTGACGCGCCAACGCATCCTGGAAGCCGCGGGGCGCGGGTTTCGCAAGGGAGGATTCGGCGGGGTCGGGGTGGATGGCCTGGCGAAGGAAGCGGGACTGACTTCGGGCGCTTTCTATGTTCATTTCGACTCCAAAGCCCACGCGTTTCGCGAATCGGTGGCGCAAGGCATGGCCGAATTGAAAGGCGGCGTGCAGTACTACCAGGCGGAGCATGGGCGCGCCTGGTGGCCTGAATTCGTGCGCTTCTACCTTCGTGCCAAGCGCACCTGCGACCTGTCGGAAAGCTGCACGCTGCAAACCATGCCACCGGAAGTCGCGCGGGCGGATGAGGCCTCCCGCGCCAGCTTTGAAGTGGCCTTGCGCGATGTGGCGCAGGCAATCATCGATGGCCCCGCCTCACCCGGCGCGCCGCGGGAGCTGGGTGCCGCCTGCGCCGCCCTGTCTTCGCTGGTGGGCGCCGTCACGCTTGCGCGGGCGGTGGGGAGTGAAGCCTTCGCGGACCAGATCGCGGCGGGGGCGGAACAGGCATTGCTCGGCGCGGCGGCCGGCCACAAGGGCCCTGGCAAAGCCCGCTGAATCCGGGGCCGGGAGGTCCGTGGCGGCGGGGCCCGGCCCCGCCACAAGATCAGTCCAGGCTAGCGCCAGACTCCTTGACGACCTTGCCCCATTTCACCGACTCGGACTGGATAAAGGCGGCGAACTGCTCGGGCGTCTCGCTATACGTTTCGGCGCCCTGCTCGTTGATCTTCTTTTTCACCTCAGCCTGGTTCAGCACCTTGGCCAGCGCGGTGTTGAGCCTGGCCAGCACCGGTGCGGGCGTGCCAGCAGGCGCGAACATGCCGAACCACGACGTGGCCTCGTAGCCGGGCACGCCGGCTTCGGCGATGGTGGGCACGTTGGGCAGCTCGGGCGAGCGCTTGGCGGTGGTCACGGCAATGGGCACCAGCTTGCCGCTGCGCACATGCTGGATGGCCGAGGGCATGTTGTCGAACATGATGCCGATCTGGTTGCCGAGCAGGTCGGTCACGGCCGGTGCGCTGCCTTTGTAGGGCACGTGCACCATGTCCACCTTGGCCAGGCTCTTGAACAGCTCGCCCGACAGGTGGATGGAGCTGCCGTTGCCCGACGAGCCGAAGTTGAGCTTGCCGGGATTGGCCTTGGCGTAGGCGATCAGCTCGGGCACAGTCTTGAAAGGCTGTGCTGGGTTGGCCACCAGCAGGTTGGGCACGTTGGCCACACGCGAGAGCGGCGCGAAGTCCTTGATGGGATCGAACGGCATCTTCTTGTACAGGCTGGCGTTGATGGCGTGGGTGCCCACCGTGCCCATGAACAGGGTGTAGCCATCTGCCGAGGCCTTGGCCGCCAGCGCGCCACCGATGTTGCCGCCCGCACCGGCGCGGTTGTCCACGATGACCGACTGGCCGAGTTCGGTGGTCAGTGCCTGGCCGATGATGCGGGCCAGGATGTCGGTGGTGCCGCCCGCGGCAAAGGGCACGACGATGGTGACGGGCTTGGTGGGATAGGCCTGGGCCATTGCTGCGCTGCTGCCCAGCAGGCCAGCACCGGCGATGGCGGCGATGCCCGCGCAGGCAGCGGCCGACAGCGCAAAGCGGCGGGTGGTGTGGATGGGACGGGTCATGGTTTGTCTCCTTCAGGAAGGTGGATGAAATGGGTGTCACGAGCGCGGAATCCGCCGCGCCGTGGCCTCAACCGGGCGCCAAAGCCTCCGGGCGAGAACAGGGGGTGCGCCCCTTTCAGGGCTGCTGTGAAAATGCGTTCAGGTGGCTAGACAGGTGCCACGCCGAGCGTGGTACCACCGCACACGTACAACACCTGCCCGGTCACGAAACCGTTGTCGGGCGAGAGGAAGAACAGCGCCGCGCGCGCCACGTCGTCGGGCGTGCCCATGCGGCCCACGGCAATGCTTTTGAGGATGCGCTCGGTCTGCGGCGCGCCCTCGGGGTTGCTCTGGCGGAACAGCTCGGTCGCAATCGGCCCGGGGCCGATGGCGTTGACGGTGATGCCGTCACGCCCCAGCTCCATGGCCAGCGTGCGTGTCATGCCGATCATTCCGGCCTTGGTGGCCGAATACACGATGCGGTCGGCCTTGCCCAGTGCGGCGCGCGACGACATGTTGACGATGCGGCCCTGCCCGCTGGCGCGCAGCGTGGGCAGAAAGGCTTGCACCAGCAGCATGGGCGCGCGCAGGTGCAGGCCCACCACGTCGTCCAGGTGCGCGGTGGTGGTGGTGTCGATGGTGCCGGGGCGTGTGGCGCCGGCGTTGTTCACCAGCGCCGTGACGTTGTGTTTGGCGGCAATCTCGGACGCGCGATCGCGGGTCGATGCCTCGTCGGTCAGGTCGCCCTGGTAGGACGTGAGCAGCGGGTGGCTCCAGCTGGGCAGCACGTAGTCCAGGTTGACCACGGCACGGCCCTGGGCCAGCACGGCCTCGGCGATGGCGCGGCCGATGCCGTTGCTGGCGCCGGTGACGACCGTGACGGGAGTGCTTTTATCAAATGCGGTCACACGCGCTCCAGGATGATGGCAATGCCCTGCCCCACGCCGATGCACATGGTGCACAGCGCGTACTGGCCGGCGTGCTCGTGCAGGCGGTTCACAGCCGTGGTGACCAGGCGTGCACCGCTGGCACCCAGCGGGTGGCCCAGCGCAATGGCGCCGCCCCAGGCGTTGACGCGGGCGTCATCGTCCTTGATGCCCAGCGCGCGCAGCACGGCCAGGCCTTGCGCGGCAAAGGCTTCGTTGAGCTCGATCACGTCCAGGTGGTCGATGGTCAGGCCCGTCTGCGCCAGCACCTTTTGCGTGGCAGGCGTGGGGCCGAAGCCCATGATGCGCGGTGCCACGCCGGCCACCGCCATGCCCACCACGCGGGCGCGGGGCTTGAGGCCGTATTTGGCGGCATTGGCTTCGTCGGCCAGCAGCAACGCGCAGGCGCCGTCGTTCACGCCGCTGGCGTTGCCCGCCGTCACCGTGCCATCGGGCCGCACCACGCCCTTGAGCTTGGCCAGCGCTTCGATGCTGGTCTCACGCGGGTGCTCGTCCTGGCTCACGATGATCGCGTCGCCCTTCTTTTGCGGGATGTGCACCGGCACGATCTCGCGCGCCAGATGGCCAGCCTTGATGGCGGCCACGGCGTTGAGCTGGCTGCGCAGGGCCATCTGGTCCTGGGCTTCGCGCTCGATCTTGAAGTCGGTGGCCACGTTCTCGGCGGTTTCGGGCATGGAGTCGACGCCGTACTTTTCCTTCATCAGCTTGTTGATGAAGCGCCAGCCGATGGTGGTGTCGTAGACGGCGTTGTTGCGGCTGAAGGCGCTTTCTGCCTTGGGCATGACGAAGGGCGCGCGGCTCATGCTCTCCACGCCGCCCGCGATCATCAGGCCCGCCTCGCCCGCCTTGATGGCGCGCGCGGCGGTGCCCACAGCATCGAGCCCCGAGCCGCACAGGCGGTTGATGGTGGCGCCGGGCACGTCGATGGGCAGGCCCGCCAGCAGGCTGCTCATGTGGGCCACGTTGCGGTTGTCTTCACCGGCCTGGTTGGCGCAGCCGTAGAGCACGTCGGTCACCGCGGCCCAGTCCACGCCGGGGTTGCGGTCCATCAGCGCCTTGATGGGGATGGCGCCCAGGTCGTCGGTGCGCACGCTGGAGAGCGCGCCGCCGTATCGTCCAAAGGGGGTGCGGATGGCGTCGCAGATGAAGGCTTGGCGTTGTGGGCTCATGGTGTTGTCTCCTCGTTTCTATGGACTCAGTGGAAAGGCCCCCAGACCGTTCGCCCGGAGCTTGTCGAAGGGTTGCGCTGACGGCGCCCTGGCTTCGACGGACTCAGCCCGAACGGGTGGGGTGTGGTGATGACGAAATGACGCATTCAAACGGCGGCTGCACGGATGGGCAGGCCCACCAGTTGTTCCAGCTCAGGCAACTGCAGGCCGGCCACGGTGTCGATGAGCTGCAGCCCCGTGGGCGTGCAGGCCAGTGTGCACAGATCGGTGTAGATGCGCTTCACGCAGGCGACACCGGTCAGCGGGTAGGTGCATTGCGTCACGATCTTGCTGGCGCCCTGCTTGGTCAGCAGGTCCATCATCACCCAGGTCTGCTTGGCGCCGATGGCCAGGTCCATGGCGCCTCCCACGGCCGGAATCGCACCGGGCTCGCCGGTGCTCCAGTTGGCCAGGTCGCCCGTGGCGCTGACCTGGAAGGCGCCCAGCACGCAGATGTCGAGGTGCCCGCCGCGCATCATCGCGAAGCTGTCAGCGTGGTGGAAATACGCGCCGCCGGGCAGCAGCGTCACCGGCTGCTTGCCTGCGTTGATGAGGTCGTAGTCTTCCAACCCCGCAGCCGGCGCCGGGCCCATGCCGAGGATGCCGTTCTCGCTTTGCAGGATGACCTCGCGGCCCGCGGGAATGTGGTTGGCCACCAGGGTGGGCTGGCCGATGCCCAGGTTGACGTAGGCGCCGTCGTGGATGTCTTGTGCCACGCGTTTCGCCAGTTCTTCCTTACTACGCTTTTGATAGCTGCTCACGCCTTTTCCTTGTGCGGTAGGGGCCGATTTCATGCCGATTTCTTGAACCCACCGGCCTGCGTGGCGGTGCGGTCGATCTTCACCACATGGGTCACGTAGATGCCGGGCGTGACGATGGCTTCCGGGTCCAGCGCGCCCAGTTCCACCACCTCGTGCACGGTGGCGATCGTGGTCTTGGCGGCGGTGGCCATCACGGGTCCGAAGTTGCGCGCCGACATGCGGTAGGTCAGGTTGCCCCAGCGGTCGCCCTTCTCGGCCTTGATCAGGGCCACATCGCCGTGGATGGGGTACTCCAGCACGTAGTGCTTGCCGTTGATCTCGCGCGTCTCCTTGCCGGCGGCCAGCTCGGTGCCGTGGGCCGTGGGGCAGAAGAAGGCGCCGATGCCCGCGCCCGCAGCGCGCAGGCGCTCGGCCAGATTGCCCTGGGGCACGAGTTCGAGTTCGAGCTTGCCGCTGCGGTACAGGTCGTCGAACACATAGCTGTCGACCTGGCGCGGAAAGCTGCAGATGATCTTGCGCACCTGGCCCGCCTTGAGCAGTGCGGCCAGACCCTGGTCGGCATTGCCGGCGTTGTTGTTGACCACCGTGAGGTCGCGCGCGCCCTGGGCGATCAGGCCGTCGATCAGCTCACCGGGAATGCCGGCCGTGCCGAAACCGCCTATCAACACCGTGGCACCATCCTTCACCCCCGAAAGGGCCTGGGCCACCGACTCCGCCAGCTTGTTGATCATCGAACCGCTTTCATGATGTGCTTGACTCCAGATAGAATTTGTTCGCTTATAGAACAAATGTTCGCATAAAGAATTATAGTTGGCATACGTATGAATTTCCAAACCCCTGAAGCCAAAGACCCCAAACCCAGCGACAGCTATGTGCAGTCGTTCGCGCGCGGGCTGGAGGTGATCCGATCGTTCAGCGCCGCCCGGCCGCAGCAGACATTGAGCGAAGTGGCCGCGCAGACCGGCCTGACCCGCGCGGGCGCGCGCCGCATCCTGCTCACGCTGCAGACGCTGGGTTACGTAGAGACGGACGGCAAGCTCTTTCGCCTGAGCCCGCGCATCCTGGACCTGGGCTTTGCCTACTTGTCGTCGCTGCCGATCTGGAACCTGGCCGAGCCGGTGATGGAAGACCTGGTGGAGGAGGTACGCGAGTCGTCATCGGCCGCCGTGCTCGACGGGTTGGACATCGTCTACGTGCTGCGCGTGCCTACGCACAAGATCATGCGCACCACGCTGGGCGTGGGCTCGCGCCTGCCCGCGTGCTGGACCTCGATGGGCCGCATGCTGCTGGCGGGCCTGCCGGATGACGAGTTGCAGGCCCGGCTGCAGGGCCACCCCATGGACCGTTTTACCGAGCACACCACCACGGATAGGGACACTCTGCTCGCCCACATCCGCCTGGCGCGGCAGCAGGGTTGGTGCCTGGTGAATCAGGAGCTGGAAGAGGGTTTGATATCGATTGCCGCGCCGCTGACCAACCGCACGGGGCAGACGGTGGCGGCGCTCAACATCAGCGGGCAGGCCAACCGCACGAGTGCGGCGGTGATGCAGGAGAGCTTGTTGCCTGCGCTGCTGCGCGCGGCCAAAACCATCTCACGGATGATGGGCGCGCCAAGAGGTTGAGTTGTGTGGGAAAGACCGCTACCGGCAGGAGCCAGTGGTCACCCACCGCCACGACCGGCCAGTGTTCACGCTCCGCCTCGCGTTTTGCGTGTTTGAGGGCCTGAGCGCCGACTTGAATAGAGCAAGAACCGGAGCGGCAACACCATCCACTTGCCACGATGGTTGCTCCAGATGGCGGACGAGGCGCCTGCCATCGGGCAGAAGGCAGGCGCGTTCCATCAATTTTTGCGAAACCCCAGCACCAGAACCACGCCGCCAAGCACCATGGCCCCCAGGCTCATCCACTGCGGGATGTTCACGGACTCTTTTTCCTTCACCGTCAGCTCCAACGGGCCCAGTTTGGCTTGGGTCGTGTCCTTGGTAAAACTGAAGCCACCGGTCAAAAACCCGGCCAAGCCCAGCACCAACAACAGCACACCCACGATTCGCATTGCATTCATGACAGTTCTCCCAAGGCCGGGTTTTGATGACTGTGGCAAAGCGGACCCGGCTCCATGTCTTTGCGCAAGGCCAATGTAGGGGCATCCGCATGGCGCCAACGTAGGACGCCGCCCCGGCCAGATGTAGCAAGCGGTCGCGATCCGCACCCCACCACCCTGTGCACTCTGGGCCCTTCACCCGCGTGCTACCCTCACGCCCCATGTTCAGCCCCTCCCAAGCCGACGTGCGCCGCTTTCTGTGCGGTGTGCATGCCAAAACCCAGAGCGGCGCCCCCATGGAAGCCATCGAAACGCTGGCCAGCCTGTGGATTGCCGAGCACCCCGAATACCACGCCGACCTGTCCGACGCCGACGCTGCCGTGGCCCGCAACTACGACGAGACGCCGGGCCAGACCAACCCGTTCCTGCACCTGTCCATGCACCTGTCGATCAGCGAACAGTGCAGCATTGACCAGCCCCGCGGCATCCGCCAGGCGGTGGAATTGCTGACGGCGCGGCTCGATTCGCTGCACGACGCCCACCATGCGGCCATGGACTGCCTGGGCGAAATGCTATGGGAGAGCCAGCGCGCAGGCCGCCCGCCCGATGGCGACGCCTACATCGCCTGCGTGCAGCGGCGCGCCACACGGGATTGATGCCGCCCCAACAGCTGGCGCGCACCCAAAGTAAAAAGCCCGCTTGCGCGGGCTTTTACTTGGAGTCCTTGCGGACTCTACAAAGATGAGCGATCAACGGAAGCGCGATTGCGGCACCACGTGCAGATCGCCGTCAAGGCCGCTGATGTAGCCCGACAGCGCTTTCAGCTCGGCATTGGTGAACTGCTTGGCCACGCCGCCCATGATGGCGTTGCCACGGCCCACGTTGGCGTTCTTCTCGACCTTGTAGGCCTTGAGGGCCACGAAGAGATAGTCGGCGTGCTGGCCGGCGATCTTGGGGTACGAAGGATCAATGGGCTTGGCAAAGTTGTCGCCGTGGCAAGACACGCAGGCGCCCTTCTTGAGCAGCTCTGCCACCTGCACACTGGGTTCACGCGATGGCTTGGCGGGCAGTTCGGCACCGGTCTTGCCATGCTGTTCGTAGTAGGCCGACACATCGGCGATGTCTTTTTCAGAAAGCGAGTCGGCGATGCCACGCATCGTGGGGTGCTTGCGCTCACCCTTCTGGTAGGCCACGAGCGCAGCGGAGATGTACTTGGCGCTCTGGCCCGAGATCATGGGCACCTTGTGGATCTCAGGAAAGCTGGCCTGGTAGCCAACAATGCCGTGGCAGCCAATGCACATGGCAATCTTTTGTTTGCCGGCTTCCACGTCGCCTTTGGCTTCCTGGGCATGGGACAAGGCGGTCACGGAAGCGACAGCCAGGGCAAATAGCGTGGTCAGCGTTTTGTTCATTTTGCGCGCACAATCTCGTGGAAGTTCAGCTCTGGGCTCTGATCAACCGCCGATTATAGCCAGCGCCTGTCAAGCCCCATTCATCAACGATCCGGTGATTTCCCTCATGAAATTCCAAGGTTCCCAGAACTACGTCGCCACCCAAGACCTGATGCTTGCCGTGAACGCGGCCATCACCCTGCAACGCCCGCTGCTCATCAAGGGAGAACCCGGCACCGGCAAGACCATGCTGGCCGAGGAAGTGGCGCAGGCGCTCGACATGCCACTGCTGCAGTGGCACATCAAGTCCACCACCAAGGCGCAGCAGGGCCTGTATGAATATGACGCCGTGAGTCGCTTGCGGGACAGCCAGCTCAATGACGGCGACAGCGCCGGGCGCGTGAAGGACATCCGCAACTACATCATCCAGGGTGTGTTGTGGCAGGCCTTCACGGCCGACCGCCCCGTCGCCCTGCTGATCGACGAGATCGACAAGGCCGACATCGAATTCCCGAACGACCTGCTGCGAGAAATCGACCGCATGGAGTTCTACTGCTACGAAACGCGCGAACTCATCAAGGCCAAGCACCGCCCGCTGGTGTTCATCACGTCGAACAACGAAAAAGAGCTGCCCGACGCGTTCCTGCGCCGCTGCTTCTTTCACTTCATCAAGTTCCCCGAAGCCGACACGATGCGCCAGATCGTCAACGTGCACTTCCCCACGCTCAAGAGTGAGTTGCTGGGCGTGGCGATGAAGACGTTTTATGACGTGCGCAACCTGCCCGGCCTGAAGAAGAAGCCATCGACCAGCGAGCTGCTCGACTGGCTCAAGCTGCTGGTGGCCGAGGACATTCCGCTGACCGCACTGCAAAGCGCCGACAACAAGGTGGCCGTGCCGCCGCTGGTGGGCGCACTGCTCAAGAACGAGCAAGACGTGAGCCTGTTTGAAAAACTGGTGTTCATGAACCAGAGGAACCGCTGAGTGAGCGACGGCAACAACGATACCCGCCAACTGCTGGTCAACGGCTTTGCGGATGCCGTGGGCTTTGTGGGTGGTGCGCTGCTGGGCTTCTGGCTGGGCACGTTGCTCGGGTTCGACGTCTTCGCGCCTGGCTACGGCACCGGCAGCCTGATCGGTATCGCCATGGTGGGCATCGGCGGTGGCCTGGGCCTGCACGCTGCGCGGCGCTGGCAGGCCAGTCGGCACAGCAAACCCTCCAAGGATTGACGAAGAGAAAAGACCCATGGCCTTTGTAGAACCAGTCACCCTGCGCGACCGGGGCATCCGCCTGGAGCCCCTGGCGCTGTCCCATGAACACGGCTTGGCGGCCGCTGCGGCCGACGGCGAACTGTGGAAACTGCGCATCACCTCGGTGCCCGAACCCCAGGACACCCGTGCGTACATCGAGACAGCCCTCAAGATGCGCGAAGACGGCAACCGCTTCGCCTTCGCCGTGGTCGAGGACGCCACTGGCAAGGTACTGGGCTCCACAAGCTACCACGACATTCTGCCCGCCGTGAAACGCGTGGAGATTGGCTACACCTGGTACTGCACAAGCGTGCAGCGCACCCATGTGAACACCACCTGCAAGCTGATGATGATGGGCCACGCCTTCGATACGCTGGGCTGCCACGTGGTGGGCTGGCGCACCGACAACTACAACTTTGCATCGCAGAAGGCCATTGAGCGCCTGGGCGCCCGGAAGGACGGAGTGATCCGCGGCCACGCGCTGCGCCGCGACGGCACCATCCGCGACACAGTGATGTACAGCATGCGCTCGGGCGAATGGCCGGAGGCCAAGGCACAACTGCTATATCTTTTAGAGCGTCACGCGCTTACTGAATAAGCGCTGGAGGCCAAAAACATGCTCATCGACTTCTTCTACACCCTGCGCACGGCCAAGTTGCCCGTGTCCGTGAAGGAATACCTCACCCTGCTCGAAGCCCTGCAGGCGGGTGTGGTAGGCCCCAAGTCGGATGACGCGTGGAGCCTGGACGACTTCTACAACCTCTCGCGCCTTACGCTGGTCAAGGACGAGAAGCACTACGACAAGTTCGACCGGGCCTTCGGCGCCTACTTCAAGGGCGTGGAAATGGTGGCCGACTTCACCAAGGAGATTCCCGCCGACTGGCTGCGCAAGATCCTGGAGAACGAGCTCACGCCCGAGCAGAAGGCCGCCATCGAGAAGATGGGCTGGGACGAACTGATGGAGACGCTCAAGAAGCGCCTCGAAGAACAAAAGGAACGCCACGAGGGCGGCAGCAAGTGGATCGGCACGGGCGGCACCAGCCCGTTCGGCCACGGTGGCTACAACCCGCAGGGTGTGCGCATCGGCGGCGCCGGCAAGAACAAGAGCGCCGTGAAGGTGTGGGAACAGCGCGCCTACAAGGACTACGACGACCAGCAGGAGCTGGGCACACGCAACATCAAGGTGGCGCTGCGCCGCCTGCGCAAGTTCGCACGCGAAGGGCACGAGCTGGAGCTGGACCTGCCCGACACCATCCGCAGCACGGCGGCCAACGCGGGCTACCTGGACATCAAGATGGTGCCCGAGCGGCACAACAACGTGAAGGTGCTGCTGCTGATGGACGTGGGCGGCACCATGGACGAACACATCCAGCGCGTGGAAGAACTGTTCAGCGCCGTGAAGACGGAGTTCAAGCACCTGGAGTTCTATTACTTCCACAACTGCGTGTACGACTTCATGTGGAAGAACAACCGCCGCCGCTTTGCCGAGAAGTTTCCGACCTGGGACATCATCCGCAAGTACAACAAGGACTACAAGCTGATCTTCGTGGGCGACGCGACCATGAGCCCGTATGAGATCCTGCAGCCCGGCGGCAGCGTGGAATACAACAACGAAGAGCCGGGCGCCGAGTGGATCCAGCGCCTCACGCATGCCTTCCCCAAGTTTGCGTGGATCAACCCCGAGCCCCAAGGCGTGTGGCAGTACCGCCAGAGCATCAGCATCATCCAGCAGCTGGTGGGCAACCGCATGTACCCGCTGTCGCTCAAGGGGCTGGAAGAAACCATGCGGCTGCTGTCGAAGTAGGCGGGATGGGGCACCAGCGCTTGGTAGCCCATCGCGCGGAACTGTCTGACACGGCGGGCCTGATTTTCGGTGCATAGTGGTGGTGGGCTGGTTTTGCAGCCCGCCCCCACTTTCTAAAACCACCGTTTTCCTGCCGTGCCTTTTCGCGTCCTGCGCTCTACATCCTCTTCCTCAACGCCGGCCCCATGGCCGGCGTTGCTGCTTTTCAGCGCGCTGTGCCTGCAGGGCTGCAGCTTGCTGCCGCGCGGGCAGGACGGAGATAGCGCCGCATCGGCCGCCGCCACCCCAGCCATTGCCGAATCCGGCACGCCCTCCTTCGCCGTGCAGGTGAATGCCCCCGCCAGCGTGCGCGAGACACTGGAGCGCCACCTGGAGCTGCAGCGCTTTCGCCACCTGCCCGACCTGCACGCCAACGAGCTGCAGCGCCTGCTGGGCGCGGCCGACGCCAATGCCCGCGAACTGCTGGGCACGATGGGCTACTTCGCGCCCACCATCACGGTGGAGCTGACCGAAACGCCCGACAGCAAGGCCGGCCCGCGCACAGTGGTGGTCACGGTGCAGCCCGGCCCGCAGACCCGCATTGCCAGCGCGGACGTCGACTTCACTGGCAACACGGGCGGTATCAACACGGCGCAATCGCCAGAAGAAACCGACTCCCAGAGCGCCAGCATCCGCCAGCAGCAACGTGTGCAGCGCAACTGGTCCTTGCAGCCGGGCCAGCCGTTCACCCAGTCCGCGTGGGACTCCGCCAAGAACGACGGCCTGCGCCAGCTGCAAGCGCGCCGCCACCCCACCGCCCGCATCGCTACCAGCCGGGCCGAGATCGACGCCGACAAGCACGAGGCCAAACTCAGCGTGACCTACGAGCCCGGCCCGCCCTATCGCTTCGGGCCACTCAGGGTGGAGGGCAGCGAGCGCTACGACCCCGACGGCGCCCGGCGCCTGGCGCGCCTGCCCACGGGCGCGGTCTACGACGAGGCCGAACTGCTCGACGCCCAACTGCGGCTGGCCAGCAGTGGCTACTACGACGCGGTGTTCCTCACGCTCGACACCGAGGGCACCGACCCGCAGACCGCGCCTGTGGTGGCCCAGGTGCGCGAGGCCAAGGTGCAAAAGCTGGTGTTCGGGCCAGGGTTCTCGACCGACAGCGGCGCGCGCCTGTCGCTGGAGCACATCCATAACCAGTTGCCCGTGATCGGCTGGCGCGCCGTGAGCAAGCTGTCGCTGGACCGCGAAACCAAACTGGCCAGCACCGAATGGACCGACCTGCCCGACAACCGGGGCTGGCGCTGGTTTGCAGGCGGGCAACTGCAGCGCGAATCCACGGGCGACTACGACGTCAACAGCGGCCGCCTGCGCGCAGGCCGCAGCAAAAGCACGAAGAACATCGATCGCAACTACTTCCTGCAGTACGACTACGCCAACAGCCAGGGCCTGGATGCCAACGTGCAGTCGCCCTCTGATACCAGCACAGCCCTCAGCGTGAACTACGGCTGGACAGGTCGCTACTTCAACAGCCCCACCGCCCCCACGCGCGGCCACGGCATCGCCGTGGAACTGGGGCTGGGCACCACGCTGCGGCCTGAGCGCGACCCGTTTGTTCGCACCCTGGTGCGCTGGCAGTCGTTCATCCCCGCAGGCCGTGTGCAGGACGCCGCCGGTGTGGGCCGCAGCGCCCGCGTGGCCTTGCGCGCAGAGGGCGGGGCCGTGCTGGCGCGCGATGGCGCGCAGATCCCGGTCACCCAGCTTTTCCTGACCGGGGGTGACACCACCGTGCGTGGCTACGGCTACCGCAGCATCGGCGCCCGCACCGACAAGGGCCAGCTCTACGGCGGCCGCTACCTGGCCGTGGGCAGCGTCGAATGGCAGCGCCCCATCGTCTACCAGGGCGCCATGACCGACTGGGAGAGCACGCTGTTCGTGGATGCTGGCGCCGTGGCCGACCGCCTGGGCGACATGGACCCGCGCGTTGGCGTGGGGGCTGGCGTGCGCTGGCGCAGCCCTGTGGGCCCCCTGCAGGCCGACCTGGCCTATGGCGTGAAAACCAAGGAGGTGCGGCTCCACCTGCGGCTCGGGTTCAGCTTCTGATGGACGGTCAACCCATGCCCCCCCACTCCCCGACACCCCGCGCCCGCTCCTCTGACTTCAGCGCAGGGGCGTCGCCCAGCCACCAGGGTGGCCCGGGCCCTTCGCCGCGCCGTGGCCGCCGTGTGCTGCGTGCACTGGGCTGGCTGTTGGTGGCAGTGATTGCGCTGCTGATTGCCGCAGCCGCTGCCGTGTGGTGGTGGGCTGGCAGCAACACATCGCTGGCCCTGGCGCTGGCGCGCGCGGCGCAGTACCTGCCCGCCAACCAGCAACTGGAGAGCCGCGAGGTCACTGGGTCGCTGCGCAGCGGCGGGCGCATTGGCTGGCTGCGCTGGCGCAGCCCCGGTCTGTCCGTCGAGGTGACCGACATCCGCCTGGGCTGGCAGCTGGCCCCCTTGCTGCAACGCCGCCTGGAGCTGGGCGAAGTGCATGCCGCGCGCGTGCAGATCACGCCGCTGGCCAGCCCGGCCGGCGCAGAACCGCCCACGCCCCTGACCCAGCTGGTGCTGCCCTTGCACATCGGTGTGCCGTTCCGCGTGGACCAGCTGCAATGGGCAGGCGCCCCGGCCGTGGAAGCCCGGGGCCTGGCCGGCGACTACCGCTTTGACGGGCAGGAGCACCGCCTGAACATCGGCAGCCTGGAGCTGGCCCAAGGCCAATACACCGCGCGGCTGACGCTGCAGGCCCAGGCCCCCATGGCGCTGAACGCCACCGTGGACGGCACGGTGCGCGCCGCCGTGCCCGGTGGCACCACCGCCATGCGGGTGGGCGCACACGCCACGCTGCAAGGCACGCTGGCCACCGCGGCGGCGCAACTGCAACTGCAGGCGCGCATCAGCCCCACCACGGCCCAGGCGGAGCCCCCGCCAACGCCCTCGCCCCCTGCCAAATCCCCCTCCACCAAATCTGCAGCACCACCACCGACGCCCCCCGCCGCAGAACCCATGCAGGCCGACGTGCAGGCCACGCTGGCCCCGTGGTCCGCGCAGCCCCTGCAGTCGGCCCAGGCCACGTTGCGTGCCGTCAACCTGGCGGCCCTGTGGCCCCAGGCCCCGGTCACCCGGCTGCATGGCACCGTGCACGCGGGGCCCACCGGGGGGGCCGCCCCAGCGGGCAACGGTTGGGCCCTGCAGGCACAGCTGCGCAACGAACTGGCAGGCCCCTGGGACCAGGCCCGCCTGCCCATCACCGCCCTGCAAGCCGACGCGAACTACGACGGCACACGCTGGGCGGTGCCCGGCGCGACTGTGAATGCAGGCACCGGCGCAGTCACCCTGCAAGGCAGCTACAACCCCGCCACCGGCGCGCTGGAGGGCCAGGCCGAACTGCGCAACCTGCGCCCAGACGCCCTGCACACCGCGTGGGCGGCCGCCCCGCTGGCGGGCCGCGTGGGTGCGCAGATGCAGGGCGATGTGGTGCGTTTTACAGCAGACATCCGGGCCACCGGCCCCGCCGCTTCTGCGCCTGTCAAAACCGCTCCCAACCGCCCCGTACTGCTGCGCATCAACATGCTCACCGCACAAGGCAGCTGGCAGCCTGCTTCGCCCACCCAGACCGGCGGCACCTTGCAGCTGGATCGTCTGCTGCTGGACGCTTTGCAAGCCCGCGTCGAAGCCATCCAGCTGCGCGTGGCACCCGGCGATTTGTCGGGCCAGGGCCAGATCACGCTGACCGCGCCTGGCGCCACAGCGCGCGCACAGGGCAGCATGGCACCCCAAGCGGGCGCAGGCGACCTGCAAGTGCAATGGACCGACGTGGACCAGACCCAGCGCTGGCTGGCAACCCTGCCGCTGGTGGGCACCCGCCTGCAAGAAGCCCTGCAGGGCGCCACCGCCAAGGGCGCAGCGCAGCTGACCGCCCGGTGGAAAGGTGGCTGGCAAACACTGGCCCGGCAACTGCAAGCCGCCACCGCTACAAACGCCCATGCCAACGCCAGCCGCGCGGGCGGCACACCGCCCTCGGACAAGGCCACCTTCGAGCTGCAAGCCGCCCTCTCCACCCCGCAACTGGACCTGTCACTGCCCCCCGGCAAAGGCGCAGGCGGCGGCGCCACCGCCGTGCAACTGCGCGCCGTGAAGACCGAACTCTCCGGCACCCTGGCGCAGGCCACGCTGGCACTGGACGGCGAAGCCCGCCTGAACGCCTCCCAGCCCCAGCAGATGCAGCGGCTGGCCCTGCAAACCCGCGCCACGGGCGGGCTGACCACATCCACGCAAGGGGCGCAGGTGCAGATCAGCGAACTGCGGCTGGTGGCGCAAGACGCTGCACGCCCCGGCCCCTGGACGCTGCAACTGGCCGATCCCTTGTCCCTCACCGCGCGCGCCGCCCCCGGCCCCGGCGCGTCGTCAGCAGCGGGCTACACCGTGCAGGCCTCGGCAGGCCAGGCCCGCCTGACCGGCCCCCTGCCCGGCACCGCAACGCTGCGGTGGCAACCCCTGCGCGTGGCCACTGGCGCGAACCCGGTGCAACTGCAAACCCAGGGCACCCTGCAGGGCCTGCCCATGGCCTGGGTCGATGCCCTGGGCCTGGGTAACACCCCGGCCGCCGCTGGCCGTCCTGCCCAGCCGCTGCTTGCCCGCATGGGGCTGGCCACCAGCATCGTGCTGGACGGGCAATGGAACGTGGACAACACCCAAGGCCCCCTGCGCGCCAGCGCCAGCCTGCGCCGGGCCAGTGGCGACCTGCGCATCCTGGCGGGCGACGCCACCGCCATCACCGCCGTGCAAAGCAGCGGCCAGGGCACGGGCGCGGGCGCCACGGCGGTGATCACCACCGAGGCCTCGGCCAACCCATCGGCCCTAGGTGCGGCATCAGGTGCTGCATCCGGTGCAGGGGCAGGCACCGCCGCCGGTGTGCGCCAGGCCGAAATCACCGTCGAGATCGAAGGCGAGGCCCTGCGCGCCCAACTGGCCTGGGCGAGCGACCGGGCCGGCGAGGTGCAGGCCAACGTCAGCACCCGCCTCACACCCGGAGCGCCCGGCGCCCCCGCCGCTGCGGGCGCCAGCCCCTCCTCGTCCGTCAATTCTTCGCCCGCCATGTCCTCACCCTTCACCTGGGCTCCGGATGCGCCACTGGCCGGCACCCTGCGCGCGCGCCTGCCCGACGTGGGCGTGTGGTCGGCCCTGGCCCCGCCCGGCTGGCGTGTGCGCGGTACGCTGGACGCCAGCGCCACGTTGTCAGGCACCCGCAATGCGCCACGCTGGGCCGGCACGCTGGGCGCCGACGACATGGCCGTGCGCTCCGTGGTCGATGGCGTGGACCTGCAGGGCGGCCGCCTGCGTGCCACGCTGCAAGGCAACCAGCTCAGCATCACCGAGTTCCGCCTGCAGGGCGGGCGCGGCAGCGGCGCGCGCATTGCAGGTTTCAGCGGCAACCGCACGGCCGCCCCGCAGGACGGCGGCACGCTCACCGCCACCGGCCGCGTGAACTGGGGCGACAGCGCTACAGCTACCAAGGGCCTGTCAGGCATCACCATGTCACTGCAGGCCGAGGCCAAGGCCCTGCAAGTGCTGGTGCGCGCCGACCGGCAGATCAGCGTGTCGGGCCAGCTGCAGGCGCAGCTTCAGCAAGGCCAGATCAGCCTGCGCGGCAAGCTCACCACCGACCGCGCCACCATCATCCTGCCCGACGAAACCGCGCCCAGCCTGGGCTCGGACGTGGTCGTGCGCTCTGCCGCCAAGGACCGCGAAGACCAGGCCAAGGCCCAGGCCGCCGCCAAGGCCAACCAGGTGGCAGCACAGGCCGAAACCGCCAAGCCGCCCGACATTGCCATCACCCTCAACCTGGGGCGCGACTTTGCGCTGCATGGCCACGGCATCACCACGCGGCTGACAGGCGAGGTGGACATCCGCAGCAGCGCCGTGCCCAGCGCCCCGCCCCGCGTGACCGGCGAGGTCCGCACCGACGAAGGCCGCTACCGCGCCTGGGGCCAGATGCTGGACGTGGAGACGGGCCTGATCCGCTTCAACGGCCCCTACAACAACCCCTCGCTCGACATCCTGGCCCTGCGCCCCAACATCAGCGTGCGCGCGGGCGTGCAGGTCACCGGCAGCGCCCAGGCGCCACGCGTCAAGCTCTATTCCGACCCCGAGCTGCCCGATGCCGAAAAGCTCTCGTGGGTGGTGCTGGGCCGCAACGCCTCCGTCGGCGGCGCCGAAGCCGCCGTGATGCAGCAAGCCGCCCTGGCCCTGCTGGGCCGCAAGGGCGGCGGCAACACCAGCGCCAACATCGCCAGCCGCATCGGCCTGGACGAGATCGGCTTTCGCAGCGCCACCGCGGGTGAAGACGCCAGCGCCGCCGCCCTCACCTTCGGCAAGCGACTGTCCAAGGATTTGTATGTGACCTACGAGCGCAGCCTATCGGGCACGCTGGGCACGCTGTACATCTTCTACGACCTCTCCCGCCGCCTCACGCTGCGCGGGCAGACCGGCGAGAAGAGTGCGGTGGACATCATTTACACCGTGAAGTACGACTGAGGCCCTGCCTCTGGGAAGGCCCCCGCACGCCACTACAATGCGCGGCTGTCTCGCCTCCTCGTAGTTCAATGGATAGAACGAGTGCCTCCTAAGCGCTAGATACAGGTTCGATTCCTGTCGAGGGGACCAAATTTATAGCCAAATGGCCCCTAGCGCTTAATGGATAAGCGCTAGCAGCTATCAAAAAAGAAGCAGTTCAGTGACCGGCATTTCCAGTGCGTGCGGTAGGGCCTGCAGCCACGCGAAAGCCCGCCGCCCCTCAGCTTCTTGAACCGTCTTTGCGCACGCCGCTGCCGGAAGTCGCCTTAGCTGCCTCTCCAGCATCTTCGGTCTTGACCGCCGTACCAGCAGCCGCGCCGCCCAGCGCCCCGGCAATACCGCCCAAGGTGCCCCCAACGACCACGCCCACCGGGCCGGCGACCGCAACGCCCACCGCCGCGCCAGCAGCCGCGCCCGCCATCATGCCGCCGCCCACCAGCACGGAATGGGCCTCGCGATCGGCCTCTTCAGGCTCCAGGGCGGTTTGTGCCCCTGGCCGCGGGTCTTGCGACGGAATGCCGTAGCCGGGGCGGGCTTGTTCGGCCAGGTCCTCATCAACAGGCAGGGAGCCCGGACTGGAAATAGTGGATGGATGCATGTGCGTCTCCTGAGAAGGTGGCCGACGAAACAAACAGGGTTTCATCTCCATCTCTTTTAGGGCCCGCTCCCCTCCTTGGACGCCAGCCTGCAGACCGTGAGGCTGTCGGACAATGCCCGGTGCCCACGCAGACGCAGACACACAGCTTCCCAAGTCAATACGCCACTTACCCGCCTAAGATCAAGCCTATGTCGGCATCCCCTTCCCCCTCCACCGTCCCTTTTGCCCCCCAGCCATCCGCCGGCGCACTGGCGCAGGCGCTGGGGCTGCCCGTCTTTGCCCCGCACTGGCACATGCCGCAGTACCCCGACGGGGCGGTGGGGCCGTGGCAGATGAAGCGCACCGGCGTGGGGCTGGACCGTGGGTACCACAGCGGCCCGTGTGTCACATCGGGATCGACGGTGCTGATGCGGCAAGGCGCTGCGGGCGGGTGGGAAACCTGGATGTCGCTGTCGCCGATGGAGATCGAAAGCCAGGAACTGGCCTGCCACCACGCGCGGGGCCACACGGTGGTGATGGGCCTGGGCATGGGCTGGGTCGCGGCGAACATGGCACTGCAGCCCTCGGTGGAGCGCGTGACCGTGGTGGAGCGGGATGGAGACGTGCTGGAGCTGTTTCGCCGTTGCCTCGTGCTGGAGGGGCTCCCGGAGTCCGCAGCGCGCAAGGTAGAGCTGGTGCAGGCCGACGCGCTGCAGTGGCAACCTCAAGGCGCGCCCGTGGATTTTTTGTATGCCGACATCTGGCTGAACCTGGCCGAGCCACAAACCCTGGCCGAGGTGCAGCGCATGCAGGCCAACGTGCTCGCCACGCAGGTGTACTTCTGGGGGCAGGAGCTGGTGCTGGGTGCCATGGCCTGCGCCCAGGCAGAGCCCAATACACCCGCCTGGGCCGGTGCTGTAGACCGCGCTGTGCGCGAGACGGGTTTGCCCCTGCTGGCGCAGGCTGAGGAAGGCTATGCCAACCTCATTGCACGGGTGTTGCAGTTGCGCCAAGGCCGCCAACCCAACGCTGGCTGACTGGCTGACAGCCCGGCCAGGGGCGCCGGGTTGCTTGCGCTATTTGGTGAGCCACTTGCGCTGTGCGCGCGGCTGTATGGTGATGTCCACGCTCTGGTGCACGGCAGGCTGGCCGCTGGCGGTGTCGGTTTCCACCACATCTTCCAGATCGATGTCCTTGACCTCTGAATGGGTCGCTTCTTCCAGGTCTGCCAGGATGGCGCTGACTTTGCGTTCAGCCTCATCGACCTCGGATTGTGGCAACGGCGAAATGCGCATCATGGGCGGCTCCTGTGAGATAGACCCATTCTGGCCGTGGAGCATGCGCTGCGCGTGTCATCCTTTGCCCACGCCGGGGTGTCAGCGCGAAGGCCATCCTTGGCGGGTCTTGATCTGCCCAGGCGGGCGCGATGGCACCGGGCGCCTTCAGGCTGGCTGCGGCGCCGCGCGGTCGGTGCCCTGGGGCCGGCCGGCGGTCATGGCACTGCCCATCGACGCCGCCACGATGCAGCCAATGGCCAGCCACTGGATGGCGCTCAGGTGCTCGCCCAGCAGCACCAGGGCCAGCACGGCGGCCACCGCAGGCTCCATGCTGATCATGATTCCGAAGGCCTCCTTGGGCAGGCGCTTCAAGGCCATCATTTCGAGCGAGATCGGGATCGCGCTGGAGACCGCCGCCACCGCCACGCCGATGAGCAGCACCGTGGGCGACAGCAGCGCAGCGCCCGCATGCGCCACACCCACCGGCACCACCACCAGCGCCGCCACCAGCAAGCCCAGCGACACCGAATGCCCCGCGTGCAGATGCCCAGCACGTTTGCCAAACACGATGTACAGCGCCCAGAACACCGCTGCGCCCAGCGCGTACAAAACCCCCACCGGGTCCAGCGTGCTGCCATTGAGCCCCAGCGGCAGCAGCATGCCCAACCCGGCCATGGCCAGGGCCACCCACACAAAATCCACGGCGCGCCGTGACGACCAGATGGCCACCGCCAGCGGCCCCGAGAACTCGATGGCCACCGCCAGGCCAAACGGCAGCGTGCGCAGCGACATGTAGAACATGAGGTTCATGGCGCCGAGGGCCGCGCCATACAGCACGACCGCGCGCGCATCGGCCCGCGACAAATGCCAGCGCCAGGGCCGCCACAGCAGCAGCACCAACAAGGCCGAAAAGCCGACCCGCACCGCGGTGGTGCCCTGCGCGCCCACCACGGGAAACAGCCAGTGCTTGGCCCAGGAAGTGCCAATGCCCAACGCGGTGACGGAGCCCAGGACGGCGAGGAAGGGGAAAAAACGTTGAAAGAGAGAAGCGCTCATGCGTAAAAATATAGTTCGACCTGTGCGTGTTTTTGGCTCTGTTTGAAGGCCTTCCACGCAACTTTCACTCGCCGCCGCCCGCACACCGGAGCCATGAATGACCGCCCCCGCCGCACTCGACCGCTTTGACCTCGCCATCCTCGACATCCTGCAGACCGACAACACCACGCCCCAGCGCGTAATTGCCCAGGCGGTCAACCTGTCGGCACCCGCTGTGCAGCGTCGCATCCAGCGGCTGAAGGACAGCGGCGTGATCCGCGCCAACGTCGCCGTGCTGGACCCGGTGAAGGTGGGCAAACCGCTGACCATCGTGCTGGAGGTGCACCTGGAAAACGAGCGCCCCGACCGCACCGCCCCGCTGCGCGCGCGCATTGCCGCCGAAGACGCTGTGCAGCAGTGCTACAGCGTGACGGGCGAGGCCGACTACCTGCTGGTGGTGACCGTGGCGTCGATGGAGGACTACGAAGCGCTGACGCGGCGCCTGTTCGAGGGGGATGACAACGTGCGGCGGTTCAGGACCTCGGTGGCGCTGGGCTGCCTCAAGGCCGGGCTGCATGTGCCGCTGGACCGCACATTGCCAGACGCATGATCGTCACAGCCCCAGCATCTTGCACATCTGCACGCCCGTGAGGCGCTGGCGCGGTCCGCCCAGCAGCTCGCACATGCGGGCGTTGAGCGGTGCCTGTGCCCCATGCTGCACCGCCAGCCGCACCACCGCGCCGCTGAGCGCATCGATCTCGGTCACGCGCCCGGCCTCCAGGTCGTCCCACATCGACGAGCGGGCCGTGGCGTCGATCTGCAGCATGCGTTTGGCCAGCCGCGTGAACAGCCAGTTGGGCAGCCGCAGCACATGGGGCAGCAGCGTGGGCGACACGGCGGCGACCTGGGCGGGTGTGATGCCCGCGCGGGCCATCACGCTCAGCGCCTCGGTCTGCAGGGCGGCGAAGACACGGCGGCAGTCGCGGTCGAGCAGCTCTTGCCGCAGGGGCAGATCAGACAGCGCATTGACCGGGTTGTTCAGGTTGAGCAGCAACTTGCCCCACTGCACCGCACGGATGTCGGCGGGCAGCAACGTGGCCAGGCCTGCGGCGTTGAAGACTGGCGCGATGCGTTCGGTGACGGCATCACGCTGCAGCTGCAAGTGGCCCGCGGTGGCGCGGTGCACCTGGGCGCCACGCAGCACCACGTTGTAGGGCACCATGCCGGCCAGCACGTTCAGGCCGGGCGCCAGCGCCGCGACGCGGGCCACGTTGTCCACGCCGTTCTGCAGCGAGATCACCGGGGTGCCGGGCGCACAAGCCGTAGCCAGCTCGCGTGCGGCGGATTCGGTGACGCCGCTTTTGACGCACAGCAGGATGATGCTGTCGGCACTGGGCGCGGCGTCTGCCAGTGTGTACGCCAGTTGCAGCGCGGACACGGGCACGGTGCGGTCAAAGCCGTCCAGGTCGGACACCTTCAGGCCCTGCTGCGCGATGGGCTCCAGCGCATGCGGGCGGCCCACCAGGCACACCGTCAGGCCGTGCGCTGCCAGGCGCCCACCCACATAACAACCAATGGCGCCTGCGCCGAGAACGATGAAGTGCATGCGGTGGTGTCCTTTGACAGCGGGAGATAGGGCCCCGCGATGGATGCGGCGCCTGCGCATTGTGCGGCGACGCGCTCACGGGGCCTGGCGCAGAGGCGACGGCGTCTGCAGGCATTTTCAGCTTCAACTTTTGAAGTTTTTTGACCTCCAGCGCTTGTCTATCAAGCGTCAATAGCTATTAAATTTGAAGCATTATCAACAGACAGAACCTGCATCCAAGGGGCTTTCCCGCCACCAAGCATCAGCCAAACCGCACGGTCACCAGCAGGCCCCCCAGGCGCGGCGAAGCGCCCAGTTGCACCGTGGCGCCATGGGCCTGTGCAATGGCCTGCACGATGGCCAGGCCCAGGCCGCTGCCGGGGGCGCCTTCCGAGGTTTCGCGCACAAAACGCAGCATCACGCGCTCGCGGTGCTCGGGGGCGATGCCGGGGCCGCTGTCTTCCACCGTGAGCACGGCGTGGTCGCCCTCCCTGCGCACCTGCAGGTCCACCTGGCCGCCGGGTGGGGTGTACTTGATCGCGTTGTCCAGCAGATTGCGCGCCAGCATGCGCAGGGCCTCGGCATTTCCGGGTACGGTGGCGGCGTCGGAGTCGAGCAGGCCCACGTCCATGCTGCGCACCTGCGCCGCGGGGGCCACGTCGGCCAGGGCCAGCTGGGCGGTGGCGCGCAGGTCCACGGGTTCGGCCGGTGTTGCGGCGGCCTCCTGCCGAGCCAGCGTCAGCAACTGTTCGACGAGGCGCGTGGCGCGGTCGATGCCGGCCGACAGGCGTTCGATGGCGGCAGCACGCGCGGCGTCGTCGCCCGCGCGCTGCAGACCCTGCAGCTGCAGGCGCAGCGCGGCCAGGGGCGAGCGAAGCTCGTGCGCGGCGTCGGCCACAAAGTGCTGCTGGGCATCGAACGCGCGCTGGACACGCTCGAACAGCAGGTTGAGTTCACTCACCAGCGGCTGCACTTCGTCGGGCAGCTGCGCATCACTCACGGGCGAGAGGTCGTCGGCCTGGCGCTGGGCCAGCTGGCGACGCACGCGTTCCACCGGGGCCAGCGACCGGCTCACGCCCCACCACACGGCCAGCACCAACAGCGGCGCCATGATGGCCAACGGCGCCAGCGTGCGCAGTGCCAGGGTGCGGGCCATGTCGCGCCGCGCGGCCATGTTCTGCGCCACCTGGATGACCTGCGAGCGCGTCTGCATCGAAAACACGCGATAGGTGCCGCCGCGCGCCTGCACATCGGTAAAGCCCAGCACGGCGATCTGCGGCAGCTCCGCGCCCACGGCGGATTCGAAAATGCGCAGGCCCTCGTTGGTCCACACCTGTACGACGAATTCGTGGTTCTCGTCCTCGGGGTCCAGCCCCGGGCCCAGGCCCTGCGCGTCCACCGGCAGGCCCGAGCGCAGCGCCAGCGCGGTCTGCTGCATGTGGTAGTCGAACAGCGTGTCGGCCTCGGCCAGTGCGCCCCGGTAGGCCAGCGCCCCCTGCACCGCACCGGCCAGCACGATGGCGGCGAGCAAAAACACCAGCAACCGCATGCGCAGTGATCGGGGAAGCAGCCCGTGGAGGGCCGGGGTGAGCTTGTAGGTCATACCTTGGGTACTAAATAGCCGACGCCGCGCACGTTGAGCAGCACCTCGGCCCCCAGCTTCTTGCGCAGGCCGTGGATGTAGACCTCCACCGCGTTGCTACTCACCTCGTCGCCCCAGCCGTAGAGCTTGTCTTCGAGCTGCTGGCGCGACAGCACCATGCCAGGCCGGGCGATGAGCGGCTCCAGCACCGCCCATTCGCGCGCCGACAGCACGACAGGAACACCCTGCACCGTGGCCTCGCGCGTGGCGGGGTTGATGCACACGCCCTTGTGTTCGTACACCGGCTCAGCCCGCCCCGCAGCGCGGCGCAGCAGGGCGCGGATGCGGGCGAGCAACTCGTCCAGGTCGTAGGGCTTGAGCACGTAGTCGTCGGCCCCGGCGTCGAGCCCCTCGATGCGATGTGCGACGGCATCGCGGGCGGTCGCCACCAGCACGGGGGTGCGGTTCTTGCGGGCACGCAGGTCGCGCAGCACGGCCAGGCCGTCGCGTTTGGGCAGGCCCAGGTCGAGCAGCACCAGGTCGTAGGGCTGGGTGCGCAGGGCGGTGTCGGCCGCATCGCCGTCACGCGCCCAGTCCACGGCGTAGTGCTCGGCACGCAGCAGGTCCAGCACGGCTTCGCCGATCATGGGGTCGTCTTCAACGAGCAGCAGGCGCATGGCAACGGGTCCAAAGGATCGGTGAAATGTAGTCCGCCAAGGATAGCGGCGGTGCCACGGCTTGCCGTGGACAGGGCCTCACGGGGGGCGCACCGTTTGTCATGTCACATCACTGCCACAATCAACGGGCGCTGGGCGAACAACCCGATCCCCGTGTCGGGCCACAAAAACAGAACGTAAGGAGCAAGAGCGATGGCATTCCACAAAATCCGGTTCATTGCTGCGGCGGCCGCGCTGGCGACCTTGTCGGCAGGCGCGCAGGCACAAGGCGTGGTCAATGCGCTGTGCAGCACCGACGCCCCTTGGTGCGAAGCCGCCGCCAAGGAGTTCACCAAAAAGACCGGCATCAAGGTCAACCAGGCGCACAAGGGTACGGGCGAAATCGCGGCGCAGCTGCGTGCCGAGGCCAACAACCCCAAGACCGACATCTGGTGGGGTGGCACGGGCGACCCGTTCCTTCAAGTGGCCGAGCAAGGTCTTCTGGCCGAATACCGCCCGGGCTATCTCCAGGATCTGCACGGCTGGAGCGTGCGCCAGTACGCGATGTCGGGGAACCAGGTGGGGGGCTTTTACAGTTCGGCCATCGGCTTTGGCTACAACACCGATACCCTCAAGAAGAAGAAACTGCCCGAGCCGCAATGCTGGGCCGATGTGATCAAGCCCGAGTACAAGGGCGAGGTGGAAATCTCGCACCCGGCCTCCAGCGGCACGGCCTACACCGTGATTGCAGGCCTGGTGCAGCTGATGGGCGAGGACAAGGCTTTCGATTACCTCAAGGCCTTGCACAAGAACACCACCACCTACACCCGCAGCGGCCAGGCGCAAGCGCCCAATGTGGCCAAGGGCGAAGTGGGGGTGGGCATCACCTTCATGTTCAACTTCGAGAAGTGGAAGGCCGACAAGTACCCGGTCAAGACCCAGGCCCCCTGCGAAGGCACCAGCTACGAGATCGGTGGCATTGCCCTGATCAAAGGTGCGCGCAACATGGAGAACGCCAAGAAGTATTACGACTGGCTGATGAGCGCCGAAGGCCAGGCCGTGGGCGCCCAGGTGGGCAGCTACCAGGTGCCGGCCAACAAGAGCTTCAAGATGGACCCGCGCATCCCGACGCTGGACAACGTCAGGCTCATCAAATACGACTTTGAAAAATACGGCAAGGCTGCCGAGCGCAGGCGCCTGATTGACCGCTGGACCAAGGAGGTGGAGGCGCTGCCGCGCTGACAGGAGCCGCCCGCCGCAAGGGCGTTGCCGACGGCAGACGCTCCTCACGGCTTACCCCAGGCGCACTGGTACAAAGATCTTGTTGCCATCGCGCTCTATCAGCAGCGCCACCGACTTGCCCGCCTTGGCCATGGCCGTGCGGACCTGGTCGATGTTCCTGGCGGGTGCGCCGTTGATGGCCAGCAGCACATCGCCCGGCTGCACACCGGCCGCCGCAGCGGGGCCACGCGCCTGTTCGATCACCAAGCCCTCGCTCACACCCACCTCGCGGCGCTCCTCGGGGTCCAGCGGGCGCAGCGACAGGCCCAGCTGGCCCTTGCCCACGGCATCGTCATTGCGCGCCTGCTTGCTGGCCTTGTCGCTGGAATCACCCAGCGTAGCGGTCAGCTCCAGCGGCTTGCCCTGGCGCCACACCGACAGCCTGGCCTGCTGCCCCGGCTGCGCCTGGCCCACCCAGGCGGGCAGGTCGCCCGAGGCCACGATGGGCTGGCCGTCCACCTGGCGGATCACGTCACCAGCCTGCAGGCCCGCCTTGTCGGCCGGGCTGCCCTTGCTGACGCTGGCGACCAGCGCACCCTCGGGTTTGTCGAGCGCGAACGATTCGGCAAACGCCTGGTTCACCTCCTGCACGGCCACGCCCAATTGCGCGTGGCGCACCTTGCCGGTGGCGACGATCTGGTCCTTGATCTTGGCGGCCAGCTCGATGGGGATGGAGAACGACACGCCCTGGTAGCCGCCCGAGCGGCTGTAGATCTGCGAGTTGATGCCCACCACCTCGCCGCGCGCATTGAACAGCGGCCCACCCGAGTTGCCGGGGTTCACGGCCACGTCGGTCTGGATGAAGGGCACCAGGCTGTCGTCGGGCAGCGAGCGGCCCTTGGCACTGACCACACCCGCCGTCACGCTGTTCTCGAAGCCAAAGGGCGAGCCGATGGCCAGCACCCATTCGCCCACCTGCAGGTCCCGCGTGCTGCCCAGGCGCACGGTGGGCAGATCCTTGGCGTCAATCTTGAGCACAGCCACGTCGGTCTTGGGGTCGGCGCCCAACACCTTCGCGCGGAATTCGCGCCGGTCGGTGAGCTTGACGGTGACATCGCTCGCACCCTTGACCACGTGGGCATTGGTCAGCACCAGGCCGTCGGGGCTGACGATAAAGCCAGAGCCCTGGCCATGCGTGGGCACGTTGGGCTGGCCCTGCGCGCCCGCGCCGGGAAAGCCGAACTGGCGGAAGAACTCGTAGAACGGATCGTTCGGATCGATCTGCGGGCCCCGGCGCTGGCGCGCGGCGGGTTGCCCTTCATCGTCGTCTTCGTCGCTGGCCATCGCCGTCTTGGTGCTGCCCGTGACACTGATGTTGACGACGGCCGGGCCGTTCTGCGCGGTGATCTGGGCAAAGCTGGGCAGCGCACCGCCGGGGGCGGCCGGGGTCTGCGCAACGATGGGCGCGGTGGGGGTCAAAGCGCGCGCCTGGTGCCCGGTGATGAGGCCCGCGCCCGTGGCGCCCACCGCCCCTGCGGCCACCAGGGCCAGGATGAGGTGGCGGGGGTTGGAGGTCAGCGTGGTCGTGTTCATGGTGTGGTGCCTTTCCAATCGGAGTTGCGATGGAGGGCAGTGTGGACACCAACACTTAGACGAAACTTAGAGGCACTCCGGGGCGCTCCGGTGGCACGGGGCGGACGCCGTGGACGGCGGGGCTCCCTGCAAAAAAAGCGCAGACTATGCGGCCCCGCGCCCCTTCTGGCTCTCGAAGTACACCACCTTGCGGGCGCGCATCACATCGCCCAGCGGGCGGTGCGCCGCCAGAGCCTGCCAGGGGTCGAACACGGCCGCCTCCACCTGCTCGGCCAGCGTGGGGTCGGCTGCAGGGTCTTGCCGGGGCAAGGTCAGCCGGGCCACGGTGGTGTAGGGCGTGGGCCAGTCCACGCTGGCGTCTTCGATGGGGGTGGTGGCCTCGTCCACAAAGGGCTGCAATTGCAAATCCCATTGCAGGTCCTGCTGGCGCAGACGGGCAGAAAACTCGGCGTTCCAATCGTCCTGCACCTGGGTGACCGGTGCGCCATTGGCGACATGGGGCACCAGCCGCACGCGCACCGCATAGGGCCCACACGCGATGGGCGCAGCACTGTGCACGGCATGCGCTGCAAAGCCGCCGAAGGGCCGGCCGAAAGTCTTGACCGTCTTGGCGATCTGCTTGGCGGCCCCCAGCAGCCCGTGGCGCTGCACCAGGAACTTGATCAACGCGCCGCCGCCATGCGAGGCCGCCACCACAAAGTCCACGAACTCGCCGCTTTGGGGAAAGGCGAACTTCTCCTGGTTGATGAGCGTGAAGTCCTGGCTTTTGGCGGGCCCATTGCCCAGGGCGGAATCGCCCTGCACGCCCAACACGCTGAACGAAAAGCCCCGGATGTCAGGCTTGCGGTCGGAGGTCTTGTCCATGCCGCCATTGCTCAGCCGCACCCGCACGTCGTACTGCCCGGGCTGGGCAAACAGCCCGTGGGACGCAAATGCAGGCAGATCGCCCAGCACCTGCAGCTGGCCCCGCGCAGCGGTGAGCTGCTTGCGGTGCAAGCCCCGGCCTGTGCCGTACTTGTGCGACTTGCGCGCCTGTAGTTCGGCAAACTGGCGCGCATATCCGGCAAAGCGCTGGGCCTCGTCGGGGGCCACCACTTCTTGCCAATCGGTACTGGGGGTGTAGCTTGTGTCCATGAACGACCTCGGTTGAAAGCCAGGGGGCATGGTAGCGCGGCATGCCGAAAAACGGGCACCTCGCTGACCACTGCGCTCAGAGGCTGCGAAACCGGTACACGATCGCCCCCCGCACCATCTCCCCGGGCGCCAACCAGCGCATGGGAAAGGCGGCGTGGTTGGGCGCATCAGGGTACTCCATGGGCTCCAGGCAGATGCCGTCGCCTGGCTGCCAGAGCCAGTCGCCCTGCCGCGCGCCACGGCCCAGGTCCCGCGCCGGGTCCGCCTTCAGGCCATGGCCCGCATAGACCTGCACACCGGGCGCTGTGCTCCAGACCTCCATCGCACGGCGGCTGCCGGGCTCGCTCAGCAGCGCGGCCAGCCGCAGGCCGGCTGGGGTGATGGATGACACGGGCGGCGCATGGGATGCATCCGCTTCGTCCAGCACCAGGTAGTGGTCCAGCCCACCGGCCAGGGCCAGTTGCTCGCTGGGCGCTGCCACTGCGTCGCCCACGCGGCGGGCCTCGCGGAAGTCGAATGGCGTGCCCAACACGCCAGCCAGCGCGCCCGTGGGGCACACGTCGGCTGCCAGCGGCACATAGCGGCTGGCGGGCACCTGCAAGGTGTGGCCGTGAGTGCTGCCACGGCCCGCCAGGTTGAAGAACGCATGCCCGGTGAGGTTCAGCATGGTGGAAGCGTGCAGCGCCTCCGCCGTCCAGGCCATGTGGAGTGCGTTGTCGGCCGTGACCTGCAGGTGAAGCTGCACGTGCACGTCACCGGGTACACCGTCGTCTTCGGTGCGAAAGGTGTGGCTCAGGGTGAGCGCATCGGCCTGCACGTCTTCGACCGCGAACACCTGAAAGCGGCTGCCCCGTGGCCCGCCATGGTGGTGGTGTGGGCCGCTGTTGGTGGGCAATTGCAGAAGCGAACCATCCGGCCGGGTGAGCTTGCCTGCGCGCAAACGCCCGGCCCAGCGCCCGATCAATGCGCCCATGGAGAGTTGCCCGTCCACGTAGCCCTGCAGGCTGTCGTAGCCCAGCGCCACATCGGCCAGGCCGCCCTGCCCGTCGGGCACCGCCACCTGCACCAGGCGGGCGCCGTAGTTGCTCACGGCCACCTGCAGGCCGCCTGCGCCGCGCAGGGTGAAAAGATCGGTGCGCTGCCCGTGCAGGTCGCGCTGAAACGCTTCGAGTGATAGGGAATAGGCCATGGCCGCAAGTCTATTTGGCAACAGGTGGCTCGGGCGTATCGCGCGTGACCAGCCAGATGCCCGCGCACACCAGCACCAGGGCCAGCAGATTCTTCCACTCCAGCAGCGCCTCGCCCAGGAACAGCGCCGACAGCGCCGCGCCGAAGATCGGCACTGTGAAGTTGAACACCGTGATCTGGCTCACGCGGTTGTGCTTGAGCAAGATGCTCCACAGCGAGAACGCGGCCGACGACAGCAGCGCCAGGTACACCAGGAGCGCGGTGGAGCCCCAGGTGAAGCCGGTGAGCGAGCCGCCCAACGCCCCGCCGATGGCCAGCAGCGCGGCGCCACCCAGCCCCAGCTGCCAGCCGGTCATGACCACCGAATCCATGCGCTGCGAGACCTGTTTGCCATAGATGCTGGCCGCAGCCAGCACCAACGCGGCGATCACCACAAAGCCCTCGCCCAGCAGCGTGAAATCCATGTCCAACGTGCCGCGCCCCAGGTTGACCACCATCACTCCGACAAAGCCCACCAGGCAGCCCCACAGCTTGGCGTGGCTCAGGCGGTCGTTGTGATAGACCCAGTGCGCCAGCAGCACGCTGAAGAAGGTGCCCGTGGCATTCATGATCGAACCCTTGACCCCTGTGGTGTACGCCAGCCCCACGTAGAAAAACACGTATTGCAGCGTGGTCTGCGCCAGCCCAAGCACTATCAGCTGCCGCCCTGCTGCAAAGCCCAGACCCCAGATGGCCTTGCGCGTGGCCACGGCCCAGGCCAGCAGGATCAGCCCCGCCCCCAGAAAGCGCCAGCCGGCGAATACCAGCTGCGAGGGAATGTCGCTCCTGGCAATGCCAAACCAGGCGTAGCCGGTCTTGATGGCAGGGTACGAGCTGCCCCACAGCAGGCAACACAGCAGCGCCAGCGCCACCACGACCTTGCGGTCGGAAAATCGGGTGTGACCCATGAGAAACGGTCTTTCAAGGACAACAGCCCTTGCAGGCAAGGGCTGTTGAAGAGGGAACACAAAGGGCCGGGGCCCGGCGGGGTTCAGGTGACGGGTGCGGGGTTGAACAGCACCAGCGCGTTGTGCAGCTTCCAGTGCTCGGCCCAGGTCTTCTTGCGGCCGCTGGCCACGTCGAGCAGCAGGCGGAACATCTCCCAGCCCAGGTCTTCGATGGTGGCTTCGCCGTCGGCGATCTTGCCGGCGTTGATGTCCATCAGGTCGTGCCAGCGGCGCGCCAGGTCACTGCGCGTGGCCACCTTGACCACGGGGCATTCGGCCAGGCCGTAGGGCGTGCCCCGGCCGGTGGTGAAGACGTGCAGGTTCATGCCGGCGGCCAGTTGCAGCGTGCCGCAGATGAAGTCGCTGGCGGGCGTGGCGGCATACACCAGGCCGCGCTGGTCGCGGCGCAGTTTTTCGCCCGGGGCCAGCACGTGCGAGATGGGCGCGGTGCCGCTCTTGATGATGGAGCCCATGGCCTTCTCGGCGATGTTGGACAAGCCACCCGCCTTGTTGCCCGGCGTGGTGTTGGCCGCGCGGTCCACGCGGCCGCGGTCCAGGTAGCGGTCGTACCAGCCCAGTTCGCGCACGATGGCTTCGGCCACCTCGGGCGTGGCTGCGCGGCTGGTGAGCTGCTCGACCGCGTCGCGCACCTCGGTGTTCTCGCTGAACATCACCGTGGCACCGGCACGCACCAGCAGGTCGGCGCAGAAACCCACGGCCGGGTTGGCGGTGACGCCCGAGAACGCATCGCTGCCGCCGCACTGCACGCCCAGCACCAGCTCGCTGGCGGGGATGGTCTCGCGGCGGCGGGCGTTCAGGCGCGTGAGGTGGGGCCTGGCGCTTTGCAGTATGTCATCCAGCATCGACATGAAGCCCACGTGGTGGTCGGCCTGCAGGCACACCGTCTCGGGGCCGAGTGCGGCGTCGCGCTCGTCGGTGATGGGGAAGCTGCCCGGGGGCAGCAGGCGGTCGGGCTGCAGCTTTTCGCAGCCCAGGCTCACCACCATGATCTCGCCGCCGAAGTTGGGGTTCAGGCTGATGTGCTTGAGCGTGCGGATGGGGATGACCGCGTCGGGCGCGTCGATGGCCACGCCGCAGCCGTAGGTGTGTTCCAGGCCGATCACGTCGTCGACGTTCGGAAACAACGGCAGCAGCTCGGTCTTGATGCGGTGCACGGCCTGCGCGACCACGCCGGCCACGCACTGCACCGTGGTGGTGATGGCCAGGATGTTGCGCGTGCCCACCGAGCCGTCCGCGTTGCGGTAGCCCTCGAAGGTGTAGCCGGTGAGGGGTTCGAGCACCGGGGGCTTCACCGTGGCCATGGGCAGGCCTTCCAGCGCGCGGGCTGCAGGCATTTGCAGTAGCCGCTCGTGCACCCAGCTGCCTGCGGGGATGTCCTTGAGCGCGTAGCCGATGGGCACGTTGTAGCGGCGCACCACGGCACCTTCAGGGATGTCTGCCAGCGCCACCTTGTGGCCCTGCGGCACCTTGTCGCGCAGCGCGATGCCTGCACCGGGCACGCCCGGCGGCAGCACGGTGCCCGCGGGCAGGCCACCGTCGTTGGCGACGATGGCGACGTTGTCTTCCGCATGCATGCGGATGGTGAGGGCTTCTCGCATCGGGTCTGTCACTTCTTTAACTTCTTGCTGGCGCTACACAGCTTGCACAAAAAATCGCGCCATGCCGCTGCCAGGGTCATCCCAGGCGCCGCGCACATGGCACTGCCTTCACATCGTCACACCCGGTGGACAAGCCAAGGCAGGGGGCCGGCTGGTTGCGGCCAGCCCCCCGCGCTTCACCCACCGCCCTTGAGCACGAGGTCCGGCAGCCACATCGAGAACTGCGGCACGTACGTCACCAGCATCAGCGCCACGATGAGCGCGCTGTAGAACGGCCAGATGGTTCTCATCACCTCGCCCACGGAGATGCCTCCGATGGTGCAGCCAATGAACTGCGTGGTCCCCACCGGCGGCGTGTTCAGCCCCAGCGCGCAGTTGATCAGGATCACGATGCCGAATTGCTCCGTGCTCATGCCGAACTGCTGGCAGATGGGCAGGAAGATCGGCGTGCAGATCAGGATGGTGGCCGCCATGTCCAGGAACGTGCCCAGGATGAACAGGATGATGTTCACGCACAGGAAGATGACCCACGGCGATGTGCTCATGGACTTGAGTGCCTCGCCGGTCAGCTCGGCCACGCCGTACAGGCCGATAAGGTAGCCGAACATCGACGAGATGCCGATCAGCAGCAGCACGGTGCCCGTGGTCTTGACGGCCTTGGAGGCGGCCTTGAGAAACTGCTCGCGGGTGAGTTTCTTGTAGACGAACACCGACAGCAGCAACGCCCAGATCACCGCCACCGAGGCGGACTCCGTCGCCGTGAACGCCCCCGACAAGATGCCCGCGATGATGATGACCACCACGGCCAGCCCGGGGACCGACGCCCGGAACGAGATCCACACGATCTCCCAGCCGGGGAACGTGCCCGATGGGTAACCGCGCTTGACGGCCACCAGGTAGGCGGCCAGCAGGTTGCACACGGTCAGCAGCAGCGCAGGCACGATGCCGGCCAGGATCAGCGCGGCAATGCTCACCTTGCCGCCGGCGGCCAGCGTGAAGATGATCAGGTTGTGCGACGTGGGCATGAGCGCGCCCACCAGCGAGGCGTGCGTGGTCACGTTGACCGCGTAGTCGGCGTGGTAGCCCTCTTTCTTCATCTGCGGGATGAGCACGGCGCCCATGGCGGACACGTCGGCCACGGGCGAGCCCGAGACGCCGCCGAACAGCGTGCAGGCCAGCACGTTGCTCATGCCCAGCCCGCCGCGCACATGGCCGGCCACGCTCTTGGCGAACACCACGATGCGGTCGGCAATGCCTCCGTACATCATGATCTCGCCCGCGAAGATGAAGAACGGAATCGCCAGGAACGAGAACGGGTTCATGCCCGAAATCATCTGCTGGAAGCCCACCGCCAGCGGCAGGCCTTCATACAGGATGGTCGCCAGTGACGACAAACCGATGGAAAAGGCCACGGGCACGCCCAGCAGCAGCAGGAGCGTGAAGGTCACGCACAGAATGGTCAACGCCATGATGGTGGAATCTTTACTGGAACATTAGGGTGCGGAGGGACGCATGCAGGGACCGCTTCGGTCATCTCGGCATGGCGCATGAAGCGGGCATGACCCCTGCCAGGGCAGCCGAGCAAGGGCCGCCCCGCAGCGAGGGCTGCGTCCCTCTGCCCGCATGGCGCAGCCATGCGAGAGCGGGGGGAAGCGCCGCAGGCGCTCAGGGGGGTGTCGTTCATCTCAATGCCAGGCGGGCTCGACCTCTGTGCCGCGGACCAGGGCGATGATGTGCTCCAGGGAGAACATCGCCACCAGCACGCCAGCGAGCGCGGGGGGAACGTACTTGAACGCTTCGGAGATGCCGAGCGTGGGAATCTTGTAGGGCGCCACGGACTCGGCCAGCACGCCGCAGTTCCAGGCCATGACCACGCCGAAGATCAGCACCAGCACGTGGATCACGATTTCCAGCTTGTGGCGCAGCCAGTCGGGCGCGAGCACCAGGAACGATTCGAGGCCGATGTGCCCGGCATCACGCACCCCCACGGCCATGCCCAGCATGGTCACGTACAGCACCAGCAGCACGGCGCTGCTCTCGGCCCAGGTGGGTGTGTTGTTGAAGATGTAGCGGCCGACGACCTGATAGAGCACGGCGCACACCAGCAGCACCAGCCCCCCGACACCCAGCTGAAGGCAGGTGCGCGCGATGAAAGCGCAGAGACGCGTATACATAAGAAACATTCAGAAGACAAAAATGGGATGGGCCCCAGCGCACCGCAGTGCGCTGGGGCTCGTGCAAATTACTGCACCGCGTCGATGCGCTTGACCATGTCCTGGAGCTTCTGGTCCTTCAGGAACTTGTCGTACACCGGCTTCATGGCGGTCTTGAACGCAGCCTTGTCGATCTCGACGATCTGCGCGCCGCCGGCCTTCACCGTGGCCAGGGACTTTTCTTCACGCTCGTCCCAGATCTTGCGCATGAAACCCACCGATTCCTTGGCTGCAGCGCGGATGGCCTTTTGCTCGTCAGCGCTCAGGGTGTCCCACACGCGCTTGCTGAACAACAGGATCTCCGGCGCCATCGAGTGCTCGGTCTTGTTGAAGTACTTGGCCACTTCGAAGTGGCGCGAGCTTTCGTAGCTGGGGTAGTTGTTCTCGGCAGCGTCCACCAGCCCGGTCTTGAGCGCGGTGTAGACCTCGCCGAACGGCATGGGGGTGGCGTTGGCGCCCATGGCTTCGAGCAGCGACACCCACAGATCGCTCTGCTGCACACGCACCTTCAGGCCCTTGACGTCGGCCAGGGTCTTGACCGGTTTCTTGACGGTGTAGATCGAGCGGGCGCCGGAGTCATAGAACGCGAGGCCGACGAAGCCTTGCGATTCGCAGTCCTTCAGGATCTCGTCGCCGATGGCTCCATCGAGCACCTTGCGCATGTGTTCCTTGTCGCGGAACAGGAAAGGCATGGTGGGCACCATGGTCGCAGGGCAGATGTTGTTCATCGGCGCGACGTTCACACGCGTCATGGCAATCGCACCCAGCTTGGTCTGCTCGATGGTGTCCTTCTCGATGCCCAGGGAGCCCTTGGCATACACCTTGATGCTGTGCTTGCCGCCCGTGGCCTTGGACAGCGTCTCGCCCATGTGGCGCACGGCCAGCACGGTGGGGTAGTCCTCTGGGTGGATGTCCGACGAGCGGAACTCCGTGGCCTGCGCAGCCAAGCCGCCGAACAGGACGCTGGCAGCCAATGCGACGCGGCCAAACAGATGGGGGATTTTCATGGTTGTCTCCTGGGTTGAAGTGTTGTGAATTGGGGAGAGTTCCGGGGCCTGTTGTCCTCAGGCGCTCCGATAGGGTGTTTCCGGCAACCCCGCCACACCGGGCCGGGTGGCAAAGAGGGCGCCGCCGAGCGCCACGTCGTCTCCCTGCGGCTGTCCAGGGCGGATGGAGGTGATGAGCAGCACATCCAGCCCCGGGCCGCCGAAGCTGCACATCGAGGGCTTGCTGGTAGGCACGGTGATGGAACGGTCCAGGCGGCCGTCGGGCGTGAAGCGGTGCACCACGCCTGCGTCGTTGCCGCAGATCCAGTAGCAGCCGTCGGCATCCACCGCGCCGCCGTCGGGCCGGCCGGGCAGATCGCGCATGTCGACGAACAGCGAGCGCTCACCCAGCGAGCCGTCGTCATGAAGCGGCAGCGTCCAGACCTGCTGCACGCTGGGGTGGCTGTCGCTCAGGTACATGGTTTTGCCATCGGGGCTGAAACCCAGGCCGTTTTGCGTGACCAGGCCCGACACCTGCGGCGCAGACAGCCCACGGGAATCCATGCGGTAAAGCCCGCCGGCGGGCTGCGCCAGCGACATGTCGCGCACCATCGTGCCCGCCCAGAAGCGGCCCTGGCGATCGCAGCGGCCGTCGTTGAAACGCATGCCGGACTGCGGGTGGTCCACACCCGCCAGCCGCGTGGCGGCCAGCGCGCCCGAGGCATCGGGCCGCAGGTGGAACACGCCCGTGTCCATGCCGGCGATCAAGCCGCCGGCCGAATGCAGCGCGATGCAGGCGGGCCGTTCGCTGGTCTCCCAGCTTTGCACTTGCTGGTCCGCGTAGGTCCAGCGGTGCAGCTTGCGGCCTTCGATGTCGACCCAATACAGTGCCTGCTCGGCAGGGCTCCATACGGGACTTTCGCCCACCTGGTCGCGGTGGTCGGGCAGCAGCAGGTCCACTTGTTGGGTCATCTGCGCGCTCATTCGAAAGGACCGGTGCGCACGAACGGGCCACCCTGGTAGATCACGGCGGGGTCGGTCAGGTCGGGGTGCGGGTCGGCGGCCTCGACCTTGGCGCGGAAGGGCTCTGAGCTGTCCTGCGGGCGGTAGCCAATGTGGCGCGCCAGGGTGTTGTCCCACCAGGTGGTGGTGTTGTCGCCCATGCCGTAGATGGTGCTGTGGCCCACCACCGGCGCGGTCAGGCTGGCGACCACCAGGCGCTCCAGGTCGTCGTAGCTCATCCAGGTGGCCAGCATGCGGCGGTTGCGCGGCTCGGGGAACGAGGAGCCGATGCGCAGGCACACGGTCTCGATGCCGTAGCGGTCGAAATAGAAACGCGAGAGGTCTTCGCCAAACGCCTTGGACAGGCCGTACAGGCCGTCGGGGCGGGCAGGGTCGTCCAGAGCAACCACTTCGTCCTGGCGATAGAAGCCGGTGACGTGGTTGGAGCTGGCGAACACCACGCGCTTGACGCCCTGCTTGCGGGCGGCCTCGTACAGGTTGTATGCGCCGACGATGTTGGCCTGCAGGATCAGGTCCCAGGGCTGTTCGGTGGACACGCCGCCCAGGTGGATGACGGCATCCACGCCGTCCAGCAGGCTGAGCACGGCGCCTGCATCTTCCAGCCGCGCGGGGCGCACCTCCTCGCCCTCCGCCTCAACACCCAGGTCTGCGATGTCCGACAGGCGCAGCGTGGTGCAGTAGGCCTTCAGGCGCGAGCGCAACTCCTGGCCCAACCCTCCGGCAGCCCCGGTCAATAGCAGGCGTTGGAAACGGATGGGCGTCGGATGGCAAGGCATGGCAGTTACAAAGGCTGAGGTTCTTGGTACAGTGGCGACAGATTCTGTTGAACGTCATCAGTTGTCGTACAACGAAGAGCAATGTACCGCTTCTGCCCCCGGCGCCCCATAGGGATAACACCAAGAAATGACCACCGATACCCTGCTTCGCCGCAAGCCCCGCACCCTGGCCCTGGAGCTTGTCGAATCCCTGGGAGACCGCATCCGCGACGGCCGCCTGGCACTGGGCGACAAGCTGCCCACCGAGGCGGCCATCATGGCCGAGTTCAGCGTGAGCCGCACCGTGGTGCGCGAGGCGATTTCCAAGCTGCAGGCCTCTGGCCTGGTGGAAACGCGCCACGGCATCGGCACCTTTGTCCTGGGGCTGGGCCAGGCGCCCGGCTTCAAGATCACCCCCGACCAGTTCAGCACACTGCGCGACGTGATTGCCGTGCTGGAGCTGCGCATCGGTGTGGAGACCGAGGCGGCGGCACTGGCCTCCCAGCGCCGTACCGAAGCCAACCTGAAAGCCATGCGCGAGGCGCTGGACGCCGTGGCTGCCGCCGTGGATGCGGGCCGCGACGCTGTGGCGGCGGACTTCCAGTTCCACCTGGAAATCGCACGCGCCACGCAGAACAGCCATTTCGCCGAACTGATGGGCACGCTGGGCAGCATGATCATTCCGCGCGCTCGCCTGGCCGCCATGGATTCGGTCAACGACGAGCGGCGCCAGTACCTGCGCCGGGTCAACGGCGAGCATGAAAGCATCTACGACGCCATCGTGGGCCAGGACCCCGACGGCGCCCGGGCCGCCATGCGCACACACCTGGCCAACAGCCGCGAACGCCGGCGGCGTGCGCAGGCCGAAGCGAGCTGAATCGCCCTACACGCTCGCCGCTCCTTGATGAACGGGGTGAATCCGAAGGAAGGCGAGGTGCCCGGTTGTTCCATCAGTAGTTACCCGAAATCCAAGGGATCTCCTTATGTTGTACGATGACATACAACGCAATTTGGCACGGTGCACTCACGCGCTCGCAGCGCTGCGGCACCTTACAAGGCACCAGGATGTGCCGGTAGCGAGGCATCGCAGCGCACATTGAAAGACTTTCTGGGTGCCAGAGCCTGCTTGCGCTGCGCAACATGCGCGCCCGGCATGCGACCGCCCTTTTTCTCAACCCCCTCCTCCTAACCACCACACCACCATGCATGCAAACCTGATTGGCGGCGCCTGGACCGACGGCGTCCGCACTTACCAAAACACCAACCCCTCCGACACGCGCGACGTGATCGGCGACTACGCCGTGGCCAGCCGCGAGCAAACCCTGGAAGCCGTGTCAGCGGCGCATGCGGCTTTCCCCGCGTGGAGCCTGTCCACGCCCCAGCAGCGTTTTGACATCCTGGATGCGGTGGGCAACGAGATCATTGCGCGCAAGGCCGAGCTGGGCGACCTGCTCGCCCGCGAAGAAGGCAAGACCCTGCCCGAGGCGATTGGCGAAGTGGGCCGCGCGGCCGCCATCTTCAAGTTCTTTGCGGGCGAGGCCCTGCGCCCCGGCGGCGAGCTGATCCCGTCGGTGCGCCCCGGCGTGGGCATCGAGATCACGCGCGAGCCACTGGGCGTGATCGGCATCATCACGCCGTGGAACTTCCCCATCGCCATCCCTGCGTGGAAGATCGCGCCCGCGCTTGCCTACGGCAACTGCGTGGTGTTCAAGCCCGCCGAAGTGGTGCCGGGCTCCGCCTGGGCGCTGGCCGACATCCTGCACCGCGCGGGCCTCCCAGCCGGCGTGTTCAACCTCGTGATGGGCCGCGGCGCTGAAGTGGGCCAGGTGCTGCTGGAAGACGAGCGCATCGCCGGCGTGAGCTTCACCGGATCGGTGGGCACGGGCCAGCGCGTCGCCGCCGCCTGCGTGCCACGCGGCGCCAAGGTGCAATTGGAGATGGGCGGCAAAAACCCCTTCGTGGTGCTCGATGACGCCGACCTGGCCGTGGCCGTGGGCGCTGCCGTCAACAGCGGCTTCTTCTCCACCGGCCAGCGCTGCACCGCCAGCAGCCGCGTGATCGTGACCGAAGGCATCCACGACCGCTTCGTGGCCGCCGTGATCGAGAAGATGAAAACCCTGAAGGTCGACGACGCCCGCAAGGCCGGCACCGACATCGGCCCCGTGGTGGACGACCGCCAGCTGGCGCAAGACCTGGAATACATCGGCATCGGCCAGCAAGAAGGCGCCAAGCTCGCCTTCGGCGGCGAAGCCCTGGAGAAGAACGCCGATGGCGCCCCCGGCTACTACATGCGCCCCGCCCTGTTCACCGAAACCACACCCGGCATGCGCATCAACCGCGAAGAAATCTTTGGCCCCGTGGTGAGCGTGCAGCGCGTGAAGAACTACGACGAAGCGCTGGCCCTGGCCAACGACACGCAGTTCGGCCTGGCCAGCGGCATCGCCACCACCAGCCTCAAGCACGCCACCCACTTCAAGCGCCACGCGCAAGCCGGCATGGTGATGGTGAACCTGCCCACGGCCGGCGTGGACTACCACGTGCCGTTTGGCGGCCGCAAGAGCAGCAGCTACGGCCCACGCGAGCAGGGACGTTACGCCGCCGAGTTCTACACGACGGTGAAGACGGCGTACACGCAGGCATAGACCTGCGGCGCGCTTGCGGGAGGCGCGGCACCAACCTCCCGCAATTGAAACAGAGTGCATCAACCCGCGCCCGCACCCCGTGCCCGACGCCTGCCCCCGCTTATGATCCCCCGCGCTTTGCCAAAGCGCATGACACGACAAAGGGGGGGATGGGTGGTGGTATGGCTCTGACACTGGAGGCGGTGGCCGCACTGGCGCCTGACGACGCCTCGGCCAAAGCGGCCAAAGGACTGACCTCGGCCGCCAAATGGCCCACCCTGGGCGCCAACGACCAGGCCGTCTGGGGCGAATGCCAGGGCAGCGGCTCCAAGCCCTACCAGACGCAGGTGGATCTGTCGGGGCCCGCGTTCAAATGCTCCTGCCCCAGCCGCAAGTTCCCCTGCAAACATGGCCTGGCACTGCTGATGCTGCAGGCCCAGAGCCCCACCCTGTTCACCACCACCGAAGCCCCAGCCTGGGTGGCCGAGTGGGTTGTGTCGCGCTCTGAAAAGGCCCAGAAAAAAGAAGAGCGCCAGGCAGAAAAAGCCGCCGCCCCCGTGGACGAACAGGCGCAAGCCCGCCGCGAAGCCCAGCGCTGGCAACGCATCGAAAACGCTGCAGAAGAACTGCAACGCTGGCTGGGCGACCAGATGCGCCAGGGCCTGGGCGCACTCACCAACGAGGTGCTGCAGACCTGGCACACCATGGCGGCACGCATGGTGGACGCCCAGGCCCCCGGCCTGGCCCAGCGTGTGCACGCAGCCGCACAGGGAGTGCGCCAGGGCGAGGACTGGCCGGAGCGCACCCTGCACCGCCTGGGCCTGCTGCAACTGGCCTGCGAGGCATTGCAACGCCGTAGCAGCCTCTCGCCAGAACTGCAGGCTGAGCTGCGGGTCGTGGCCGGCTGGCCGCTGGACAAGGCCGAGGTGCTCGCCAGCGGCGAACAGGTAGAAGATGCCTGGACCGTGCTCGGCTGCGCCCAGGAAGAGCGCGACGACAAACTCATCGAACGGCGCGTTTGGCTGCACGGCCACCGCAGCGGGCGCCGTGCCTGGCTGTGGGACCACGCCTTTGGCGGCAAAGGGTTTGAGCAGGCCTGGATACCCGGCACCTGTGTGAACGCCACACTGGCCTACTTCCCCGGCACCACCGGGCTGCGCGCGCAGCCCGTCAATGTGCACGGCGTCCCCACAGAGCCCCAGTGGCCCCAAAGCACCGCTGCGGACGAGTGGGGAGACATGGCACGCCGCACCGCCGCCAGCCCCTGGGTGGGCTGGCACCCACTGGTGCTGCCCGATGCCGTGTTTCAACCCCTGGGCACGCAGCCTGGCCTGCGCTGCGCAGACCGCTGGCTGCCGCTGCAGATGCCCGGCGACGACCTCTGGGTGCTGAATGCCGTGTCGGGCGGGAACCCGATCACGGTGGCAGGGGAATGGGATGGGCAGACCTTCGCCCCTCTCACTGCATGGCACACGCACATGCCCCAGCCATCCGCCTCCCCTGCGTGGCAAAGGAGCCAGGCATGAGCAACGCTGCCCACTGGGCTGTCCTGTTGCCCGCCGCCATGGTCGGCACCGACCGCCAGCCCCTGGCGGCCACATCCCCATTGCCTGGCACCGTGGGAGCGCTGCTGAACGACACGCTCGCCCAGACCCCGGACAGCGCCACAGCCCTGCTGCGCGCTGCGGGCATCGTGGCCACCTGCAGCCTGGCGGGAGGCCACGGGCTGCACACCGGCGATGCCCCCCCGGCCGCCGCCGCCCCGGACCAGCGCCCGCCGCTGCAGGCCGGGCCCCTGATGGCCCTGCTGCCTTGGGTCGTGGCAGAAGGTCCTCCTCGGCTGCACCAGGCCGTGTTCCAAGGCCTGGACCACGCTGGCCAGCAACTGCCGCCACGCTTTTTGCCAGCGGCTTTGGAGCTGGGCCGCCGCTCGGTCGCCCTGCGCCCCTGGCTGGCCTCCGTGCTGGGCGAGCGCGGACGCTGGCTCGCTGCGCAGCGTGACGAGTGGCGTTATGCCACCGGCGCCAGCGACACTGCGCCGCCAGAAACGCTATGGAGCGATGGCAACCTGGAGCAGCGCAAGTCCTTCTTACACACCGAGCGCACCCACAGCCCCGACGCTGCCCGCCAGCGCCTGAGCGACACCCTGGCCGACCTGCCCGCGCGCGAGCGGGCCGAGCTGACCGCCGTGCTGGCCCAAGGCCTGGGCCCGGCCGACGAACCCCTGCTGGACCGCCTGCGGCAAGACCGCAGCCGCGAGGTGCGCAGTGCCGCGCTGGCCCTGCTGCTGCGCCTGCCCGAAGCGGCATTCACCCAGCGCGCCTGCACCCGCATGGCGGCGCTGCTCAAACACGAACGCGCACTGTTGCGCAAGCGCTGGACCATCGACGCCCCCACCGCCCTGCCCGCCGATGCCAAGGCAGACCAGCTGGACACGCCCCGCCCCCAGCATGATGCGTTGGGCGAACGCGCTTGGTGGCTGTACCAGTGCGTGGGCCAGGTGCCGCTGGCCTGGTGGGAGCAGCAAATGGATTGCGGCCCCGCCGACCTGCTGGCCTGGGCCCAGACCACCGAATGGGCCAAGGCCCTGCTGCGCGGCTGGCGCGATGTGCTGCTCAGCACCGCCAACCCAGCGTGGTGCCATGCCTTTCTGCAGGCCCCCGCCGCCGCACGGCAGCTGAACGACACCGACACACTGGTGGCCCTGCTGCCCCGCGCCGACCGCGAAGCCTGGTGGCAGCAGCAGCTCCAGCGCGGCGCGGCCACGCACCTGGGCCACTTCGCATCGCAGATGCTCACCGGCTGCTCGGCGGGGGAGACCTTGTCGCAGCCGCTGTCCCTGGCGCTTGCCAGCCTGCTGCGCGAGCGCGCCCAGCACAACACGCTGGCCGACGACTATGGCCTGCGGAACCTGCTGGGCGAGCTGCTGTGCATCCTGCACCCCGACGCGCTGCACCTGCTGGACCCGTGGCCCCGCCACGCCGACGAAACCCCTTCATTTGCCGCCATCGCGCACGGGCTGACCCAGGTCATCGCCACGCAGCGCGCCCTGGTTCAACTTGCCACCCACTCTTCCTCCACTGCCACACCATGAGCCAATCCGCCACCTCCGTGATGCGCCAGCACGCCGAACAACAGTTCGCCGAAGAGCTGGCCGAGTTGAAAAAAGCCGACCAGCGCCAGCGGCCCGAGAACTGGGCCCTGTCGCCCTGGGCCGTGGTGCAGTACCTGATGGGGGCCACACTGGACAACGGCTTCCAGGTGAGCGCCAAGTACATCGGCAGCCCCCGCCTGATGGAAATCGCGGTGGCCACCCTGGCCACCGACCGGGGCCTGCTGCTGTACGGCGTGCCCGGCACCGCCAAGTCGTGGGTGTCCGAGCATTTGTCCGCTGCCATCAGCGGCGACTCCACCCTGGTGATCCAGGGCACCGCAGGCACCAGCGAAGAGCAGCTGCGCTACGGATGGAACTACGCACAGCTGCTGGCCAACGGTCCGTCGGAACAGGCCCTGGTGCCCAGCCCGCTGATGCAGGCCATGCGCGCAGGCAAGATCGCCCGGGTGGAGGAACTCACCCGCATCCCCGCCGATGTGCAGGACAGCCTGATCACCGTGCTGTCGGAAAAGACCCTGCCCATCCCCGAACTGGGCAGCGAGGTGCAGGCCGTGCGCGGCTTCAGCGTGATCGCCACGGCCAACAACCGCGACAAGGGTGTGAACGAGCTGTCGGCCGCGCTCAAGCGCCGCTTCAACACCGTGGTGCTGCCCGTGCCCGGCAATGAGGACGACGAGGTGGCCATCGTGGTCAAGCGCGTGTCCGAAATGGGACGTGCGCTGCAGCTGCCCGCCGAGCCTCCGGCGCTCAAGGAAGTGCGCCGCATCGTGCAGATCTTCCGCGAGCTGCGCAGCGGCAAGACCGAGGACGGCAAGACACAGATCAAGTCGCCCACGGCCACGCTGTCAACGGCCGAGGCCATCTCGGTCATCAACAACGGCATGGCGCTGGCCGGGCATTTTGGCGACGGCGTGCTGCGGCCGTTGGACATGGCCTCGGGCCTGATCGGCGCCGTGGTGAAGGACCCGGTGCAGGACCAGGTGGTGTGGAACGAATACCTGGAAACCGTGGTGAAGGAACGTGCCGAGTGGAAGGACCTGTACCGCGCCTTCCGCGAGCTGGCTTGAACGCATCGCTGCCCGCAAGCTGATGAGCGAACCCCACTACTTTGGCGTGCGCCACCACGGGCCCGGCTGCGCGCGCAGCTTGGTGCGCGCGTTCGAGGCGCTGCAGCCCGACTGCGTGCTGATCGAAGGCCCGCCCGAGGGCGACAGCCTGCTGCCGCTGGTCGTCCATGCCGGCATGCAACCGCCCGTGGCGCTGCTCAGCCACGCGCCCGACGACACCGGCCTGGCCGTATACCACCCGTTTGCCGTGTTCTCGCCCGAATGGCAGGCCGCGCAGTGGGCTGTGAACGCACAGGTGCCCGTGCGCTTCATCGACCTGCCCGTGGCCCACGGCCTGGCCCTGGAAAAAGCCCGGCGCGAAGCACTACAGGCAGGGGCTGGCGAAGCCGACGGTGTGGAAGAAGCGCCGGAAGCTGCGACGCCGCCCACCGCCACCGACGACACCAGCACAGACACCACCGAAGCCCCCCAAACCAGCCCCGACGGCGACCCGCTCACCTGGCTGGCCCAGGCCGCAGGCTATGCCGACGGCGAAGCCTGGTGGAACCACATGGTGGAAGAGCGCGGCGACGGCGAAGAACTGTTTGCCGCCATTGCCGAGGCCATGCTGGCGCTGCGCGCCGAATGGGGCGAGGAGCGCCACCGCAGCCCCGAGCACGCACGGCGCGAAGCCCTGCGCGAGGCGCACATGCGCCAGTGCATCCGGGCGGCGCAAAAGGAAGGCTTTGACCGCATCGCCGTGGTCTGCGGCGCCTGGCACCTGGGTGGCCTGCAGGGCAGCAAGACCACGGCCAAGGCCGACCAGGCGCTGCTCAAAGGGCTGCCTAAGCTCAAGGTGCAAAGCACCTGGGTGCCCTGGACCTACCGGCACCTGGCCAGCGCCAGCGGCTACGGCGCGGGCATCGACGCCCCCGGCTGGTACGAACACCTGTGGCTCAGCCACGAAAGCCGCCAACCCCGCGCCGTGGGCTGGCTGGCGCGTGTGGCGCGGCTGATGCGCGAGCGCGACCTGGACTGCTCCAGCGCCCACCTGATCGAAGCCACACGCCTGGCCGATGCACTGGCCGCACTGCGCCAGCGCCCCGCCCCGGGGCTGGAAGAACTGCACGAAGCCAGCCGCACGGTACTGACCATGGGCGACGAATCGGTGCTGCGCTTCATCGAGGACGCTCTGGTCATCGGCGACCGCTTGGGCGCCGTGCCACCCGATGTGCCCACCGTGCCCCTGCAGCGCGATGTGGAGCAGGCGCAGAAAAGCCTGCGCCTCAAGCCCGAGGCCACCCACAAGACGCTGGACCTGGACCTGCGCAGCGCCAACGACCTGGCCCGCAGCCACCTGCTGCACCGCCTGAACCTGCTGGACGTGCCCTGGGGCACGCTGGCCAAGGTGGGCCGCTCGTCGCGTGGCACCTTCCATGAGGTGTGGAACCTGCAGTGGCAGCCCGAGTTTGTGCTGCGCCTCATCGAAGCCAGCCAGTGGGGCCAGACGCTGGCCCAGGCTGCCACAGCGCGCGCCATTGACCACAGCCAGCGGGCGGACCACCTGGCCGAACTCTCCCAGCTGGTGGACCGCGTGCTGCTGGCCGACCTGGCGCCCGCCGTGGCCGCCGTCACGCACGCGCTGGAGGGCCGCGCCGCCCTCACCGGCGATGCACTGCAGCTGCTGGCCGCCCTGCCGCCACTGAGCAATGTGTTCCGTTACGGCAACGTGCGCCAGACCGATGCTTCCCAGGTGGGCCATGTGCTCGACAGCCTGATCGTGCGCGCCGCCATCAGCCTGCCGCTGGCCTGCAGCGCGCTGGACGACGACGCCGCCGAAGCCCTGCGCGAAAAGCTGCTCGCCGCCCACGCCGCCGTGGGCCTGCGCCAGGGTGCCGAGCAAACCGACGCCTGGCAGCGTGCCCTGGTGCAACTGGCGCGGCAGACCAGCGCGCACGAATTGTTGCAGGGCGTGGCCGTGCGCCTGCTGCTGGACGAAGGCGTCTGGTCGGCCGACGAGGTGGCCAGCGCCCTGTCACTGCACTTGTCGGCCGGCGCCGAGCCCGCCCGCGCCGCCGCCTGGCTGGATGGTTTTCTGAACCGCAACGCCGTGGTGCTGCTGCACGACGCCCAGGTGTGGCGCCTGGTGGACCAGTGGCTGGCCGGGCTGAACGAGGAGCACTTTGTGCGCGTGCTGCCCCTGGTGCGCCGCACCTTCAGCGCCTTCGGCCCCAGCGAGCGGCGCGACCTGGCACAGCGCGCCAGCCAGGGCGCCCGCGCCGCGCCCGCTGCCACCGCCCACCCCACGTGGGACGAGGCCCACGCGGCCCTGCCCATCCCGCTGCTGCGCGACATCCTGGGACTGACCGCATGACCTCCGATTCCATCAACGCTGACACCGACACCGGCACGGCCGCCGCGGCCGCACCGCTTTCGCAAGAAGACCGCCTGCGCCGCTGGCGTCTGGTGCTGGGCAGCGAGGCCGCCACCCACTGCGGCGCCCTCACCGGCCGCGCGGCCGAGCTGGACCAGGCCCTGGCGGCGCTGTACGAAGCCGATGGCCCCGGCGGCCTGCAAGCCCGCGCGCGGCGCGGAGGCCGGGGCGGCTCGTCGCCCAGCGTGGCGCGCTGGCTGGGTGACATCCGCAAGTACTTTCCCAGCTCGGTGGTGCAGGTGCTGCAGCGCGATGCCATGGAGCGCCTGAACCTGCGCGATATGCTGCTGCAGCCCGAAATGCTGGAGAGCGTGCAGCCCGACGTGCACCTGGTGGCCAACCTGATGGCGCTGTCGCACGTCATCCCCGCAGGCACCAAGGACACCGCCCGCATGGTGGTGCGCCGCGTGGTGGACGACCTGATGAAGCGGCTGGAAGACCCCATGCGCTCGGCCGTGAGCGGCGCGCTGGACCGCAGCCAGCGCAACCGCCGCCCGCGCCACGCCGAGATCGACTGGAACCGCACCATCCGCGCCAACCTGCGCCACTGGCAGCCCGACCTGCGCACCGTGGTGCCCGAAACCCTGGTCGGCTTTGGCCGCAAGGCGCGCCGCCCGCAGCGCGAGGTGGTGCTGTGCATCGACCAGAGCGGCTCCATGGCCAACTCGGTGGTCTATGCCAGCATCTTTGGCGCCGTGCTGGCCAGCCTGCCCGCCGTGGCAACCAAGCTGGTGGTGTTCGACACCGCCATCGTGGATCTGACGGAGCAGCTGGACGACCCGGTGGACGTGCTCTTTGGCGTGCAGCTGGGCGGCGGCACCGACATCAACGGCGCCGTGGGCTACTGCCAATCGCTCATCAAGGAGCCGCGCAACACCATCTTCGTGCTGATCTCCGACCTGTACGAAGGCGGCGTGGAAGCCAACCTGCTGCGCCGCGCGGCCGAGCTGGTGGACAGCGGCGTGCAGTTCATCACCCTGCTGGCCCTGAGCGACGAAGGCGCCCCCGCCTACGACCACGCCCTTGCCGCCAAGCTGGCCGCACTGGGCGTGCCCTCATTCGCCTGCACACCAGACGCTTTCCCCCAGCTCATGGCCGCCGCCATCCGCCGCGACGACATCAACGCCTGGGCGGCCACGCAGGGCCTGGTGACCAGCGCAAAAGCGCGGTGAAGAGCGTTGAAGCCTCGTAGCCTAGTAGCGCGCGCTGAGACGAAGTGGGGTAATGCGGGGCGATGCGCCTGTGCCTGCCGCAGCGCCTTCTCCTTGGGCTGTAAACAAGCTGCCACATGGCAGCTGTTTTCTACACTGGAGGACCATGCCCTTGAGCGGCGGGCGCGCCCACCCATTCAGTAACGCGAATCAGCCCCTCACCCTTTGCTGCGCAACGTGCGGCTGAGAAGAATCACCGGCACCAACCCCACGGCCACCAACGCCAGTGACGGCAGTGCGGCCTCACCCAACCGCTCGTCGCGCGCCAACTGGTAGGCCACCACAGCCAGCGTATCGCTATTGAAGGGGCGCAGCACCATGGTGGCGGGCAGTTCCTTCATCACATCCACAAACACCAGCAGCGCAGCGGCGGCCGTGGAGCGCTTGAGCAGAGGCCAGTGGACGCGCGCCAACAGGCCGGGGCTACCGATGCCCAGCATGCGGGCGGAGTCATCCAGGCTGAGCGGAATGCGCGCGTAGCCGCTCTGCAGGGACTGCAAGGCCACGGCACAAAACCGCACCAGATAGGCCCAAACGATGCCAAACGCCGTGGCGGTGACCAGCGCACCCACGCCCCACTGCGGCATGGCCGCCTGCAGCCAGCCCACGGGCAGCAGCAGGCCCACCACGATGACGGCACCCGGCACGGCATAGCCCACGCTGGCCAGCTGCACCACGCCGCGCGTCACGGCGTCGGGCTGGCGGCGCACCGCAAACGCCAGGGCCAGCGCTATCACCACCGCCAGCGCGGCGGTGATGCCCCCCAGGCGCACGCTGTGCCAGGCCCATTCCATGAAACGCTCCCAGGGCAGCACCGACCAGTCGGACGCCAGAGGGCGCAGCATGAAGGCCACGGGGGCCACAAAACCCATGACCACCGGCACGGTGCAGACCGCCCAGGCCGCCCAGCGGCGCGCGCCACGCAGCGCCAGCGGCTGCGCCTCGGCCGACCCTGCACGCCCGCCGCCCGTGGCAAAACGCATGCGTTTTTGCGCGCGGTGTTCCAGGTGCAGCAGCGCCATCACCACCACCAGCAGCATGGTGGCCAGCTGCGCGGCGGCCAGCCGGTTGTCCATGGACAGCCAGGCCTTGTAGATGCCCGTGGTGAAGGTCTGAATGCCGAAGTAGCTGGCCACGCCAAAGTCGGCCAGCGTTTCCATCAGCACCAAGGCCACGCCCGCCGCCACTGCCGGGCGGGCCAGGGGCAGGGCCACGGCGCGGATGCGGCGCGGCAGTGGTGCGCCCAGCAGGCGCGCGGCCTCCATGAGGTGTGCCGCGCGCTCACCCAGCGCCGTGCGCGCCAGCAGGTAGACATACGGGTAGAGCGAGAAGATGAACACCCACACCGCACCGCCCAGGCTGCGCACCTCGGGCAGCAGGCGGCCTTCCAGGCCGAAGGTGTTGCGCAGGCCCACCTGCAGCGGGCCGCTGAACTGCAAAAAGTCGGTGTATGCATACGCCGTGACATAGGCCGGCATGGCCAGCGGCAGCAGCAGCAGCCATTCAAAGGTGCGGCGGCCCGGAAAGTCGAACAGCGTGACGGCCGCTGCCGTGCCCGTGCCCACAATGGCCGCGCCCAGGGCCACCAGCACGCTCAGCCACAGCGTGGTCCACACATAACCGGGCAACACGGTGGCCGCCATCTCCCGCAGGATGGCGCCCGCCTGCGCATCGCCCTGCCCTGCGGGCGAAAACGGCAGCCACGACGCCAGCACCGCCAGCACGGGCAGCGCCAGAAAACCTGCGAACAGGATCAGGGGAACGGTGCGAAGGGCAAAAGAAGGCGTGCGGCGCAAGGCAAGGGCTCGGCAGAGGGAAGAAGCGCACACCCGTGGCCGGGCTCAGGCCGGGCGACGTTCTGGAATGCAAATGCGAATTTTAAGCATTCGCCCCTGCCCACCTAGAATCACGGCATGTTTCTAGAGGTCTCCCAACTCCAAGTGCACTACACAGGCCGCCCCCATGCAGCGGTAGAAGGTGTCACGCTGGGCCTGCACGCAGGCGATATCGGTGTACTGATTGGCCCCTCGGGCTGCGGCAAGACGACCTTGCTGCGCGCTGTGGCGGGGCTGGAGCCCGTGACGGGCGGCGAGATCCGCCTGACCAAAAGTGTGGTTAGCAGCGCCACGCTGAGCGTGCCACCCGAGCTGCGGCGCATTGGGATGGTGTTTCAGGACTACGCGCTGTTCCCGCACCTGTCCGTGGGCCGCAATGTGGCCTTTGGCATCCACCAGTTGCCCCGGGCCGAACAGGCCGCGCGCGTGACCGAAGTGCTGCAGCTGGTGGGGCTGGAAGGCAGCGAGAACCGCTTTCCCCACGAGCTTTCCGGCGGGCAGCAGCAGCGCGTGGCGCTGGCGCGGGCCCTGGCACCGCGCCCCCAGCTCATGCTTCTGGACGAGCCTTTCTCCAACCTGGATGTGGACCTGCGCGAGCGCCTCGCGCACGAGGTGCGCGGCATTCTGAAAGCGGCAGGTGCCACGGCCCTGTTTGTGACGCACGACCAGTTCGAGGCGTTTGCCATTGGTGACGTGATTGGTGTGATGAACGAAGGCCACCTGCACCAGTGGGACGACGCGTACACGCTGTACCACCGCCCCGCCACGCGGTTTGTGGCCGACTTCATCGGCCACGGCGTGTTCGCCCCGGCTACGCTGGTGCAGCGCGGCAACAACGTGGTGGCACAAACGCCGCTGGGCGAGCTGACCGACCTGGAAGAATGCCCCCTGCCCGGCAGCTACCCCGGTGGCGAATGTGATGTGCTGCTGCGCGCCGATGACATCGTGCACGACGACCATGCCCCCGTGCAGGCGCAGATCGTGCGCAAGTCGTTCCGGGGTTCGGAGTTTCTGTACACGCTGCGCCTGGCCAGTGGCCACACCGTGCTGGCCCACGTGCCCAGCCACCACGACCATGCCCTGGGCGAGTGGATCGGCATCCGCGCAGAGGTAGACCATGTGGTGACCTTCCCCCGGGGATGAGGGTTCGAGAATTCGAATAAAAATGGGCTCTAGCGTTTATCTACAAAGCGCAACAAGCTATCATTTTTGACAATCATCACCCCGTAGCCCATCGCAGCCACGCTGCCCTGGCACGCCATCAATCCAGGAAACGCGCCGCGGTCTCTGGCGACGGCACCATGCAGGTGTCTGACCGACCCCAGATCCGGTAGCGGTTGCGCGCCACCCAGCGGTACAGCGCGTCGCGCAGCGGTGCGGGCACCAGCCAGCCCACCCACGCAAGCCGCCAGGGCCAGCCCAGCGTGTGCAACACCCGCAGGATGGCGGCGGTGTGCTGCCAGCTGCGGTCGCCGTCAATGACCAGCAGGGTCTGCAAGCCATCCACCTTCAGCCCCGCCTGCGCCAGCAGTTGTTGCCCCACCGCGCTCTGGATGGATGCAAACCGGATGCGCTGCGCAGGGTCGTGCCGCAGCAGAAACTGCACCCAACCGTTGCAGAGCAGGCACTGCCCATCAAACACCACAATCATGCAGAAGCCCCCGCCGGTACAGCATCCGGTGGCACCATCAGGTGCCCCTGGTAGCGGACCACACGCCCCACCCCCGGCACGGTGGCCTGCACATGAAAGTGGAGCGCATCGCCCACCCCGGTCTCCTCCGCCACCAACTGGGGGCACAGCCACGCCGGGCAGGGTATGCCGCAAAAATGCAGCTGCTGCAGTTGCATCACCAGGCGCCCTTCGGTCTCGTGCAGCACAAACGTCAACCGCGCTGCCCCCAGATGCTCCACCACCCGGCCTGCCGCCCCGCGCAAGGTGGACTGCATGGTCTGCGCGGGAAAGTGGCGGGTCCACACCTCAGCATCCGGGCGCGCATCCAGCTCGAAGGAGATCGGCCCTTGCGCAGCACGCTGGGGCGCGCCCAGTGCGAGGGCCAGGACACGCGCCAGCCAGTTGGCGGGGGCATCCACCAGCACATGGCCCGACAAACGCTGTGGTCCCGACAACGCGTGAAACCGCGCCAATGCCGGCGCCAGACGCAGGTATGCGGGGCCCATGGCGCGCTGGTACAAGGACAAGGGGTGCTGCATGTGATGGGGGCTGGGGAAGATCGCCTCAATGCAGTCTATCGCCTGCCACGCCAGCCACCTGACCGCCTGCAAGAAAGCAAAAGGCCGACATCAGTCGGCCTGTCGGGTTGAACAGGGAGCCCCGCGCACTCAGAGGCTGAGAGTTTTTTTAGCCGAGCCCGAAAGGCGCGCCAAAACGCCTCGGATCTAGGCGCAAAGCACAGCCATAGCTCGGGCTATGGCGAGCATTTACAACGACGAGCCGGGGCTTTTTGGCGTGCAGGGCGGGCATGGATAAAAGGCTCTCAGCCTCTCAGGACTTGCCCTTGCGCTGCAAGCCTTCCAGGGCATTGAGGTCTACCTGCGACATGAAGCCCTGCAGCTCCTTGACGCCCATGTTGTCACCCTCGATGCTGACCACCAGGCCGTTCTTCAGGATGGTCTTGAACTCGGCATGGCTGCCATCCTTTTCGTAGCGCTGGTGCAGGGTGCGGCCGCCTTCCTGCCAGGTCTTCTCGGCGCTGGTCTTGTCTTCCTTTTCGCCCTGGGCCATGCCCATGGCCATCACCGCCACCTGCCCCAGGCCCCCGATGTCTACGATCTCCAGGCGCACCTGCCGGGTATCGTTGCCGTATTGCGCACTGGCCTGGCTGGTGGGCAGGCCCAGGGCCGCGCCGTCCTGCACATCAAAGCCCGTGCGCGGCAGGCCTGCCAGCTTTTCTGGCAGCGCCCCCTTGAGCGATTGCGCGGCAATGGCCTGGCCTCCACCGAACGCTCCTGCAGCCGCCTTGGCCGCATTGCCAGCGGCGGCGGCGATGGCGGTGGGGTCCTGGCTCTTTTGGGCTTCTTCCATCTTGCGGGCGGCCTCTTCCATCTTCTTGCCCGCGGCCTCCAGGCCGGCGGTGTCGATGGAGACCTTGCCACCCGGCGTGTTCATGGTGATGGAAGGTGCATCGGCACCGCCAAACATCGCGCCTCCACGGGGCAGGAAAAGCGCACTGACGGCACCGATGACCACCCCCATCACGATGGCCGCGATGATGACCACCACGGTGTAGACCACCGACTTCTCGGGGGTGTTCTTCATGAGCACCGGCAGGCCGGTGTAGAGCAGGTAGATGGAGTACAGCGCCGCCAGCAGGCCCAGCATGGCCAGCGCGGGCAGCAGGCTGAACACCCCACCCAGCATCGCGGCCGTGCTGGCGTACACCGCCACCTTCAGCGCCTGGATGGGACTCTTCTGGCCGCCAAACGTGGGGGCCAGCGCGTCGATGATGAGCCCGAGCACAAACACCCCCACCAGGCTCAGCACATACGACACCACCATGTTCACCAACCCTGCGACGAAGGGCGTGCGGATGGTGACGCCAAAGCCCCCAAAACCAATCAGCGACATGCCGATGAATCCACAGACCGCCGGAATGGCAGCTAGGACCATGGCGTAGCGGGTGAACAGGGTTGCGACATCGGTGCTTTCCGTGTCGATGGTGGCCCAGGTCTCCTTGGGTTGCAAAAGAATGCTCTTGGCGCGCTCAATCAGGTTCATGGTGCCCTCCCGGCAGTGTTGGCGGGCCTGCAAGCGCTTTTGCGTGCGCTTGCAGGCCGAAAGACGCGGACGATACGGGAAATTGCGTGGCATTGAGACCGGATGTGCAACCCACGCGGCTGCAAACGTGGAATATGCACGCTTTTGCCCACCAAGGCCACCTTGGCAGGCACCACCGGCCAACCCGGGATGCACCCAGCTGGCGACTCAGGCTTTCCGCAACCGATCGACGGTATCGTGCAGGTGCTGCGTCCAGGTGCGGCGGTCACGCTCGCCCGCGCGCTCGGGTGGGCCGTAGTGCACCACGGCCTCGATGGGGGGCGCGCACAGCGTGCGCCAGATCGAGCCCATCAGGGTTTCGTCGCCGATGTAGCTGGGCGCAAAACTGGTGGAGCCCGTCGCCTTGTCGGCAAAACGCAGGCCCACGGGCTGCACCGGCGCCTGTGCCACCACGGCGGCCTGCAGCAGGTTGGCATGGAAGGGCAGCATCTCGCGGCCGTCGCCCGTGGTGCCCTCGGGGAACACGGCCAGCACCTCGCCACGCTCCAGCGCCTCCTGCATGGACCGCACCATGCGCAGTGCGTCGCGGCGCGAGCTGCGCTCGATATAGAGCGTGCCCGCAGCCGTGGCCAGGGTGCCGATCAGCGGCCAGCCCTGCACGTCCGATTTGGACACAAAGCGGCAATGCCGCGCCGCGTGCATCACGGGGATGTCGAGCCACGAGATGTGGTTAGCCACCAGCATCACCGGCCCGGTGAGCGGCGGCTGGCCCTGAATGCGCAGGCTGATGCCGAGGTGCGCCAACAGCTGCAGCGACCACACCTGCACCCGGGCATGCTGCTGGTCCGGCGTGAGCGCCGGGAAACGCAGCGCCACGATGGCCAGACCCTTGGCAATGTGGCCCAGCAGGCGCAGCAGGCGCCAGCTGGCGCGCAAAGACTTCACCGCAGGGCCTCTTCGCGCCGCACGTGCTTAGGCGCGGTCAAAGGCCACTTGGCCGCCCACCAGCGTCATGCGCACGCGGCCGGGCAGTTCATAGCCTGAGAATGGCGTGTGTTTGCCCTGGCTGCACAGCGCGTCGTCCTGCACGGTCCAAGAGGCTTGTGGGTCGAGGATGCACAGGTCACCCACGCCGCCTTCCACGATCTGGCCCACGCTGGCCTGCAAGGTGCCCAGGGCATTGCCCAGCACGCGCGCAGGTTCGGACGTAACCGTGGCCAGCGCGCGCTGCAGCGGCACGCCGCTGTCCTGCGACCACTTGAGGGCCAGGCTCAGCAGCAGCTCCAGCCCCGTGGCACCGGGCTCGGCCTCGGCAAACGGCAGCGTCTTGGCGTCTTCATCAACAGGAGTGTGGTCGGACACCAGCGCATCGACGGTGCCATCCAGCAGCGCCGCGCTCAGGGCATCGCGGTCGCGCTGCTGGCGCAGTGGGGGCGTCAGGCGCGCGCGGCTGTCGAAGAAGCCAATGTCGTTTTCGGTCAGGTGCAGCGTGTTGATGCTGATGTCGCAGGTCACCTGGAGGCCCTCGGCCTTGGCCCGGCGCACCAGCTCGACACCGGCCGCGCTGCTGAGGCGGCACAGGTGCACACGCGCACCGGTGGTCTTGAGCAGCTCGAAGATGGTGTGCAGCGCAATGGTCTCGGCTGCCACGGGCACGCCCGACAGGCCCAGGCGCGTGGCCAGCGCACCGCTGGCCGCCACGCCTTTGCCCAGGTGCATCTCCTGCGGGCGCAGCCACACGGTGTAGCCAAAGGTGGCGGCGTACTGAAGCGCGCGCTGCAGCACCTGGGTGCTGGCCAGGGGCACCTCGGCCTGGCCGAAGCCCACACAGCCCGATTCGGTCAACTCGGCCATCTCGGTCAGCACCTCGCCGGCGAGGCCACGCGTGAGCGCACCCAGCGGGAACAGGCGCGACTGGTGCAGCTTCTCGGCACGGAACTTGAGCATCTCCACCAAGCCCGGCTCGTCGAGCACGGGGTCGGTGTCGGGCGGGCACACCAGGCTGGTCACGCCCCCGGCCACTGCGGCGGCCATCTCGGATTCGAGCATGCCTTCGTGCTCATGGCCGGGTTCACGCAGGCGCGCGGCCAGGTCCACCAGGCCGGGCAGCACGATGCAGCCCGTGGCGTCTACCACGCGCTTGGGCGCAAAGTCGGGCGGCACGCGGTTGACGCCGACGATGCGGCCCGCCGCGATGGCGATGTCGCAGGTCTGGTCGAGGCCCGAAGCGGGGTCGATCACACGGCCGTTCTGGATCAGTATCTTCATGATTTCAAGCCAAATTGGCTGTTAGCGCTTATTGAATAAGCGCTAACAGCTATTAAAACAGGAGTATTTATTCCGGGCTTCATGCCTCATTGCCGGCAACGATGGACATGACGGCCATGCGCACGGCAATGCCAAATGTGACCTGCGGCAAGATCACGCTCTGCTTGCCATCGACCACAGCGGAGTCAATCTCGACCCCCCGGTTGATGGGGCCGGGGTGCATGACGATGGCGTCGGGTTTGGCCAGCTGCAGCTTTTCCTGCGTGAGGCCGAAGCTCTTGAAATACTCCTGGCTCGACGGCAGCAGCGCGCCGCTCATGCGCTCGTTCTGCAGGCGCAGCGTGATGATCACGTCCGCGTCCTTGATGCCCTCTTCGAGCGTGTGGCACACGCGCACGCCCATCTGCGCCATGTCGGACGGCACCAGCGTGCGCGGGCCCACCACGCGCACTTCGGCGCAGCCCAGCGTGGTCAGGCCATGGATGTCGGAGCGCGCCACGCGCGAGTGCAGCACGTCGCCCACGATGGCCACCGTGAGGTTGCTGAAGTCCTTCTTGTAGTGGCGGATGGTGTACATGTCCAGCAGCCCCTGCGTGGGGTGGGCATGGCGGCCATCGCCCGCGTTGATCACGTGCACATGGGGCGCAACATGCTGGGCGATGAGGTAGGGCGCGCCCGATTCGCTGTGCCGCACCACGAAGATGTCAGCCGCCATCGCGCTGAGGTTAGCGATGGTGTCGAGCAGGGATTCGCCCTTGCTGGCCGAGCTGCGCGCGATGTCGAGGTTGATCACGTCGGCCGACAGGCGCTTGGCGGCGATCTCGAACGTGGTGCGCGTGCGCGTGCTGTTCTCGAAGAACAGGTTGAACACGCTCTTGCCGCGCAGGAGCGGCACCTTCTTGACCTCGCGGTCGTTGACGCTGACGAAGTTTGCAGCCGTGTCGAGGATGTGCGTGACGATGTCGCGCGGCAGGCCCTCGATGGACAGCAGATGGATGAGTTCGCCGTTGCCGTTGAGTTGGGGGTTGCGCTTCTTCAGCACGGTCAGGCCTCTTTGACTTGGAAGTGGAAGGTACCGCTGTCGTCGCGCGCCAGCGCCAGCGACTGGGCGGCAGGCAAGGCCACACGTGCAGCCGCAAAGTCGGCCTGCACGGGCAGCTCGCGCCCGCCCCGGTCCACCAGCACGGCCAGGCGCACGCTGGCGGGGCGGCCATAGTCGAACAGCTCGTTGAGCACGGCGCGGATGGTGCGGCCGGTGTAGAGCACGTCGTCAAGCACCAGCACATCGGCACCGTTCACGTCGAACGGTAGCGCGGTCTGCGCGCTGGCCGACAGGCCACGCTGGGCAAAGTCGTCACGGTGCATCACTGACGACAGCACGCCAGCGGGCCCTTCCAGGCCCAGGTCCTTTTGCAAGCGCTCCGCCAGCCAGGCGCCGCCGGAGGCAATGCCTGCCAGGCGCGTGGTGGGGGTCAGCATGCTGCGCACGCCGCGCAGCAGTTCGCGATACAGCGCTTCGGCATCGAGCACGAGGCTGCCAGAAGCTGCAGGAGAGGGGTTGCTCATGGAAGATTCCTCAAAAACTGTTCCAGGATGATGCAGGCCGACGCAGCGTCGGCATCCTTGGCACCACCCGCGATGGCCTCGGTGGTGCTATAGCGCTCGTCCACCTCGAACACCTGCAAACCAAACCGCCCACGCAACTGGCGGCCGAACTTGAGCGCGCGCTCGGTGTTCTCGTGGCTCGCGCCGTCCGGGTGGTAGGGCACGCCGATCACCAGTGCATCGGGTTGCCATTCCTTGATGCGCTGCGCCACCTGCACAAAACGGGCATCGCCCTCAGCCTTGATGGTGGCCTGCGGCGTGGCGCTGCGCAGCATGCGGTTTCCCGAAGCTACGCCTGTGCGCTTGAGGCCAAAATCGAAAGCAAGAAAGGTCTGGAAATGCGCAGGAACGGCTGGCTGAGCGGGCAAGCCGGTCATGCGTGCCCCGCCTCGGGCGACAGCATCCAGGCCTTGAGGCCCAGCAGCGCCAGGGCGCGGTCGTAGCGCTCGGGCACAGGGGTGTCGAAGATCACCGAGAGGTCGGCCGCCACGGTCAGCCAGGCGTTTTCGGCCAGTTCGGATTCGAGCTGCCCCTCGCCCCACGACGAATAGCCCAGCGTGATGAGCACGCGGCGGGGGCCTGCGCCCGTGGACAGCGCTTCGAGTACGTCCTTGGAAGTGGTCATCTCCAGCCCGCCGGGGATGGTCATGGTGGAGGCATAGACCGACTCATCGGTTTCGGCCCTGTCCATGAGCATGGGCTCGTGCAGCACAAAGCCGCGCTCGGTCTGCACCGGGCCACCTTGGAACACGGGCTCCTTGGTGAGGTCTTCACGCCGCAAGGACAGGTCCACCTTGTCAAAAAGGCCTTTGAGGGTGATGTCCGAAGGCTTGTTGATGATGAGGCCGAGTGCACCGCGTTCGCTGTGCTCGCACAGGTAAACGACGCTGCGCGAGAAAGACTCATCTTCCAGACCGGGCATCGCGATCAGGAAGTGATGCGTCAGGTTGATGGGCGCAGAATCGAAAGACATCCGGCAATTTTAACGGTGAACATGGCCCCCTCCTCCGAGCCCTCTTACCCCAGCGGTCTTGTCTGGTTCCGCCGCGACCTGCGCGCGAACGATCAGGCCGCCCTGTACCGCGCACTCACGCAGTGCCAGCAGGTGCATTGCGCCTTTGTTTTTGACCGCGAGATCCTGAATGCCCTGCCCCGGACTGACCGGCGGGTGGAGTTCATCCGCGAGTCGCTGGTGGAACTGGATGAAACGCTGCGCATGCTTTCTGGGCATGCACAGGGTGGCCTTATCGTGCTGCACGCGGTGGCCAGCGATGCGATTCCGGCACTGGCCAACGCGCTGGGCGTGCAAGCTGTATTTGCCAACCACGATGACGAGCCCCAAGCCCTGGAACGCGACAGCCAGGTGCGCACACAGCTGGCCACTGCCGGAAGGGCCTTTCACACCTTCAAGGACCACACCATTCTGGAACGCAGCGAGGTGCTCACGCAAACCGGCAACCCGTACAGCGTGTTCACCCCTTACAAGAACGCCTGGCTCAAGAAGGTGGATGCCTTTCAGCTCACAAGCTACCCTGTGGAACGCCATGCACACCGCCTGGCCCCCCGCCCGCAGGAGCTCTGCCAAGCGGTGCCGACCCTGGCGTCGCTGGGTTTCGAGGCCACGGCCCTGTCGCAGCTCAAGCTGCCGACCGGTGCCAGCGGCGCACAGCAGTTGTTCGATGATTTTCTCGGCCGCATTGAGCGGTACGAGGACACGCGCAACTTTCCGGCGGTCAAAGGGCCGAGCTACCTCAGCGTGCACCTGCGTTTTGGCACCATCTCGCCGCGCCTGCTCGCGCGCACCGCGCACGGGCTGATGCTGCAAGGCAACCCGGGCGCTACGACCTGGCTCAGCGAACTGATCTGGCGGGACTTCTACTTTCAGATCCTGCACCACCACCCCCATGTGGTGGGCCACAGTTTCAAGCCCGCATATGATGCGATCCAGTGGGAGTCCGGCCCCGAGGCCGACGCCCTGTTTGCCGCCTGGTGCGAGGGGCGCACGGGTTATCCGCTGGTAGATGCCGCCATGGCGCAGATCAACCAGACGGGCTATATGCACAACCGCCTGCGTATGGTGGTGGCGAGCTTTCTGGTCAAAGACTTGGGTATTGACTGGCGCTGGGGCGAGGCTTACTTTGCCACGCACCTCAATGACTTCGACCTGGCCGCCAACAACGGTGGCTGGCAATGGGCCAGCTCCAGCGGGTGCGATGCCCAGCCTTATTTCCGCATCTTCAATCCGGTAAGCCAGAGCGAGAAGTTTGACCCGGAGGGCAAGTTCATCCGCCGCTACCTGCCGCAGCTGGCCGAGCTGCCCACCAGGGCATTGCACGCGCCCTGGCTGGCACGCCCCATGGAATTACAAGGTGCGGGAGTGCGGCTGGGGGATACCTACCCGCTACCGGTGGTGGAGCACGACACGGCGCGGCACCGCACCCTGGAACGGTATGCAGTGGTGAAGTCAGCCGCAGCCTGAGCCCCACACTCAACGGCGCGCGGTAGGCGGTGGAACGCTATCTGGCCCGGCAGGCTCGTCGGGACTCATCTGCATGCCCTCGCTCCCGAGCGAAGCACCGGCCGCCAGCCGAAGTCGTAACCGCACATCGGTGCGGTTGTCGGCGTTGGCAATCGCTTCTTCGGGAGATATGGCGCCGGACTCGACCATGGCCAGCAAGGATTGGTCGAAGCTCCACATACCCTGCTCGCCGCTGCGGGTGATAGCAGTCTTGAGCTCATCAATCTGGCCCTTCTGGATCAGCTCCGCCACGTAGGGCGTGAGCAACATGATCTCGGTGGCAGGCACGAGGCCGCCCGCCCGCCCCGCCACCAAGCGCTGCGCCACGACTGCGCGCAGGTTGAGGGAGAGGTCCATGAGCAGCTGGCGGTGGGCCTCTTCAGGAAAGAAGTTCAGGATGCGCTGCACCGCCTGGTTCGCATTGTTGGCATGCAACGTGGAGACGCACAGATGGCCGGACTCGGCATAGTGCAGCGCGTGCTGCATGGTGGCCCGGTCGCGGATCTCGCCGATCATGATGACGTTCGGGGCCTCGCGCATCGCGCGGCGCAGGGCCTCGTCGTAGGACAGCGTATCGAGCCCCACCTCGCGCTGTGTCACGAGTGACTTCTTGTGGGTGTGCAAGTACTCAATGGGGTCTTCCACCGTCAGGATATGCCCGCCAGTGTGCGCATTGCGGTGGTCCAGCAACGCCGCCAATGTGGTGGTCTTGCCCGAGCCTGCCGACCCCACCGTGAGCACCAGCCCCCCTTTGAGAAATGCCAGTTGCTGGAGTACGGGCGGAAGACCGAGCGCCTCCAGGCTAGGGATGTGGGCAATGACATGACGGATCACCATGCCCACTTGGCCACGCTGCCGGTGCACATTCACACGAAACCGCTCACCCTCCGGGGTCTGCAGGGAGAGGTCGCACTCCATGGTGGCATCGAACTCCTGCCGCTGCGTTTCGCGGAGGATGGAGTGCGCCATCTGCCTGACATCGTCTGCCGACAGCAGTTGCTGCCCCAGTGCCACGAACACCCCTTGGCGCTTGAGCGTTGGCGGCGCGCCCGCCATGATGAAAAGATCAGAGGCCTTTTCCCGCACCACCACGGCCAGACAAGCCAGGAGACGGGGGTCGGGAGAGGAAGCAGTTGCCGGCGATTCCATCAGGACAACCTCTGGAACGAAACTGACAAAGCAGCTGCCGGAATCGATGCGTGCATTTGCTGGCCACAAGCCCGCCGGTTCAAGGCAGGCCTGTGGTGCATCTGCATGCTGGCTAGGCCTCTGCGGTCGCCGCGATGCGGGCGTAGTGCTGGATGAGGCTCAGCAGTTCTTCGTCGGAGTACGGTTTGCCCAGGTAATGGTTGACGCCCAGCTCCATGGCATGCTCGCGGTGCTTTTCAGCAATGCGCGAGGTGATCATGATGATGGGCAGGTCGCGCAAGGCACCGTCTGCACGAATATTCCGCGCCAGGTCGAACCCATCCATGCGGGGCATTTCGATGTCGGACAACACGACGGTCGGACGCTCTTCCTGTAGGCGCTCCAGCGCTTGCAAGCCATCGGCCGCGAGCGCAACACGGTAGCCTTCGCGCTGCAGCAACCGCTGCGTGACCCGACGCACCGTGATTGAATCGTCCACCACCAAAACCAATGGCACCTGGCTGGGGCCAGCAAGCTGGGGAGAAACGACCGACTTGCCAGCACCTGATGAGCCATCAGCCTCCAGGACTGAAGGCAGACCTGCGCTGGCGGCACGCACCTGATCTCCGTACACCGTGGCCAACGCCACAGGGTTGTAGATCAGAACCACGGCACCCGACGCCAACACAGACATGCCGGCCAAGCCGGGCAAACGGGACAACTGAGGGCCCAGGTTCTTCACCACGACTTCCTGGTTGCCCAGAACTTCGTCCACATGCATGGCGATGCGCTGCGATGCGCTGCGGAAAATCACCACAGGTCGCGTCTTGCCAGCCGGCTCGTTGCTGCGCGCAGAAGCCTGCAGCAGCGCCCCGGACCAGAAGAACTGCAGCTGCTCCGTGCCATCGTCGAAATGGCCGGTGCGGTATGCAACTTCAAGGTCTGCCGCCGAGGTGCGCCGCACGATCTCGACCACGTTGGCGGGCACACCGATCGCCAGATCACCGGCACGCAGCATCACCACCTGCGTCACCGCCGTGGTCAAGGGCAGCACCATGCGGAAGGCGGCTCCCCTGCCAGCTTCTGTCGATGTCTCGATCCGACCGCCCAAAGCGTTGATTTCGGCACGCACCACGTCCATGCCAATGCCCCGCCCTGCCAAGCCGGTCACCTCGGAGGCCGTGGAGAACCCGGGCATGAAAATGAGGTTGGCAGCCTCGGTATCGCTCAGCTCGGTATCAGGCGCCACGATGCCTTGCGCCAGCGCCTTTTCACGGATGCGGGGCAGATTCAGCCCGGCCCCGTCGTCCCGGAACTCCACCGACACGTCGTTGCCTTCATGGTGCAACTCCACGGTGATCGTGCCCGAAGCAGGCTTGCCCGCTGCCGTGCGCACCTGGGGATCTTCGATACCGTGTGCCACGCAGTTACGCAACAAATGCTCGAACGCGGGGGTCATACGATCCAGCACGCCACGGTCCATTTCGATGGAGCCGCCGGTAATATCAAGCTTGATCTGCTTGCCGGTTTCCTTGGAGGCCTGCCGCACCACGGCATACAGGCGCTCTGCGATGCCTTCGAACTCCACCATGCGGGTGCGCAACAAGTCGCGCTGCAGTTCCCGCGCCTGACGGCCCTGGGCAATCAGGTCATCTTCCGCACCTTCCATGGCGCGCTGCAGGTTGCGCTGCACGGTGGCCACGTCGTTCACCGACTCGGCCATCATGCGCGTGAGTTCCTGGACGCGGGTGAAGCGGTCAAACTCCAGCGGATCGAAGCCGGCAGCGGAATCCTTCGACAGGGCCAGGCGCGACTGCATCTGCGATTCAGCTTGCAATTCGATGTCCCGCAACTGCTGGCGCAGGCGGTCCAAGTTCCCCGACAAATCGGTCAGCGAACTGCGGAACTGCCCCAATCGCACGTCCAGGCGCGAACGGCTGATCATCACTTCACCCGCCTGATTGACCAGGCGGTCCAGCAACTGGGCGCGCACGCGCACCGACTGATTGGCGGCCACGCGCAAAGGCGCAAGCTGCGACGGACCAGGCAGGCGTACCGCTGGGGCGGCAGGCGTCACCGATGCGTGGACAGCGGCAGATGCTGGAGCCACCTGTGCCTCGGAGGCTTCGGGACGGGTGCGCGGTGTTTCCACCGGCAAAGAGACCACCGTATCAGCAGGCCCCTGGCCAATGGCGCGCAATGCGTCGAAGTTCGCCTGAAGACCGTCGAAACTCCCTTGCAAAGGCTCGATCTGGTCCGCTGTCACCGTTTCAGCGTCAAGCTGCTCGATAGCGGACTCCAGCCGGTGGGCCATTTCACCCAGGCGCATGGCACCGGCCAACCGCGAACTGCCTTTGAGGGTGTGGAGCGCACGCAGCACTTCACTGCGGGCACCCAGATTGTCGGGGCGCGAGGCCCATTGACGCAACGCACCACCGAGCTGGGGCAACAGCTCTGCAGCCTCTTCCTCGAAGATCGGGAACAGATCCGGATCAATAACGTCGATCGCGTCGATGTCGTCATCCACATCCGAACCGAGCGCCACAGCGTGGGCAATCGCGTCATCAACGTACTGGTCGTGGTCGTTGTCGTGGACCACGGCAGACAAAGCGGGAGCCACGTGCCCCCTGGGCACCACGACCGGTGCGGGCTCTGGCATGGCTGCCACGTCGGGTTCAGGTTCTACTGGGGGCAACGGCTGCGCTGCTTCTGCCTCCACGGGCGTGATGGGCTCTTGCTCCAACAGGTACTCGCCTGCAGCCTCTTCTTCGGGTGGAGACAACGTGTTGTCCACCTCGGTTTGCAAGATCTGACGCAGTTGCTCCAACACCTCCTGGCTGGGCTCCTTGAGGAAACCCGCTGCGAACTGGTGCAGCAAACGCCGGATATCCTCGGCTGCCGCCATGAAGGCCTCGGCCTGCTCCTGTGTGCCGCCAGACTGCAACTGCACGTGCTGCAGCGCATGTTCAAGCACCCTGGCCATCTCCGACAGGGCATTGAACCCCACCGTGGCCGAACTGCCCGCCAGCGAGTGCGCGAGCGCCACCGCCATGTCCGGCAGAGGTTCATGCAGTTCCAGCGACCATTCCTGCAGGCAGGTCACCAGTCGGCGCGACCACTCATCGGCTTCGTTCAAATAAACGTTGTAGAGCGGGATGCCAATGCGCAGCGTGTCAATGACCTTGACCGCTTCATCACCTGCACTGTCCTCCAGTTCCTGCGCCAGCGCATCGACTACCTGTGGTTCTTCAGGAGACGCTCCCGCAGCCACATCTTCTGCGACTTCTGCAGACACTTCCTCCTGGGCCACAGATTCCAGCTCATCAGTGCTTGGCAGCATCGGCTCGGGCTCTGCCAGGTTCTGCACCTCCAGCGGCTCGGCTGCGTCCATCAATTCGACAGGCAGCGCAAAAGCACCATCCGCCACCGGTTCATCAGGCAACACGGTGACCTGCGGCAGAGCGCCCACATCAGGACCCGCTGTGGCTGGCTCCAAGTCCGGCAGTTCGAGATCCAGTACGAAATCGATGCTGGAGGGATCGAGAACCCCAGGGACGGCAGGCGCTTCGTTGAGCGCGGCAGCAAACACGGAGAAATCGATCTCCTCGGCTACTTCGGGGGCCGAAGTAGCCAGGTCTGCCGGCGGTTCTGGCGCATGGTCGAAAATCTCGGTAGCTTCAAAGTCTGGTACCACCAGCTCTTCTTCCACAGCCAGGGGCACCTCTGCAATCGCCTCTTCAGGCGCCTCAAGGGGCAGATCCTCCAGCGCTGCGACCTCGGGCTCAGGCGCAATGATGGCCAGAACAGGGCTCTCTGCCCCGGCGGAGGGCACCACAAGCGGCAACAGGGTTCCGTCCAGGCGCATGGCATCCGCCGACTGGCGGAATGCGTCCTGCTGCCAGCCAGAGGCACGGCCCGCTGCGATGTCGTCAGCCCAACGGCTAAAGGCACGCAACGCATCGGAAGACAGATCCAACAAACTTGGTTGCATCGGTTTTTGCTCGGCCAACCAGGCGTTGAGCAATTGCTCCATCGACCAAGCGGCCTCGCCAAAATCGTTCAGCCCCACCATCCGCGAACTGCCCTTGAGGGTATGGAAGGCACGGCGCAGCGTGGTCTGTTCGCTGAGATTGCCCGGCTCATCCCTGAGAACGTCGATCGCGGCCAAGCCATTGACCACCACCTCACGGGCTTCTTCCAGGAAAACCTCGAGCAATTCATCTTCGATTTCAGGCACCGATACAGGTGCAGGCGTTGCCGCAGCCTGCGGCAGCGGTGCCTCGCCACTTTCTGCCACGGCGGGCAGATCGAACGAAATATCGGGGGCGAGTGAATCAGGATCGACCGAAGCAAGGGGCGGGTTGGCTGCAACGCCGGGAATGTCCGGCAAGGAAGGCAACGAACCAAAATCGGTGGGCTCGCTGAGGGGTTCCTGCACAGGAAAACGCGGCACCACATCGGGCATGGGAATGGCCGACCGCTCCTCCAGCTTGGCAGGGGCCTCTTCCACGGCGTCTGAAGCGCGCGGCCGGGTTTTGCCCATGAGGATGCGCAATTCGCCCAGTTCTTCGTCATACACGAACAGCTTGCGCGCCATCGTGCGCTGGTAGCTCAGCATGTCGATCAGGAACCCCAAGGCGCCCAGGCTGTTGCCCAGCTTCTCGAACACTCCTTGACGATCTGCCTCTGGGACTTCGTTGATAAGCAAGCGCTCCACCATGTCGCGCATGCGGACCACTGCGAGCGAAGCCTGATCAAGGCCCAGCACCGACAACACACCGCGCATTTGAGCGAGGTGTCCCGGAACAGTTGCCAGGACAGCGGTGTCCTGAGGACTGCGGAAGAACTGGTCAAGCGCCTTCTCCGCTTCGCCGAGCGTAGAGCGCAGTTCGTCGACCACACTGCCCATGGTCTGGTTGTCGCTGACCCTGCGGTACAGCTCTTCCATCCATTGTTCAAGGGGCTCCGGCTCCGCGCCAGCGCCCACCGCATCCAGACGCTCTGCCAGCCGAGCGGCGCGGATTTCCATCTGATCGTCGTCCGCATCCAACTCTTCAAAAGCTGCTTGCAGATACAGGACTGAGGTTGCCACCTCCATGGCCAACGCGGCCGAAGGAGGTTCACCGGAACGCGTGGTGGACTCCAGCACGCGAGTCAACGCCTGGGCGAGGCTTTCACTGCCAGGATGCAACTTGCGCAGCGAGTCGCAGACCAGGCTGAATTGATCTGCAGCGGGCTTGAGCTTGTTACGATCCCCTCCCGCCAGCGCAGACCAAGTTTCCGTGGCAGCGGCAATCCGCTTGCGTGCCTGGGCCAGCATGGCAGGGTCAAACCGGCCAAAACGCGCAGCCTCGTAGTCCACGGGCTTGAACCGGTCCAGCGCAAAAGCCTGACGCACCGCCTGCAGAGACGGCGCTGCGATACCCGCCGAATCGGCTGGCTTGGCCTGTGAGCAGAAAAACAGCAGATCCTGAACCAGGCGGTCTGCAATCGTCGTATCACCCTTGGCGAGCGTGGCGTACTGCATCAGCACGCGGGATGCCACGCGTTTGACATAGACGTCAGCAGGCAAAAGGCCTGAACCGAAGGCTTCAAAAAAGCCTGCACATATTTTCCAGAATGCGCGGGACTGGCGGTCATGCTGTGCCGCCACAAATCCCAGGCAGGTATCCCGCAGACTCAATGAGGCACGGAGATCCCCGGATTTCACGATTCTCAGAACCGCAGCATCCAGCCGAGCACGCGCTTCGGGCCCATAGGGCAGCGGCGTGACAGAAACAGCACCCTCGGGCTCGCGAAACCGGCGCTCCACCGGCCACAGATCGGCAGGATGGACACGGTCCGCGCCCGCCAATGCCTGGGCATCGCGGTACTGAGGGAACAGCGCAACGGGCGAAGCCGCCTTGCCGGCCAGAACGGTTTCCAGATACTCAATCAGCGCAAAGCTCGCACGCTCGATCACCGCTGCAGCATCGTCGCTGCAGGTTTCCGGACGTTGCACGAACTTCTGGACCGCCGACTCCATAGCCCGCAGGACCAGCGCCGGAGGGCCCATGCCCACCATTTCCAGCGCGCCGCACGCTTGGTGCAGCTGCTGGCGGGCGATACGCAATGGGCCTGCGTCCAATGCCGCAAGATCTGATTCGCGGGCAGCTTCTGCATCGCGCACAAAGCGCCGCATCGCCTTGACAGCTCCGTCAAGGGATTTGCGCAGTTCGTCAAGCACCCAAGCCAAAGGACCCAGGTCCTGATCCCCCTGGGTCCCATCCGCGGCCGGTGCATTGTTGACATCAATAGATGACATGGATTCGTCCCCGGCTGCTATGAGCCAGCTGGTTGATGACTAAGCGTCAGGCGATCTTGAACCGTGCCACCGATTGGCGCAGTTCCTCAGCCATGTGCGAGAGCTCGCGCACCTGCTGCGCTGTGGTGCGGGTGCCCTCACCCGTCTGCTCGGTCACCGCAAAAATGTGCTGGATGTTGTCGGCCACTTCGTTGGCCAGAACAGCTTCCCGCGATGTTGACGACGAAATCTGCTCAATCAGTTCGGCAAGGCGACGTGACACACGGTCAATCTCGGTCAGTGCAGTACCTGCGCTGTCGGACAGACGAGCCCCTTCCACCACACCCTGCGTGGAGCGTTCCATAGCGGCCACGGCATCCTGGGTATCGGTCTGAATCGCCTTCACCAGCGCAGAGATCTGGCGCGTTGCATCTGCGGAACGTTCAGCCAGTCGCTGCACTTCTTCGGCCACCACTGAGAAGCCTCGGCCGGCCTCACCGGCGGACGCGGCCTGAATGGCGGCATTCAGGGCCAGCACGTTCGTCTGTTCGGTAATGTCGGAAATCAGCTCGGTGATTTCACCGATCTCCTGCGACGATTCGCCCAGGCGCTTGATCCGCTTGGAGGTGTCCTGGATCTGGTCGCGGATGGAATTCATACCGCCGATGGCGTTCTGCACGGCCTGGAGACCCGAGTCAGCAGCTTGCAGCGACTGGCGGGCCACTGTGGCCGACTCTTGGGCCTGTGTAGACACTTCATTGATTCGGGTCGCCATGTCCAGAACGGAGCGGCCGGTTTCGCGAATTTCGCGCAGTTGCTCGGTCGAAGCGGCCAGCAGTTCCGTGGATGTGTTGTCCACCTGGGCGGTCGTCTGGGCCACGCGGGTGGCCGTGTTCTGCACGCTGCCCACCAGTTGGCGCAACTCTTCCACCGTGTAGTTCACCGAGTCGGCAATGGCGCCCGTGATGTCTTCCGTCACGGTGGCTTCCTGGGTCAAGTCACCTTCAGCGACCGATTGCAGTTCGTTCATCAAACGCAAAATGGCGGCCTGGTTGGCGTCATTGACACGCTTGGCTTCCTGCTCCTGGCGCTTGGCGTCTTTTTGCTGCATTTCAGCTGCAGCCTGGCGTCCCCGGCTGTCCAGCAGTTGGACGCGGGAAATTCCCACACCGCAAAAGATCACAAACAAACCGGCGAGCGCGAGAGCTGCCAGCTGACCACCACCCACACCCGTCTGGGCCGACAGCTTGGTTTGCAGGCCTTCGAGCTGGCGACGCAGCGGCTCACTGTCGGCAATGATGGCGGATTGTGCTTCCCGGGCAGACACCAGGCCTTGCAGATTGCCCAGAATGGCACTGGCTTGGGTGCGGGTCTGCTCATAGAGCTTCACTAGGGCTTCCAGCTGTTCGCGGGTCTGGGCGTCCTTCGTCGCAGCCAAGCGCAGTTCAGGGCTTCCATCCAGCAGGCCCTGGGCGATTTCCTTGAACGAGTTCAAGTCCTTGCCCAGCAGGAACACGGCCTCAGGGCTCACGCCCTCCATGGTCTGGAATTCATTGGCGGATTTGCCGATACGCTGGGTCAACATCACGAGCTGACCGGCGGCGGAAATCTCAGCAGCAGGAGCGTTCTGCTGCAGCTTTAGGGACGACACGGTTTCTGCGATTTCGAGCAGATCCGAGGACTGGCGATTGATGGTGCGCAGAGCATCGCCCACCTGCGTCAGGATCTTCTGCTGGCCCATCACGACGCTGGCATTGCGTTCTGCACGCTCCATGAGCGGATTCACAGCATCCAGGTCAGGCTTGTAGGGCTCACCCAGGGATTCGACGCCCAGCTCTCCATCGCCCGCGTTGAGGGCGCGCACATTGCGCGCCAACACGCCGGAGCTTTCCACCACGTCCGGGAAGGCCTGGGGGCTGCCCACCAGCGCCTGCGACACCGACTTGGCCAGCCGCTGCGACTGCATCAGGGATTGACCGGTCGCCGCAAGTTGCTGCGCAGAGCGGTCGGCTTGGCGCAACACCCAGGCTGCGATCAACGCCAGGACGATCACACCAATAGCCAAAAGCCCGAGCAGTCGCCGCTGGTGGGCCGCAGCCGTGGAACGGCCAAGCAGCGGCAAAGCAATGAGATCCTCCTCCGCATCGGGGGCCGTCAATTCCGGCACATAACCATCTGGATCGCCTTGAACGCTGTTCATCGCTTCAGCCTGGTAGGTGTCGCGCAGCTGCCCGCCGTCCAGCGAGCCCGCAGCAAGGAGATCCTGCCCGTCATCGGCGGTGCCGGCAGTCGCGCCGGTATCCGGCGTGGCAGGTTTCCGGTTGAACAGTTTTCCAAATTGATTGACGACGGACATGGTGCAGCCTTACAGAAAAACTCAAGCACTGATGCTCAGGAAAGCGGGATGTTGGGACAGGATCTGCAAGTTCAGCTCCTGCCAGCGTGTGCCGCTGGAATCGATATAGGTGGTGCCAAAGAACGCGGGCGAATCTTCGGCGGGTGGCTCGGACGACACAAATGCGTCGGTTCCACGCAGTCCCGCAAGGCGATCCACCAACAGCGCGGCGTTCACCTCCAGGGCAGCGTTGAAGGCCAGCAGGCTGGTTTCCGACAGTGCTTGCTCTGTGCGGGGCGCTGCAGAACCCAAAAGGCCGGCCAAATCCACCACACCAACCAAGCCACCGCGCAGGTTGGCAACCCCCAGAAACCAGTTCTGGGTATAGGGCACCGCCTGAATCGAGACCCAGGGGAAGATTTCCCCCGACTGTCCCAGTGGCAGCAAGTAGAAACTCCCAGCGGACTCGACAGCCAGCCAGGATGAAACAGAGGCCCCTTCGGTTCTTGCTGCCTGAAGGCGGCTGGCAAGTCGGGTCTGGAGCTCTCGCAGGGCTTCGCGGTTGGCCATGAACGCGCCGCTGCCTTAGTTCAGAGCGTCGATTTTGGCCTGCAGTTCAGCGGGATCCACGGGCTTGGTGATATAGCCCCGTGCACCCTGCCGCATCCCCCAGACGCGATCCGTTTCCTGGTTCTTGCTCGTGCACATGATGATGGGCACATCGGCATACAGCGGGTCGCGGGTGATGGCGCGTGTAAGCTGGAAGCCATTCTGCCCGGGCATCACGACGTCCATGAGGATCAGGTCGGGCTTTTCCTCCGCCAGACGGCGGAAAGCCTCGTCGGCATTTTCTGCGGTGCGGACCTGCATGCCTTTTTTCTGAAGCAGGTCCGTCAAAAACATCAACTCGGTCTTCGAGTCGTCGACGACCAATACTTTCTGGATGGGCATTACATCGCTCCTTGTTGGGAATTGCCAAACTGCTGCACTGCCTGCAACAGCTGGTCTTTGGTAAACGGTTTGGTGAGATATTCCTGGCAGCCGACCATGCGCCCGCGCGCTTTGTCGAATACGCCATCCTTGGAGGACAGCATCACCACCGGAGTATCTGCAAAACGGGCATTGCGCTTGATGATGGCGCAGGTCTGGTACCCGTCGAGCTTGGGCATGAGGATGTCGCAGAAAATCAGCTGAGGCTGGTAATCATTGACTTTGGCCAAAGCATCAAAGCCGTCGTCGGCCAACAAGACTTCGTGCCCCCCCTGCTTGAGAAAAATCTCGGCGCTTCGACGGATGGTGTTGCTGTCATCCACCACGAGCACTTTGAAAGATGCGCCTGTTGTAGTCAATTGTTACTGCTCCTGATGGAGAAAAAAACAACGCAGCAGCACATGATGCTGGTGCGCCTCAAATCTGAACCATCTCGAAGTCTTCCTTGCGGGCCCCACACTCGGGGCAGGTCCAGTTCATCGGAACCTGATCCCAGGGTGTATTGGGTGCAATGCCGTGCTCAGGTGAACCCTCTGCTTCGTCATAAATCCAACCGCAAATCAAACACATCCAAGTTTTAGAGTCGATCACAGCTTAAAGGGCCTTCACATAGAATGCAACGATTGTATCTAGTCATCTCCGTGGGCTGCGGCTTCGGTGCCACCCCTCAAGCAGGATCTGGTCCATGACCACCAAAGCATCCCCTCCCCCCCCCGAAAGCATAGACATTGAAGATGACGGTTCTGAGGACGCAAGCCCTGCGTGTGTCCTCGTCTTCAATGCCAGCGACCCCAGCGGTGCCGGTGGGCTGACAGCCGACATCACCACCATTGCCTCCGTGGGCGGGCATCCGATTGCCGTGGTCACAGGCGCCTATGCCCGCGACACCGCAGAGATTTTTGACCACTTCAGCTTTGACGACGAGGCTGTGGCCGAGCAGGCCCGGGCCGTGCTGGAGGACCTGCCAGTACAGGCCATCAAGGTCGGTTTCGTGGGCAGCCCAGAGAACATCAGCACCATTGCCGAGATCACGACCGACTACGACGAAGTCCCCGTGATCGCCTACATGCCCAACCTGTCCTGGTGGCGCGACGAGCTGATCGACGAGTACCTGGATGCCTTCCGCGAATTGTTGTTACCGCAGACCTCGGTGTTGGTTGGAAACCACAGCACCTTGTGGCGTTGGCTGCTGCCCGACTGGACCAGCGACCGCAGTCCCACTGCCCGCGACATTGCCCGGGCCGCCTCCGAGATGGGCGTGCCTTACACCCTGGTCACCGGCATTCCGCTGCCCGAGCAGTTTGTCGAGAACGTGCTCGCGTCCCCCCAGACCGTGCTGGGCAGTGGCAAGTTCGAACTGTTCGACGCCACCTTCTCCGGCGCGGGCGACACCTTGTCCGCCGCCCTCACGGCCCTGGTGGCCAGCGGCAACGACCTGGGCGAAGCCACCAGTGAAGCCCTGGGCTACCTCGACCGCTGCCTGGACGCCGGCTTTCGCCCCGGAATGGGGCACATCGTGCCCGATCGCATGTTCTGGGCCCAGCCCGACGATGACGAGGCCGACGGCGACGAAGAAGAACCCCTGATTGACGAAGCGCAAGCCCTCGAAGGCTTTGTGATGCCCCCCCATGACACCAAGCACTGATCTCAACATCCCCCTGTTCGAACGCGCCAAGGCGCTCATCCCCGGCGGCGTGAACTCGCCCGTGCGGGCCTTCAAGGCCGTCGGCGGCACGCCCCGTTTCGTGAAACGTGCCAAGGGCGCCTACTTCTGGGACGCCAATGACCAGCGTTTCATCGACTACATCGGCTCCTGGGGCCCGATGATCCTGGGCCACGGCCACCCCGCCGTGCTCGAAGCTGTGCAGAGCGCCGCGCTTGAAGGCTTCAGCTTTGGTGCGCCGACCGAGCGCGAGGTGGAGCTGGCCGAGGAAATCCTGAGCCTCGTCCCCTCGATGGAGATGATCCGCCTGGTCAGCTCGGGCACCGAAGCTGGCATGAGCGCAATCCGCCTGGCGCGCGGTGCCACGGGCCGCAGCAAGTTCATTAAGTTTGAGGGCTGCTACCACGGCCATGCCGATTCGCTGCTGGTCAAGGCCGGCTCGGGCCTGGCCACGTTTGGCAATGCCACCAGCGCGGGCGTACCACCCGAAGTGGTGCAGCACACTCTGGTGCTGGAATACAACAACGTCGCCCAGCTCGAAGAAGCCTTCGCCCTGCATGGCAAGGAACTGGCCTGCGTGATGATCGAGCCCATCGCGGGCAACATGAACCTGGTGCGCGCCAGCGTGCCGTTCATGAAGCGCTGCCGCGAGCTGTGCACCGAACACGGCGCGCTGCTGGTGCTCGACGAAGTGATGACCGGCTTTCGCGTGGCCCTGGGCAGCGCGCAGAGCGTGTACGCCAAGAGCATCCCCGGCTTCAAGCCCGACATCACGGTACTCGGCAAGGTGATCGGTGGCGGTATGCCGCTGGCCGCCTTTGGGGGCCCGCGCGCCATCATGGAACACCTGGCCCCGCTGGGTGCCGTGTACCAGGCGGGCACGCTGTCGGGCAACCCGGTGGCCACGGCCTGCGGGCTGGCCACGCTGCGCGAGATCAAGAAACCTGGCTTCTTCGACGCCCTCTCGGCCACCACACGCTCGCTGGTCGATGGGCTGGCCGCTGCGGCGGCGGCCGAGGGCGTGCCCTTCAGCACCGACAGCGAAGGCGGCATGTTCGGCTTCTTCCTGATGCCCGAGCTGCCCCAGAACTACGCCCAGGTGCTCAAGACCGACAGCGCGCGTTTCAACCAGTTGTTCCACGGCCTGCTGGACCGCGGTATCTACATTGCGCCGGCGCTGTACGAGGCGGGTTTCGTGAGCTCGGCCCATACGGCCGACGACATTGCCGCCACCGTGGCAGCCGCCCGCGAAGTGTTCAAAGAACTATCAAAATAATAGCTACTGGCGCTTTACCATCAAGCGCCAGAGGCCATTTTTACTGATATTCCTGCTTACCTACCCGCTTTAGCTTTCACAACAGCCCCCGCAACTCGCGGGCGGCCTCCTGCAGCAGTGGCAGCATGTCGCGCTGCAGGCTGCTCTCATCCACCTGCTTGGGCGACGCCACCACATTGAGCGCCGCCACCGTGTCGCCCTGCAGGTTGCGCAGGGGCACGGCCAGCGCGTGCACGCCCAGCTCGTGCTCTTCCACCGCCAGACAGTAGTCGTCACGCCGCACCTTGGCAATCACTTGCCGCAGCGGGCCGACCTGGGTGATGGTGTGGGGTGTGAGGCGGTGCAACGAACAGGCCTTGAACCACGCCGTCAGCCCCGCCGGCGGCAACGCCGCCAGCAGAACCCGCCCCGTGGACGTGGGGTGTGCTGGCAGCCGCGCCCCCAGGTGCAGTCCATAGGCCAGCACACGCGACGGCGCACCATACACCCCGCTGCGCGCCACGATCACGACCTCGCTGCCATCCAGCACCACCGCCGAAAACGACTGCTGCGTCTGCGCCGCCAGCCGGTTGAGCGTGGGCTGCAGCACACGCGGCAGCCGCGCCGAGGCCAGGTAGCTGCCCGAAAACCGCAGCACCTTGGGCGCCAGCCAGAAGTAGCTGCCGTCCGTCTCCAGATACCCCAGGTGGGCCAGGGTCAGCAGGTGCCGCCGCGCCGCCGCGCGCGTGAGGCCGGTGCGCTGGGCTGCCAGCGTGGCATTCAGGCGCTGGCGTTCGGTGTCAAAACTCTCCAGCACCGCCATGCCCTTGGCCATGCCTTCGATGAAGTCTGCTTTGGCGATGGGAACGGTGGTCATTCGGGTTCCAGAGTGGGTGGGTCAGTCGGCCGATGGGTGGCCTGAGACACGATGCGGCTCAACGGGCGAACCATCGGTTGGCGTGCCGAGGTCCCTTGGCGCGGAAGATTGCGCGATGATCGCACATTGCATCTATCTATCGCCCGCTAGCGCCGTGGCCGGACCCCAGATTGACCTGGATCAACCTACGCTTGACCCTGTTCATCTACCGCTCTCCAACGCCTTTGTGAGGTTGTCCACCATGCGTACCCAAGTTGCCATCATCGGCGCAGGCCCCGCCGGCCTGCTGCTCGGCCAGTTGCTCTACACGTCCGGCATCGACGCCGTCATCATCGAACAGCGCAGCCCCGACTACGTGCTGGGCCGCATCCGCGCAGGCGTGCTGGAGCAAGTCAGCATGGACCTGCTGGACCAGGCTGGCGTCGGCGCCCGCGCCCATGCCGAGGGCCTGCCGCACGACGGCATCGAGCTGCTGTTCAAGGGCGCACGGCACCGCATCGACCTGCACGCGCTGACCGGCGGCAGCCGCGTGACGGTGTACGGCCAAACCGAAGTGACGCGCGACCTGATGGACGCCCGCGCCGCCGAAGGCCTCGCCACCGTGTACGACGCCCAGAACGTGAGCGTGCACGACTTCGACGGCCAGCAGCCGCGCGTGACGTATGAGAAGGACGGCCAGACCCACGAGGTGCTGTGCGACTTCATCGCAGGCTGCGACGGCTACCACGGCGTGTGCCGTGCCAGCGTGCCCGAGGGCGCGCTGCGCACCTACGAGCGCGTCTACCCCTTCGGCTGGCTGGGCGTGCTGGCCGACGTGAAGCCCGTGTCGCACGAGCTGATCTACGCCAACACCGAGCGCGGCTTTGCGCTGTGCAGCATGCGCAGCAACACGCGCAGCCGCTACTACCTGCAGGTGCCTTCGACCGACAAGGTGGAGCAGTGGAGCATCGAGCAGTTCTGGGCCGAGCTGGGCAACCGCCTGGACCCCGAGGCGCGCGCGCACCTGGTCACCGGCCCGGCGCTGGAGATGAGCATCGCCCCGCTGCGCAGCTTCGTGGCCGAGCCCATGCGCTTTGGCCGCCTGTTTTTGGCGGGCGACGCCGCCCACATCGTGCCACCCACCGGCGCCAAAGGTCTGAACCTGGCGGCGAGTGACGTGGGGTACCTGTGGAATGCGTTGTCGGATTACTACCGCGACCAATCCAGCGCGGGCATCGACACGTATTCCGACCGCTGCCTGCGCCGCGTCTGGCGCGCCGAGCGCTTCTCGTGGTGGTTCACCTCGCTGATGCACCGCTTTCCGGACACGGGCGAGTTCGGGCAGAAGATGCAGGAGGCGGAGCTGGATTACCTGGTCAACTCCCGCGCGGCCTCCACGTCGCTGGCCGAGAACTATGTTGGCCTGCCGCTGGACTTTGCGGTGCAGACACGGTTCGAAACGGCAGCGTAACGATATTGATCGCAGCCAGCGCTTGCTTGGCAAGCGCTGTCAGGTCAAAACACTTAAATTTTGAGCATGGGTCAATGGTCTTTTGGTATCTCGCCTTCGACACTGACATTCGGCTCTCTCGTTCTGCGAAGAAAGTCCTCAAGGATGAGGACACGGCATTCAGCGACGGTTTGCTCATCGCGTTGGGCATATAGACGTGCGGCGTGCTCGTACAGATCGGCCAACAGCTCCCCGAAATCTTCCGCCCCACCTTGCAAGCCACTGTTGATCATCACGTGCAATTGGCCACCACCAGCCCACAGTCGCATGATTTCAAAGGCGCCTGGGTCGTTCAGAGCTTCCTGTGGAATTGGTAGTTCAGGCGAGTCGTCTTCCAGCGTCATCGCTTCTCCTGCGTAAGTCTCACAGTTGGGCTGCTCGCTGAGGGTCAGTGGCGGAAATGGCGAACGCCGCTGAACACCATCGCCACACCGCGCTCGTTGGCAGCGTCGATGACTTCGTTGTCGCGCATGGAACCACCGGGCTGGATCACGCAGGTGGCGCCTGCATCGACCACCACATCGAGGCCGTCGCGGAAGGGGAAGAAGGCGTCGCTGGCCACCACGGTGCCCTGCAGCGACAGGTTGGCGTGCCCGGCCTTGATGCTGGCGATGCGGGCCGAGTCCAGGCGGCTCATCTGGCCGGCGCCCACACCCATGGTCATGCCGCCCTTGCAGAACACGATGGCGTTGCTCTTGACGTACTTGGCCACCTTCCAGGCGAACAGCAGATCTTCCATCTGTTCCAGCGTGGGCTGCTTCTGGGTCACAACCTTGAGGTCGATGAGCGAGAGCTCGTGGTTGTCGGCCGTCTGCAGTAGCAGGCCCGAGCCGATGCGCTTGGCGTCCATGGCATTGCGGCCGCGCGCCCAGTCGGTCTTGCCACCGTGTGCGGGCAGTGCGATCTTGAGCAGGCGCACATTGGCCTTGGCCTTGAACACTTCCAGCGCTTCGGCCGTGAAGTCGGGGGCCATCAGCACTTCGACAAACTGCTTGGAGATCTGCTGCGCGGCGTTGCCGTCCACCGTGCGGTTGAAGGCGATGATGCCGCCGAAGGCGCTGGTCGGATCGGTCTGGAAGGCCTTGCTGTAGCTGTCCAGCGCATCCAGGCCCACGGCCACGCCGCAGGGGTTGGCGTGCTTGACGATCACGCAGGCCGGGGCCTCAAAGCTCTTCACACATTCCCAGGCAGCGTCGGCATCGGCGATGTTGTTGTAGCTCAGCTCCTTGCCCTGCAGCTGCACGCCCGTGACGAGCGCGCCGGGCGCGGGATGCAGGTCGCGGTACAGCGCGGCCTGCTGGTGGCTGTTTTCACCGTAGCGCAGGTCCTGCACCTTGGTGAAGATGCCGTTGCTCTGGCCGGAGAACTGGGCGCGTGTGGGCACATAGGTTTCCGACAGCTTTTCTTCTTCAAACGTGACGGACGAGAGGTAGTCGCTGATGGCGCCGTCGTACTGGGCGATGCGGTTGAACGCGGCCACCGACAGCGCGAAGCGCAGCTTGTTGGAGAGCTTGCCGCCCGCTTTCAGCTCGGCCAACACGGCGTCGTACTGGTCGGCCGAGGTGATCACGCCCACGTCGTTCCAGTTCTTGGCGGCGCTGCGCACCATGGCGGGGCCGCCGATGTCGATGTTCTCGATGGCGTCGGCCAGCGTGCAACCGGCCTTGGCCACGGTGGCTTCAAAGGGGTAGAGGTTGACCACCAGCAGGTCGATGGTGTCGATGCCGTGTTCCTTCAAAGCCGCCATGTGTTCGGGCAGCTCGCGGCGCGCCAGCAGGCCGCCGTGCACCTTGGGGTGCAGCGTCTTCACGCGGCCGTCCAGCATTTCAGGAAACTGCGTGACCTCGGCCACTTCGGTCACGGGCAGGCCCTTGTCGGCGAGCAGCTTGGCGGTGCCGCCGGTGGACAGCAGCTTGATGCCCAGTGCATGCAGGGCTTGCGCGAATTCGACGATGCCGGTCTTGTCGGAGACGGAGAGGAGTGCGTTCATGGTGTGGGTGGGGAGGGTTTGAATAAAAACAGGCTCCAGCGCTTATCCATCAAGCGCTAGCAGCTATAAAGTGAATAGCAAATGACACAATGGCGTCAGAGCAGCTTGTGCTCGACGAGCTTTTTGCGCAGCGTGTTGCGGTTCAGGCCCAGCCATTCGGCCGCGCGGGACTGGTTGTTGTCGGCGTGCGTCATCACCACTTCCAGCAGTGGCTTTTCGACCACACGCACCAGCATCTCGTACATGCCATCGGGTGTCTCACCGCCCAGGTCGCGAAAGTAGCCCTGCAGGCTCTCGCGCACGCATTCTTCTATGTGTTTCTTGCTCATGCAGCCAATCCCTCTTGTTCTTCTGGTTCTGCATCCACGCCCGTGGCGGCGGGTAGCCGGTCCATCTGTTGCGCGAGGGCATCCAGGTGGTCGGCCACGGCCTGCCACTGCGTGGTGCAGTCTTCGATCGTGTTGATGTGTTGCCTGAAGGCCTCGCCGCCCGGCAGCGCGCGCAGGTACCACGCAATGTGCTTGCGTGCACTGCGCACCCCGGTCAGCTCGCCGTACAGGCTGTAGTGGTCCTGCAGGTGGTCCAGCAGCAGGCGCCGCACCTCGGCCACCAGCGGTGGCGCCAGGTGTTCGCCCGTGGCCAGAAAGTGGCCGATCTCGCGGAAGATCCACGGGCGGCCCTGGGCGGCGCGGCCAATCATGATCGCGTCAGCGCCGGTGGCAGCCAGCACATCACGCGCCTTCTCGGGCGAGGTGATGTCGCCATTGGCCACCACAGGCACCTTCACCGCCGCCTTGACGGCCGCGATGGTGTCGTACTCCGCATGGCCCTTGTAGCCCTGCTCGCGCGTGCGGCCGTGCACGGTGAGCATCTGGATACCCACGGCCTCGAACTGCCGCGCGAGTTGCACCGCGTTCTTGTGCTCCTGGCACCAGCCGGTGCGCATCTTCAGCGTGACGGGCACGTTGAAGGGCGCGCAGGCCTGCACCACGGCCTCGGCAATTTCCACCGCCAGGGCCTCGTTCTGCATCAGCGCGGAGCCCGCCCACTTGTTACACACCTTCTTGGCCGGGCAACCCATGTTGATATCGATGATCTGCGCGCCACGCTCCACGTTGTAGACCGCGGCCTCGGCCATCATCGGCGCATCGGTGCCGGCGATCTGCACGGCAATGGGCCCCGGTTCCCCTTCATGGTTGGCCCGGCGCGAGGTCTTGAGGCTGTTCCACAAGTCCTTGCGCGAGGTCACCATCTCGCTCACCGCATACCCAGCCCCCAGCGCCTTGCACAACTGGCGAAACGGCCGGTCGGTGACGCCCGCCATCGGGGCGACGAACAACCGGTTCGCCAAAGGAATGTGGCCGATGTGCATGGACGGGGGGTGAGATAGAGGCAGCAGCAGATGCTGAAAAAGGAGGCAGGATTGTACCTGCTGAAAATTTCAGCAAATGAAATGTTTTGCCCCCTGAAAAATTGAACGGGAGCGCCTCCGTGGGACCCACGCGTCCATCAAGCGCTGTCCCGGCTGGGCAAGCTCATCGTGCAGCGAGGTCGGCGTCTGCGGTGCGCACAGGTGCAGTGCCGCGCTGCGCAAAGCGCCACCAGGCATCCGGGGTGTTTTCGAACTGATGGCGGGCCATCATCGCGCGCAGCCAATCACGGTTGTGCCGCACATCGGGCGAAAAGCCCTGCGCAGCCGCTGCCGCGCCTGCCAGCTCCACACCTGCGGGCGTGCCCATGTCCACGTCATGCCCATCTGCCAGCGGCCCACGCACCACCTTGCTGGCCTTCATTCCGTCCACCACACGCACCTTCACCACCCAGCCACCGCCAGCCGCCGGGCAGGTGGCTTGCAGCACCATGCCGTGCGCCTGCAGCTCCTGGCCAGCACGCTGCAAGGCCGCGCGCGCCGACGGTGTTTCGGTGCAGGTGGTGATGGCGGCGGTCGGCACCTCGGCTGCGGGCAGTTCGGGCACCGCAGCCCGTGGGCTGTGTGCACATGCGGCCAGCAGCAGTGCCAAGACCAACGGTGCCCAGCGCGGACCTACCGGCAGGCCCGTCTGGGCCGGACTGCCAGTAACGACATGGGGTTGAAAACTGTGCATGGGGCCTCCTCCGTGTGGATTTTTTGAGGGACGGTGTGGGTATCACGATACGAAAGACGCCATCTACAGGCCATGCGCAGATGGCGCGGACCGGCGTAGGACGGCGCCCCCTGGCAAGAAAGCACGGGCTGCACCGCCCTACACTTGCCGCTTATGGAAATCTGGATGCACCAGCTGCTGGAATGGCTTGCGCTGCCGCAGTTCGGCCTGAGCACGGTTTTTGTGGTGGCGTTCATTTCTGCCACGCTGCTGCCGCTGGGCTCGGAGCCTGCAGTGTTCGGCCTGATCAAGATCAACCCCGAACTCTTCTGGCCCGCCATCCTGGTGGCTACGGCCGGCAACACGCTGGGCGGTGGTGTGAGCTGGTGGATGGGCCTGGGCGCCCACAAGGCGGTGGACAAGGCCCGTGGCAACGCCACCGACGTGCGCGCCCTCCACTGGCTCCAGCGTTTTGGTGCGCGCGCTTGCCTGATGAGCTGGCTGCCCGTGGTGGGCGACCCGCTGTGCGCTGTGGCGGGGTGGTTGAAGCTACCGTTCTGGCCCTGCCTGGCGTACATGGCAGTGGGCAAGTTTTTCCGTTATTTGGTGATGACCAGCGTGCTGCTGTACTTCATGCCCGGGCACATCGTGCCGTGACAGTGCCGGCGATGTGTGCAGGCGCAGGCCGCCGCATCAGGCGATGTAGCCCAGCTCCCTGAGCAAGTCATGCGCAACCGCGTCAAATTCGAGGATCTCATCCGCTGACAAGATGCTGCGCCAGGCATCCAGCAATTGCGGGTCTGGTGCCTGCAGGGTTCTGGCCTGCTGCGCTCGCCGCCGCTCTTCGGACACGATGACCGCACCATCTGCGGTGACACGACCTTTGTGCTCCTGGAGCCGTTCTCCGCTTCGGGTGTGGTAATCCAGCATGGCGGTATCAAAATCGAGCCGGATGAAATCGCACACCCTTCGCAGTTCTGCTTCGGTATTGGCAATGAGGTTCTCGTAGCGGAGTTCCAGGTAGTTCTGGCACTGCGCGCCGTTGCTTCTTGTGGTGGTGACGTTGTCCCGCCAGTGCCGCGCCTGGACAGCCATGGATCTCCCGGGTGAAAACCACTGATCCCGCAGCGAGGCAGCGCATGCCCGCCCATCGCGAACGATGTGGATGAAATGCGCTTCCGGCAGCAGTTGCTGCAGATAGGGCATGTGCAGGCCATACAGCGGCGTCTTGTCGCCCCACCGCGTCTTGTGGAACCTGGCGGCATACATCCGATAGAACACCCGGAAACCGTCGGGGAGACTGAAGGGATCGACGCATTCCAGAGCCTGTGAAAAAGCAGCCCGGTCGATGCCAAAGTCCGCCCATCCAGGCGCGTGGGGAGGAAAACCCGTGACGGCGTTGCAAAACCAGGTGCGCGGATCGGGTGTGCCAAAACCGTCCAGGGGCATGGCGAGAAACCCTGTCTCTGGCGGAATGGCGAGCGCGGGGTGTGCATCCAGCATCAGCCGCAAAAGGGTGGTCCCCGATCGGGGTGAGCCGACGATAATCGGCATGGGGGGAAGGGCTGGCAAGGGTGCTTGCACCGCTCGGCCTTTGCAAAGCCGCTGCCAGTAATGCTGGAGGCCCATCGCGTATCATTTCCTTTACTGGCAAGCGCCCGCTACAGCTTCGCCTTCAGACATCCCAGAGTTCAAAGGTCCCCTGTGCAAATCCTTATTGCAGTGTGCGGCATGCAATATCGCAGCGGTGCAGAGCTTTTTGTTCGCGATCTTGCACTCGCCCTCCACCAGCGTGGCCATTCCATCGTGGTGTATGCCCCCATCATGGGTGATCTGGCGGACGAACTGCGCTCGCGCTGTATTGCTTGTATTGCCGAGTTGTCTTGTATGTCCGAACCGCCGGACATCATTATCGGAAATATGCGCGACGATACGGTGGCCTGCATGGCGCATTTTTTGTCCACCCCGGCGATATCCATTTGCCACGACCGCACAGCTTTGCACGGAAAACCGCCGCGCTTGACCCGCATTCGGCAACATGTGGCGGTAGATGAGAATTGTGCGGAACGCCTGTATCTCGAAAATGGCATTCCGCGATCGTCTTTAGAAATCATTTCCAATGGCGTCGACCTGGAAAGATTTCGCCCTCGCCCACCGTTGCCCGCCAAACCGCTGCGCGCGGCGATATTCAGCAATTACTCCACAGAGAGCGAAGAAACCGCAGCCATCCGATCAGCCTGCGCGGCGCTTGGCATATCGCTGGAGGTGATTGGAAAAGGCGTCGGGCGGCAGGAGGCTTCTCCAGAAAAAGTCCTGGCGCAGTTTGACCTGGTGTTTGCAAAGGCCCGCTGTGCCATGGAGGCGATGGCGGTGGGCTGTGCTGTCATCCTGCTCAACGAAGGCACGGGCCTGGCAGGCATGGTCACGCCAGGCAACGTCAAGGAATGGCATCGCTGGAACTTTGGACGCCGGCTGATGCAACAGCGCATTCACCGCGATACCATCGAGCAGGAGATACAACGCTACTGTGCGCCAGATGCGCAGGCCGTGAGCGCCTACGTACGCGAGCATGTCTCACTGGCCGCCACTGCGGACGCCGTGGAGCGCCTGGCACAACGCATCGTCCATGCCGAAGCCACCCGCCGCCCGGTCAGCCCTCAGGAAGAACTCCGCGAGTTCGCCCAGCATGTTGCAGACAATCTCATGCCGTTTGGCGTTGCACAGGTGGCGGTGCAAACCGGCATCCTGCTCGAACGGGTCGAATCGCAGAAGGCACGGCACAGCCCGACCTCGCCCATCGCCGACCCGCCAGCGCCCGCCCCCCATCCCCACTCCGATCCACAGGCGCTGGAACTGGCTGCCACGAAGGCCCTTGCGGCCGATCTGGAGGGGCAAATTGGCGCATTGCGCGCCAGCTGGTCCTGGCGATTGACCGCGCCCTTGCGCTGGTTCGGGGCGCACCGAAGCACTTAAACCCCAACGACCATGAAGCCTCTTCTTTTGGTAGCCCACCCGGGCCACGAACTGCGCATTTTTGAGTGGGTGCGCCGAGTGAAGCCCCATGTGGTGATCCTGACGAACGGTGACGGCTCCATCGGGCAGGCACGCCTGAGCGACACCCAGGATCTGCTGGCCGACATCGGCGTTCGCGTGCGCCGCGACTGGCTGGAGCCGGTGTCAGACGCTGCGGTGTACCAAGCCTTGCTCGGCACCGCACCATCCCCATTTGCCGGTTGGCTGACCCAGCTCACCCAGGCCGCCCTGCAAGAGGGCATCGATGTGCTGGTGTCCGACCAGGCAGAGGGCTACAACCCAACGCACGACCTGTGCCGGGTACTGGCAAATTGTCTGGTGCAGCAGATGGGGCAGGCCGGACGGCAGGTCCGCAACCTGGAGATTCCACTGGTCGGCCACCCCTGTGACCCCGCCCATGAGGAACAGGCCGAGGTCAAGATCACCCTGTCAGCGCCAGAGTTGGCCCAGAAACTCGCCAAGATGCAGGACTACGCCCGGCGTTGCAGTCCAGTGCTCGAGCAAGAGCTCCAGACCATGCTGGATAGCTATGGGCAGCAAGCGTTCGCCACAGAGTGCCTGTACACAGCGCGCCGCACCCCCTATGAGGACGGCAAGGTCCCCGACGCGATGCCCAGTTTCGAGCGCATTGGCGAAGAGCGACTTCTGGCAGGTATTTACAAGCACGTCATCCAGGCCCAGCACCTGAGGCAATTGGTGCAGTCCTTCGCACCCCAGCGCTGAAGTGGACCCCATGGCGAACCGCACCCGCATCGCAGTGATTGGCTATGGCCGCTTTGGGCGCGTGCATGCCCTGCGTGCCCAGGCACACCCTGCGTTCGAAGTGCTGTGTGTGGTCGACCCCCAACGCGGTGCCCGAAATGCGGCGCAAGCCGACGGCTTCAACGCCATCGCGTCCCTGAATGACCTCCCCCGTGGCGTGGAGGCGGCCTCGGTGGTGACCCCCGCAGATACCCACGCCGAGATTGCGATCGCGTTGATGCACCGGGGGATCGATGTGCTGGTAGAGAAACCCATGGCGAGCTCAGAGGCGGAGATCGACACCATGCTCGATGCGGCCCAGGCGACCCATCGCCGGCTCTTCACGGGACATATCGAGCGCTTCAATCAGGCGCTGATGTCCGCTCCGTGGGACACAACGCCGGGGAGCATCGTGTTTTCACGGCAGTCGCGCCTTCCAGGGTGCAGCCATTCGGTGGTGTTGGACCTGATGGTCCACGACCTGGATCTGGCCGCCCACCTGCTGCGCTGCCACACACCGGACTCGTTTCACATCCTTTCCGTCCAGGAGCACGGCGACGGCGTCTCCGCACAGGTGGCGATGGGGTCGACCGTCGTGAATTTCCACGCACTCCATGGCGCGGACTCTTCCAGTGCGACCATCCGCTGGCACAAAGCCACGGCCGTCTGCGAACTGCCCCTGTCGCACCGCGCAGAGCCGACCCAACCGGACGCACTCACACGCCAATACACGGCCTTTCACAGCATGCTCAAAGGACAGCCTTCGCATTTGGCCAGTGCGATGGAGGGCGCAACCGCTGCCCGCCGCGCCCTCGCGATCGCGGCAAGGCTATGACGGTGCCCTTTTTTCGCAGCCCCTGGCAGGTGCCTGCGAATGCCACTGGCCTCGGTGCTGCGTTTGCAGAAATTCTGGAAAGTGGCCAGTACATCCTGGGGCAGCATGTGCGCAGCTTTGAACAAGCCCTCTCCGCCAGACTGGAAACCCCAGTGGTTGCATTGAATTCGGGAACCGATGCCCTGGTGCTCGCGCTCCGGTTGCTCAACCTGGAACCTGGTGATGAAGTCGTTCTCCCCTCCTACACATTCTTTGCCTGCTTTGAAGCAGTGGTCCGCACAGGGGCCGTGCCGGTGCTGTGCGACTCCCAGGCCCACGACTTCGTCTGTGGCGAACCGGAAGTGATTGCCTGCATCACACCTCGCACCCGCGCAGTGATGGCGGTTCCGTTGTTTGGCGATGCCAGTGCGATTCCAGCCATCGCACAGAGTTGCCGCGCGATGGGGGTGCCGCTGATAGAGGATGCCGCACAGGCGCTGGGTGCCCAGGTGCATGTTGAAGGTCAGGGGTTGCTGCAGGCCGGCACCCTGGGCGACCTTGGAACGCTCAGTTTCTACCCCACAAAAACCCTGGGCGCGCCGGGCGACGCCGGTGCGCTGACCAGCCGCCATGCGCATTTCGTTGACCGTGCGATGTCGCTGCGCAATCACGGGCTGCACGCAGGATGCCATTCCGAGGTTGGCTACAACAGCCGCATGGATGAATTTCAGGCTGCGGCGCTGGCGCAAGGCCTGAGCCAGCTAGACACCTGGCTGAGCCAACGGAAAAGCATCGCGGGGCGTTACCTGGCGGGCATGGGCAGGCTTCCCGGCATTGCACTGCCTCACCATCACGATGGACACGCCTGGAACTACTTTGTCCTGCGGTGCGCACAGCGCGACAGGCTGCGCGCAATGCTGGCACAAGAAGGTGTGCAAACCCGGATCTACTACAGCGATCCGATCCACAGGCAACCGGCGTATCTGAAGTGCTTTCCCGAGGTGCACCTCCCCCATGCCGAGGCCCACGCGCAGCAGGCGCTTGCACTTCCCATCTTTCCAGGCATGACTGATGGGGAGGTTGGCCGCGTCATCGAGGCGGTCGTGCTCGCGGCGGGTCGACCTTGACGAATGCATCCCCAGGGAACGCACGGTTTAGATGACCACTATTGCGAAAGCATCGACTGATCCGCGCGGAAACCCGGCTGCGCAAGCATGGGTCAATTCGCTTTGAGATGTACCCGCAGGAGTAGCCCTGCACCTCATAGAAAAGAGTGGGCGCTGGATGCGGGCAGCAACGAATGCCCCCTGGCAACCGGCTCTTCGACCACCACCTGGTTGCGCCCGCCTTCCTTGGCCATGTACATGGCGGTATCGGCGCGTGAGAAGAACTCCAGCACCGACTCGCCCAAAATATACTGCGTGACGCCAATGGAAACCGTCACCCGGCCCTTGAGCAAACCGCTCCAGGCATGGGTTTCTACCTGGGCACGAATGCGCTCGCAGGTATTGAGCGCAGGCAGCAACGACGTGCCAGGGAAGATGAGCAGAAACTCTTCACCCCCATAGCGGCCAAACACATCGCCTCCGCGAACGCCCTGCTGTGCAATGCGGGCAAAGGTGCGCAACACCTCGTCGCCCCCCAAATGTCCCAGCTCGTCGTTGATGCGCTTGAAATGGTCAATATCCAGCACGGCCAGGCACAGCGGGATGCCACTTTCGTCAGCCAACTGCTTTTGTTCTTCCAGCGCGGCCAACACATAGCGCCGGTTGAAGCATCCCACCAGCGGGTCGCGCTGGGCGTCTTCCTGGATATTCTTGATCTTGCGGCTGGCGTGGTACAGGCTGCGGTACAGGCGCTGTACCCGGCCCATGAGCGCAATGAAGGCAGGCAAAGAAACCGCCAACGCCAGCCAATGCAACGCCTCCAGGCGCAGCAGCGCTTCGTTTTGCTGCTCCAGGTAGTGCAGCCCCATCACCACGGCATACAGGCACAACATACAAGCAGACAGGGCGAGCAGGGTGGATCGCGGAACGGTGAAAATGCCATAAGCCACAGCCACAAAAGTGAACGGCGCCAGCAGGATCTGCGTGACAGGGGCCAGATAAAACAGCCCGAGCATGCACATCAGCGCTGTGGCCACCATGGCCAACTTCAGGTGGCGATGGCGAACCTTCTGGTAGAGGCCCGAGCGAAAAATACCCCAAAAGGCCGTACAAACCACAGCGACCAGCACACCGAACACGGCGAGCACCAGCAGGTCCACCACGCCCAGTGTGCAAAACGCCGCCACCGCCAGCCCGTACAGGCCCATCAGCCCCAACGCCATCAGCCATTTCTCACCCGCGCTGCGTCCGTTTCGCGGCCCCACGCCATCCAGCGCGCGACGTGCAGGGCGCACCGAGGCCGAAGACGAGTCATCGAACTCCATGACAGCGTCGGACAGGGGGAAGGCGTCCGTCGTCGAAAACGGATTCTTGCGACCAAAAAACATGTGGAGGCAGGCCTGGGCCCAGGTTCGTTCGGGTGACAGCTCACCGAAATGCGCTAGCTGCAGGAACCGACACCCGGCAGGCAGGCCCGCGCATCTTACGCAGAACTGACACGGTCGCGCTCCGTGTTTTCCAGTAGCTCAGGCCGTGCAGACAAGCCCGCACAAAGGTGATTTTCACCGTGGGTCAAGCTTCCCGATCTTCACTCGCGCGCCTGGAGACCGACGCCGTCAGGCCGCGATAACCTGGCGACGCGTCCACCAGCCCTCCAGGGTGTAGACCAGTAGCGCAGCCCAGATCAAGACAAAACCTACCAAGCGCGTAGGCTGGAACGGTTCATGGAAAAGCCACACGCCCAGCGCGAACTGCAGGCTGGGCGAGATGTACTGCAGAATGCCCAAGGTGGACATCGGAATAAGGCGGGCGCCCGCCGCAAACAGCAGCAACGGAACCGCTGTCATAGGGCCTGCGAGAAACAGCCATCCGATGGTGGTGGGAGGGCCCTGCACCAGCGCACCTTCTCCCTGCCACACCCACCAGCCCAGCACGATGGCGGCCACCGGCGCAAGCACCAGGGTTTCGAGCGCCAGACCTTCCAGAGCACCCAGCACGGCGACCTTGCGCAACAAGCCATAGAAGCCAAAACTCAGGGCCAGCACCAGTGCAATCCAGGGCAAGCGCCCAGCCTGCACGGCTAACCACAGGACCCCGGCAGCGGCCACTGCCACTGCAAGCCACTGGCCTGGGCGAGGCCGCTCGTGCAGGAAGACAAAGCCCAGCGCAACATTCACCAACGGAAGAATGAAATAGCCCAGGCTGGCGTCCACCACATGCTCGTTCTGCACCGCCCACACATAGGTAAGCCAGTTACCCGACAACAGCATCGCTGACAAGGCAAATGCCGCCAGCACTTTGGGCTGGCGCAGCACAGTCCCCATCCAGGACCATTGCCTGCGCACCATCAACACGCAAAAAACAAACACCAGCGACCACAGCGTGCGGTGCATCACCACCTCCAGCGAGGGCACATCTGCCACCTGTTTGAAATACAGGGGAAAGAGGCCCCAGGCGGTGTAGGCCAGGGCGGCGTAGAGGATTCCAGTGTTCATAGAAAACGGCAATGCGTGCTGGCGATGGCCACCACCTCATCAATGGTCGTAAAAAAACCCTGCACGCCAGGGGCCTTGCAGGGATGCGGGGCCATCGGGCCTGTGGCCCGATGCAGCTTTCAGCGTTAGACGTTGAACAGGAAGTTCAGCACGTCGCCGTCCTTGACCACGTATTCCTTGCCTTCAGCACGCATCTTGCCTGCATCCTTGGCACCCTGCTCACCCTTGAGCGCGATGAAGTCCTCAAAGGCGATGGTCTGTGCGCGGATGAAGCCACGCTCGAAGTCGCCGTGGATCACCCCGGCCGCCTGGGGCGCCGTATCGCCGATGTGGATGGTCCAGGCACGCACTTCCTTCACGCCTGCCGTGAAGTAGGTCTGCAGACCGAGGAGCTTGAAGGCGCCGCGGATCAGGCGGGCCAGGCCGGGCTCGGTCTGGCCCATTTCGGCGAGAAACATGTCGCGGTCTTCGTCGCTCATTTCCGCCATCTCGGCTTCCATCTTGGCGCAGATGGCCACCACAGGGGCGTTCTGGCTGGCGGCGTATTCCTTGAGGCGGTCAAGGAATGGGTTGTTCTCAAAGCCGTCTTCGCTCACGTTGCCCACAAACATGGCAGGCTTGGCCGTGATCAGGCACAGGGACTTGAGCAGAGGCTGCTCTTCTTTGGTGATCTCGACCGAGCGCGCAGGCTTGCCTTCGTTGAGTGCGGCCTGGATGCGCGTGAGCAGCGCCACCAGCTTGGCTGCGTCCTTGTCGTTGCCCGACTTGGCAGCCTTGGTGTAGCGGTTGAGCGCCTTTTCCACAGTGCCCATGTCGGCCAGGCACAGTTCCGTCTGGATGACTTCGATGTCAGAGATCGGGTCCACACGGCCGGCCACGTGGATCACGTTGTCGTCTTCAAAACAACGCACCACGTTCACGATGGCATCGGTTTCACGGATATGGGCCAAGAACTGGTTGCCCAGGCCTTCGCCCTGGCTGGCACCTGCCACCAGGCCGGCGATGTCCACGAACTCGACGATGGCCGGAACAATGCGTTCGGGCGAAATGATCTCGGCGAGTTGCTGCAGACGGGGGTCTGGCACTTCCACCACGCCCACATTGGGCTCAATGGTGCAGAAGGGGTAGTTTTCGGCGGCGATGCCGGCCTTGGTCAGCGCGTTGAAAAGGGTGGACTTGCCGACGTTGGGCAGGCCCACGATGCCGCATTGGAGGCTCATGGCAGGGCTTTCTGGAATTCGGAGACAAACCGCCGATTTTACGGGCCTGCCAGCAATCGCATTTCTACTGCCTGTTCACACCCTCAATCAAAGCGCAGATTGGCCGCCACCCGCTGCCCCACACGCAGCACTTGGCCCGCCCCCCGGCCCACTATGGCGTTCATTCCGAACGTGATGGCGCCATCGAGACGCTTGTCCTGCCGGTAGGTCCGCAGCATGTCACCCACCACAGGGGTACTTTGGGCCGTAGTGGGGTCAATGTCGGGAATAGGGCAACGCGAGCACGGCTTCACGGGCTGCAGGTGGATTTCACCCTCGGCAGCGTCCACCCGCACCAGGTCCACCCGGTCTTCGTCGTGTGCATCCACCCCGGCCAGCACCACATTCGGGCGAAACCGCTCGATGCCCACGGCGGCATGGCCTGCAGCCTGAAGGCGCACATTCAGCTCGTCCATGGACGCTTCGCTGGCCACCAGCATAGGGAAGCCATCGGCGAACTGATTCGGAGCCTCGACACCGTCCGTCCACTCCATGCTGGACAAGCGCCGGTATTCGGGGTCAAAACGGACAAGACGACAGGGCTGACCCAGGAAATCAGTGAACCACTGTGCCGCCACGGCGCCCATGTCCCAGGCGGGCACCGTGTCTCGCCATACGGTCACCGTGGCGGGCCCCTCAACGGCATCGATGGCCACATGCAAGGCCAGCATACCGGGGGCGCGCAGCACCATCTCGTCGCTCTTGAGCTGCGGCCGGATCAAGGCCATGCGCGGCAGCGCGCGCTGGGTCAGGAACATGCCCTCAGCATCCACCACCATCCATGCACGGTCCAGATCCAGCCCTGTTTCAGTGAGCTGCGCCTCCTGCACCTCGATGCCCGCGCACGACTTGACGGGATAAACGAAGAGGCGCGCGATGGTGCCGGACAGGTCGGAATCAGGGTAGAAACTCACGCGGAAGTGCTCCTCAAAAAAAGACCAGGGGAATGGGAGCCCGATTTTGCACCGTACCCGGTGGCACAAGCCCCCTCCTACAATGCCGCCATGGCCCAAACCTTTGATATCTGTATTCGCGGCACCGGCATTGTGGGCAAGACTCTGGCGCTGCTACTGGCCCGCGAACGGCTGAAAGTGGCCTTGTTACCCGCCCCCGGCACCGGAGTCTCCGCAGCGGCCGATGTGCGGGCCTACGCGCTGAACACGGTCTCGCGCCACCTGCTCGAATCGCTTCGTAGCTGGCCCGATGCGGAGCACGCTACGGCGGTCAGGTCTATGCGGGTAAAGGGCGACCAGGATGGCGCCGTGCATTTTGATGCAGCCGCCCAGGGGGTTGAGGCCCTGGCCTGGATCGTGGACGTGCCCGCCCTGGAGGCACGCCTTGCCGAAGCCGTGCGCTACCAGCCACAGGTGGAAATGGTCGATTCTCCAGTGCCGGCGGCACTGACAGTGGTTTGCGAGGGCCGTGCCAGCCGTACGCGCGAAGAGTTTGGTGTGGATTTTCGGGTGACGCCGTATGGGCAGCACGCCATCGCCACCCGATTGCAATGCGAACGGGGCCATGAACAGGTGGCGCGACAATGGTTCTTGCCCGACGGCATCCTGGCTTTTTTGCCTTTGGGGGGTCCGCTGGGGAACTCCGTGGCGGTTGTATGGTCCGTCTTGCAGGAGCAGGTAGCGCCGCTGATGACATTGTCCCCCGAAGAATTCGCACAGAAGCTCCAGGTGGTCAGCCAGGAAACCTTGGGTACGCTGGCGCTGAGTGCGGACCGCGCAACCTGGCCCTTGCAGCTTGCAACGGCAGACCGTTGGTGTGGCACCGTGCCCACCAATGACAAGAGCCCGCGAAGCTGGGTGTTGGCTGGTGACGCAGCGCACAACGTGCATCCGCTCGCAGGCCAGGGGCTGAACCTGGGCTTGGCGGATGCCCAGACCCTCGCAGACATTCTGCACGGGCGCGACTATTGGCGCAGCGTGGCTGATCTGCGGCTGCTGCGGAGTTATGAGCGCAAGCGCAAGGCAGCCCTGTTGCCAATGGGATTGGCGACAGACGGCCTGCAGCAGCTTTTCTCTCGTCAGGAGGGGCCACTGCAAGCGCTGCGCAATTGGGGAATGAAGGGCTTTGAACTGAGCGGCCCCTTGAAGAACTTCGTGGCCCGCCAGGCCATGGGAAACTATTGACCAAACCGGTAGCAGCCATCGGCAGACCGCCAGATCGTTTGAACGAGAACACCATGAAACTGATTCCCACCTTGCTCGCAGCCGCTGCGCTGGCCTCAAGTCTCGCTGCTACCGCGCAGGAAGCGGACATCCGCAAGGCACTCGCCGAACGCATTCCCCAAATGGACAAAATCGACGAAGTGCGCTCCACGCCCATGAAGGGCCTCTACGAGGTACGCATCGGGACGGACCTGTTCTACACCGACGCCAAGGGCAACTACGTGATCCAGGGCGAATTGATCGATACGAAGGTGCGCAGGAATCTGACGGAAGACCGCATTGCCAAGCTCACGGCCGTCGAGTTTTCTGCCTTGCCAATCAAAGACGCCTTCACCATCGTGCGGGGAGACGGGAAACGCAAGGTGGCGGTGTTTGAAGACCCCAATTGCGGCTACTGCAAACGTTTTGAGCGCGACCTTCAGAACGTGGATAACGTCACGGTATATCTGTTCTTATACCCCATCCTCAGCCCAGACTCCGCCGAAAAGTCGCGCAATATCTGGTGCGCCAAGGACCAGGTGACGGCCTGGCAGGATCTCATGGTGCGGGACAAACCCGCACCCGCAGCAAGCTGCGATACCAGCGCTCTGCAGCGCAACCTGGCGTTTGGCCGCAAGCACAAGATCACAGGGACACCTACACTGATTTTTGCCAACGGTGCCCGCGTGCCAGGCGCCATCGGTGCCAAAGAGGTGGAAAAACGCTTGGCCGAAGCCAGCAGCGAAACGCCCTCAGCAAACTGACACGCGTTTCGCATTCGCGCAGCCCCTTGCCCTCATGGATTGCGCCACCCCTCCGCGAAGTCCGAACACCAGCAGCAGCCCATGCCCTCACCCCCCAAGCCGGAACCCGCCGCCATCCACTACCGTATTGAGCCGTGGGACCTGCACGCTCATCTATTTCGCATAGCACTGACGATCACCCATCCGAAGGCGCTGCAAGAGGTCTCGCTGCCAACCTGGATTCCAGGGAGCTATCTGGTGCGGGAGTTCTCCAAAAACCTGCAAGAACTGAAAGCCCGCCAGGGCAAGCAGGAGGTGAAGCTCACGCAACTGGACAAGCACCGGTGGCAAGCAGACTGCAGCGCGCACAAGCCACTGGTCCTGACATATGTCGTCTGCGCCTACGACACCTCGGTGCGCACAGCCTGGCTTGACGCATCGCGCGGTTTTTTCAATGGCACCAGTCTGTGCCTGCGCGTGCACGGGCAGGAGAAGCAACGCCACACGCTCGATATTGCAAGCACATCTGCCACAGCCGCCTGGTCGGCGGCCACCGGACTCTCTCCCCTCAAGATAGACAAGAAGGGTCTTGGCCTCTACGTGGCGACAAACTACGACGAGCTGGTCGATTGCCCGGTAGAGATGGGCCTGTTCTGGACCGGCCGTTTCACAGCCTGCGGTGTTCCGCACCGCTTTGTGGTGGCCGGAGCGGCTCCCTCTTTTGACGGCAAACGCCTGCTGGGAGACACCCAGAAGATCTGTGAGACCGCGATCCGCTTCTGGCATGGCGAGGGCAAGGCTCCTTTCAAGAGCTACCTGTTCATGCTCAACGCCGTGGGCGACGGCTACGGGGGGTTGGAGCACCGCAACTCCACCGCACTCATCTGCGGCCGGCGCGACCTGCCACGGATGGATGAGACCCGAACTGGCGATGGATACACCACCCTGTTGGGACTGATCAGCCATGAGTACTTCCACTCCTGGAACGTCAAGCGGCTGCGCCCCGCTGAGTTTGCCGAATACGACTACGCGCGGGAAAATTACACAGAACTGCTGTGGTTCTTCGAGGGCTTCACCAGCTACTACGACGACCTGCTGCTGCGCCGCGCCGGATTGATCGATGATGCGGTCTATCTGAAGCTCGTCACCAAGACCATCAACCAGGTACTGCAGACCCCGGGGCGGACCGTACAGACCGTGGCGCAGTCCAGCTTTGACGCGTGGATCAAGTACTACCGCCAGGACGAAAACACCCCCAACGCGACGGTCAGTTACTACACCAAGGGCTCACTGGTGGCCCTGTGCCTGGACCTCGCCCTCCGCCGTGAGGGAAAGACGAACCTGGACGAGGTCATGCGCACGCTGTGGACGCAGTGCCAGGGTGGCCCGATGACCCAGGAAGATATGCTTGCTGTGTTGAAAGAACTGTCTGGCCGATCTTTCGGTACGGAGCTGGCGCAGTGGGTGCACAGCACCACGGAACTCCCTCTGGTAGAGCTTCTGGAAGCCAACGGTGTGTCACTCAAGGCTGAGACACCCCAATGGGCGCAGCGGCTGGGACTGCGGGTGGGGGAAAACCACAGCATCCATATCAAGACCGTGCTACGAGGCGGCCCTGCCGAAAAGGCGGGCATGGCGCCAGGTGACGAGTGGCTGGGCATCGACGTGAACGGTCAGGGTTGGCGTACTAGCAAACTGGAAGACGTAGCGCTCTACGCTGGCAGCGAGACATCGCTGACCGCTCTGGTGGCACGGGACGGGCGTCTGCTGCGCCTGCAGCTCGATCTCCCAGCCCGCAGCCCGACCGCTCTGTCAAAGAAGGGCTCCCGCAGCACCACGCCGACCACGACGGTGCCAGACACGGTCAGCCTGTCGATTGCCAACGCCGCCGCCGTAGGGCGCTGGCTGAACTGAACAGGGGACATGCGTCTGGCGCGATACGGTGTTTTACCTACCAGCGCGCGGTTCGGGCCTGCTTGGGTATATTCGTCCGTGCAGTCATAACCACCTATAAACCCTGGAGATTTCATGTCCTACGAAACCATCGAGGTCCGCGTCGAAGCGGACAAGGTCGGCATCATCACGCTCAACCGGCCCAAGCAGCTCAATGCGCTGAATGACCAACTCATGAACGAACTGGGCACGGCGCTGAAAGCTTTCGATGCGGACGAAAAAATAGGCTGCATTGTCGTCACTGGCAGCGAAAAGGCGTTTGCGGCAGGTGCTGACATTGGTGCCATGGCGAAATACAGCTTTGCCGACACCTACAAGGGGGACTACATCACCCGCAACTGGGAAGCCATCCGATCCATCCGCAAGCCCGTCATTGCCGCTGTCAGCGGCTTTGCCCTGGGGGGAGGCTGCGAGCTGGCCATGATGTGCGATTTCATCATCGCCGCTGAAAACGCCAAGTTTGGCCAGCCAGAAATCAAGCTGGGCGTGATCCCCGGCGCGGGCGGGACGCAGCGCCTGCCGCGTGCAGTGGGCAAATCCAAGGCGATGGACATGGCCTTGACAGGACGCATGATGGACGCGGTGGAAGCCGAGCGCGCCGGTCTGGTCAGCCGCGTGGTACCCAATGACAAGCTCCTGGACGAAGCGCTGGGTGCCGCCATCATCATTGCAGGCTTCTCACAAATCGCCGTGATGGCAGCCAAGGAATCGGTCAACCGTGCCTTTGAAGGCAGCCTGTCGGACGGCGTGATGTTCGAGCGCCGGCTCTTCCACGCCCTGTTCTCCACCCAGGACCAAAAGGAAGGTATGGACGCTTTCATGAACAAACGCACCGCGAACTTCACACACCAATAATTTTTGTTCTATAATTTGGGGCTTCGGTCGTATAGCTCAGTTGGTTAGAGCGCAGCATTCATAATGCTGATGTCGGTGGTTCAAGTCCACCTACGACCACCAAATCAAACCCACAGTGCGGCAACCCACTGTGGGTTTTTCATTGGTGCCGTGTTGCTGGCGCATGTGCCAGGCATCACTGCATGCCCGTGCAGGCGTGCGTCACCGGCCTCGGATGGCCTGCGGGTTCAAGAGCCCCCTCAAACGGCAGGCACGCCCTAGAATTCTTCTTTCAGCCCCTGGATGTAAACCATGAATCGCTGCACAACCTCCCACGCCTCTCCCATGCGGAATCTCAGTCAGCACCTAGTCGCTGGGCTTGCCAGTGTTTTGCTGCATGCCGCGCTGCCTGCTGCTGCCCAGGTCCAGCCGGGCCTCGGAGGCATGCGCAACTTCCCCGATGCGGCTCTGCGCGGCACCTTGACCCTCAACACGGTGTCGGAGGCCACGCTCAATGGCCGCACCATCCGCATGGCGCCCGGCATGCGGCTGCTAAGCCCACAGAACACGCTGGTCATGGCCCACACTGTGCTAGGCCAGAGTTACAAGGTGAACTACGTCATCGAAACCAGCACAGGCATGCTGATCACCGCGTGGATCCTGACCCAGGGTGAAGCCGAACAACCCCGCAAGGGCAGTGACACGGTCGAGCGCAACTACCGCGCCGAATCCGATCCCATCAAGAAATAACACAGCGACTGCGCCCTACGCCACGGCGCAGTCGATTCAATGCTTGCGGTGCGCAGTGGCGCTCCGCCCTGCCCTTTTTCCGATAGCGAGCCCTCCATGGCCAAAAAAGTCTTTATCAAAACCTTCGGCTGCCAGATGAACGAGTACGACTCGGACAAGATGGCCGACGTGCTCAACGCCGCCCAGGGCTATGAGCCCACGCAAAATGTGGACGAAGCCGACCTCATTCTGTTCAACACCTGCTCGGTACGCGAGAAGGCGCAAGAGAAGGTATTCAGTGACCTGGGCCGCATCAAGCACCTGAAAGCGCGCGGTGTGAAAATCGGCGTGGGCGGCTGCGTTGCCAGCCAGGAAGGCGCCGAGATCATCAAGCGCGCGCCCTATGTGGACGTGGTGTTCGGCCCCCAGACCCTGCACCGCCTGCCTGAGCTGCTGAACCAGCGCGATCGCCTGGACAAGCCCCAGGTGGACATCAGCTTCCCCGAGATCGAGAAGTTCGACCACTTGCCACCGGCGCGGGTCGAAGGTGCGAGCGCCTTTGTCTCCATCATGGAAGGCTGCAGCAAATACTGCAGCTACTGTGTGGTGCCCTATACGCGCGGCGAAGAGGTGAGTCGCCCGTTCGACGATGTGCTCGTGGAGGTGGCGGGCCTGGCCGACCAGGGCGTCAAGGAGATCACGCTGCTGGGCCAGAACGTGAACGCCTACCTGGGAAAGATGGGCGGCACGGCAGAGATCGCCGACTTCGCGCTGCTGCTCGAATACGTGTCTGACATCCCAGGCATCGAACGCATCCGCTACACCACCAGCCATCCCAACGAATTCACGCCCCGGCTGATCGAGGCGTACGCCAAACTGCCCAAGCTTGCCAGCCACCTGCACCTGCCCGTGCAACACGGCAGCGACCGCATCCTGATGGCCATGAAGCGCGGCTACACCGCCATGGAGTACAAGAGCACCGTGCGCAAGCTTCGCGCCATCCGCCCCGACCTGGCCATGAGCAGCGACTTCATCGTCGGCTTCCCGGGCGAGACGGAAGACGACTTCAACAAGATGATGAAGCTGATCGACGACATCCACTTCGACAACAGCTTCAGCTTCATCTTCAGCCCGCGCCCCGGCACGCCTGCCGCCGGCCTGCACGACGGCACGCCACACGATGTGAAGCTGCGCCGCCTGCAGCACCTGCAGGGCGTGATCAACGCCAACATCAAGTCCATCAGCGAAAGCCGCGTGGGATCGGTGCAGCGCATCCTGGTGGAAGGCGCCTCCAAACGCGACGCCACCGAACTGATGGGGCGAACCGAATGCAACCGCGTGGTCAATTTTGTGGGCCAGCCCCGCCTGGTGGGCCAGATGGTGGATGTGACGATCACCGAAGCAAAGGCCTACACGCTGCGCGGAGAAGTATGCATCAGCGAGGCGGCGCTCGCTGCCTGACGCGCACCCGACACCCGTGGCAAAACCTGCAGACAACCTGGCGCACGCAGATCTGCACAAGGCCGACGGCCCGCTGCGCGGCCTCTCGTTCCAACAGCTGCTGCTGCTGGCGTTTCTGCTGATAGCAGGATTGCTGGGGGTGAGCTCATTGCGCGCGCTCTACACGCTGGAACAGCTCATGGTTCAAAGCCGCCATGGTGCCGCCGAGGCCATCGCCCTCAGCACAGCTGCCCAGGCGCTGAACCAGCGCGGGCAAGCGCTGGAACGCGCGGCCCGCCAGTCCCTGGTGCTGCGGGATGCGCCGCTGCGCCGCAGCTTCAACGAAATGTCCGTGGAAGCGCAGGCCATTCTCAACCAGTTGCACCAGGGCGGCCTTCCCGAAGACCAGACCAGCCAATGGCGCGCGCACCTCGACGCCGTCAAGGCGCTGCTGGATGCCCCGCCGGAGCGGGCGCTGGAGAACGAGCAACTGGTCGCGGAAAAATTTGTGGCACTGGAGGCACTGCACACTGACATCGTGCAATCGGTCCAGGACATCAATGCCCAACGCAACCGTGCACTGCAGGACCAGGTGGAGGCGAGCCGCAGCAACGTGACGCACCAGGTGGTGGGAGTGATCGTCCTGGCGCTGGTACTGGCCTTGGCGCTGGGCATCTGGCTCGCCCGTCCTTTCAAGCGACTGGAAGGCACGATCCGGCGGTTGGGCGAAAACCAGCTCGAAGCGCCCGTCGTGATCTCCGGCCCCGACGACGTGCGCCGCGTGGGGCAACAGCTGGAATGGCTGCGGCTCAGACTGCTGGAACTGGATTCCGACAAGGCCCGCTTCCTGCGCCATGTCTCGCACGAACTGAAGACACCCTTGGCCGCGCTGCGCGAGGGTGTGGCACTTTTGCAGGACGGAGTGACCGGTGAACTCAATGCCGGTCAGCGCGAAGTGACACAGATCCTTCACCACAATACGCTGGTCTTGCAGGGGGAGATCGAAGCCTTGCTGCGCTTCAATGCAGCGGCCTTTGAGGCGCGCCAGCTGCAGCGGCGCGATACCGACCTGCTCGCGCTGCTGGAAGCCCAAGTGGAGGCCCAGCGCCTGCAGTGGCAAGCCCGGGGCCTGAGGTTACTCGTGGAAGGCCCCGCCGTCTCGTTGCAGATCGATGCCGACAAAATCGCCTCGGCAGTCAGCAACCTGTTGTCCAATGCCATTCGTTTCTCACCCAAGGGTGGAACGGTGCGGCTTGCTCTTTCCCGCCATGCGGACTGCGTGCGCGTGGATGTCTCGGACCAGGGACCCGGCGTGGCCAAAGCCGACCGCGACCGCGTGTTTGAGCCCTTTTACCGGGGCATACGCCAGCCCGACGACGCCGTGCGAGGCACCGGAATCGGGCTGTCGATCGTCCAAGAGTACGTCGTCGCCCACGGCGGCAGCGTGCGGCTGGTGGAAGATGGCGTCCACTCCTTTTTTCGCATGGAACTACCGCATGCTGCCTAGCAGTCTTTCCGCACACCCGCTCCACCCACGCCCGCTGAACCTTCCGGCGTGGGTCTTGTTGCTGGTGGCGGCACTCACGATGGCAGGCTGCAATGCAACCGCCCCCCAGGCAGTGGCCGCACCTACACAGCCCACGGCCATTGCGCCCCCACCCTCCGTGGCGGCGGAATCTCCCAACGCCCGCCAGATCTCCGCCACGGAGCCCCCCCAGGATGCAGCCCCGGTGTTGCAGTTGCTGGCGCAAACGGACCGTACCCTGCGCATGGCCCCCGCAGAACTGGCCAAAGAGATTGCCCGCCTGGGAGAGGCGGAAGATGCATCGGTGGAGACCTCGCTTCTTCTGGCCACAGCGCTGGCGCAAACGCGCCAACCCGTCGATACGGCCCGCGCCCTGGGCCTGGTGCAGCGCGTGATGGGCAACACCGCGGCTGCGGCGCAAGTCCTGCACCCCTTGGCGCGACTGATGGAATCGCGGCTTCTGCAGCAACGCCGACTGGAAGACCAACTGGAGCGGCAAACCCAACAACTGCGCGAAGCGCAGCGCCGCAATGATCAACTCAATGAGCGGCTGGAGGCGGTGCGCGCTATCGAACGCAGCCTGACCACACGCCCGGCCCCGCTTCCCGCGGCACCGGCATCTCTCCCGGGCAGCAGCCCCCAACGCCCAGCGCCCTGACCTTCTCCAGAAGGTGCGAAAGAACCCGCCATGGCAGCCACCTCCACCCCATCCCGCGCAACGCCACGCGCCCGTGTCCTCGTGGTGGACGACGATGCCGACATGCTGCGACTGCTGTCGCTGCGCCTTCAGGCCGCAGGATACGACGTGGTCGCCGTGGGCTCGGCCGAGGCGGCGCTGGCCCAGCTGGACATGGCGCGCCCGCAGCTCGTGCTGAGCGATGTGCGCCTGCCTGGGCGAGACGGCCTCGCGCTGTTCGACGAAGTGCGTGCGCGGCACCCTTCGCTGCCGGTCATCCTGCTCACTGCGCACGGCACCATTCCCGATGCCGTGGAAGCCACGTCACGCGGGGTATTCACCTACCTCACCAAACCCTACGACGGCAAAGAACTGCTGGAAAAAATTGCCCAGGCCCTTGCCCTGAGCGCACCTGCCGTCACACATGCCCATGCCAACGAGGCTTGGCGCGCCGAGATCGTGAGCCGCTCCAACCGCATGACCGACCTGCTGGCCGAGGCCTACATGGTGGCCCAGTCGGACGCCAGCGTGCTGCTGCTGGGCGATAGCGGCTCGGGCAAAGAGCTGCTGGCCCAGGCCATCCACCGCGCCAGTCCGCGGGCACGCCACCCCTTTGTGGCCGTCAACTGCGGCGCCATCCCCGAAGCCCTGCTCGAATCCGAACTGTTTGGTCACGTCAAAGGTGCCTTTACCGATGCAGTGAGCAACCACAAGGGGCTGTTCCAGGCTGCGGAAGGCGGCACCTTGCTGCTGGACGAAATTGGAGACATGCCGCCCGCCCTGCAGGTCAAGCTGCTGCGGGTGCTGCAAGAGCGTGCTGTACGCCCCGTGGGGGCCAGCCAGTCGATTCCCATCGACGTGCGCATCATCTCGGCCACACACCGCGATCTGGAGGCCGCCATGGCCACGACCCAGTTCCGCGAAGACCTGTACTACCGGCTCAATGTGGTCACACTGGCGCTGCCCACCCTCGCAGACCGTCGCGAGGACATCGCGTTGCTGGCCAACCACTTTCTCGACAAGCTGGCGCGCAAGTACGACAAGCGCCTGTCGGGCTTCGCGCCCGAGGCGCTCAAGGCCCTCACCCTGGCCGCTTGGCCCGGCAATGTGCGCCAGCTCTACAACGTCGTCGAACAGGTGTGCGCCCTGTCCACCACGCCACTGGTGCCCCTGACGCTGGTACAGCGCGCATTGCGCACGCCGTCCACCCAGGTGCTGAGCTTTGCCGAGGCCCGCCAGCGCTTTGAGCGCGAGTACCTGGTGGGTCTGCTCAAGATGACGGATGGCAATGTGGCCGACGCCGCGCGCCTGGCACAGCGCAACCGCACGGAGTTCTACAGGCTGCTGCAAAAACATGCACTGACCCCCGGGCACTTCAAGAACGACGCAGCAGACAATGAAGACGTCGCTGATGAGCGACACGACTAAGCCTTTGATTTTCCTCAGTTTTTCTCAAGCGCTTCGCCTCGCTGTCGCCACATGGCGACAGAAACTCTGTATTTGCACGCCGATCCACGGACTGCACAACTGCTTACATGCGGTTAGCTACATAAGCCATTGATTTAAAACATTTTTTCCAAGCTGGCACAGGGTTTGCCCTAGTTCCAGCATGCAAGCTGTTTTTTCTCACCGTTCACGCTTCACCGGTCGGCTCCCCCAGGCCGCAATGGCGCTGGCCACCGCCCTGTTGGCAGGCGCAGCACAGGCACAGAGCTTCGATTTCGACAGCGTCACCCGCATGGCCCGGGAACGGTCGGAGAAGCCGTATCGCACATCCAGCGACAAGCTCCCCGCCGACCTCGCCAAACTCAACTACGACCAGGTGCGCGACATCCGCTGGCGCCCCGACCGTGCCCTGTGGCGCGCCGAAAAGTTGCCGTTCGAGGCCATGTTCTTCCACCTGGGTCTGTACCAGAAGGAGCCGGTGCTGATCAATGAAGTGACGCCCCAAGGCGCGCGCCACATCGGCTACAGCCGTGCGGACTTCGACTACGGCAAGAACCAAGTGCGGCCCGAGGCCTGGGGCGACCTGGGCTTTGCGGGCTTTCGCCTGCACAACCACCTCAACTCCAGCGCCTACAAGGATGAACTGGTGGTCTTCCAGGGCGCCAGCTACTTCCGCGCACTGGGCAAGGGCCAGCAGTACGGCCTGTCCGCGCGCGGACTGGCCATCGACACCGTGGGTGGCAGTGGCGAAGAGTTCCCACGCTTCACCGAGTTCTGGCTGGTGCGGCCCGATCCCTTGTCCACGCAAGTCACGGTGTATGCGCTGCTCGATTCGCCGCGCGCCACTGGCGCCTACCGCTTCGACATCCAGCCGGGCACGCAGACCACCACTACCGTGCGCAGCCGCATCTTTGTGCGGCCCGGCGTCGGCAACAAGCCCATCGCCACGCTGGGCATTGCGCCGTTGACCAGCATGTTCTTCTTCGGCGAGAACCAGCCCCGCAAGGACGACTTCCGGCCCGAGGTACACGACTCCGACGGCCTGATGATCGCTACCGGCGAGGGCGAGTGGCTATGGCGCCCGCTGCAGAACCCCAAGCAGACCCTGGTCACGTCGTTCGCCACAAAGAACCCCAAAGGTTTTGGCCTGATGCAGCGTGATCGCCAATGGGCGAACTATGAGGACGTGGAAGCCCGGTATGAGCGCCGCCCCAGCGCCTGGGTGCGCCCCCTGCACGACTGGGGCGCAGGCCGCGTGGAACTCGTGCAGCTCAACACCCCCGATGAGACGCACGACAACATCGTGGCGTATTGGGTGCCTGCCCAGATGCCCGCACCCGGCCAGCCCCTGGAATTTGCCTACGAGCTGAGCTGGCAAGGCGATGAGCAGCAGCGGCCGCCCGGCGCCTGGGCCACGCAATCGCGACGCGGCATGGGCTACACCAAAGAGACCGCAGCCGCCTTGCGCCAGCAGGCGCAGTTTGTCGTCGACTTCGACGGCCCCGCACTCAAGGCCCTGCCGGCCGAAGCTGTCGTCAAGGCGGTGGTGAGCGCCGACGCCAACGGCAAGGTGCTGGAAAACATCGTCTACCGCAATCCCGCCACCGACCAGTGGCGCATGACTGTTCGCGTACAGCGCCAAAAAGCCGATCGTCCGATCGAGCTGCGCGCTTTTCTTCAACACGACAACAACGCTGTGAGTGAAACATGGACGCACATCATTCTTCCCGAGTAAGCCCCACGGTGCACCACCACCCCCAGCGCAGCGCACTGCGCGAGGAACGGCACCCGAATGCCGTCACCGCACCGCCGGTCCACCGAGGCTCCATGGCGCCCGTCCCCTGGCGCGGCTTCTGGAACAGCGTGGGCACAGCCCTGCTTCTCAAGCTGACCGGTCGCGCCAAGGTCAGCCATCCCACATCACCCGAAAACCGGCCAACCCAGGCATGGGAAGGCGCCGCGCAGCGCCGCCGTTGGACCTTTGCCGTGCTGACCGTGCTGACCACGGCCCTGGCAAGTTTTCTGTTTGCGGGGGTGCAACCCGAGTATGAGAACCCCTGGTTGGGCTACGGCCAGATCGCACTGTTCGCGCTGCTGTCTGCCTGGGTGGTCACAGGCTTCCTCACGGGGCTGATGGGCTTTTGGGTGATGCTGCGCGGCGACAAACATGCGCTGTCCGTACGCAGCGTTGTGGAGCATGCGCTGGCGCCTGACGCGCGCACGGCCATCATCATGCCAATCTGCAACGAGGACGTGGCCACGGTGTTTGCAGGGCTGCGGGCAACGTGCGAGTCGGTGGCATCCACCGGCCACGGGGCCACCTTCGACGTGTACGTGCTGTCCGACAGCTATGACCCCGCCATCGCCCGGGCCGAGCGCGCCGCATGGGAAGAACTGCGCAGCGCCCTGGCACAGCACAGCCAACAACCGCAAGTGCAGGTGTACTACCGCCTGCGCGCCCGCCGCACACACCGCAAGGCCGGCAACGTGGCGGACTTCTGCCGCCGCTGGGGCCGGGACTACCGCTACATGGTGGTGCTGGACGCCGACAGCGTGATGAGCGGTGACTGCATCGTCTCGATGGCCAAGCTCATGGAAGCCAACCCCACGGCTGGCATCATCCAGACCGCGACGCAGGCCATTGGCCACGTCACGCTGCACGCCCGCGCGCAGCAGTTCGCATCGCGTGTCACGGGCCGTCTGTTCACGCTGGGCATGCAGTACTGGCAGCTGGGCGAATCCCACTATTGGGGCCACAACGCGATCATCCGCGTGGCTCCCTTCATGGAACACTGTGCACTGGCCCCCATCAAGGGCAAAGGCGGCCTGGCGGGCGGCATCATGTCGCACGACTTTGTCGAAGCTGCGCTGATGCGCCGCGCCGGCTACCACGTGTGGCTGGTATCGGACCTGATCGGCAGCTATGAACAGCAGCCCCCCGACCTGCTGGCCGAGCTGCAGCGCGACCGCCGCTGGTGCCAGGGCAATCTGCAGAACGCACGCCTGATGGCCGAACCTGGCATCCACGCCGTGCACCGCTCGATGTTCATCACAGGGGCCATGGCCTACCTGTCGGCACCGTTGTGGCTGGCCTTCCTCACGCTGGGCACGGCCCTGTGGCTTTCGGGCGCCAAGCTCGTGGCCGACTGGCACATTCTGCCGGCCGAACTGCTCTCGCTGTGGGCATGGACGCTGTGTATGCTGTTCCTGCCCCGCATCCTGGGCGTGGCCGCCGTGTTCATGCGCCGCGAGCAAAAGGAGTACGGCGGCACCGTCAGCCTGCTCAAGAGCGCTGCGCTGGAGAGCGTGTTGGCCATCCTGCAGGCCCCTATCCGCATGTTGGCGCATTCGCTGTTTGTACTGATTGCACTCACAGGCCTGAAGCTGGAATGGAAGTCGCCCCCGCGCGAAGCCCACGCCGTGCCGTGGCGCCATGCCGCACGCCAGCTGGCTCCGATGAGCCTGGTGATTGGTCTTCTGGCCGTGGGCGTGGCATTGATCGACAGCAGCGCCTTGTTGTGGCTCATGCCCGTCGGACTGCCGCTGGCCTTGGCGATTCCGCTGGCTGTATTGACGAGCCAGATCGCTCTGGGCAAGGCCATGCGCGCGCAACGCCTTCTGCTCATCCCCGAGGAATCCTGGTCGCCCCCCGTGCTGCGCCGTGCATGGTTGCACGCAAGCCGACTGGCACGACCAGCGCCGCTGGCAACGCTGTGAAAGTGTGAGAAATTTCACACAAACCACAAGCCGGTGCATGCACCGGCTTTTTTGATATCGCTACCATATCAATAGCAATAAAATGTTTACCATCAAGCGTAAGGGCCTGAAAATAGCATAAACATGGAGCATCAATACGCTCTGAACCTCGGTCTTGCGCCCGTTACGATGCGTATCCTTTCCACCCAGCCCCTATACCTAAAACCGCTTATTGCGGTTTTAGGCAGTGCGCGGCCCCGCTATCAATGCCCTCGTCTCTGTTTTCACCTGTCGCCCACTGGCGGCTGTTCCGCGCAAGCACACTCACCCTGGCTGTAGCACTCACAGGCTGCGCCATGCCCCCCGCGCAAGCGCCTGTCACAGCATCTGCCCCGGTCGCCGCACCAGCACCCCCTCCTCCTCCCCCCGAGCCCCCAGGGCGCGTCATCTTTGCGGGATTTGCGATGCATTCGCAGTCCAAAGCCTTTCGCAATGACGTGCTGCTCGCCGAAAAGCTGGTCAAAGCCATCGATCCAAATGCGCTGATGCTCAAGCTGGCCAATCCTGCACGCGACCAGCCCACCGATTGGCCACAGGCCACCCCAGAGAATTTTTCGCTGGTGATGTCAAAAATGGCTGAAGTGGCGCGCCCGCAAGACCGCGTTTTGCTGCTCATATCGACCCACAGCAACCCCGGCCTGCTAAATATCAGCGTGGGCGGCAAACACGTACCGCCCATCACCACCAAAGCCCTCAGCGATGCGCTGGCGCCGCTGAACAAGGTGCCCACGCTGGTGGTGCTTTCCGCCTGCTACAGCGGTGCGTTCGTCGAGCCCCTGAAGGCTCCGAACCGGGTGGTGCTCGCGGCCACGGACGTGGGCCGCACCACCTTCAATTGCCAATACAACGGCAACAACACGCCATTTGCCGAAGCGCTGTTTAGCCAGTCAGGTGCAGAAAACCGTTCGATGACCGATTGGATGGGAGAAGCGCAAAAGGCCATCGCAGCACAGGAAAAGCGCCGCAAGGTCTCAGCGTCCCAGCCACGCATCTTTGTCGGAGACAAGGCCAAGGCCTGGGCAGACCAACCCCTCAAGAACTGGCTGCAAGAGCCGTAGGCACGGCCGCTTCCAAGAATGCAAAAACCCTGAAGAAGCAGCGCCTCTTCAGGGTTTTTTCATGCCAGTGCCCGCGGTGCTCAGAAAGGCATCTTGGGCATGCCGCCCCCGCCCATGCCCTTCATGCCGCCCATCTTCTTCATCATCTTCATCAGGCCGCCGCCCTTCATCTTTTTCATCATGCCCTGCATCTGCTCAAACTCCTTGAGCAGGCGGTTGACTTCCTGCACATGCACGCCCGCGCCGCCCGCGATACGCTTCTTGCGTGTGGCCTTGATGAGGTCGGGCTTGCGGCGCTCCAGCGGCGTCATGCTCTGGATGATGCCTTCCTTGCGCTTGATGTCCTTCTCGGCCTTGTCCATGTCCACGGCACCGGCCTTGGCGGTGAGGTGCGACGGCAGCTTGTCCATCAGGCTGGAAAGCCCACCCATCTGTTTCATCTGCTGAATCTGAGAGAGGAAGTCGTTCAGATCGAATCCGTCACCGCTCTTGACCTTGGCCGCCAGTTTTTGCGCCGCCTCCATGTCCACACCGGCGGTGACCTGCTCCACCAGCGCCACGATGTCGCCCATGCCCAGAATGCGGCCCGCGTGGCGCTCGGCATCGAACACTTCCAGGCCATCGAGCTTTTCGGACACCCCGGCGAACTTGATGGGGGCCCCCGTGATCTGTCGCACCGAAAGCGCGGCACCACCACGCGAATCGCCATCGAGCTTGGTCAACACGATCCCGGTGAGAGGCAACGCCTCCTTGAAGGCCTTCGCGGTGTTGATCGCATCCTGCCCCTGCATGGCATCGACCACGAACAGCGTTTCCACCGGGTTCAGCGCTGCGTGCAGGTCTTTGATTTCCTTCATCAGGACTTCGTCGATAGCCAGGCGACCAGCGGTGTCGACCAGCAGCACGTCGAAGTAATGCTTCTTGGCATAGTCGAGCGCGGCCAGGCCGATATCGAGCGGCTTCTGGTCAGGCGTGCTCGGGAACCACTCCGCACCGGCCTGTTTGGTGACCGTCTTGAGCTGCTCGATGGCCGCAGGACGGTACACGTCGCCCGAGACGGTGAGCACCTTCTTCTTGCGCTTTTCGATCAAATGCTTGGCCAGCTTGGCTGTGGTGGTGGTCTTGCCCGCGCCCTGCAGGCCGGCCATCAGGATCACGGCCGGTGGCTGGGCGGCCAGATTGATATCGGCCACCCCTTCACCCATGGTGGCGGCGAGTTCCCGGTTGACGATACTGACCAGTGTCTGCCCAGGCTTGAGTGAACCCAACACTTCCTGACCCAGGGCCTTGTCCTTGACCCGGGCAATGAAGTCGCGCACCACCGGCAAGGCTACGTCGGCCTCCAGCAGCGCCATGCGCACTTCGCGCAGCATGTCCTGCACGTTGGATTCGGTGATGCGGGCCTGGCCACGCATCTCCTTGACGAGGCGTGTGAGTTTGTCGGTAAGGGCGGAGGCCATAGGGAAGATGTCCGGTATTGCCTGCGCGTCAGGGTGCTGGCGGTGGGGCGAAAGGCTAAACTGCGATCCATGATTTTACCCAGTGCTTCCCCCGCCAGCTGGCTACTGGCCCTAGCCGCTGCCGTGGCATACGCCGTGCCCGCCGCCGCGTCCTCACGGCTGGGGGCCACAGCGGCACGCAATGCGCTGCTGGTGGCCTGGGTACTGCACGGCGCGGTACTGGTATGGGGCTTGTGGGGCGACACCCCCCGATTTGGTTTTGCGCCCGCCTTGTCGATGACCGCCTGGTTGGTGTTGACGGTGTATGCGGTAGAGCGACAGCTCTTTCCGCAGATGCAGTCGCGCTGGGTTCTGGCGGCACTGGGCGCCGTGGCCATCGTGCTGGCCGTGCTCTTTCCAGGCCAGCCGCTGCATGTAGCGGCTTCCGCCTGGCTGCCGCTGCACCTGGCATTGGGCATTGCCTGTTACGGTTTGTTTGCCGCCGCCGTGGTGCACGCCTGGCTCATGACACGCGCAGAGCAGCGCATCCGCCAGGCCGAAGACCCCCACAGCGGCATCCCCTTGCTCACACTGGAGCGCCTGACCTTCCGCTTTGTGACGGCAGGCTTCATCCTGCTGACCGCCACCCTGCTGGCGGGCTGGCTGTTTGGCGACACGCTGTACGGCAGGGCTTGGCGATGGGACCACAAGGCTGTGTTCTCGCTGCTGTCCTGGCTCACGTTTGCAACCCTGCTTGTGGGACGAGCCCGCTTCGGATGGCGGGGCCGCAGCGCCGTGCGCGTGCTTTATGCAGGCGCGGCACTGCTTTTGCTGGCCTATGTGGGCTCCCGCTTTGTCATGGAAGTCGTTCTGGGCCGCAGCGTATGAAATACCTGGTCTTGCTGGTGGTCCTGGCCATCGCCATCGGTATCTGGCGCAGCCGCCGCGTGCCGGATGCAACCCCTTCAAAACCGCCTGCGCCACCACTGGCGCTCCCTCAGAACATGCTGGCCTGCGCCCACTGCGGCATCCACATTCCGCAGGCCGAAGCCTTGATGGTCGGCAGCAACGCCTACTGCTGCGCAGAACACCGGCACCTGGGCCCCGCCTGATTCCGACCATGCGCACGCTGCCCCCTGGCTCCTTGACATCCGTCATCGATGCGCCGTTTGTGCGCCTGTGGCGCGGCTTTCTGACAGGCCGTGTCATGGTGGCGCTGGCCCTGTTGGTGCTGCAAGGGGCTGGGCAGGTTATCAACCAAGCCACCGAGCCGGCCGTGCTGGCGGTGTGCGCGGCCTATCTGGTGGCCGCCACCATGCTGCGTGTGCTGGCAAGGCACAAACCACCCTCGCCCAGGGTTGGCCCCCAGTGGCTGCCATCCATCGGGCTGGACCTTGCCGCAATTACCGCGCTGCAACTGCTGAATGCGGGCACCATGAACTACACCCCCCTGTTCGGCCTGCCCATTCTGATGGCGGCCGTGCTCGGGACGCTGACCCTGGCACTTGGCACCACGGCGGGCGTCACGCTGCTGCTGCTGGGCTGGGCCTGGTGGCTGGGTTCGGGCACCGCAGGCGACGACGCGCCACGCTACCTGCAAAGCGCGCTGACCGGAACAGGCTATTTCATCGTGAGCTACCTGGTGCACCAGCTCGCGACACGCCTGGCGCGCGAGCAGGAGGTGGCGCAGCAGAGCCAGGTCACCGCCCGGGTGCAGACACAGGTCAGCGCACTCGTCATCCAGAACCTGACCGACGGGGTACTGGTGGTGGACGAAAGTGATGTCGTGCGCATCGCAAACCCCGCAGGACTCCAGTTGCTTGGTGGGACGTCCCTGCCCGAACTGCCGTTCATCCTGGCATCCGAAGCCCCCTGGAATCCGCTCGTTATCCTGGCGCGGCGCACCTTCCGCCAGGAGCAGTCCCAGACCGCTGACGTGGATCTGCTGCATCCGGGGCAAAGTCCCACCGGACTGCATGTACGCACCTGGTTGACTTCGACGCGCGAGGCCGCGCGCCAGACACAGACCGAGCGGCTGTGCGTGATGTTCCTGCACGACCTGCGCGAAATGGAAGCCCGCCTGCGCACGGAAAAACTCGCCGCCATGGGTCGCATGTCGGCCGCTGTGGCCCATGAAATCCGCAACCCGCTGGCCGCGATCGTGCAGGCCAACGCCTTGCTCGAAGAAGATCTGCACGACCCGGCACAAAAGCGCCTGGCCCACATGGTGCAGCAGAATGCCGACCGCCTTGCGCGCATTGCCGAGGAAGTGCTGGACATTGCCCGTGTGCAGCACCAGATCAGCCACGCGCCAGCGTCCACGTTGCCGCTGGACGAAACGGTATCGCAGGTATGGAATGACTGGCAGGCACAGGACCCCGTGCAGCGCCGGGCGGTGGTGATGCTGGAAGCTGGCAATACGCAGGTGGAATTCGACACCGAGCACCTGCGCCGCGTGCTCGTGAACCTGCTGGACAATGCACTGCGCTACGTGGGCCAGGAGCCGGACTCCCTCACGGTGACCACCCGCACCTTGCCCTCTGGCCAGACCAGCCTGCAAGTCTGGAGCGACGGTGCTCCCATGGACAAATCCGTAGAGCGCCATCTGTTCGAACCATTTTTTTCGTCCGAAAGCCGCTCCAGCGGTCTGGGCCTTTATATTTGCCGCGAGCTGTGCCAGCGCCATGGGGCGTCCATCAGCTACCAGCGGCTTACCCGCACCACCCTGCGGGGCGAGGTGGGAGGCAACGCCTTCACCATCGGCTTTCGCCGCACCACACGCCCTGCCGAAGCCGCCACGCTGTTTGACACCATCGTGGTCTGAAACGCCTTGCCATGAACGCCCCTACTGCTTCCATCCTCGTCGTGGACGACGAACCTGACCTGCGCACCTTGTACGAGCTGACCTTGCTGCGCGAAGGCTACCGTGTGGAAACCGCATCCAGCGTCCAGGAGGCTCGCGATCAGCTCAAAGCCCACCGTTTCGATGCCGTCATCACCGACATGCGCCTGCCTGACGGCTTCGGCATGGAACTGCTGCAGGACCTGCGCGACCAGCAGCGCCGTGAGCGCTGCGTGGTCATGACGGCGTATGGGTCGGCCGAGAACGCCGTGGAAGCCCTGCGCTCCGGTGCGTTTGACTACCTGACCAAGCCCGTGGACCTGAAGCAGTTCCGTTCGGTGGTCGCATCGGCCGTGCAGGGTACGGGGGGCGTCCCTGCGCCCCGGGCAACACGTACGGGGGGCGTACAAGGTCGGCAGGGCACTTTCAGCGCAGATCCCTTAGCGGCGGGCTCCGCGCTGGACCGGATGGTGGGGGCCTCCGAGGCCATCCGCAACGTCAAGCAGCGGGTGGCCAAGGTGGCGCGCGGCATGGCGCCCGTGCTGATTCATGGTGAATCCGGCACGGGCAAGGAATTGGTGGCGCAGGCGCTGCATGCCAGCAGCCAGCGTGCAGATGGGCCGCTGGTGGCCGTGAACTGTGGCGCCATCCCCGAGAACCTGCTGGAGGCGGAATTTTTTGGAGCCCGAAAAGGTTCCTACACCGGCGCCAACCAGGACCGGGATGGCTACTTTCAGGCCGCCCGTGGCGGCACACTTTTTCTGGACGAAATCGGTGACCTGCCCCTGGCCATGCAGTCCAAATTGCTGCGCGCCATCCAGGAGCGGAGCGTGCGGCCGCTGGGTTCCACCCAGGAAGAGACGGTGGATGTGCGCATCGTCAGTGCCACGCACCGCGACCTGGCCGCAGACGTGCAATCGGGCCGCTTCCGGCAGGATCTCTACTACCGGCTCAATGTGATCGAGATCGTGATCCCCCCGTTGCGCGAACGGCGCGAAGATCTGCCTGTGCTGTGCTCCGCGCTGCTGGCGCGCATTGCCCAGGAGTCCGGCATGCCGGTGCCCTCCCTTACAGAGCATGCGCTCCAGGCCATTGCGGCGCACCCCCTGACCGGCAACGTCCGGGAACTGGAAAACCTGCTGCACCGGGCCGTGGCGCTCAGTGACGGGGACGAACTGAATGTGGATTGGCCCTCCGGCACCCCAGACCCGCTGAAGGCGCGCCCGATTACAGCGCCCGCCCTTCCCAACCACGCCGAGGCGCAGGCCCCCTACCTACCACCAGCGCCCGCCACCAATGTGGGCGGCTCGGTAGCTCTGCCCAATGACCTTCAGGCTTGGCTGGACCAGCAGGAGCGGGACATCCTGATCCGCGCCCTGCGCGAGGCGGGCTTCAACCGGACCGCAACTGCAGCCCGGCTGGGCATCAGCCTGCGCCAAATACGCTACCGCATCGCCCGGCTGAACATCGCCGTTCCCAATGACCAGGACCCGCATGACGAAATCGGCTGAAGCGGAGCCAGACGGACTCCCGCCTTGGGATGGGGGGTGGCACCGCGCAGCCACAAGACTGGAATCCCCCAACCACGGCTTGCGTCCCACCGCAGCAGCGTCCTTCATCGACCTGATCGTGGTGCACTCCATCAGCTTGCCGCCAGGCGAATACGGAGGGAACGCAGTGCAACAGCTGTTCACCAACACGCTGGACTGGGACGCTCATCCGTACTACCAGAGCATCCGAGGCTTGGCGGTGTCGTCGCATTTCTTCATTGACCGCGCTGGCGCCCTTTGGCAGTTTGTGGACTGCGACCGCCGGGCTTGGCACGCTGGCCAGTCGGCCTATCGCGGGCGCGGCCAGTGCAATGACGATTCGATCGGCATTGAACTGGAGGGCCTTGAGGGGCTGGCGTTCGAGTCCGCGCAGTACCAGACACTGGCCATGCTCTGCCGGGACATTGAGCAGCGCTACCCCATCGAACACATCGCCGGGCATGAACACATCGCACCCGGACGCAAGCAGGACCCGGGGCCGGGGTTCGACTGGGTGCGGGTGCAAAAAGCACTGCACTGGCCACTGCTGCGCTTTCCACCGCCCACCCGGCCCGCCATACAAGCCGCCAGCTGAATGCATGGTGGCAGCGCCACGTCAAGCGACTTTTTTCTTTGTGCAACTGCACATAAGCGGATACCCAGACACCGTGCGGCTTCGGGGAGAAAACCCGCTCGAAACGCTTGTTTTTGCGCGGGTTTTTTTCTACTTTTTCGCAGTGGCAAGGGATTCCAGCAGGGTCATCCCAAGGGCTTCTGGCAGCGCTGACATGCTGTTTCGCTTTTTCCGAGGGTTTAGGGAAGTACACTACCGGTAGTGTCTTGAATGCATATGACACACCATATATAGTGTGCGCCAGACAGTAGTCCGCCGCATCAATCGCACGCTGCGACGGCATCCAAGCCGCGCACCACACCCCAGACAGCCCACAGAAGAGGACCCCCATGCAAGCTGCTTTGAACACGCCTTCCACGCCCCAAGCGATCTCTGCCGAGACCTCGGCCTCCCAGCCCGCACAAACTGCGGCTGGCAACTCGCTGGCGCACTATCAGATCATTCGCCGCAATGGAGCGGTCGTGCCGTTCGAGCCACAGAAAATTGCAGTGGCAATGATGAAGGCCTTCCTGGCAGTGCATGGCACACAAGGCGCAGCGTCCGCCAGCGTGCGCGAGGTCGTGGACACCCTGACCCACAACGTCACCCGGGCCCTGGTGCGCTCGCGCCCCGGCGGCGGCACCTTCCATATTGAAGACGTACAGGACCAGGTGGAACTGGGCCTGATGCGTGGCGGCCACCATGAAATCGCCCGCGCCTATGTGCTGTACCGCGAGCGCCGCACCCAGGAGCGCGCTCGCCAGACCGAGCAGCAAGCTCCGGTGGTGTCTACCCCGCTGCTGCAAGTCATCGACGGTGGCGAGCGCATCGCGCTCGACCCCAGGCGGTTGCAAGCATTGATTGAGTCTGCCTGCGTGAACCTGGGCGCCGACGTGAAGGCCGACCCTATCGTGGCCGAGACCATGCGCAACCTGTACGACGGCGTCCCCATGGACGAGGTCTACAAGGCGTCCATCCTGGCGGCACGTACGCTCATCGAAAAAGACCCCGACTACACCTACGCCACCGCCCGCCTGCTGCTGCACACCATCGTGCGTGAAGTACTGGGCCGCGAAGTCACGCAGGATGCAATGGGCCAAGCGTACATCGAGTACTTCCCTCAGTTCATCAAGAAGGGGGTAGACAACGAACTGCTGGACCCGCGCCTGCTGACGTTCGACCTGGCCCGCCTGGGCGCCGCCCTCAAGGCCGACCGCGACCTGCAGTTCGACTACCTGGGCCTGCAGACCCTGTACGACCGCTACTTCCTGCACGTGCGCAAGACCCGCATCGAGCTGCCCCAGTGCTTCTTCATGCGCGTGGCCATGGGCCTGTCGCTCAACGAAGCCGACCGTGAAGCCCGTGCCATCGAGTTCTACGAGATCCTCTCGAGCTTCGACTTCATGTCCAGCACGCCCACGCTGTTCAACAGCGGCACGCTGCGCTCGCAGCTGTCCTCGTGCTACCTGACCACCGTGCCCGACCACCTCGAAGGCATCTACGACTCCATCAAGGAGAACGCGCTGCTGTCCAAGTTTGCCGGCGGCCTGGGCAACGACTGGACCCGCGTGCGGGCCCTGGGCTCGCACATCAAGGGCACGAACGGCGAATCGCAGGGCGTGGTGCCCTTCCTCAAAGTGGTGAATGACACGGCCGTGGCCGTGAACCAGGGCGGCAAGCGCAAAGGCGCCGTCTGCACCTACCTGGAAACCTGGCACCTGGACATTGAGGAGTTCCTGGAGCTGCGCAAGAACACCGGCGATGACCGCCGCCGCACGCACGACATGAACACCGCCAACTGGATCCCCGACCTGTTCATGCGCCGGGTGATGGAAAAGGGCACATGGACCCTGTTCTCGCCCTCCGACGTGCCCGACCTGCACGACCTGTTCGGCACCGCGTTCGAGAAGGCCTACGTGGCCTACGAACAGAAGGCTGCGCGCGGCGAGATCAAGCCCTCCAAGACGGTGCAAGCCACCGACATGTGGCGCAAGATGCTGACCATGCTGTTCGAGACCGGCCATCCCTGGATCACTTTCAAGGATGCCTGCAACGTGCGCTCGCCCCAGCAGCATGCCGGCGTGGTGCATTCGTCGAATCTGTGCACCGAGATCACGCTGAACACCAGCGACACTGAAACCGCCGTGTGCAACCTGGGCTCGGTGAATCTGCTGCAGCATATTAAAGACGGCCAACTCGACCACGACAAGCTCAAGAAGACCATCACCGTTGCCATGCGCATGCTGGACAACGTGATCGACATCAACTACTACGCAGTCACGAAAGCCCGTGACTCCAACCTGCGCCACCGCCCGGTAGGTCTGGGTGTGATGGCATTCCAGGACAGTCTGTACGAGTTGCGCATTCCCTACGCCTCGCAGGCGGCCGTGGAGTTCGCCGACAAGTCGATGGAAGCCATCTGCTACTACGCCTACTGGGCCTCGACCGAGCTGGCCAAGGAACGCGGCCAGTATTCCAGCTACAAGGGCTCACTGTGGGACCAGGGCATCCTGCCCCTCGATACGCTGGACATGCTGGCCACAGCACGCGGCGGCTATGTGGAAGTGGACCGCTCTGCCACGCTCGACTGGGATGCCCTGCGCAAGAAGATCGCCCAGGACGGCATGCGCAACTCCAACTGCGTCGCCATCGCCCCCACGGCCACCATCTCCAACATCATCGGCGTGGACGCCTCGATCGAGCCTTCGTTCGGCAACCTGTCGGTCAAGTCCAACCTGTCGGGTGAGTTCACCGTGATCAACGGCGGCTTGGTACGCGACCTCAAGCGCCTGGGCCTGTGGGACGACGTGATGATCATGGACCTCAAACACTTCAAGGGATCTTTGCACCCCATCGATCGCGTGCCCCAGGATATCAAGGCTCTGTACTCGACGGCCTTTGAGGTCGAAGCCCAGTGGCTGGTCGAAGCGGCATCGCGTCGCCAGAAGTGGATCGATCAGGCACAGAGCCTGAATATCTATATGGCAGGTGCATCGGGCAAGAAGCTCGACGACACCTACAAACTGGCGTGGATCCGTGGCCTCAAGACCACGTATTACCTGCGCACACAGAGCGCCACGCACGTCGAAATGAGCACCGTGAACACGCGCCAACTCAACGCGGTTTCGTCAGGCAACGACAGCGGCGCATCGTCCGCTTCGGCGCCCGCTCAAGCCCAACCCGGCGCGCTGGAGGCGGCGGCCGCTACAGCCGCCCATCAAGCAGCAGCTGTGCCTGCTACCGACGTTAAGTTCTGCGCCATCGACGATCCCGGTTGCGAAGCCTGCCAATAAGGACTTCGTGCGCGACGCCTCGGACTCTCTTGAGGTGTCGCGCGTGTGCTGTGAAGCAACAAATCGTTGCTGCACAACGCTTCAGTGCTTTTCTTTTTGCAGCACTGCTTTCATAATCCGAACACTGGAAAATCTATGTTGTCCTGGGACGAAGAAGTCAAGCCCTCATCGCAAAATCAACTGGACGGTGGACTGAACAAGAGCCACTCGGTGGGACAGCCGCCCCTGTCTTTCCAGACCCCTTCCTCGCAGGCCGTGCACGCATCGATGACGGCCTCCGCAGCACCGCAAGCAGCGCCCGCCGCAGCCACGCAACGCCGTGTGAACGCTGCCGACAAGCGCATCATCAACGGCCAGACCGACGTCAATCAACTGGTCCCGTTCAAGTACAAGTGGGCGTGGGAAAAGTACCTCGCCACCTGCGCCAACCACTGGATGCCACAAGAGGTGAACATGACGCGCGACATCGCGTTGTGGAAGGACCCGAACGGCCTGACCGAAGATGAGCGCCGCATCATCAAGCGCAACCTCGGCTTCTTCGTGACCGCCGACTCGCTGGCCGCCAACAACATCGTGCTGGGCACCTACCGCCACATCACGGCACCCGAGTGCCGCCAGTTCCTGCTGCGCCAGGCGTTCGAGGAAGCAATCCACACACACGCCTACCAGTACATCGTGGAGTCACTCGGTCTGGACGAAGGCGAGATCTTCAACGCCTACCTGGAAGTGCCATCGATCCGTGACAAGGACCAGTTCCTGATCCCCTTCATCGAAGCGATCATGGACCCCAACTTCCACACCGGCACCTTCGAGACCGACCAGACGCTGCTCAAGTCGCTGATCGTGTTTGCCTGCCTGATGGAAGGCCTGTTCTTCTACGTGGGCTTCACACAGATCCTTGCGCTGGGTCGACAGAACAAGATGACCGGCGCTGCAGAGCAGTACCAATACATCCTGCGTGACGAGTCGATGCATTGCAACTTTGGCATCGACCTGATCAACCAGCTCAAGCTGGAGAATCCACACCTTTGGACGGCCGAGTTCAAGGCCGAGATCAACGCGTTGTTCATGAAAGCCGTGGAGCTCGAGTACCGCTACGCCGAGGACACCATGCCGCGTGGCGTGCTGGGCATGAACGCATCGATGTTCAAGGGCTACCTGCGCTACATCGCCAACCGCCGCGCCACGCAGATTGGACTCGAGACGCTGTTCCCCAATGAGGAGAACCCGTTCCCGTGGATGAGCGAAATGATCGACTTGAAGAAAGAACGCAATTTCTTCGAAACCCGAGTGATTGAATACCAGTCCGGTGGTGCGCTGTCCTGGGACTAGCGCCTCTTTTATTTGCAGGCATCACACCACCATGGATATCTACACCACGCCCACCACAGACAGCGCCTCAGAGCGCCGCCGTGTGGGGCGTTTCCGTGTTCATGGAGATGGAGTTTTTCTCCATCTCCATGGATCGCTTTCTGTCCACTGCAGACAGGAAGTGCTCTTTGCAAATTGACCCAAGGAGAACATGATGGCAACTGCGAAAAAACCAGCCGCTAAGAAGGCTGCACCAGCGAAAAAAGCTGCACCTGCAAAACCAGTAGCAGCGAAGAAGGCT
>NZ_LMJH01000008.1:216138-259172 GCF_001428965.1 Acidovorax sp. Root275 | reverse complement strand
GAAGGCAGCAGCACCGGCAAAGAAGGCCGCTCCCGCCAAGAAGGCAGTAGCAGCGAAGAAGGCTGCACCCGCCAAGAAGGCAGCAGCACCGGCAAAGAAGGCCGCTCCCGCCAAGAAGGCAGTAGCAGCAAAGAAGGCCGCACCTGCCAAGAAGGCAGCAGCACCGGCAAAGAAGGCCGCTGCTCCCGCCAAGAAGGCAGCAACCGCCAAGAAGGCAGCCCCCGCAAAGGCTCCTGCAAAGAAAGCGGCACCGGCCAAGAAGGCCCCCAAGGCGCCTGCCCCTGCTGCCGCTCCAGCAGCCCAGACCACCCTGAACCCTCAGGCGGCCTGGCCTTTCCCCACGGGCAACAAGCCCTAATCCTGGCGTATCACACGCTCAACCCGGTGCCTGTGCACCGGGTTTTTTTATGCCTGTCGATATCTTGTGCACCACACGCAGCACAGCATCCGCAACCCATGCCTCACTGCGTTTCCGCAACCTCGCCAAAACGCAAGGCTACCCGGGGGTGAAATCCAGTGTGTAGTTCTGCGGGCCTCGCTGCGCGATCTTGAGGGCACCTACCCGGTTGCCCAATTCGGCACAACGAACCAGGGGCCAATCTTTTTCCAGGCCAAACAACAACGCACCGCGCCAGGCATCACCACACCCCGTGGGGTCCACCACCTGGGCTGGCACCACCGGTGGCACATGGGTTTTCTCTCCGTCGACCCACACCTCGCAACCTTCTGCGCCCAGCGTGACCACCAGCCCCAGCACCTTGCGCGATATCTCGGCAAGGGTCCAACCCGTGCGGTCGCAAAGCATTTTCCCCTCATAGTCATTGACCGCCACCCAGGACGCTTGACCAACAAACTGCGCCAACTCTTCCCCATTGAACATGGGCAGACCCTGGCCTGGATCAAACACAAAAGGAATACCCGCCGCTACGAATTGGGCGGCATGCTCCAGCATGGCGTCACGCCCATCTGGAGCAACGATACCCACTCTCACACCCGCATTGGCATCAATACGATTCAAATGCGCCTGCATCATCGCGCCAGGGTGGAATGCCGTGATCTGATTGTTGTCACGGTCGGTCATGATCATTGCTTGTGCGGTATAGGTGTCCTGCACCTGCCCTACATGCCGCGCGCTAATACCAAGCGACTCCAGGCGCTGCAGATATTCAGAGCCATCACTCCCTAGCATGGCCATCGGCAACGGTTCACCGCCCAGCAGTTTGAGGCTGTACGCGATGTTGCCCGCGCAGCCTCCAAAGTCACGTCGCAACGAAGGCACCAGGAAAGAGACGTTCAGGATGTGCAGTTGGTCAGGCAGTATCTGCTCGGCAAAACGCCCCTCGAAGGTCATGATGGTGTCGAACGCCAGAGAACCGCAAATGAGGGCAGCCATATCAGAAAGGTAGGTTGGTAAAAAATATCAGGGATAGAACGCCAGCAACCGATAGCCCGCGACGCGCGCGCCTCCAGTGGTCACGAGCACGGACACCGACGCGCTCCACTCACCACGTGCAGGCAGTTCCATCGGAGCCCCCATGTCGGTCGGCAGCAGCACGCGCCGAAGCACAGGCTGGTCCTGCGCATCGGTCAACGTCAACTCGACTGCAGGCATCGCCAAAGGTGTCGATGACTTGCTCTTCATGGTCAGGGCAAGTTGATAGCTGTCACCCCTGGCCTTGTTGAACGAGGAACTGTCGATGACCACATCCGCAATCTCGCGCTGCGGCGCAATTTCGCACCGCAGGGAAGCGCACAGCGCCATCAACCACGGCCTTGTTCGAACATCCATTGCTGCAAGGCGATCACGTTCCTGGACGGCGACCTGCAGCCCAAGCCCCACTACAGACAACAGAAGCAGCACGGCAAGCACCACGCGCACCATCGGTTTGCGCCAGAACGCCTTGCGCCGCGCAGCGACCACAAAGCTGACCTCTTGTCCGGCGTCCAGGCCTTCATCTTCGTCGGCAGGGTCCGCCCCCTCCCGGGCTGAAGAGGGCTTGCGGGAAGGTGCCTGCAACACGGTTGCCGGTGAATGGTCTTCGACCAGCGCGAGTGCCTCTGGCTCAGACTCCGTGATCTCAGGCGACGGCGAAAAATCCACCGGCGGCAGGGGCTCTGTCACTCCCTTCGCCGCAGACGGCGTCGCCGGGGCACCATGGTCCGGCTCCGTGTCTTGCAAAGGAACGAGCGGCGGCTTGATGGGCAACTCCAGCGCCGGATAGCCCATCGGGGTCAGCGCCACAGGCGCCACCGAATCAGGGGCTCCATCCCCGGCGTCTCGCAGAGCGGCAAAGGGCAGCTCGTAACCTGGCTCTCCATGGCCCACACCCCGCACAGCAGCTGGCGAAGGAGGAGAGGCGACCCGCATTTGTACCGCCTCCGACGAGGGCCCATGGTCACCGACAGCCGTCCCCGCAAAAACCACCGGGGGCGGGGAATCGCCCTGCAACGCTGTGCCCCCCCTACCAGTTGCAGGCACGTTGAATGCTGTGTCCGGCCGCCAGGCAAATGGCACGAGATGGCCCACACCAGAATTTTCACCAGAAGCGACCACCCCACCCGCTGCGGAGAGAAATGCGGGCACCGCAGGCTGAGGCACCTCCAGCACAGGGGATCCCACAGGCGTATGCACCTCCGAATACCCCCCAGCCGCCTCGGAGGGAACACTCACGGGGGAAAAAGAGAACGCTGCGGCATCTGCGACCCCAGGCCACCCCCCTAAGGGAGGGGAAGTCGGCGGCTGCGAGGGTGGTGGCTCACCCCAGGCCCGCCCAGCCTCCGCCTTGCGCGCTACAGGGGCAAGTGGCGGCCGGATGTCGGCCAGCGAGACATCCGGCAACAGTGCCGGAGGAGCTGCAGGAAGCAAGTGCGCCGAAGCATCAAAAACCTCTTTGCATTGACCACAACGCACCCACCCTTGCGAGATGCGCAATTGGTCCGCCACCACCTTGAATGAGGTAGCGCAGGACGGGCAGCGAGTGATCTGGCTCATCAGCGATGGATTGTAGAGGCGCGTGCGACCCCGCAGAGGCGGGCATCTTCCCTGTCTCAGCGACGGGCCGTCATCAAGATCCAGCCATCTTCTGCATCCGCGACATCCAGCTGAAGCCAGGGAGCGTAAGCCTCTTTCAGCTCATTGGCCTGGCGATCGAGAATGCCTGCCAGAACCAGATGCCCTCCGGGTGCGACATAGCTGCAGAGCAGGGGCGCAAGCACGCGAAGGGGAGTGGCAAGAATGTTCGCCAGCACCGTCTGGTATTCGCCCCGCACCTTGTCGGGCAGGCCCGCATGGAGCTGCACTTCATTGGCCTGCGCATTCAGCGCAGTGGACTCGACGGCCGCAGGGTCAATATCGACCGCATCAATGTCCATGGCTCCAAACTTGGCCGCGCCAATGGCGAGGATGCCGGAACCGCAGCCATAGTCCAGAACCCGGCCCAGTGGATTGCCCATGGAGGGTTCGGTTGCGCCATTGCGGGCAATCCAGCGCAGGCACATGCGGGTCGTAGGATGGGTGCCGGTGCCAAAGGCCAGACCTGGGTCCAGCCGGATGCTGCGCTTTGCCTGGGCCGGCAATTCATGCCAAGTAGGAACAATCCAGAAATCCGGCGTGATATCCACGGGCGCAAACTGCGATTGTGTAAGCCGCACCCAGTCCTGTTCGGGCACATGGGTAACCCCCAGCACCTGGCAGCCCGCAAAAAAGTCCTGTACGGTCAGAAGTTGCTGCGCCTCCCGTGCAGCCACCTCCGACGGAAAAAGCGCCACCACCCGGCTGCGTTGCCAACCATCCTTGGGCGGAGGCATGCCAGGCTCGCCAAACAAGGCCTGCTCGGCGTCGGTCTGGGCATCGGCATCCTCCACCGACACGCTCAGCGAATCCAGCGCATCCAGCGCATCGCTGACCGCTTCGATCCGGTCCTCGGGACACATCAGACTCAGCTCAAACATAGAAGCCTCTCAGAAAAAGTGAAATGCTGGCACCCGTTGCCAGGAGCCAGCATGCGAATGACTGCGCAATACGATTTCAGCGCTTGTGCTGCGACAGCCACTCTTCCAGGTAGTGGATGTTGGTGCCGCCGGCCATGAACTTGGCGTCCACCATCAGCTCGCGGTGCAGCGGCACGTTGGTGTTGATGCCTTCGATCACGGTCTCGTTCAGCGCCGTACGCATGCGGGCCAGGGCCTGCTCGCGCGTGTCGCCGTGCACGATGATCTTGCCGATCATCGAGTCGTAGTTGGGCGGCACGAAGTAGTTGGTGTAGGCATGCGAGTCCACCCGCACGCCCGGGCCACCCGGCGGATGCCAGGTGGTGATGCGTCCGGGGGATGGGACGAACTTGTAAGGGTCTTCCGCGTTGATCCGGCACTCGATGGCATGGCCGCGGATCTCGATCTGGCGCTGGGTGAACGGGAGCTTCTCGCCCGCGGCGACCATGATCTGCGTCTTCACGATGTCCACGCCGGTGATCCACTCGGTCACGGGGTGTTCGACCTGCACGCGCGTGTTCATCTCGATGAAGTAGAACTCGCCGTTCTCGTACAGGAACTCGAACGTGCCCGCACCGCGGTAGCCGATCTTCTTGCAGGCGGCTACGCAGCGCTCGCCGATCTTTTCGATCAGCTTGCGGGGAATGCCCGGAGCCGGCGCCTCTTCGATCACCTTCTGGTGGCGGCGCTGCATGGAGCAGTCGCGCTCGCCCAGGTACACCGCGTTGCGGTGCTTGTCGGCCAGTATCTGGATCTCGATGTGGCGCGGGTTCTGGAGGAACTTCTCCATGTACACCGCAGGATTGCCGAACGCGGCGCCCGCTTCGGCCTTGGTCATCTGCACGGCATTGACCAGGGCGGCTTCGGTGTGCACCACGCGCATGCCGCGGCCACCACCGCCGCCGGCGGCCTTGATGATCACGGGGTAGCCCACGGCCTTGGCAATGCGGCGGATCTGCACCGGGTCGTCGGGCAGTTCGCCTTCGGACCCTGGCACGCAGGGCACGCCGGCGCGGATCATGGCCTGCTTGGCCGAGACCTTGTCGCCCATCGTGCGAATGTTGTCCGGCGTGGGGCCGATGAACTGGAACCCGCTCTTTTCCACGCGCTCGGCAAAGTCGGCGTTCTCGGACAGGAAGCCGTAGCCGGGGTGGATGGCCTCAGCGTCGGTCACTTCGGCAGCCGAGATGATGGCCGGCATGTTGAGGTAGGACAGCGGGGACGGGGCGGGGCCGATGCACACCGCTTCTTCCGCCAGCTTGACGTACTTGGCGTCGCGGTCGGCCTCGGAGTAGACCATCACCGCCTTCACGCCCAGTTCATGGCAGGCGCGCTGGATTCGCAGGGCAATTTCGCCGCGATTGGCAACAAGAATCTTCTTGAACATGAGCGCCTTATTCGATCACGAACAGCGGCTGTCCGTATTCCACGGCCTGGCCGTTTTCGCCCAGGATGCGGGTGACCGTGCCCGACTTGTCGGCCTCGATCTCGTTCAGAATCTTCATGGCCTCGATGATGCAGATGGTCTCGCCTTCTTTGACCTGGCTGCCCACTTCCACAAAGGCCTTGGCGCCCGGGCTGGAAGAACGGTAGAACGTGCCCACCATCGGCGATTTGACGATGTGACCCGCAGGGGCTGCGGGTGCGGGCAGTTCGGCGACCTGGGCGGCGGCAGGTGCGGGGGCCGCAGGCGCCTGCATCGGGGCAGGAACGTACTGCTGAACCACGCCACCAACGCTCTTGACGATGCGGACTTTGCCCTCGGCTTCCGTGATTTCGAGTTCAGATACGTTCGACTCGGACACGAGATCGATGAGGGTTTTGAGTTTTCGCAGATCCATGGGAGCTCCAACGGCTATAAAACTGATAGGGCTTACGCACATCGGACGCAACAACCGCCTCGCCCTGGAGCGAACCGCTTGCCCGACCCTGCTTTGCGCAAGTCATGACTGAATAGGGCGCGAATTTACTCCAATTTCAGCCTATCTCCGTCTTCCACAGGTATTTTTGATGAACTACATCATGCCCATACGCGGCCGGCCCCTGCAAAAATGCCGGAATGGGAGGCTTGGCCGGTCAGCGCAAGGGGGCCCACAGCTGGAGATCTTGCGCGGTGACTTGCCCCATTTTACGGTGCAGGACGCGCCCATTCCCTCCGAGCACCACGGTAAACGGAAGCCCTCCCGTGAGGTTGCCCAGCGATCGGCCGAGGTCGGTGCCGCCCAGTCCGGCAAGGCCCACCGGGAATTCCAGGGGAATGCGCTGCAAGAACTTGCGCACGGCAGAAGGCTGGTCGATGGCCAATCCCAGAACTTGCCACCCGTTCTGCGCCTGTTGGCGATAGAAGGCATTGAGCATGGGCAGCTCTTCCACACAGGGTGGACACCAAGTGGCCCAGAAATTCAGCAGCAACGGCTTGCCTGCCAGTGCCTTCAGCGCCACCACGCCCCCTTCAGGCTTTTCGAACTCCATCGTCCAGAGCGCATCTTCCACCCCTTGCTCCATCGCATGGTGCTGGAACTTCCACCATGCCAGGCCTGCGCCACCCAACGCTGCTGCGCCCGCCACCCCTGCATACAGCAGGCGCCGACGCGCGGCAGACGGTTGTGCATCACGGGCTGCGGAGAGGGATTCAGGGCGATCGGAATGGGATGTCATGGGGCAGGGGCTTCCTGGAGCAGGCGCCGAACAGCGGTCATGTCGCCTCGCGGCACACGCCCTTTAGCGTCCGGACGAAGGGCGCCGCGCAGGTCATCAAGGTCATAGATCATCAGGTGCACCCCGATCATCTCATTGAGTTCAGGCGACTTGCTGCCCAGGCTCAATGCCTCGACCGACTCGCCATGAAAACCGGTGACCGTGCGCGGCTCGTAGTCCACATGGTGATCGATCAGTGCTATTTCTGCCGATTTAGGGTCATCGCAGAACAATTGCACATAAATATCGGACAGCCGTGTGGCCGTGCCATGCCAGACAGCACCTGCCAGGTGGGGGCGGAAGGCCGCCATGCGCTCCATCCACACCAGGGCCAGCTGGCGCAGTGCCCGCAGTTCACGCGGCTGCGTATCGGCACAAAAAAGCTCGATGTACTCCCGCACTGCGGCCTCGACCTGGTCGTTGTCCGGGAGTGGAGTACGGGCAGGCAGGCCCATCTGGCGCAGCGCACGGCGCTTGGCCGGGCCCCATTCCAGCCCCTCCTCCACCACCAGCCGGGCCGTGGTGTGGGCGATTTCGTCGCTCAAAGGTGTGTGCATGGCGGTCAAGGAAAGTCGCAACAGGGAATGAAACTGCATTGTGGCCTGAAGCACTGAACCGAACCACGGGTTACCCCCAGGCATCCCGAGGGTCACTATATTTTTCATAGCTCTTCGCGCTTACCCATCAAGCGCTGGGGGCTTGTTTTGTATTGAACCTTAGAATCTGCGCCCATGCATATACACATACTGGGCATCTGCGGCACGTTCATGGGTGGCCTGGCCGCCCTCGCGCGCGAAGCGGGCCACAAGGTGACGGGTTGCGACGCCGGCGTTTACCCGCCGATGAGCGACCAGTTGCGGGCCCTGGGCATCGACCTGATCGAAGGTTTCGGCGCCGACCAACTGGCCCTGCAGCCCGACATGTTCGTGATTGGAAACGTGGTCAGCCGCGTCCGCCTGCCCGACGGTTCGCCCAAATTTCCGTTGATGGAAGCCATCCTGGACGCGGGCCTGCCCTACACCAGCGGCCCTCAGTGGCTGGCCGAGCATGTGTTGCAGGGCCGCCATGTCCTGGCGGTTGCCGGCACGCACGGCAAGACGACGACGACCTCGATGCTGGCCTGGATCCTGGAAAGTGCCGGGCAGCAACCGGGCTTTTTGATTGGTGGAGTCCCCCTGAACTTCGGCGTATCGGCCCGCCTTGGAGCGCCCCGGCGACCATCGCCCGGTAGTTCGCCGCTGGGCGCTGCGCCGCTGTTCGTGATCGAGGCGGACGAATACGACACCGCCTTCTTCGACAAGCGCAGCAAGTTTGTGCACTACCGCCCTCGCACTGCGGTGCTGAACAACCTGGAGTTCGACCACGCAGACATCTTTGACGACCTGGCCGCCATCGAGCGGCAGTTTCACCACCTCGTGCGCACGGTGCCGCCATCGGGCCGTGTGGTGGTCAACGGTCTCGAAGAAAGCCTCACCCGCGTGCTGCACACGGGCTGCTGGAGCGAAGTGGCCAGCTTCGGCGAAGCCGTCAGCGACTTTTCGGCACAAGGCGACCCCCAGGCATTCGACGTGCTGCACCAGGGGCGCAAGGCCGCCCGGGTGGAGTGGGCGCTGACCGGCGTGCACAACCAGCTCAACGCACTGGCGGCCATTGCGGCCGCCCACCATGTGGGCGTGAGCCCTGAGCACGCCGCCACGGCACTGGCGACCTTTCAGAATGTGAAGCGGCGCATGGAGCTGCGCGGCACGGTGAATGGCATTGCGGTGTACGACGACTTCGCCCACCATCCCACGGCCCTAAGAACCACGCTGGACGGCCTGCGCCGCAGCCTGGGCCAGGGCGTGCGCATCCTGGCGGTGTTCGAGCCCCGCAGCAACACCATGAAGCTGGGGGCCATGAAGGCCCAGCTGCCGTGGGCGCTGGAGCCTGCCGACCTCGCGTTCTGCCACACCGCCGGGCTGGACTGGGACGCTGCGCAAGCCCTTGCCCCTCTGGGCGTGGGCCCGGGCCTGCGAGCACAAACCGCTGCCGACATCGACACCCTGGTGCAACAGGTCATCGCAGCAGCCCGCCCAGGTGACCACATCGTGTGCATGAGCAACGGGGGGTTTGGCGGCATTCACGCCAAGTTGCTGGAATCGCTACAAAATAAATAGCTGCTTGCGCTTATCTGAAAAGCGCTAGAGCCTGATTTCTCTTAAAAATCAGAACGATACCGCCATACCCGGTACGTCCACGCGCACTACCGGCTTGGCAAGTGCCGCACTGGCAGCACGCGCAAAGTCGCGGGACCATACCGGGTCGGCCAGCAACGAGGCCCCCGCAGCGCGGGCCACGGTGAGAACCTTGTCCGCCAGCAGCACCTTGCCGCTGGCGCGCAGGGGTTCGCAGTCGAGCGCGGTGAACTGATCATCCAGCCAGCGCCTGCCAGCCTCGTGGCCCATGGGCTCGGCGCCCTCCAGATCAAAACGGAATTCCTGGTTTCCGGCCAGACGGACCGACACTTCGCTGTGCATGATGGTTTGCCTTTCTTCTGAAACCGTGGCGGCGACTGCCGTGCTCCCTTGCACGGCCCGCCACGGGTTTCCAGTTTAGGGCCTCCTGCAACCGGCGCAGATCACCGCGCGCGGCGGGCCTTCACAGCGTCGGACAGTTCAGCCAGCGCCGTCAGCGAATCGTCCCAGCCCAGGCAGGCGTCCGTGATGCTCTTGCCGTACTCCAGCGCGCCGGGCAGGTCCTTGCCCGGTGAGAACTTCTGGGCACCGGCTGTGAGGTGGCTCTCGATCATGAGGCCGAACACACTGCGCGAGCCGCCTGCGAGCTGCGAAGCAACGTCGCGCGCCACTTCAAGTTGCTTTTCATGCTGTTTGCTGCTGTTGGCATGGCTGCAGTCCACCATCAGGGTGGCGGGCAGCTTGGCGGCTTCGAGGTCCTTGCAGGCGGCGGCCACGCTGGCGGCGTCGTAGTTGGGCGTCTTGCCACCACGCAGGATCACGTGGCAGTCCTTGTTGCCCTTGGTGTTGACGATGGCTACCTGGCCGTTCTTGTGCACCGACAGGAAGTGGTGGCCCCGGCTGGCCGACTGGATGGCGTCGGTGGCAATGCGAATGTTGCCATCGGTGCCGTTCTTGAAGCCGATGGGGGCCGAGATGCCGGAGGCCAGCTCGCGGTGCACCTGGCTTTCGGTGGTCCGGGCGCCAATGGCGCCCCAGCTGATCAGGTCGCCGATGTACTGGGGCGAGATCACGTCGAGGAACTCGCTACCGGCGGGCATGCCCAGGCGGTTGATCTCGATCAGCAGCTGGCGTGCAATGCGCAGGCCTTCATCGATGCGGTAGCTTTCGTCGAGGTACGGGTCGTTGATGAGGCCCTTCCAGCCCACCGTGGTGCGTGGCTTCTCGAAGTACACGCGCATCACGATTTCCAGGGTGTCGGCGTACTGCGCGCGCGCAGCCATGAGACGGCGTGCGTACTCGACAGCGGCAGCCGGGTCGTGGATGGAGCACGGGCCGATGATGACCAGCAGGCGGTCATCCTTGCCGGCCATGATGTTGTGGATGTTCTTGCGGGTCTGGGTGATCAGCGTCTCGACCGGCGTTCCGCGGATCGGGAAAAAGCGGATCAGATGCTCGGGAGGAGGCAACACGGTGATGTCCTTGATACGTTCGTCGTCGGTCTGGCTGGTTTTCTCGACGCTGCGGTACCAGGCATCGCTGGTCGGGGTGGTGGGGGCCGTCATGGTTGCTTCCTCGTGGAGTAAAAGTAGTGGGAGGGATGGAAAAACGGGAGGGCAGAAAAACAAAAACCGCCGGGCTTTGCAGCGTCGGCGGTTGGTATGGGGAGGTTGTGTTTGCTTGCGCGTTTTCCTCTCATCCGCCGGGGACCGAGATAAAAAACCAAAAATAAAACGCGCTGCGAACTTGCATGGAAAGCAATGTAGCACAGGAGTGCGGCAGTGCAGCTGCCCTGGATTGTTGTTTTTACGGTACAGGAGGGGCTTGAACAAGCCCTATCAACCCCCAGCGTTCACCGCAGAGGTTCAACGCCGCCAGCGATGAAACCAGGCACGCACGCGCTGCAACGCAGACTGCTTGCGCGGCGGCGCGGCATCCTGCAGGTCGCTGGGCGGATCGCTCTGGTGCTCATACATGTCGATGAGCAGCAATGCCTCGCCCAGCGTGCGCCAGGCGAGAAGTTCGAACTGGTCGAAGCTCGCACTTTCCTTCGGGCTGCGCCGCTCCAGCATCTGCTGCCAGTCCGTGATCGCATTGCGCAACTCCCTCAGCGCGCGCTGGTAGGCACCAAACTCGTACAACGCGTGCCAGGCCGAGCCCAGACCCGTCAGGAACAACTGGTGCTCGCGGGCGCAATGCGACAAGGCCAGCACACGCCGGGTGATGGCGGTGGTGTCGGTACTGGTGCGACGGGTGCGCACTGCCTCGTCGATCTGCGTTGACAGCGCGCTCAGGCTATCACGCAGTTGACGAGACTCCTCGTCGGCCACGCCTTCGCGCAGAAAGCGGCTGATGTCTCCAAATGATTGAAGGGTCAGTAGCTGGCTCGGGCGCGTAGCGGGCATGGCACATATTGTGCGCTCCACAGCCCTGCGCCACACACTCTGTCGCCCCAAGCGCACACGGAATGAGGCAGCCACGGAACCACGGTAGCCGCCTCCCTGCACCATGACTACGCTTTAAGACAAGATTAGGGCTTGCGCAGACTGCCTTCTATTTTCGGCGTCAATGAGGCCAGGATGGCATGAGCAATGACAGCATTACCCTTGTCCCCAAAATGAAACTGATCCAGAAACATGTCGTCCTCGGCCCCGTAGCGATCGAAGACCCCAGACAGATCCACAAACTTGAAGTTCTTCAAATTCACGCCTGACAGGCTGGCTGCAATTGCCTGATAGCACTGCACATAATATTCTTTCGAATTGGAAAGAAAATCTTTTTCACGTGAGCTCAAAGATTTTTTTGTCACAGAAAGAGTGGGCTGCAGGAAAAAGACCCAATCCACGTTCTGAAGAGCATGCGCTCCCAGTCGAGCATTTTTTTCGAGGCGAGAAGCAACCGTCTGCACGGGCACAGGCTGAGGCAGGGGACGTGCCTGCGGTAGATCCGGTAATTCCTTTCTACCAGCCGTCTTCAAACCCGTGTTGGCCAGTGTCCTGAAATAGTCATCTGCAAATGCACTGAACCACAGAACATTTCGACCAGCATCCGCCCAAAAAACATCGTTATTTCCGGACAATGAAATCACCAGATCAGGCTGGAGCTCAGAAAGATAGTTCTCAATGGCAATACGCTCTTGTGTGGAAGCCCAGGCTGGATTGGCAAAAGTAAAAACCTCGTAACGCACTCCGATTTTTGGTAGCTTTTTATTGAGCAGATCATTCAACAGGCTGCCAATCGTCTGCTCCTGACTCGGCGCACCGGATCCATATGCTGTGGAGCCGCCAGTGAGAAAGATGCGATAAACACCCTCCGGCTTGGGCATCTGAAGCTCCTCCCTGTTGCGCATTTGCCAGGAGTTGATGTATGCATTTTGGTGTTGCCCTGGTGACGGCGCAGTGCCGACAAAAGGAGTTGGCTGATTGGGGACAGACCAACTGATGGAGCGGGTATCCGGCGCAGAACTGGTGTAAGCGCGCGCATAGTGATTGCGCTGCTCATCCTTCAAAGGAGTCACTGCCAGCACTCCCGCCAATGTTTCTCCTTGCTCCACCCACTGGATGACTTTGTCGAACCGACCAGCCACCGTATACAGCCCAGCCCAATACCCCAAAGCTACAAGTGCGCACAGCACCAGTGAAGGAAGAAGAATATATATGAACTTCTTCATCGATCTAGAACAGAGTATAGATAAAAGGCGCAAATACCGAGCCATGCCCAAACACAATGAGAGCCCCCAGAAGCAGCAAAACTAACAGCACCGGGATCAGTGCATAACGTTTGTGCTCCCGAAAGAACAGAATGAGTTCCTTGATCAGTTCCAACATCAGAATTGACGCTCCATGTGATTTTCCTTCCTGGGTATTTTTTTGACCCGGTATGTCGCTGCCTGCTTATCCCAGTTTTTTTGCAGCGTATCTTTTCCAAGCAGTCGCATGATCATCCCCAAGGGCATGAAGACCAAGAAGAAGACAACCCCCAGAATAATTCTGACATTCACCCACTCCAGCACCCGGCCCAACCGCATCCAGCCCTTGTACACCAGACTCAAGGCCGCGGGTTTCAGAACGGAAAACACCAGAAATACTGTGGCGACACCCCAGGGCCAATAAGCCCATTTCAGAGACCACCACCAGGGCATAAACAGGCCAAAAACCACGGCAAAAAAACCTGCCATGACAAAGCCGAATTTCCGCAGCTCGCTGTCACTGGTGACGACTTCCGTATTATTTTTGATCATATTCATCAATCCAGCGCCAGTGCACCCTTGCGGGCGGCAATCTTGACATCCTTTTGTGCACCTTTGAACAGCAGAACATTGCCCAATACCAGGTAGTCCATATCCGTGCCCATGAAACAGCGGAATGCGTCTTCCGGGGTGCAGACGATAGGCTCCCCGCGCACATTGAACGAGGTGTTGACCAATACCGAACAACCGGTCTTGCGCTCAAAAGCACTCAACAGGCGGTGGAATTCGGGATTGCTGCTTTCACTCACTGTCTGTACGCGTGCCGAGTAATCCACATGGGTGACAGCGGGAATCGTCGAGCGGACCTGATGCAGCTGTGCCAAGCCATGCAGGGGCTGATCCGGCCGGGCCTGGATGTCTTCATGGACCTGCGCCACCAACAGCATGTAGGGGCTCGGCCGGTCCAGATGGAAGTACTGGCCCACGGCCTCTTCCCTGACGGCGGGGGCAAAAGGCCTGAACGATTCACGAAACTTGATTTTCAGGTTCAACTGCGACTGCATGGCACTCGAGCGCGGATCCGCAATGATCGACCGCGCGCCCAGCGCCCGGGGGCCGAACTCCATCCGGTTCTGAAACCAGCCCACGACCTTCTCACTGGCCAGCAGGTCCGCCACCGTGTCAGACAGTTGGTCCGGCTCCACCACGGTGTAGTGCGCCCCCAGTTCATCGAGTTTCGCGACGATCTCGGCCTGTTCATAACGCGGCCCGAGCAAGGAACCCTGCATCTGATCGACACCCGGCACATACACGCGGTCTTGTTTGCGGTAGGTGTGATAGACAGCGTAGGCGGCGCCCAATGCGCCCCCTGCGTCTCCGGCTGCGGGTTGAATCCAGATATCCTTGAAAATGTTCTCCCGCAAGAGGCGACCATTGGCCACACAATTCAAGGCGACCCCGCCCGCCAGGCATAGAAACTCGGCCCCCGTGTCTTTCTGGAGCTGCCGGGCCAGTTTGAGGATGATGTCTTCCGTCACCACCTGGATGGATGCCGCCAGATCCATGTCCCGCTGGGTCGGCACGCTCTCCGGATCTCGCGGCGGCCCACCGAACAGGTCGGAGAACTTCTGGTTGGTCATCCGCAATCCGGCGCAGTAATCAAAATAGTCCAGATTCAGGCGGAAACTCCCATCCTCCTTGAGGTCAATCAGGTTATCCCAGATCAACTGGGTATAAATGGGTTTTCCATAGGGCGCGAGGCCCATGAGTTTGTACTCCCCCGAGTTCACCTTGAACCCGAGGTAATAGGTGAATGCCGAATACAACAAGCCCAGCGAGTGCGGGAAGTCGATTTGCCACAAAGGGGTTAATTCCGAACCTCTCCCCAGCCAGGCCGACGTGGTCGCCCACTCACCTACGCCGTCCAGGCACAACACGGCCGCCGTTTCATACGGGCTCGGATAGAAGGCGGATGCCGCATGCGACTCATGGTGCTCGGCAAACAGGATGGGAGGAAGCTCCGACTCCTTGCAGGAAAGCAGACCGGCCAGCTCCTGCCGGAGTGTCCTTTTCAGATACAGCTTTTCCTTGAGCCAGACAGGCACGGCCATGACAAAAGAACGAAATCCACGAGGCGCATAGCTCAAATAGGTATCGAGCAAACGCTCGAACTTGAGAATGGGTTTGTCATAGAAAACGATGGAGTCCAGTTCGTGGACCTGAACATTCGCCTGCGCCAGGCAATACTGGACCGCGTTCCTTGGAAACCGTTCATCATGCTTTTTCCGTGTGAAACGCTCTTCCTGGGCCGCAGCAACGATCCTGCCTGATCGCAATAGCGCTGCCGCGCTGTCATGATAGTACGCAGATATTCCCAATATGTTCATTGCATTCCACAAAAATAATCTTTTCCATTCGCCAACCCGGGAAAACCCGGCCGCACCCCATGATTCACCGGATTGGCTGCTTCAGTCCACAGTCCTCACCGAGGAGGAAAAAAGGCCTGGTAGACCCGCTTGCCCAGATGGGCCTGACCATACTCATTAAAGTGCAGCCCACTGGTGTCAAGCCATCGAGAAAAATCATCCGTGTTCACCAAGCTGACACCCGGCAGTTCCCTCGCCGCGTTCTGCTGGCCACTACGCACGGCTTTCGCATGCGCCCACGCAGAATTTTTCTGAATCCTCCCCAGCACGACGGGCACATCCTTGGTCCCCGCACAGTTCATAACGTGAATGTCCTTGCGGAAGCGCCGTATAAACTCCTTAACGTTCTTTTCGTAGTTCCTTGCCGATATCTCATGCATCGCATCGGTCTCGCCTTGCATGAAAAATATACCGGCCACCCTCAGGTTCACGTCCGCACGCCTGGAATTGTGGGCATCCGCGATCATCTTCATGAGTTCCTGATACAACCGGCTGTCTGGAGACCAGTTGTCGGCATCAGCGACCGGACTCAACGAAGTGTTTGAAATCGCCAATTTCACAATGTAATGATCTTTCGGCGATCGATCGTTCAAGTAGCGCGCAAGGTACAACTCAGGCCCGAACATGTCCTGTGCGCCGGAGCCTGGGGGGAAATACTGGGGCACATTGGCGACGTTTTTGTAGCCAAAACCAGGTCGCGCGGTCTGCCATGTCGCGAAACGGCTCCAACTGACCGTGCGGGACTGTATGGCATCGTCCTTGCCCGCAATGTCCGGCTCCGCATTGAAGATGCCATAGATCTTCACATTCGGGAAAACAGTGTCTTCCTGAACGTAATTATTGGGACCCTGCGTGATGTCCTTGACAGACGCCAAGCCCACAGCGTTGGACTGCCCAGCGATGACAAAAAGCTTGCGCACCGGCGCCAATGGGTTGTCATTCGCGGCCAGGCATTGCTGCGCGAAGCCGGTGCCGCTCGTACAGGCCAAGCCACACAGGCAGGCCACCCGGCCCAGCCCGCGAAGAATGCGTTGTCGAAATGCCACACAAGCCTTCTGTGTCCGCCTTCTTCAGGCCGTTCCACCCACCGTCAGTCCTTCGATGCGCAACGTAGGCTGGCCCACGCCCACCGGCACGCTCTGGCCTTCCTTGCCGCAGGTGCCTACGCCGCTGTCCAGGCGCATGTCGTTGCCGATCATGGTGACCTTCTTGAGCGACTCAGGGCCACTGCCGATGATGGTGGCGCCCTTCACGGGATACTGGATCTTGCCGTTCTCGACCCAATAGGCCTCGCTGGCCGAGAACACGAACTTGCCGGAGGTGATGTCTACCTGCCCGCCGCCGAAGTTGCTGGCGTACAGACCCTTCTTGATGCTGGCGATGATCTCCTGCGGGTCTTTGTCGCCGCCCAGCATGTAGGTGTTGGTCATGCGCGGCATGGGGATATGGGCATAACTCTCGCGCCGACCGTTGCCGGTGGGGGCCACGCCCATAAGGCGCGCATTCAAGGAATCCTGGATGTAGCCCTTCAGGATGCCGTCCTCGATCAGCACGTTGCGCTGACTGGCATGGCCTTCGTCGTCCACATTGAGCGAACCCCGGCGATCGGCAATCGTGCCGTCATCCAGTACCGTCACACCCTTGGCCGCCACCCGCTGGCCGATGCGGCCACTGAAGGCGCTGGAGCCCTTGCGATTGAAGTCCCCTTCCAGCCCGTGGCCAATGGCCTCGTGCAACAGGATACCGGGCCAGCCCGAGCCCAGCACCACGGTCATCTCACCCGCAGGAGCAGGGCGCGATTCGAGGTTGACCAAGGCAGCGTTCACTGCCTCGTCGACGTATTTGCCCATTTGCTCGTCGTCGAAGTAGGCCAGGCCAAAACGACCGCCACCACCGGCAGAGCCCATCTCGCGCCGGCCGTTTTGCTCGGCGATCACAGTTACCGACAGCCGCACCAGCGGGCGCACGTCGGCCGCCAGCGTGCCATCGGCCCGGGCCACCAGCACCACATCGTATTCACTGGCCAGCCCCGCCATGACCTGCGCAACACGCGGGTCCTTGGCGCGGGCGCGCTGCTCCAGCTTTTCCAGCAAGGCCACCTTGGCCGTGCTGTCGAGCGATGCAATCGGGTCCACACCTGGATAGAGACTGCGGCCAGCTGCTACCTTTTTAGGAGCTACTCGCACCTTACCAGCCTGCGCTACTGCCGAAATAGAGCGCACAGTGCGGGCTGCGTCCAGCAAGGACGCCTCTGAAATGTCGTCCGAGTAGGCAAACGCCGTCTTCTCGCCGCTGACCGCGCGCACACCCACGCCCTGATCAATGCTGAAGGAGCCCGTTTTGACAATGCCCTCTTCCAGGCTCCACCCTTCGCTGCGCGTGTACTGGAAGTACAGGTCGGCGTCGTCCACCTGGTGGGTCCGGATCTCGGCCAGGGCCCGCGCCAGATGGCTTTCATCAAGCCCAAACGGGGTCAACAGCAATTCGCGAGCGACATCAATGCGCTGGCTGGTGGCCGCACGCTGGGGCGCGGCAGTGGTGGAGCGGAAAGTCATCGGGGCATTTTAGGCGCGCAGCCCCGCCCCGCGGCACAAGGGGGCACATGCCCCTATGCCGCCGCGCAACCGGCCGCGGCGTCAGGCTGCCGCCTGATCATCCAGGACGGCTTGTGGCGCGTGGGTTTGCACAGACTCGATGCCTGCATCGCGCGCCTTGGCACCGGAGTACATCTGGCTTTGCCCGATGACCTGGCCATTGCCCGCCTTGAGCGTGAAATAGGGCGATCCGTCCTTGGCGCTCAGGCGCCCAAAGCGGCCATCGTCCGGGGCGTTCTTGCGCACGGATTCAATGCCATTCAGCGCGCTGGCCCGTGATTCATACAGCTCGCTGGTCAGGATGACCTGGCCATTGGTGGCCAGCAGGTTGAAGACAAATTTATCGTTCTTCGACTTCTTCAGCTCGAACTTCGCCGCCATAGGGAATCCCTCCGGTTGCATGGGCCAAGGCACAGTTGGCCTGCAGGTTTGTACCCTCTTGCCGCCACGCGCGCAACGCCTGGACAGAGACCCTAGAACCTGTTCACGATCCCCAGGGAATCGCAAGCACGGCCTTACAGCGCGGGCCGAGCGTCCTTGGGGTCCTGCTTCTGCGCCCGGGCCACCGACATCAGGATGCCCAGCGCCAGGCCCAGGGTCACCATGGCAGTGCCGCCGTAGCTGATGAAAGGCAGCGGCACACCCACCACGGGCAGGATGCCGCTGACCATGCCCATGTTCACGAAGGCATAGGTGAAGAAGATCATCGAGACCGCCCCGGCCATCAAGCGCCCGAACAGGCTGGTGGCACCTGCGGCGATGGCCAGGCCACGCCAGACGAGCATCAGGAAGCAGACCAGCAGAAAAAGGTTGCCTGCCAACCCGAACTCTTCGGAGAAGGCGGCAAAGATGAAGTCGGTGGTGCGCTCGGGAATGAACTCCAGGTGCGTCTGCGTGCCGGCCATGAATCCCTTGCCCCACACCCCCCCGGAGCCGATGGCGATCATGCCCTGGATGATGTGAAACCCCTTGCCCAGCGGGTCGCGCGTGGGGTCGAGCAAGGTACAGATGCGCTGCTGCTGGTAGTCGTGCAGCACCACCCAGCGCACGCCGTCTGCGCACAGCTGGTCGCCCAGCAGCACCAGCGTGAAGATGCCTGCGCCGCCAATCAGCACGGGCGGCAAGATCAACTTCCACGACAGGCCTGCAAAAAATATCACCGACAGCCCTGCGGCCAGAACCAGCAGCGAGGTTCCCAGGTCCGGCTGCTTCATGATCAGCCCCACCGGAATGGCCAGCAGCAGCCCCGCCGCCGCAAAATCGAGCGGGCGCAGGGTGCCCTCGCGCTTCTGGAACCACCAGGCCAGCATCAGAGGCATGGCGATTTTCAGGATCTCGCTCGGCTGGATGACGATGCCTACATTGACCCAGCGCGTTGCACCTTTTTTGGTGATGCCGAACAGCGCCACCGCAAAAAGCAGCGCCACTCCGGCCGCATACAGTGGTACGGCAAATACCATGATTTTCTGCGGCGGCACCTGGGCCACCATGAACAGGATGGCGCCCGCTATGAGCATGTTGCGCCCATGGTCGGAAAAGCGCGTCCCATGGTCGAAGCCCGAGGAATACATGGCCACCAGCCCGGCGCAGGCGAGCAGCAGCACCACCAGGATAAGCGGCAGGTCGAACCCGCGGAACAGGGGAAGAAAACGCTGGGCGAGCGAGGGCTTTTCAAAAACAACGGCCATCGCGAGATTATCGGGGCGCTGGGTCACCCCTGCACCAGAACCCGCGCCCGGCGGTCGTCATCCCGCCTGGCGGAACGCCATCACGGCCTGGTTGCGCAGTGTGCGCAGCAGGCCCAGGGCCTTGTCATCTACCACGATGCCCCCGGCCGTGGACTGGTCGGCATAGATGAGTGCAAACGTCTGGCCCTTGATCTGCAACGGAAGCAGCAGGAACGACGGGGCATTGAGCCCCGTGCGGTACCACTCGGGCAGGCGGGCCTGCATCCTGGGCTCTGTCGCATCGTTGATGAGCGTGTCTGCGCCGCGCAGGCAGACGGCCGCAAACAGGTCGCCCGGCGCCTTGAGCGGGACTTTCATGGCGCGCACGGCGGCGTCGCTGCCCTCGCCCAGGCCAAAGCGGCCGGTCAGCATGTCGGTGCGCGCCTCGCGCAGGCAAAACACCATGCGCCGAAACCCCAGCGCGCGGAACATGGTCTCCAGGATCATGCGCAACACGTCATTGAGCTGAAAACTCTCGACCATGGCGTTGGTGATGTCCTGGATGCCCGCTGCCAGCACCTCATTGACCTGCGCAACCGACACCACACCACTGGCCTGCGATTCGAGCACCGCTGGCAGGGGCTGGGTTTCGCTGGCCCGCAACTCGTGCGACCCCAGGGCGTCGTCCTGCGCGGGCCCGGTACCGGCGGCCGGAGGCAGTTGCAGCAGCCGTGCGGCAGGCGTCCCGGGGTCCACGCGCAGGTCCAGCGCCTCGGCCAGCGCCACGAGCTTGTGGCGGGCGCGCAAGGTGGCCTCGGAAATAGCGGCGGCGGACAGCGCCAGCGTGCGGGAATAGCGTGTGCCGATCTGCCCCAGGCGCGACTCCAGCGACGCCGCCTCGCCGAGCAGCAGGGTGCTGGCCACCTCATTGGCCGCCATCGCCACCCACCGCAGGCGCTCCACGCCCTGCTCCGGCGCGCGTTGCATGGGCGAGCCCATGGGCTTGCGCATGCAGCGCTGCAGGCTTTCGGGCAGACCCCAAACGCGGGCCACGCCCACTCCCAGGTCCTCGAACCCCAGGCCCAGCACCTGGAGCGCGGCCGACTCTTCGCCCCCCTCCACGCGGCCAGACGCCAGCAGGGAGCGCACCTGCCGCGCCTCTTCCGGAAAGTAGAACTCGCACAACATGCGGCCCAGGTTCTGGAACATCGCGCCAATGAAGGCTTCTTCGGCCGCCTGACCGGGCTCGCACAGCTCAGCAGCCACCGACCCTGCCATCATGGCGCGCAAAAACTCCTCGCGCATCTGGCTTGCATGGGCCTTGTCCTGCATGTGGTCCAGCAGCACCAGGCTGAGCGCCATGTTGCGCACGGCGTTGAAGCCCACCAGGCTCACGGCCCGCGACACGGTGCTGATGGTGCCCCGGCCCGCATGCGCAAAATGCACGCTGTTGACCAGGCGCAGCAGCTTGTTGGTGAGCGCCACGTCCTTGAGGATCTCGTGCGTGAGATCGCTGATGCTGTCGTCCTCCGAGTTGGCCACGCGCTGGATACGGGCCACCGAGTCCGACAGCGCCGGAAAGTCGCTCTTGTGGCGCATGCGCCGCAGCAGGAAATCCAGCGTGGCGTTGCTGGCCGCCGTGGGCGCGCTGGCGGGTGCGGCCCAGGCACGCAAGGCATCGCGGAACTCCGCCGCCGACGGGTAGCGCTGGCCCGGCTCGCGCGCCATCGCACGTTGCAAAACGGCCCGCAGGCCGTCATCCACGCCCGGCCCGAGGTCTTCGGGCAGCACCAGGGTTTCGTTGGCGATGCGGTACAGCGCCTGCCAGGTGTCTTTCTGGTGGATCAGCGGCTGGCCCGTGAGCATCTCCACCAGCACCAGGGCGGCCGAATACACATCCATGGCCGGCGCGGGGGCCTCCCCGGCAGCCGCCTCGGGCGCGAGGTACGCCGGGGTGCCACTAGCCAGCTGTGAATCCGGCGCGGCCTGCACCGGTGCCGCCATGCCAAAGTCCATGACCCGGGCGTGGCGCTGGGTGTCGATCATGATGTTGGAAGGCTTGAGGTCGCGGTGCACGATGCCGGCCTGGTGCGCTGCCTGCAGACCATCCAGCACGTCCACCATCAGCGCCACCGCGTCGTGCGGCGTGCAGCGCCCCTGCTGCGCCAGGTGTTCGGCCAGGGTCTTGCCTGGCACGTACTCGAAGACGATGTAGGGCTGGCGGCCCTGCACATCGGCCTCGAACACCGGCACGATGAAGGGGTGCGCAAGACGCCCCACATGCCGCGCCTCGCGCAGCCAGTGTTCGAGCACCGACGGGTCCTGGTCCTCCACGGGGCGCATGAGCTTGATGGCCACCTCACGCTGCAGGCGCGGGTCCAGCGCCAGCCACACCGTGGCCTGGGCGCCCCGGCCCAGCAGCTTCTTCAGCTCAAAGCGGCCCAGCGACGTGGGCGGCTTGTCGGCGGATCCCTGGGCCCAGCGTCTGGCGGTGGAAAGCGGGGCAAAATCAGTCATGGTGGGGATCAAGGCAGCGGGCGCACCGCGCGGCGCCCATGCCATGCATCTTATGTCCCGGCCACCCCCTTCGCAGCAGTGATTCCCCTGCCCTGTCGTTTTCCCCATCCATGACCACCACCCACCTCCTGTACCTGCACGGTTTTCGCTCTTCGCCCCAGTCTGCCAAGGCCCGGCAGATGGCAGCGCATGTGGCGCAGCACCACCCTGGCGTCACCTTCTGGAGCCCCCAGTTGCCCCCGTCCCCCAAGGCAGCGATGGACCTGGTGGCGCAAGGCATTGCCCCGTGGCCCGGCGCAGCGATGGCGGTGATCGGCTCGTCGCTCGGCGGCTTTTACGCCAGCTGGGTGGCGCGGCACAAGGGCTGCCCCAGCGTCATGCTCAATCCAGCCGTGCACCCGGCGCGCGACCTCGCGCGGTACATCGGCGAGCAGACCGCCTGGCACGACCCGGCCGAGCGGTTTTACTTCCAGCCTGAATACATTGACGAGCTGCGCGCGCTCGACACCACGGGCCAGCCACCCGCCGCGCCGGAGATGGCCATCATTGCCAAAGGCGACGAGGTGCTGGACTGGCGTGAAATGGTGGCGCGATACCCGCAAGCACGGCTGGTGGTGCAAGAGGGCGGAGAGCACGCCCTCGCCAATTTCAGCGACTACCTGCCCCAGGTGACGGAATTCCTCGACCTGGCCTGACATCGCCCAGGCGCCAGGGGCACCAGCGCATCAGAAGCTGTTCAACGTGCCTGGGATGCCCGGTTGCCTCCCGCCCCCATCCAGCGGGCATAGTCGTCCGGGTAGGCGACGCGGTAGCGCTTCATGTGGAAAGCCGCCTCGTCGTCCTTGCCCAGCATGACGGCGCTTTCGACCAGCGCCTCGATGATGCGGGGCTCGGGCGAGTAATGCAGCAGCTCCTGGGCCAGGGCGTTCATGCGCGCTGCGTTGTCCCGGGTCAGCCCCGTGGTGGTCAAGCGCGCAAAGTCCAGCTGGCTTGAAAACAGCAGCGAATGGGACACCTTGGCTTGCGTGTCCTCGCGGTACGCCGCAGCCCGCTGCGCGCTGGGCTTGTAAAGCTGGCTCACGCGGTGGTAGTCCCAGGCGGCAACGCCACACACCCCCAGAATCGCCACGGCGGCCACCAGCGCAGCCGCCCCCGCTCGCCATACGTGTCCTTCCGATTCTTCGTCGCGCCGGGGCCAGACCAGGATTGCCACCGACAACAAGGCCACCAACTGGAACGGCCCATACCACAGCGGGTATTCCAGCATGCTGTGCAATCCGATGATCGCCAACACCCCCCAGGCCAGCTGGCGCACAGGCTCCGTTTCGCGCCATGGCCGGGCCCACAGGCACCATGCAACGACGGCCCCGCACAACGCCACGGCTGCGGGCAGACCCAGCTCTACGGCCAGGTGCAGGGGCAGGTTGTGCGCGTTGTCCAGCAGCACACAAAAGCGCTCGCCGGGGAACAGCGTGATGTAGTGCGCGTAATCCAGCTCGCCCCAGCCCCAGCCCAGCCACGGCTTCTGCGCCATCAGGGTGAGCACGTTGGACCACAACACCCGCCGGCTGGTGCAGGCGTGCGACCCATCGGTGAAGCGATGGAACAGGGCATCGGCACGCACGCCCTGGAACTTCCAGAGCGCCTCGGGCAACACCCAGGCAGCCACCAGAAAAACCGCAAAACCCGCAATGCCCAGGCGCAGCGCCCCCCCACGGCCCGCGCCACGCCACAGAGCCAGAAGCGCCAGGATGAGCAGCCATTGCACCACCCCGGTCCGCGATGCCGTGGCAGCCCCGCCGACAGCGATCCACATCAGGACCACGGGGGCCAGCATGTTCCACAACCCCGAGAAAGGCAGGCGGCCTGGACCTGCAGGCGCCCCGATCAAGTCCGCGCTGCCTTGCGGCCGGGCATGCAGCGTCCACCACAGCCAGGCCCATGCGCCCAGGCTGAGCAGGGTGGCCTGCTGGTTGCGCTGGCGCAGGTTGCCCACCGCCTGGCCCGGCACCGAGGCGTGAATCCACGGCCCCAGCCCCACGTCGCCGACCAGGTACTGCACCAGTCCGATGACGCTGGCCACCAGCGCAGCCAACCCCAGCCCACCCGCCAGCAGCCCACCCCACCCCACAGGCCCCTGGCGCCGCCATACCCCGGCGCGTGCCCACCCGGCAGCCAGCAGCAAGAGCACCGCCCCACACACCCAGGACGTCAACAGCGGCCAGAAGTTGGCGATCGGGGCGTCGGTGACGGCAAACAGAAACGGCAAAGCCACTGCGAGCAAGGCCAGCGGAACGGCAATGGCATCAAAAAACATGTCGAAAGAACCGGGCCATCGTGTAAAGCCCTGGATCATAGGGGCGGCCTAGGAGCCTGTCGGACTCTGAGCGTCGATAGCGGAAACCGGCCCCAGCGAGGACAGTTTTTGCCGAATTTGCAGCCCCATAGCCGAGCTATGGGGCAAAAAGACGGTGTTCTCGAAGAGCGGCGGAGCCAAAAATGGACTGCTGCGGCCGATTTACAGCCGACGATTTCCAAATCCGGCAGGTTCCTATGGGCCGCCGGACCGGCTTGGCACCCATGGGACAATGCCGCCCATGCATGCATTGTTTGAAGAAGCTGGCAAATTCATGGCCGGCCGTATCCTGTCCGAAGCCGACACATCCGCCCAGGTCGAGCTCGACTCCGGCAAGCGGGTCAAGGTCAAGGCCGCCAACATCCTCCTGAAGTTCGAAAAGCCGGCCCCGGCGGAACTCATCGCCCAGGCGCAGGCCGTGGCCGAGTCCATCGAACTGGACCTGGCCTGGGAGTTCGCGCCCGAAGACGAATTCGGCTTTGCCGACTTGGCGCGCGACTATTTCTCCGAGAACGCCACCCTGGTCCAGCAGGCCGGCGCCCTGTTCCGCCTGTACGACGCGCCGCACTACTTCCGCCGCGCGGGCAAGGGCCGGTTCAAGAAGGCATCGGCCGAGATCCTGCAGCAGGCGCTGGCCGCCATCGAGAAGAAAAAAGCCCTGCTTGCGCAGATCGACGAGTGGGCCGCAGCCCTCGGACGCGGCGAATGCCCGCAGCCCATCCGCGACCAGCTCTACAAGATCCTGTTCAAGCCGGACAAGAACGCGCCCGAGTACAAGGCCGTGGTGGACGCCAGCCGCGCCACCCATACCGCGCCGCTCGACCTGCTGCAAAAGGCCGGCGCCATCGACTCGGCCTACCAGTTCCACTGGAAGCGCTTTCTGTTCGAGAACTTCCCCAAAGGCACGGGCTTTCCGGCCGTCACCGCGCCCGTCATTGCCGACGAGCTGCCGCTGTCCACCGCGCAGGCGTACTCCATCGACGACTCGCAGACCACTGAAATCGACGATGCGCTGTCGGTGCAGGGCCTGGGCACGGGCACGGTGGTGCTGGGCATCCACATCGCCGCGCCGGGCCTGGCGATCCAGCCGGGCAGCGCCATCGACCAGCTCGGCCGCGCACGCCTGTCCACGGTGTACATGCCGGGCTACAAGATCACCATGCTGCCCGACGATGTGGTGCAGACCTACACGCTGGACGAAGGCCGCGCCAACCCGGCCGTGTCGTTGTACGTGACCATCGACGAAGCCACGCTGGAGTTCAAGAGCTCCGAGACCAAGCTGGAGCGCGTGCATGTGGTCGCCAACCTGCGCCACGACCAGCTCGATGCAGTGGTGACGGAAGAATGGCTGTCCAACCCCGCGTTCGAGCATCAAAACGACCCGCAGCGCCTGTCTGACCTGCGCCCCCAGCTATCATTTTTGCACCGCCTGGCCAAAGACCTCAAGGCCCGCCGCGAAATCGTGCGCGGCAAGCCCGAGAACTTCAACCGGCCGGACTACAACTTCCGCCTGGTTGGCAACCACGGTGCCGAGCCCACGGGCGACGAGCAGGTGAAGATCAGCGTGCGCCAGCGCGGCGCGCCGCTCGACCTGATCGTGGCCGAGGCCATGATCGTGGCCAACAGCACCTGGGGCAGCTGGATGGCCGAGCTGGGCGTGCCCGGCATCTACCGCAGCCAGGCCAGCATGGCGCCGGGCGTGAAGGTGCGCATGGGCACCAAGGCGCTGCCGCACGCGGGCATTGGCGTCAAAGCGTATTCGTGGGCCACCTCGCCCCTGCGCCGCTACACCGACCTGGTCAACCAGTGGCAGATCATTGCCTGCGCCCGCCATGGCAAGACGGCCGCGCTGGCTGCCCCTTTCAAGCCCAAGGACGCGGACCTGTTCTCCATCATCAGCAGCTTTGACGGCGCCTACAGCGCCTACAACGGCTACCAGGGCGGCATGGAGCGCTTCTGGACGCTCAAGTACGTGGAGCAGAACGGCATCACCGAGCTGAACGCCACCGTCTTCAAGGAAGGCCCGGGCGGCAGCTTTTTGGTGCGGGCGGACGACATTCCGCTGGTCTTCCCGGTGCTGGGCGCGCAGAACCTGCCGCGCGGCGCGCGCCTCCTGGTCAAGCTGGGCGACGTGGACGAGATCACGCTGGACATCCATGGCACCGTGATCGAGCGCCTGGACGACCCGGCCGACACCAGCGATGACGGCCCGGTGGACGATGCCGAGGACGACGACACCGTGGCCGGCCCGATCGCCATCGCGGTGGATGTGAACGAGGCCCCTGCCGAAGCCACTGTGGCAGCCGCGGCTTCCTGACTGCGCCAACAGCCACGGACAGTCCCGAAATACCCCCTGATAATTGCCGGCGATGAAACTCCCCGCCTTCCTCCGCACCTTCAGCACGCTGCAGCTCGCGCTGGGCGTCTCGGTGGCCGTGCACGCCGCGCTCATCTCGGTGCGCTTCATTGACCCCGAGGGTTTCAACCGCGTGTTCCAGGACACGCCGCTCGAAGTCATCCTGGTCAATGCCAAGTCCAACGAGCGCCCCGACAAGGCCCAGGCGATTGCCCAGTCCAACCTGGCAGGCGGTGGCGATGCCGAGAAGGGCCGGGCCACCAGCCCCCTGCCCTACTCGGCCCTCACGGCCATCGGCGACGACTTTGAGGAAGCGCAGCGCAAGATGGATTCCATGCAGGAGCAGCAGGCGCAGCTGCTGGCCCAGCTGCGCAAGCAACTGGCCACCATGCCCGAGCCCGATCCGCGCCAGGCCAGCCAGAGCACCGAGCAGGCGAACGAGCAGGAAAAGCGCCGCCAGCTCGTCAAGCTGCTGGCTGAGATCGAAAAGCGCATCAACGAAGAAAACTCGCGCCCCAAGAAGCGCTACATCAGCCCCGCCACGCGCGAAGAGGCCTACGCCATTTACTACGACGGCCTGCGCCGCAAGGTGGAAGACAAGGGCACCGAAAACTTTCCCGAACAGGGCGGCAAGAAGCTGTATGGCGAGCTGACCATGATCGTCACCGTCAACCACGACGGCCGCGTGTTGGAGACCGAGGTGGTGCAAGGCTCGGGCAACCCCACGCTGGACCGGCGCGCCGAGGCCATTGCCCGCGCAGCCGGCCCCTTTGGCGCATTTGGCGCCGACATGCGCAAAAAAGCCGACCAGATCGCCATGGTGGCGCGCTTCAAGTTCACGCGCGACCAAACTCTCGAAACCAGTGTTCGGTAACCCCCCTGAGTCGCCTGCGGTGCCTTCCCTCCTGGGGGACGCCGCCAGCGGCCTGGCAAAGCCAGTTCCGCGGCAGCCCCGGCCTGACCTCGCTCCCTGCATGCAGCCCTTGTTGTTCCCATGACCTCTTCGCCTCTCGCCCCCGACCTGTACTGCGTGATGGGCAACCCGGTGGCACACAGCCGCTCGCCCGCCATCCACGCCCGCTTTGCCCAGCTCACGGGTGAGCACATCGCCTACGAGCGCCGCCTGGTGCCAATGGATGGTTTTGCGCAGGGCGTGCGCGACTTCGCGGCTCAGGGCGGGCGCGGCTGCAATGTCACCGTGCCTTTCAAGACCGAGGCACCCGGTCTGGCCACCGAATGCAGCGAACGCGTGCAACTGGCCGGTGCGGCCAACACCCTGACCTTCCGCGCCGACGGCAGCATCTATGCCGACAACACCGACGGCCTGGGCCTGGTGGCCGACATCACGCGCAACGCGGGTGTCTCCCTGGCGGGGCGCGATGTGCTGCTGGTGGGCGCCGGTGGCGCCGCAGCGGGCGTGCTGGGCCCGCTGCTGCTGGCCGGTGCCCGCCACGTCACCGTGGCCAACCGCACGCTGGCCAAGGCGCAGGCCCTGGCGCATTCGCACAGCGCACTGGCATCGCTACAAAAATCAGAGCTACTAGCGCTTGCCCCACAAGCACTAGATGCCAATTTTGATGTCATCATCAACGCCACGGCCAGCAGCCTGGCCGGTGCCGAAGTGCCGGTGCCCGCCCACGTGCTGCGCCCGGGCTGCCTGGCCTACGACATGATGTACGGCCCTGCCGCCCAGGGTTTTCTGGACTGGGCCCGGCGCCACGGCGCCATTCCGCGTGACGGCCTGGGCATGCTGGTGGAGCAGGCCGCCGAAGCATTCTTGCTGTGGCGCGGCGTGCGCCCGCCATCGGCGCAGGTGCTGCAGGAAATGCAGCAGGCCATCTAGACAACAACACCGAACACGGGGAGACACACCGCAATGAGAGCCGTGCTGCGCTGGCTGGGACTGGTGGTGCTCGCCTTCGTGGCGCTGCAGCTGTTCTTCGTGGTCCGCATTGCGGCCATGGTGGTCATCGACCCGGAATCCACCAGCTTTCAGCGCTCCGAGGCCTGGACACTGCTCACCACCAAGGGCAGCGTCCCCTGGCGCCAGCAGTGGGTGCCCTACGCCAGCATCTCGGACCCGCTCAAGCGCGCAGTCATCGCCTCGGAAGACGATGGTTTTGTGAGCCACGACGGCGTGGACTGGAACGCCATCGAAAAAGCCTGGGAACGCAACGCCAAGGCCGAAGCCCTGGCCAACAAGGCCCAGTCCCGCGCCCCCGACCGCCCCGTGCGCGCGCCCAAGATCCGGGGTGGCTCCACCATCACGCAACAACTGGCCAAGAACCTGCTGCTGTCGGGCGAACGCACCCTGCTGCGCAAGGGGCAGGAATTTGTACTGACGCTGCTGCTGGAGCAACTGCTGAGCAAACAACGCATCCTGGAGATCTACCTCAACAGCGTGGAGTGGGGCGAAGGCGTGTTCGGCGCCGAGGCGGCCGCGCAGCATTACTTCCGCAAAAGCGCCTCGCGCCTCACCGCCGCCGAAGCTGCGCGCCTGGCGGTGATGCTGCCCGCACCCAAGCGGTTTGAGAAGACGCCAGGGTCGGCGTATCTGGCGGGGCGGACGCGGACCATCCTGGCGCGGATGGGGGGGGCGGAGCTGCCGTGAAGAGGGAGAAATGCGTCTATGAGCAATACAGGATCAACCTTGGCTAAAACTGACTCGAAAACAAAACGAGTCATAAGGGCGTCGGCTCTGCTTGCCGCTGCGGCTGCAGCTGCCATTCCTGGACTGGTGGCATATGGTGCGTTCATGAACTACACGATGCATCAAACCATCGAATCCGAATTTTCCCGAAATGCGGAAATAAGAGCACGTATCGGCATATTCAGGCACGCAAAAATTCTCAGCAGTGGCTGCGAATTCAAGCTCACCTGCACCAGCTCATTTCAGGTGTCGGGCGACACAGGTTGCATATGGGCCTTGGTCGTCACGACCGAGAGTTTTCCCAATTACGAAATGTTGTCCGTCTCACCTGAAAAATATACTTCGACCACACGAAGCAACGGTGGCACACCAGTGACTGCGGTCGAAGTCCGACGCTGCCTATAACGTTCCATGCTCACGAACTGACGAGTTGGCTAAGGGGCGCAAGCACCCGACCGCCTTTGCAACCACAGCATCACCGGCATCTCCGGCCGTAAAGTCACCTGCAGCTTCGGCGCACAGGCTGGCGCCCCCTCCGGCAGCCGCAACCGGTACCGCTGCAGCAGCATGGCCGCCAGCAGCGTCATCTCCAGCATCGCAAAGTGCTGACCGATACACACGCGCGGGCCCAAGCCAAACGGTATCCACGCGCCTTTGGGGATGGCCGGGGCATCGTCCAGAAAACGCTCCGGTACAAACTGGTCGGCCCGGGCAAACCAGCGTTCATCCCGGTGCAGCACCCAGGGCGTGATGCGCAGCATGGCACCCTTTGGCACATCCACCCCGCCCAGCGTGATGGGTGCGGTGGTGCGCCGGGTCATCAGCGCGGCGATGGGGGGGTACAGGCGCAGTGCCTCCTTGAGCGTGGCTGCCAGAAAGGGCAGCCGGGCCAGGTGCTCGGGGCCAGGCGTCTGGCCCGGGGGCAGCACGCTGTCCACCTCGGCCTGCGCGCGCTGCGCGGCCTCAGGGTGTTCGGCCATCACGCGGCTCCACCACAGCAGCGTGGTGGCGCTGGTCTCGTGCCCGGCCTGGAAGCTGACCATGCACTGGTCGAACACTTCCTGCGGCGACAGCGGCTCGCCAGTGCCTTCGTCGCGCAACGCCAGCAGCATGTGCAGCAGGTCGGTGCGCGGTGGTGGGGCACCGGCCGGGTCGTTCTCTTCCCGTCTGCGCGCATCGATGTGGCGCTGCACCAGCGCCTTGAGCGCCTTGAGCGCGCGGCGCTTGGCGGCCTTGCCGGGCAGGGGCAGCCAGTCGGGCAGCGTGAAGGGCATGAACATTTCCCGGAACGCCGTCTCCGACAGCGTCTGCGTGGCCCAGGCGGCATCGCGCGCATCGGCCTTTGCCGACTCACTGAACAGCGTGCGCAGGATCACGTCCATGGCCACATCGGTCCAGAGTGTGTCCATGGGCACCAGGGCTTCGGCCTGGCCTGCGGGCACGGCCGCGTCGAGCGCGCTGCGGGCCGCATCGGTCATCAGTTGCGCATAGCCCGCCACGCGTTTGGGGCTGAAGGCTGGCATCAGCATGCGGCGCTGGCGCTGCCAGGTGTCGCCCTCGGTCACCAGCACGCTTTGGCCGAACACCTGCTCGAACACGGCAATGCCGCGTTCCCAGCGGATCAGCTGGTCCGCGTGGGTGACCAGCGCCTCGCGCACGAGATCGGGCGACAGAAGATCCCTGGCGTCTTCGTTGCCCAGGCGCATGCGGGTCAGGTCGCCATGGTCGCGCTGCAGGCGGGTGACAAAACCGAGGTAATCGGCACGCATCTCCCTCAGCAAGGGCAAGCCCCACCAGCGACTGACCGGGCCACCGGGCTGGTGGCCCCGGGTTGGTGCAGTCTGCGCAGAGGGGGAAGGTGCCGCTGGCATCGATGGGGTGGCGGTGGTGGTGTGGGTCATGGCGTGCATGTTGCGGTGCAACGGCGGCCGGGTATTGAACGAATTCGACATCGCAACTCGCCTACACTCGCGGCGCATGGCAACCTTGGTCCCACCTTCCGCACGGCATCCACAGGGGCTGATCCCCTCGGGCCAGCTGTGGCTACCGCGCGCGAGCCTGTCGGCATGCCTGCGCGGCACGCTGGTGCGCAGCACGGTTGGCCATGTTCTCAGTGATGCACAACGCATCAACCGCTTCCCGGCCACCCCCCTGTGCAGCCTGAGCTGGTGGTTTGAGGGCCGCAGCGAATGCCTGGTGCCCGAGCACCCCGACACCATGGCCGACCTGAACAGTCCGCGTGACCCCATCCCCGGCCGCTGGGTGCTGGCCGGCCCGCACACCCGGCCCAGCACCAGCTATTGCGCCGAGCCTACCCACGCCATGATGGTGATGTTCATGCCCGATGCGCTGCACCAGCTCACCGGCCTGGAGCCTGAGGCGCTGACCGACCGCATGCTGGACGCGCAAACCCTGCTGCCGCCCGACTGGATAACGATGTGCGAGGCCGTGCAGCACCAGCCCGATGACGCCGCCCGCATGGAGTACCTGGAGGCGTTTCTGGAGCCCCGCTGGCAAGCCTGCCGACCCGTGCAAGCAATGCAGGCGCAGCGTTATGGCGACTGGGCCATGCACCTCGCGCAACGCGCCGCCGTGTCGGCCCCAGGCCGCAGCCTGCGCCAGCTGGAGCGCCGCATCAAGCGCTGGGCCGGGCTGCCGCTGCGCGAGCTGCGCGGCTTTGGCAAGGCCGAGCAGGCGTTCTTCGACACCATCGCAGCCGACGCCGCCCACGGCACGGTGAAGTGGGCGGATGTGGCGGCGGGCGCGGGTTTCTCGGACCAGTCACACCTGTGCCGCGTCACGCGGCGCATCACCGGCTACGCCCCGCAGGCACTGTATGACGGCATTTACGGTGACGAAGCGTTCTGGGCGTATCGCATCTGGGTGTAGTGGTTTTGGCCGCCCGGCGGCAGCCCTTCGCCACGGGGCACACCGCCACGTATCATCCGCGCCATGCTTGCCAAGTTGATGAGTTTCCTTCTGCTGGGGATCGTGCGGTTTCTGACCGGCTCCCAGGCCCGCTGGTACGGCTGCCCGCCCAAGGCCGAGCAGCGCATTTATTTTGCGAACCACCAGAGCCACGCCGACATGGTGCTGATCTGGGCGGCGCTGCCCGAAGAGCTGCGCAGCATCACCCGGCCCATTGCCGCCAAGGACTACTGGACCAAAACACCGTTTCGGCAATGGATCACCACCGCCGTGTTCAACGCCGTGTATGTAGACCGCCAGGCCACGCCCGCGCGCGCCCCTGTGCCCGTGGCGGCTGAATCGGCCGGTGGGCTGGACGCGATGGCCGTCGCCTCTGCCAGCACGGACACCGCCATGGCCGGAGGCCCCGACCCCTCGCCCGAAGCCCCGCCCCGCACGCCCAGCCCCGAGGAGCTGCGCGCCGCCCTGCCCGAGTCCGACCCGCTGGCCCCGCTGGTGCGCGCGCTGGAGAGCGGCGACTCCATCGTGATCTTTCCCGAAGGCACGCGCGGCCATGGCGACGAGCCGCAGCCGTTCAAGTCCGGCCTGTTCAAGCTGGCGCAGATGTTTCCGCAGGTGGTGCTGGTACCCGCCTGGATCAACAACGTGCAGCGCGTGATGCCCAAGGGCGAAGTGGTGCCGGTGCCCATCCTGTGCTCGGTGACCTTTGGGGAGCCTGTTCAGCTGGAAGCGGGCGAAGAACGTCGCCCGTTCCTGGACCGCGCACGCCGCGCCGTGATCGCCTTGCGGGAAGTTTAAATATGACCCCCACGCTCATCGCTTCGCGGTTCGCTGCCCAAGGGGGCGCGTCGTTGCCTACGGGCGGCCGGGCGGCAACGACATGAACAACTTCCTCCGCAATCTCACGGCCACCCAGCAGATCGGCGCCCTGTTCCTGGTGATGTTTGGCATCCTGTCCGTTGTCACCGTCTGGGCCTTTGTGCGCAATCTGCGCGAGCACGCCAACGACGACCCCGAAGCGGAAGCACGCGTGCTGGAGGCCAAGCGCTTCTGGGGCCTGCTCAAGACCTCGTGGGCCATGGCCACGGTGTTCTGGATTGGCTGGGTCCTGGGCGATACGGTGGCCACGGTGCTGTTTGCCATCGTGGGTTTCTTTGCGCTGCGCGAGTTCATCACGCTGTCGCCCACGCGGCGTGGCGACCACCGCAGCCTGGTGCTGGCGTTCTTCGTGGTGCTGCCGCTGCAGTTCTGGATCGTGGGCAGCAAGCACTTTGACCTGTTCACGGTGTTCATCCCCGTCTACGTGTTCCTGGCCCTGCCTGTGGTGAGCGCGCTGGCCAACGACCCGCAGCGTTTTCTGGAGCGCAACGCTAAGCTGCAGTGGGGCATCATGGTCTGCGTGTATGGCATGAGCCATGTGCCCGCGCTGCTGCTGCTGGACTTTCCGGGCTACCGCGACAAGGGCGCATTCCTGGTGTTCTTCCTGGTGTTTGTGGTGCAGACCTGCATGCTGGTGCAGCACCTGCTGGGGCGGCGCTTCCCCCACAAGCCCGTGGCGCCGCAGGTGAGCCAGAGTTTTCAGTGGACGAGCTGGCTGGCCGGTGTGGCGGCCGGGGGTCTGGCCGGCGGGCTGCTCACGTTCATCACCCCGTTCAAGCCAGGCCAGGCGCTGGGCATGGCCCTGCTCGCCTGTGTGGCGGGCAGCCTGGGGCACCTGGTGATGAAGGCCCTGAAGCGCGACCGTGGCATCACGAGCTGGGGCATGCAAGGGATGTCGGTCACCGGCGCGGGCGGGCTGCTCGACCGGGTGGATGCGCTGTGTTTTGCGGCGCCGGTGTTCTTCCATTCGGTGCGCTGGTACTTCGGTCTCTAGGTGATCGGCAGTCAATTTACAAGCAAAAATGACCGCTAGCGCTTGATGGATAAGCGCAAAAAGCTATCAAATAATGAGCAAATGCGCATCTTAGGTATCGACCCCGGCCTGCAGACCACCGGCTTTGGCGTGGTGGACATGGACGGCCACAAGCTCAGCTACGTGGCCAGCGGCACCATCCGCACCACCACGCTGGCGCTGGGCGATCTGCCCGGGCGCCTGAAGATCCTGTTCGACGGCATCACCGAAGTGGCAGCGCGCTACGAGCCCGACGTGGCTTCGGTCGAGATCGTGTTCGTCAACGTCAACCCGCAGTCCACCCTGCTGCTGGGCCAGGCGCGCGGCGCCTGCATCACGGCCCTGGTGGCGAGCAACCTGCCGGTGGCCGAATACACCGCGCTGCAGATGAAAAAAGCCGTGGTCGGCCACGGCCGCGCCGCCAAGAGCCAAGTGCAGGAGATGGTGCGCCGCCTGCTCAGCCTGCCCGGCCTGCCGGGCACCGACGCCGCCGACGGCCTGGGCATGGCCATCACCCACGCACATGCCGGGGCGGCCATGGGCCGGCTGGGGGAAGCGGCCACGCTCAACCGGCGCCAGCATGCGATGTACAAGGGCGGGCGCAGCTACTGACCCCCAAGGCGTCCCCGGAGCATCGGGGCGGCTGATTCACCCGGACACGGCCTGCCTACGGCACAAAAGCCGGGCAAAAAAATACCGCGCCCAAAAGCGCGGTACAGCCCCACCAGGGTTTCCGCAGCAGCGAAGGGTCAGGCGACCTGCGTCTTCAGCCGATCAGCACGCTCCTTGGGCGAAGGATGCGTGGACAGGAAGCTGGTGGAATCTCCGCTCGACATGGCGGCGAGCTTTTCCAGGGCCGTGACACAGGCGGCGGGCTGGTAGCGCTTGGCTTTCATGAAGCCCATGGCGTAGTCATCGGCCTCGCGCTCATTGCTTTGCGAGTGCTGGGCGCGCACCACTTTCTCGAACAGGTCACCCAGCTGCGAGCTGGCGATGGCACCGGCCTTGCCGTTGCTCGACGCCACGGCATTGCGCAGCGCGCTGGTGCGCAGGGCGGTCTGGATGCGGGCCTTGGTGTGGCCTGCCTTGACGTGGCCGATCTCGTGGCCGATCACGTAGCGCACTTCGTCGTCGGTGAACTTGTCCATGAGGCCCGAATACACGCGGATGGTGCCGTTGGCCATGGCGAAGGCGTTGATCTCGGGCGTGAGGTAGACCTTGAAGTTCATCTTGAGACCGTCGTACGTGCCCAGGCCCGAGGTGAGTTTGGTGAGGCGGGTGGCGTAGGGGTTGCCTGCGGGGGCCACCTTGTTCTGGCGGTCCATCTCGGCGGACATCTGGTCGAACGTGCTCTTGAGTTCCTCGTCCGACAGGCTTTCGGACTTGGCGAGGTCCTTGCCCGCGTCCAGCATCTTGCCCAGGTCAAACTGCGCCCACACGGGCGATACGGCGCTCACGCCGGAAGCCAGGGTCACGAGCGTCAACAATTTACGGCGGTCCATCGGGGTTCCCTCTCTGACGTCAGTCAGTTTTTTGATTGGTCTTGAATCGATTGTGTTTTTGCGCAACCAACTGCAAGCAATGGTTGGCGCGCGCCGAAGGATAGCCACGCAAGTGCCGTTTCTCACGGGCGGCCGTGTCTTCAGATGTAAGAACTGTGTGCCGATGCTGGCGGGTGGACCGAGGCGGCAAGGCCTGGCGCAGGCGTGGTGGCGGAAACCACCGCAGAATTTGACGTGGAAATGGCTCTAGCGCTTAGCTGAAGAACATTTTTCGCTATTAAAAAGTGAGCTTGTCCAGCACGCGATGGCAGGGTGGGCACCGCCCCTGTCTGCGCACGCCGACAACACTCCAGGGTGTCAGCGCCCCAGGCCCCGCTTGAGTTCCTTGAGCAGCAGCAGCACCTGGTTGGACGCATGGCGGCAGCTGCTGTTGAGCAATTGCACAGACTTTTGCTGCTCGCCCGCCTGGAACGCGGTCACCACATCGGCCGCCTGCTGGTGAAAGTATTTGTGCCGGGCCACCAGCATGTCGAACGCCGGGAAATGCCCCAGCCGCACGCGCCCCGTGCCATAGAGCCACCGGCCCAGGTCGCAGCGGTCGTCCTGGCAGATGCGCTCGGGCCGCATCACCTCCTGCGAGCGGCCATTGACCATGTCCTGCAGTTGCAGGCGCCAGCGCTCGTGGCTGGCGATGGCCGCATCGATGTCGATCTCGGTCATGAGCATGGATGCGTACTCTGCGTCCAGCACCAGCTCGCTGCCGTTGTCTTCCATGGCCCAGGTCGTGTCGGGGCTGGTGGGGTCTTGCTCCCGGATCTTGAACAAACGGCTGAAAAAACCCATGCTTGGTCCCTGTGAAGGCGCCCCGCCCGCAGCACCGGAAATGGTCCCGCCGGAAGTGCCTTGAAACATTCTGTGGGTGCGGCGCCATTTTGGCTACCAAAAAATCACCCACTGGTAAAAACTGCGCAAGGCAACCCTTCTGTTCCTGCCAGCTCTGCGCCGGGAGCCAGCACCGATGTGGTGGCCGCCGGACAATGCGCAGATGATGTCCAACGCCACCCGCCCCGCCCTGTCCATGCTCGACCTTGTCGCCGTCCGAGAGGGCGGTACCGTGGCCGACGCGCTGCAGATTGCCCTGCGCACCGCGCAACACGCTGAAAAGCTGGGTTTTGTCCGTTACTGGCTGGCAGAGCACCACAACATGGCGGGTATTGCCAGCTCGGCCACCGCCGTGCTGGTGGGCCACATTGCAGGCGGCACCTCGCGCATCCGCGTGGGCTCGGGCGGCGTGATGCTGCCCAATCACGCGCCGCTGATAGTGGCCGAGGCCTTTGGCACGCTGGCCGAGCTGTACCCCGGCCGCATCGACCTGGGCCTGGGCCGCGCTCCTGGCACCGACCCCACCACCATGCGCGCACTGCGACGCAGCCGGGTGGAAACAGCCGACGACTTTCCGCAGGATGTGGCCGAGTTGCAGCGCCTGCTGGCACCCGCCGAACCCAACCAGCGCCTGATCGCCATGCCCGGCGCGGGCACCAACGTGCCCATCTGGTTGTTGGGCTCCAGCCTGTTCTCGGCGCAGCTGGCGGCCGAGCGCGGCCTGCCCTATGCCTTTGCCTCGCACTTTGCGCCGCGCCTGCTGCACCAGGCCATCGACCTGTACCGCAACCTGTACCGCCCGTCCGCCGCCTGGCCCAAGCCCTATGTGGCGATCGGGGTGCCGCTGATTGCAGCGCCCACGGACGAAGAAGCGGAGTTTCTGGCCAGCAGCACCTACCAGCGGGTGCTGGGCATTTTGACGGGCGACCGCCGCCGCCTGCTGCCGCCCATCGAAAACTATGCGGCGCACCTGCAGCCGCAGGAGCGCGCCGCGATTGGCGATTTCTTGGCCGCCGCTGTCATTGGGGGTCCAGACACGGTGCGCACCGGCCTGGAGCGACTCAGCGAGGCCACCGGGGCCGATGAACTCATGCTGGTGAGCGATGTGCACGACCCGGCGCTGCGCCTGCGCTCACTGGACATCGCGGCGCAGGCCCACGCCGAAGCGTGGGAGCACCGCCACCAAAGACCGTGAGGACTTAGGTTTTCTGCCCTGTGTAGAAGAAGGTCTGCGCCTTGCTAGCGCTCTGACCCATGATCACGATCGCTTGGGTCGTGTCGTTGTAAAGAACGACGTTCTGGATGACCACACCATCGCCCACCGGGCAGCTGGTCCCACTGAAGGTCAGTGGCAGATCAAACACATTCCGGCCGCTGGCGCGTGGCACCACGGTCCCACGCACCGAGCAGCCTGGGTAGGAAGGAATTGACACCAATCCGCCCGTGGTGATGGCGACGGATATCAGGGGCTCCCTGACCTGGTTGCCAATGCCCGTTCCCGTGAAATTACCCAGCAACTCGCTCACGACAGCAGGCTGTTCATAGAGCACGCCATAGGTGCCTGAGAACTTCACGCCATTGGAAGCCGTGACTTGCACCGAGTCCCGCACCGCGTATTTGCCGGTGTAGCTGACAGGCTCCGTCTTCCGGTTGGCAACGTTTGCCTCATCGACCACATTGAGAAAACGCCCGCTGCCAGAGACGACATCTGGGCCCGCTGTCTGGACGGTGCCGAGCGACATACCCACCACAGTTCCGACCGTGTCGGTCAGAATGCTCCAGCTTTCACCATTCTCCAGCACCACACCCTGCACATTGAGTGGGTCGGTGGTCGCCCCGGTCCACAGGCCTTCCACGCCCGTGACCACGGTTGCGGGAGGTTTGGCCGGGGGCGCCACCACGTCATCTCCGCCTCCGCCACACGCAGATAACACCAAAGCGGCAAAAACCCCTCCCAGGGCAGTCGTCTTGTTCACGTTTTTCTCCTTAGTGAGTCAATACTGGGGCCGGCGCCATGGCGGCAACCCTAACTGCCGCATATTAAGCGCAAGCACCGCAAGTGGCACAGGCCTAGATTGCATACTACGGCGGCCCGTCTCGCCCGCGCCACATCCGAGCCCACGGGAAGCATTCCGCCCCGAGACACGCCAGCGCCATACCGCCATTTGCCGCCATCCGTGGTGGACGGACCAGACACCGAACCGGCGCTTCACCGCGCCAGATATCCGCCATCCACCGGGTAATAAGCCCCGGTCACAAACGAAGCCCTGCCGGACGCCAGCCAAGCCACCAGCTCGGCCACCTCTTCGGGCAGCCCCAGGCGGCCGATGGGGTGTGCGCCCACCAGCATGGCATGGATGCCCGCATCCTGCTCCAGCCCGCTGATCATCGGCGTGTGGATAAAAGCGGGCCCGACAGCATTGATGCGCACGCCATGGCTGCTGTATTCAAGGGCTGCCGCCTTGGTCAACCCCACCACACCGTGTTTGGCGGCCGTGTAGGCCGGCGCGGTGGCAAACCCCACGGAGCCCAGGATGGACGCCATATTGATGATGGCGCCGCCACCGTTCTTGAGCATGGCCGCGATCTGGTACTTCATGCCGTAGAACACGCCCGACAGGTTGATGTTGATGACCTGCGCCCAACCCTCCAGCGGGTAGTCGGCAGTGGCCGCCTGCGGGCCGCCGATGCCAGCGTTGTTGCAGGCAACGTCCAGACGGCCGTAGTGGGCAACAGTACGGTTGACCAGCGTTTCGCAGTCCTCAGGCTTGCCCACGTCGGCCGCCACAAAAATGGCGTCACCACCCGCTGCACGCACCAGCGAAGCCGTTTCTTCTCCCGCCTGCACGTTCACATCCGACACCACCACCTTGGCGCCTTCGCGCGCCCACACGAGCGCAATGGCACGCCCAATGCCCGACGATGCCCCCGTGACCAACGCCACCTTGTTCTTCAGCATGAAAGACTCCTGGTTCCTTCAGAACACCTGCAACCCGATGCCACAGATCCGTTTTCATTCTGCGCGCCCGGCATACCGGCACCTTGACCTGGGTCACGCCGCTGACAGAGGGACCCACCGCGCGGCAAGTGCCCTCGGGTAGCGGCTACCATCACGGACTGCAGGGCAGTTTTGCCCCCACCCGCCGTTGTCTGATTCCCTGACGCCCACGCCTTACCGCCCACGCCCGCATGCCCGCTTTTTCCTTTGAAGCCCTGGACGCCCAGGGCCAGACCCGCAAGGGCCTCATGGAGGCCGACACCGCCAAGGCCGCGCGCAGCCTGCTGCGGGCCCAGGCGCTGGTGCCGCTGGCCGTGGAGCTGGTGCAGACCGGCCAGTCGCTGGATGGCCGCTCGGCCAGCCTCGGCCAGCGCCTGTTCACCCGGCCTGTGTTCAGCGCAACGGCCCTGTCGATCTGGACGCGGCAGATTGCCGGGCTCGTGTCGTCTGGCCTCCCGCTGGAACGCGCCCTCACAGCGCTTTCCGAAGAATCTGACGACGAACGCCAGCGCCATCTGGTCGCCGCGCTGCGTGCCGAGGTCAATGCGGGGGCCACGTTTGCGCGCGCCCTGTCGCAGCACCCGCGCGAGTTTTCCGACATCTACTGCGCCGTGATCGGCGCGGGCGAGCACAGCGGCAATCTGGGCCTGGTGCTGGAGCGTCTGGCCGACGACCTCGAAGAACGCCAGGCGCTCAAGGCCAAGCTGGTGGGCGCTGCGCTTTATCCCGCCATCGTGACCATCGTGGCCATCGTGATCGTGCTGTTCCTTGTGGGCTACGTGGTGCCCCAGGTGGCCAGCGTGTTTGCAGGCACCAAGCGGGCGCTGCCTTTCCTGACGGTGGCCATGCTGGGCATCAGCGCTTTTGTGCGCAGCTATGGTTTGATGATGCTGATTGCTTTCGTTTTGATAGCTTTCGGCACACGCTGGGCGCTCACCATTGGCCACATTCGCGAAAAATTCGATGCCGCCTGGCTCAACCTGCCGCTGGTGGGCAAGCTGGCGCGCGGCTACAACGCAGCGCGTTTTGCGGGCACCTTGGCCATGCTGGCAGGTGCGGGCGTGCCCATCCTCAAGGCCCTGCAGGCCGCCGCCGAAACACTGAACAACCGCGCACTGCGCGCCGACGCGCTGGAGGCGCTGGTGCTGGTGCGCGAAGGCGCGCCCCTGGCCTCGGCGCTGGCGCAGAAAAAGCGCTTCCCCGGCCTGCTGTCGATGTTTGCGCGCCTGGGCGAGCAAACCGGGCAGTTGCCGGTGATGCTGCAGCGCGCCGCCCGGCAGCTTTCCACCGAGGTGCAGCGCCGCGCCATGGCGCTGGCCACCATCCTGGAGCCTTTGCTCATCGTCGGCATGGGCATGATCGTGATGCTGATCGTGCTGGCCGTGCTGCTGCCCATCATCCAACTCAACCAGTTCGTGAAGTGACTCTATGGCCGTGACCCTGGACGACAAGCTGGTGGTGGCGATCTCTTCGCGGGCGCTGTTCAACTTCGAGGAAGAAAACCGCGTCTTCGAGCACGAGAGCGATGACCGAGCCTATGTGGACCTGCAACGCCAGCGCTTGGACGTGCCCGCCGCACCTGGCGTGGCGTTCTCGCTGGTGCGCAAGCTGCTCGCCTTCAACACCTCGGAGCACCAGCGGGTGGAGGTGGTGCTGCTCTCGCGCAATGACCCGGTCAGTGGCATGCGCGTGTTCCGCTCCTGCAACGCCCATGGGCTGCCGACCATCCAGCGCGGCGTGTTCACCCAGGGGCGCGACCCTTTTCGCTATCTGCGTCCCCTGGGCGCGCACCTGTTCCTGTCGGCCAACGAGGCCGATGTGCGCGAGGCACTGCACCTGGGCTACCCCGCCGCGCGGGTGATCACCGAATCGGTGCGGGCCGGCGACGCGAACCCGCAGGAAGTGCGCATTGCCTTTGACGGCGACGCCGTGCTGTTCTCCGACGAGGCCGAGCGGGTGTACCAGGCCGAAGGCCTGGCCGCCTTCCAGCAGCACGAGACCGACAAGGCCGCCCTGCCCCTGCCCGATGGCCCGTTCAAGCCCCTGCTGGCGGCGCTGCACCGGCTTCAATCCGCCGGTGAGGCTGGCGGCACCACCGGCATGCGCATCCGCACGGCCCTGGTCACGGCGCGCAGTGCCCCCGCGCACGAACGCGCGATCCGCACGCTGATGGACTGGAACATCGACGTGGACGAAGCCATGTTCCTGGGCGGCTTGCCCAAGGGCGAATTCCTGCGCGAGTTCGAACCCGACTTTTTCTTCGACGACCAGACGGGCCATGTGACCTCGGCGGCCCGCCATGTCCCTGCCGGGCACGTGAACAGTGGCATCTCCAACCCCCTGCGCCCTGCAGGCGGGTAAACCGGCGCCGAACGCGGGCCTGCGTTGCTGCGAAAAGTTCTGCACACCCCTGCAACACCGGGTGAAAGCTGCAAAGCTTGGGTTGCATTCCGCCCGCGCACGCTCAACTGTGCCAACATCGTTGCCAGTCCACAAAGGAGCCTGTTTTGCGCATCAGATTTTCCCTGGCGGTGAGCGCCATGGCGGCAGCCTTGGGCAGCGCCGCACTGGCCACACCTCCTGCCGCTGCGCCGGTACCACCTGCCGTCAGCGCCCCGGCAGAGTCACAGGCGGCCCTGAGCAAGGGAGAGATCAAGGCCATGCGCGAATTCAAGATGCTGGACTTCAATGGGGATGGAAAGCTCAGCCGCACCGAGGTCAAGCTCTTTCCCCGCCTGGCCGCCGCGTTCGACGATGCAGACACGGACAAGGATGGCTATGTGTCGTACGAGGAAGTGCGGGCCTTTGCCGCCAAGTACCGCGCGGAGCGGGAGCACCAGCGGGCGGCCCAGGCAACGGCTCCCGCCTCATCGCCCCGGCCTTGACGCCGGAAATGCTGCAAAAAATGGATGAAATTTGGCCTTAGCGCTTATCTGAATTGCGCCAATAGCTATTATTTCAGGAGCACACCCTTCACAAGCCGCCTGTGCGCTTGATCTTGGGGTCCGAGTAGGTCAGCGGCTCATTCTTGACCTGCTGGGCCATGCGCTCCTGCAGGGTCATCTTGTTGATGTCCTGCGCCACCTCCACCGCACTGCCGCTGGCCCGCCACATCGACTGGATCAGCTCCAGCAGTTGTTTGTAGATGGGCTCCTTGGGCGGCTCTGGCGGCTCCTCGACGGTGTCCTTTTTCTTGACCTCGGTCCAGTCCCGGTTGGCCACGTCGGGCGCGGAGGGCTTGTCGGGCTCGCGCACGATGGCGCCCTCCCCCAGCCGGTCCATGGATTCGACGGGGTTGGACGCATTGATGGGCCGCACCGGCGGCGCGCCAGAGGCGCCAGTGGAATACAAATCAGCGCCCTGAGGACGCCAACTCGGCGATCGGTCGACAGGTGGCATTTGCATGGCAGTGGCCCCAATGGTTGAGAGATGTGCTCGGAATTCAGAGGCTTTTTCGCCGTCTTCGTAATTCATTACGGCAAAAAGAAGGGGAAATTTAGGTCTTTTTCACCGATTGACCCAAATTTAGGGTTTTCCCTAGTCTTTGTCACGCCCTGGCGAGCGCCGGCGCAATAGACAGACACCCACCCCGCCCCCTGCCTGTCACTGACACTTGGCTCGAAACAGCTGGACCGCCAGTGAAGCGGGCGCGGCGTGGCCTGGCACCACGGTGGCACCTGTTGATGAAACCTCAGGGGAAGGCCCGCGCCGGACCAGC
>NZ_LMJH01000008.1:159389-216127 GCF_001428965.1 Acidovorax sp. Root275 | reverse complement strand
AGCTCGGGCTATGGCGAGCATTTGCAACGACGAGCCGGGGCGTTTTCGCGTGCAAGGCGGGCATGGATAAAAGGCTCTCAGCCTCTCAGAGGAAGCGTTCCAGCAGCCGGCGCGAATGCCGGTCCAGGGCCGTGGTGTCCTTGACACGGAACTGCACGCCGTCGCCCCCGGCGATCAGCAGCCGGGTGCGCCCGCCCAGGCGGCGGATGTCCTCTTCGGCCTTGAGGACGAGGCTGGCGGGCCCACGGTCAGTCTCCACCTGCCAAGTGCTGGGGGTCGAGAAGCTCGACACTGCAATGATTTTTTCGATAGTGGGCACAAACTCTCGCACTTCCAGCTCTTCCTCGATCAGCTGGCGTGCAGTGGTTTCCAGCTGGTCCAACCGGTCAATCCACAGCAGTTCATGGCCGTCGGAGCCGATCAGCGAGAGCCCATCGGCTGGCGCGGCGATGGGAAAAGCCCGGACGGGCGTGACCCCTTCGTGGGCTGTGCCGTCGAGCGTCAGGACCAGCCGGCCGTGGGGATTGCGCGCCAGCGTGAATGCGGGCAGCGATTGCAAAAGCGAGGAAGTGGAGTTCATGGCAGTTTCCAGCAATGCGGTTGTCACGGATTGCCAGCCGGGTGGGCGGGGTGCAGCAAGCCGCTGTCGATGATGACGCCTGCGGCCTGCGCGTCTTCTTCGGCGCGGCGGGCCTGGGCTTCGTACAGCCGCCAGTAGGCACCCTGCTTTTCCATGAGTTCGTCGTGGGGACCCACTTCCACCACCTCGCCCCGGTCCATCACTACCAACCGGTCGGCCTTGCGCAGGGTGGACAGGCGGTGGGCAATGGCAATGGTGGTGCGACCCTGCACCAGGTTGTCCAGGGCCTTCTGGATTTCCTTTTCCGTCTCGGTGTCCACGGCGGAAGTGGCTTCGTCCAGGATCAGGATGCGCGGGTCGATCAGCAGCGCCCGGGCGATGCTGATGCGCTGGCGTTCGCCGCCCGACAGGCCCTGGCCACGTTCGCCCACCAGCGAGTCGTAGCCGTGTGGCAGGCGCAGGATGAATTCGTGCGCGTGGGCGGCGCGGGCTGCCGCCACGATCTCTTCGCGCGTGGCTTCGGGCTTGCCGTAGGCGATGTTCTCGGCAATGGTGCCGAAGAACAGGAAGGGCTCTTGCAGCACCAGGCCGATGTGGCGGCGGTAGTCGGCCACCGCAAAGCGGCGGATGTCGATGCCATCCACCTGGATCGAGCCATCGCTCACGTCGTAAAAACGGCTGATCAGGTTGACCAGCGTGCTCTTGCCCGAGCCGCTGTGGCCCACCAGGCCAATCATCTCGCCGGGGCGGATATCCAGGTCCAGCCCCTTGATGACCGCACGGCTGCCATAGCGGAAACCCACGCCCTGCATGGTGATCGCGCCCTGCACCTTGTCCACTTTGACCGGCTGGGCCGGATCCGGCACGTTGCTCACGTGGTCCAGGATGTCGAAGATGCGCTTGGCACCTGCGGCCGCCTTCTGCGTGACCGAGACGATGCGGCTCATGGAGTCAAGCCGGCTGTAGAAACGCCCGATGTAGGCGATGAAGGCGGTGAGCACACCCACCGTGATCTGGTTGCGCGACACCAGCCAGATGCCGAAGCCCCAGACCACGAGCAGGCCGATTTCGGTGAGCAGCGACACCGTGGGGGTGAACAGCGACCAGGTCTTGTTGAGCTTGTCGTTCACTTCCAGGTTGTGCTGGTTGGCATCGCGAAAGCGCTGGGCCTCGCGCTTTTCCTGGGCGAAGGCCTTGACCACGCGGATGCCGGGGATGGTGTCGGCCAGCACGTTGGTCACCTCGGACCAGACGCGGTCGATCTTCTCGAAGCCGGTGCGCAGGCGGTCGCGCACGGTGTGGATCATCCAGGCGATGAAGGGCAGCGGCACCAGGGTGACCAGGGCCAGCCAGGGATTGATGGAGAACAGGATGGCCGCCGTCATCATGATCATGAGCACGTCGGTCACGAAGTCCAGGGCATGCAACGAAAGGAAAACGTTGATGCGGTCCGTCTCCGAGCCGATCCGCGCCATCAGGTCGCCGGTGCGCTTGCCGCCGAAGTAGTCGAGCGACAGGCGCAGCAGGTGCTCGTAGGTGGTGGTGCGCAGGTCGGCGCCGATGCGCTCGGACACCAGCGCCAGGATGTAGGTGCGCGCCCAGGAGAGGCCCCAGGCCGCCAAGGCCGACGCCAGCAGGCCACTGAGGTACAGCAGCACCAGGCCAGGCTCGATCTGCTTGCCGTTCTGGAACGGGATCAGGATGTCGTCCATCAGCGGGATGGTGAGGTAGGGTGGCACCAGCGTGGCCGCCGTGGAGGCCAGGGTCAGTGCAAAACCGGCCGCCAGTTGCTTGCGGTAGGGCCGGGCAAAGCGCCACAGGCGCAGCAGCACCCAGGTAGAGGTCTGTGGCGGCTGGGCACGGGCACAGGCCGGGCATTCATCGGTATCAGGCGGCAGGGGGGTATGACAGGTGGGGCAGGCGGGTTCGTCAGCCTCGTCCTCGGCGCCGTTGTCACCCCGGGCGCTTTGCTGCTCGAAGCGCTGCAGCAGGCGCAGTGCCTGTGCATGGTGCGCCAGGGTAAAGCGCCACAGGGCCAACCGGGCCTGCGGGCCGTGCAACTCCAGTGAGCCCACACCGCCATGGTCCTGGAGCTTGAGCGCCAGGCCGTCGCCCAGAGGCCAGCTGTGCCAGACCGTGGTGCCCGGATCGCAGGCCAGCAGGCGCTCAGATGTCACCACCACCCAGCCTGTCGCAAAACGCAGTGCGGTGCTCAGGTCAACCTGAAGCGCTGCCAGTACGTTCTCTTTGGAGGCGAGCATGGCCCGCAAATCGCCCCCCAGAGGGCCAGAAAAGACACCCGAGGCGTCCACAGAATGGTGATGTTGCATTTTTGGTTGGTATTTTCGCCCCCGGCTGCCTGCGGTGACCGATCTCGCGAAAGCGCGAATTCTCCCCGATACTGCATGCCACTGTGCGACGGCATCCTCATTTAACGCCTCTGGCGCTCATTTGGCTGACACTGCGCGCAGCCCCCGGACTGGAGCACAATCCTCGTCCACAAAAGTTTCCTTTCACAGTTTCTTCCTCTCCCGCATAGCCCTTACCCGGCCGGACAACCACACCCGCTGCAATCCATGGCGAAACTCAACGACATCCAACTGCTTCGCATCAACTACCTGCGCGGTCCCAATATCTGGACCTATCGGCCTGTACTGGAAGTCTGGCTGGACCTGGGAGAGCTGGAGGACCACCCCTCCAACACCCTTCCCGGTTTCAACGACCGGCTCACCGCCTGGCTGCCCGCGCTGATCGAACACCACTGCGGCGTGGGCGAGCGCGGCGGTTTCCTGCAGCGGCTGCAGGAAGGCACCTGGTGTGGCCATGTGCTGGAGCACATCGTGATCGAGCTGCTCAACCTGGCGGGCATGCCCACCGGTTTCGGGCAGACGCGCAGCACCAGCCAGCGCGGCGTCTACCGCATGGTGTTCCGTGCCCGCGACGAGAGTGTGGCGCGCGTGGCGCTCGCCCAGGGCCATGCGCTCATCATGGCGGCCATCAACGACGAGCCCTTCGACGTGCAGGCCGCCGTGGCCCGCGTGCGCACCGAGGTGGATGACCAGTACCTTGGCCCCAGCACCGCCTGCATCGTCACCGCCGCCACCGACCGGGGCATCCCCCACATCCGCCTGAATGATGGCAACCTGGTGCAGCTGGGCTACGGCGCCAGCCAGCGCCGCATCTGGACCGCCGAGACCGAATTCACCAGCGCCATCGCCGAAGGCATTGCCAGCGACAAGGACCTGACCAAGGGCCTGCTCAAGTCGTGTGGCGTCCCGATCCCCGAAGGCCAGGTGGTCAACAGCCCCGAGGAAGCCTGGGAGGCCGCACAGGACGTCGGTCTGCCCGTGGTGGTCAAGCCCTCGGACGGCAACCACGGCCGGGGCGTGACCCTGGACCTGCGCAAGAAGGAAGACATCGAAGCCGCCTACCACGTGGCTTACCCCGAGGGCAGCGACGTGATGGTCGAGCGCTTCATCCCCGGCGACGAGCACCGCCTGCTGGTGGTGGGCGGCAAAGTGGTGGCAGCCGCGCGGGGCGAGGTGGTGAGCATCACCGGCAATGGCCGGTCCACCGTCAAGGAACTGATCGACACCCAGCTCAACTCCGACCCGCGCCGCGGCTACGAAGAAGAGTACCCGCTCGAAATCATCGACATCAAGACCAATGTGACCGTGCAGCTGGAACTCAAGCGCCAGGAGCTTGATGCCGATTCCGTGCCAGCAGCGGGCCGGAACATCGTGGTGCAGCGCAACGGCAACGTAGCGGTGGATTGCACGGACGACGTGCACCCCGAGGTCGCCTATATCGCGGCCTTGGCCGCCAAGGTGGTGGGCCTTGATATTGCAGGCATCGACATGGTGGCACTCGATATCTCCAAGCCGCTGCTGGCCCAGGGCGGTGCGATTGTCGAAGTCAATGCAGGCCCAGGCCTGCTGATGCACCTCAAGCCCGCCGTGGGCGCGCCGCGCCCGGTGGGCCAGGCCATTGCAGAACACCTGTTCCCATCGGAGGACGACTCAGGCCAGGCGGGCCGCATCCCCCTGGTGGGCGTGGCCGGCACGCGCGGCTCCTCCACCATCGCCCGCGTAGTGGCCTGGCTGCTGCACCTGAGCGGACACCACACGGGCCTGGCCTGCCGCGAAGGGCTTTTCCTGGACCGCCGCTGCGTCGAATCGACCGATTGCGCCCACTGGGAAGCCGCACACCGCTTGCTCATGAACAAGATGGTGCAGGCCGCCGTGATCGAAAGCAATGCGCGCACCATCCTGCGCGACGGCCTGGCCTACGACCGCTGCCAGGTGGGTGTGGTCACGGACATGGACGGTGTGGAAACGCTGGCCGAGTTCGATGTGCATGAGCAGGACCAGATGACCAAGGTGATGCGCACCCAGGTGGACGTGGTGCTGGCCGAAGGCGCTGCCGTGCTGAATGCCGCAATCCCGCAGGTGGCCGATCTGGCCCCGCTGTCGGATGGCGCCGTCGTGCTGTATGCCCAGGACGCAACCCTGCCTGTGATCATGGAACACCGCGCCAAGGACAACGGCCGCGCCGTGGTCGTCAAGAACGGGCGCGTAGTGCTGGCCACCGGCAGTGCCGAACATGTGCTGGGCTCGCTGGCGGACCTGACCTTTGGCCGCAATGCCGTGGCGCCCGACACCGACGCGCTGCTGGCTGCCATCGGCGCCGCCTGGGCATTGGACATTGCCCCCGACCTCATCGGCGCGGGCATCAAGACCTTCGAACCCGACCTGCCCGCCCCGGCCGGATTGCCCTCCTGATCCATCCCGCCAAGCAACGCAAGACTTCGACTGGAACGCGGCCCGCGAGCCCCGATCGATTACTGAAAGAGACCCCCATGGATGTATCCCGCACCCGGGCCCTGCGTGGCCCCAATCTCTGGAGCCGCCACATGGCCATTGAAGCCGTGGTGGCCTGCTCGGAAGCCGAGCGCGCCGTGGGCCAGATGCCCGGATTCGAAACCCGGCTGCGGGCGCTGTTCCCCGCCATCGGTGCCCTGCACCCTGAAAGCGGCGGCGGCGAAATTTCGCTGGCCCATGTGCTCCAGGCTGCTGCGCTGGCTCTGCAGGCGCAGGCCGGCTGCCCGGTGACCTTTGCGCGCACCACCGCCACCACCGACGCAGGCGTGTACCAGGTGGTCGTCGAATACAGCGAGGAAGCCGTGGGCCGCAAGGCCTTTGAATACGCACAGCAGCTCGTCGAAGCTGCACAGGGCACCGGTACTTTTGACGCCGATGCGGTCATTGCAGAGTTGCGCGAACTCGACGAAGACGAGCGCCTGGGCCCGAGCACTGGCTCCATCGTGGACGCGGCGGTGGCACGCGGCATTCCGTACCGCCGCCTCACGCGCGGCAGCCTGGTGCAGTTCGGTTGGGGCTCCAAGCAGCGCCGCATCCAGGCCGCCGAGGTCGACTCGACCAGCGCCGTGGCCGAATCCATCGGCCAGGACAAGGACCTGACCAAGCGCCTGCTGCACGCTGCCGGCGTGCCGGTGCCACTCGGCAAACCCGTCGAGACCGTGGATGAAGCCTGGGAAGTGGCGCTCAAAGTCGGCTTGCCGGTGGTCGTGAAGCCCCAGGACGGCAACCAGGGCAAGGGCGTGACGGTCAACATCACCGACCGCGCACAGCTGGAAGAAGCCTTCCGCACCGCCGCCGAACACGGCACCGTGATGGTCGAGCGCTTCTTGCCCGGCCATGATTTCCGTCTGCTGGTAGTCGGCGACCAGCTCGTGGCCGCCGCACGCCGCGAACCGCCCCAGGTGCTGGGCGACGGCCAACACACGGTGCGCGAACTCGTGGACCAGGTCAATCTGGACCCACGCCGGGGCGAAGGCCACGCTACATCGCTCACCAAGATCCGCCTCGATGACATCGCTGTGGCCCGTCTTGCCATGCAGGATCTGAAACCCGACTCCGTCCCCGCCAAGGGCCAGCGCGTCATCCTGCGCAACAACGCCAACCTCTCCACCGGCGGCACCGCCACCGACGTGACCGACGACGTGCACCCTGAAGTGGCTGCACGCGCCGTGGCCGCCGCCCAGATGGTGGGCCTGCACATCTGCGGCGTGGACATGGTCGCCGAGACCGTGCTGCGCCCGCTGGAAGAGCAAGGCGGCGGCTTTGTCGAAGTGAACGCCGCCCCCGGCTTGCGCATGCACCTGGCGCCCAGCTACGGCAAGCCCCGCAACGTGGGCCAGGCCATGGTCGACAAGCTGTATGCCCATGGCGACGACGGCCGCATCCCCACCGTGGCCGTCACCGGCACGAACGGCAAAACCACCACGGCCCGCCTCATCGCCCATTTGTTCACCGCCCAGGGCCTGCGCGTGGGCATGACCAACACCGACGGCGTGTACGTGAACGGCCGCCAGATCGACAGCGGCGACTGCAGTGGCCCCAAGAGCGCCCGCAACGTGCTGCTGCACCCCGAGGTGGACGCAGCCGTGTTCGAGACCGCCCGCGGCGGCATCCTGCGCGAAGGCCTGGGTTTTGACCGCTGCCAGGTGGCCGTGGTCACCAACATCGGCGCGGGAGACCACCTGGGCCTGAACTACATCACCACGGTGGAAGACCTGGCCGTCCTGAAACGCGTGATCGTGCAGAACGTGGCCACCACAGGCTACGGCGTGCTCAACGCGGCCGACCCCATCGTCGCCGCGATGGCGCCTGCCTGCCCCGGCAAGATCATCTTCTTTGCCAGCGACCGCCACCACCCCGTGATGGCCACGCACCGCGCACAAGGCCACCGCACCGTGTACGTGGACGGCGACTCCATCGTGGCCTCGGAAGGATCGTGGCGCGAGACCATCCACCTGCGCGACGTGCCCATCACGCGCAACGGCAAGATCGGCTTCCAGGTCGAGAACGTCATGGCCTCCGTGGCCGCCGCCTGGGGCGTGGGCATGCCCTGGCAGACCATCCGCCGCGGCCTGTCGGGCTTCGTGAACGACAGCGACAACGCACCCGGCCGCTTCAACATCATGGACTACCGCGGCGCCACCGTTATCGCCGACTACGGCCACAATCCCGACGCCATGCGCGCGCTGGTCGGCGCTGTCGAAGCGCTGCCAGCCAACCGCCGCAGCGTGGTGATCAGCGGCGCCGGCGACCGGCGCGACGAGGACATCCGCGACCAAACCGTGATCCTGGGTGCCGCGTTCGACGACGTGATCCTGTACCAGGATGCCGCCCAGCGCGGCCGCGCGGATGGTGAAGTGATGGCCCTGCTGCGCGAGGGCCTGGCGGGCGCATCGCGCACCACGCACGTCGAAGAAATCCGGGGCGAGTTCATTGCCATCGATACGGCCCTGGCGCGCCTGCAGCCCGGTGACCTGTGCCTGGTGCTGGTGGACCAGGTGGAAGAAGCGCTGGCCCACCTGGCCCAGCGCTGCAGCGAAGCCGGAGCCGCCGCATGACAAAGCCTGCAGTGCCCGGCAAGGGCGCGCGCTTTGCAACGGCCGTGCTGATCGCCATCGCTGGCGTGATGGGCGGTGCCGGACTGGCCCAGGCGGCATCGGGCGAAAAGGTCGGCACGGTGGACACGGCCTTCCAGTGGCTAGGTCGTGACCACGACATCATCGTGGAGGCCTATGACGACCCGGCGGTGCTGGGCGTGACCTGCTACGTCTCCCGCGCGCGCACCGGCGGCATCAAAGGCACCTTGGGCCTGGCCGAAGACCGCGCTGAAGCCTCCATCGCCTGCCGCCAAGTGGGGCCGATCAGCTTCCCCGAACCGCTCAAAAAGCAGGAAGAAGTGTTCAGCGAGCGCATGTCCATCCTGTTCAAGCGCCTGCGCATCGTGCGCATGGTGGACCCGGCCCGCAACACGCTGGTCTACCTCACCTACTCCGAAAAGCTCATCGACGGATCACCCCAGAACAGTGTGACCGCCGTGCCAGTGGACCGGGCCACAGTGATACCGCTGCGCAAGTAACCGCCGGGGCCGGACCGCCCTGCACTGTGTACTGGCCGGTTCAGGCCACCTCGAGCAGCGACCTGCGGGCTTGGTTGTATTCCCGCTTCAATTGGTCAACATAGTCACTGGTGGACCGAATGGCGTTGATGGCGCCGATGCCCTGGCCGCAGCCCCAGATGTCCTTCCAGGCCTTGGCGGCGCCCCCGCCAAAGTTCATCTTGCTGGGGTCGCTGGTGGGCAGGTTTTCAGGATCCAGCCCCGCGGCCACGATGGACGGCCGCAGGTAGTTGCCGTGCACCCCCGTGAACAGGTTGCTGTAGACGATATCGTCTGAGCTGGAGTTCACGATGGCCTGCTTGTAGCCCTCCACGGCGCGAGCCTCTTCGGTGGCGATGAAAGCCGAGCCGATGTAGGCAAAGTCTGCCCCCATGGACTGGGCAGCCAGGATGCCGCCACCGGTTGCAATCGCACCCGAAAGCGCGAGAGAGCCGTCAAACCACTGGCGGATTTCTTGGATGAGCGCAAACGGGCTCTTGACCCCCGCATGCCCACCTGCGCCAGTCGCCACGGCAATCAGCCCGTCGGCCCCCTTGTCCACCGCCTTGCGCGCAAAACTGTTGTTGATCACATCGTGCAGCACCACGCCACCATAGCTGTGCGCGGCGGCATTGATGTCCTCGCGGGCCCCGAGCGACGTGATGATGATGGGCACCTTGTACTTCACGCACAGTGCCATGTCGTGCTCCAGCCGCTCATTGCTTTTGTGCACGATCTGGTTGATGGCAAAAGGCGCGGCGGGCTTGTCGGGGTGCGCCCGATTGTGGGCCTCCAGCGCTTCGGTGATTTCGGCCAGCCACTCATCGAGCAGCGAGGCAGGCCGGGCATTGAGCCCTGGCATGGAGCCCACAACACCCGCCTTGCACTGGGCGATCACCAGCTGGGGCGTGCTGATGATGAACAGCGGCGAGGCGATCACCGGGAACGGCAGGCGGTTGAGCGGGGCTGGCAGGCGCGAGGCGGGCAATGACATGGTGGCTCCAGTGGGGGGATGGCAGGACAACGGCGACAGATGGCTGCCCAAACACTGCAACCAGTTGCATAAATATATGCCACCCAACCCGTCAATGCAACTGGTTGCATCGATTTTTCACAAGCTAGACTGCCGGCCATGTCGATGAGCCACGCCCTGTTGATTTCCTTGCTGGAAAAACCCTCCTCCGGGTTCGAGCTGGCACGGCGCTTTGAGCGCTCCATCGGTTACTTCTGGCACGCCACCCACCAGCAGATCTACCGCGAACTGGGCAGGATGGAAGCCGCAGGCTGGATCGAAGGCCAGGCAGCGGACGACGCAGGCCGCACGCGCAAACGGGTTTACCAGGTCTTGCCCGCGGGTCGGGGCGAACTCGCCCGCTGGACGGCCGAGCCCGCTGAACACCTGTTGCCACGCGATGCCTTCACGCTCAAGGTCCGCGCAGCCGCCGTGATGGAAGAGCTGGACCTGCGGCCCGAGGCCCAGGCCTATATGGCGCTGCACCAGGCCCGCCTGGCCGAATACCAGGCCATTGAACAGCGTGACTTCCCCGAGCTGGAGGGCCTGAGCCGCCGGGACCGCATCCAGCGAGCCATCCTTCAACGCGGCATCCGCTTTGAAGTTTGCGAGATCGAGTGGGCGCAGACGCTGCTGCAGGCGCTGGAATGAGGCCCTCAGCTTCATGGCCCACAGAGTCAGCCAGGGCCATTGCGCCGCGAAGCTGAGGGAAGCGGCTGGCATTCCGCCACGCAGCACCCGCAAGACCTGTAGAAAACTAGCGCCTCAGCTGCAATTTCCTAGTCAAATCGGCCATTAGCGCTTTTATGCAGAGCGTTTACAGCTATCCAATTAATAGCAAACTCCATCCCCAAGGCGGGTCAGCCCTGCGCTGCAATCTGCCGCAGGGCCTGCTCGAACACCTCCACCGGCTGGCCGCCCTGGATCAGGTGGCGCTCGTTGATGATGATGGCGGGCACCGAGTGAATACCGTTTTGCAGATACAACTGCTCGCGTTCACGCACCTCGTCGGCAAAGCGGTCTGACGCCAGCAGCACACGCGCCTCACCAGCGTCAAGCCCCACCTCCTCGGCCACACGCACCAGCACCTCGTGGTCACTGGGGTTCTGGCCGTCGGTGAAATAGGCCTTGAACAGCGCCTTCTTCAGCGCGGGCTGCACGCCCTTTTCTTCAGCCCAGTGCAGCAGCCGGTGCGCATCAAAGGTGTTGTAGATGCGGCTGCGCTTGTCCATGCTGAAGGTAAAGCCCAGTTCCGCGCCGCGTGCAGCGATGGCCTCGCGGTTCTTCTGGCTCTGCTCGGGCGTCGCGCCGTATTTTTCATGCAGATGCTCACCAATGTCCTGGCCTTCTGGCGCCATCTGCGGGTTCAGCTCGAAGGGCTGAAAGTGCAGATCCAGTGCAACCTCGCCCTTCAGCCGGTCGGCCGCCTGCTCCAGCGCCTTGAGGCCGATGATGCACCAGGGGCAGGAGACATCGGAGACGAAATCGATCTTGAGGGTCGTGGTCATGCGGGTTCCAGTGAGGAAAGATGCGGCATCGTAGGCGTGGAGCCATACCCGTGCAGTCGCCGGGTTTACTAGGGTGCCACAGAGTGGTTGCCAGCCCGACGCGACGGTCCACCCCATGCCCAAATCGGCGGGCCGTACGTCGATCTTCCTCCCTGTGCTCCGTGTACTGGTGGGGGATATAGTGCATGGCGGTATGCACTGAGCCAGGCCCTTTGATTCACCATCGCCAAAAGGATCGCAATGACCGCATTTGCACTCATCATCAAGCACAAGACGCTGCCTGGAAAACGCGAGGAGGTCCGAAAAATCTGGGAAAAGCACATGGCACCGGCCATTGCGTCCAACCCAGGCCATACGGCCTACTTCTACTGCTTTGACAATGCCGACCCGGATTCCATCTGCGCATTCCAGCAGTATTCAAGCGTTGAAGCCTCCCAGGACTTTCTGAAAACGAGCATCTACGCCGCGTACCAGAAAGACGTTGAGCCGTTGCTGGCAGGTCCTCCTCAGGTCACGGCACTGACGCCCATCTGGTCCAAAGCGGCCTGACAACTTCGAGCGGGGCGTCCACCCGCCACGCGGGCGGGCACCTGTTGACGCTGACGCTCCTTAGCGCAACCACTCCCGCAGCTCTGTCTTCAACACCTTCCCATAACTGTTCTTTGGCAGCGCCTCCACCCACCGGTACACCTTGGGCCGCTTNNCGTATCCGCGATAGGCGGGCCCCCGCCAGCGACGAGGAAGGCAATCACCACCTCGCCCCATTCCGCATCGCGCAGCCCCACCACGGCGACCTCGTGTACCTGGGGGTGAAGCAGCAGCACCTCTTCGACCTCGCGCGGGTAGATGTTGGAGCCGCCCGAGATGATCACGTCCTTGGATCGGTCCTTGAGCGTGAGGAAGCCGTCGGTATCCAGGCTGCCCGTGTCACCCGTGTACAGCCAGCCGTTACGCAGCGTCTGCGCCGTGGCGGCGGGGTTGTTCCAGTAGCCGGGCATGACGGTATCGCCGCGCACCAGCACCTCGCCGGTCTCGCCGGTGGGTACGCTCTGGCCTTGGGCGTCGACCACGCGCACCTCCACCAGCGACTGCGCCACGCCGACCGAGGCCATGCGGTCGGCCCAGCGGGGATGGGCGGTGTCGGCCAGATTCGCGCGTGACAGCGCGGTGATCGTCATGGGGCTTTCGCCCTGGCCGTAAATCTGCACGAAGCGATCGTTGCCCATCACGGCCATGGCGTTGCGCAGGTCGTCGGCATACATGGGGCCGCCGCCGTAGACGATGGTTTTGAAGCCGGTCACATCTGCGCTGGTGGCCTGCACGTGCTCCACCAGCCGGTGCACCATGGTGGGCGCAGCAAACAGTGTGAGCTGGCCCACCGATGCCGCAAGCTGCACCAGCTCCGCAGGCTCGAAGCCGCCCGACACCGGCACCACGTGCCGCCCGCCGCGCAGCACCTGTGCGTAGTTATAAAGGCCCGCGCCGTGCGACATAGGCGCGGCGTAGACCATGGCGTCGCCGGGCAGCACGTCGTCCACGTCGGTGAAGTAGCAGGCCGTCATGGCCAGCAGGTTGCGGTGGGTCTGCATCACGCCTTTGGGGCGGCCCGTGGTGCCCGATGTGTAGAACAGCGAGGCGACATCCTCGGGTGCGCGGTCACAGACTTCCATGGGTGCGTGTACCACTGCGGCGCGGTATGCGTCGGAGCCGAAGACCAGCAAACCGGCGTCCATCGCCCCCGCCTCCTGCGCGGCAGATGCCAGGGCCTGTGATGCCAACACCACGCGCGCGCCAGAGTCCGCCAGCACGTAGGCCAGCTCCTTGGCATGCAGCTTGTAATTGACGGGCACCGACACCGCCCCGGCCCACACAATGGCGTGCAGCGCCTCCAGATACTCGGGCGCATTGGCGGCATAGATGGCCACACGGTCGCCGGAGGCCACGCCACATTGCACGCGCAGATAGCCCGCCAGGGCGGCGGCGCGAGCGCCCAGGTCGCGGTAGGACCACAGCACCTCGCCCCCCTGCAGCACAGCGGGCTGGCGGGCATGCAGCAAAGCGCTGCGGCGCAGCAGGTGGGCGATGTTCATCGAGTGCACTCCACAACAGAAGTTTTCAGGGTCACCAATCTCCACGGCCGGGGAGACATGCAGGCACTGTAGGCACACGGGGCGCTTGCGCACAGTCGCCCAAATACCCAAGGGAAAACCCCGCCCCGGCCAAGAAGCACCTGGTTACCACGCGCGGCCAATTCCCCACAAGCTGTGGCGTTGAAACGCGGTTGCCTAGACTGCATCTGATCCGCATACGCCGCGACTGGCCCACCCAGGCGAGCGCCCCACCGTTTTCACCCAACGCCTTCGCAGGCAACACCCCATGAACCTGGACCAGCAAAAATCCATCCTCACCATCGCCCTCCTGGCCGCATTTGCAGACGGCAACAAGGACGACGCCGAGCGCGAAGAGATCCGCCGCATTGCCCAGTCGCTCGCGGGCGATGCAGGCATGGCAGACCTCCCGCGCATTTACCAGGACGTGCTGCTCCAGCGCACCAGCGTGCAGGCGGCCGCGCAGGCCTTGAACGAGCCCATGCACCGCCAGCTGGCCTACGAGATGGCCGTGTGCGTGTGTGACGTGGATGGCCGGCAGACGCCTGCGGAGGCGCAGTTCCTGGCCACGCTCAAGACCGCACTGCAGCTGGGTGCACAACAGACCGCAGCCTTTGACCAGGAGGCTGACGCGTTGGTAGACGTGGCCGAGACGGCATCACCCTCTGCCGTGCCTTGGGGCGTGGCAGGCGCGGCCACAAGCGCTGCGGCCTATGCCGCTGCATCGGCGCCGTCGCCCGCATCCGTCCCCGTGCCGGCTGCCGGGCCCGCACCCACCGGCCCCGGCGACGCCGAGCTCGACAAGTCCATCCTGAACTACGCGCTGCTCAACGGTGCACTGGAGCTGCTGCCGCAGTCCTGGGCATCGATGGCCATCATCCCGATGCAGGTGAAGATGGTCTACGGCATCGGCAAGGCGCACGGCGTGGAGCTGGACCAGGGCCACATCAAGGAGTTCATCGCCGCTGCGGGCGTGGGCATGACGTCGCAGTACCTGGAGCAGTTTGGCCGCAAGCTGCTGGGCGGCCTGCTGGGCAAGGTGGCGGGCCGGACCCTCGGTGGACTGGGCGGCGCGGCCACGGGCATGGCGTTTTCATTTGCCACCACCTATGCGCTGGGCCAGGTGGCCAAGCGCTACTACGCTGGCGGCCGGGTGATGAGCACGGCCATGCTGCGCGATACCTTCCAAAGCCTGCTCGGCCCCGCCAAGCAGATGCAGTCGCAGTACCTGCCGCAGATCCAGCAGAAGGCCGCCACGCTGGACGCCGGCAAGATCATGGCCATGGTGCGCGGGACCTGACGTACCACCGCATCTTCAGCAAACGCTATATTTTTAATAGCATTTAGCGCTTTCCAGGTAAGCGCCAGAGGCCATTTTCATCAATATTCGACGGTCTACATCGTGTTGATGGGGTGTGGGCTGGCTCCGGCGGTGCACCCACGGGGTGTGGAGGCGTTGCGCCCGCGCTGTACCCGTGCGCAAACCAGGTGGCGCAAACATCGGCCCATGACAGAATCGGCCCATGCTCGACCACACGGATCCTGTCGCCTCCATCATCCCGGCCATGTCGCTCGACTCACCGTCTGACAACGCCATGACGGCGCTGTCCCGGCTGGCACTGGGGCCCGTGAACACGGCCTACTACATGGCCGTCTTCGAACGCTTTGACAACACGGGCCGCACGACCACCACCTGGAACTGGGCAGCCTGCCTGGCCACCCTCAACTGGATGCTGTTCCGGCAGCTGTGGACTCCCGCGCTGGTCTACCTGGCGGCCGCCGAGGGGCTCGCGCTGATCGTGTACGGCATTGGGCGGACGTTCCTGCAATGGCCGCCGGGCGTGGAACTGGGCGTGCTGGGCGCCTTTGCAATGCTGGCCTTTGCGGTGCCGGGCCTGTATGGCAACGCCATCCTGTATGCCGACATCCGCAAGCGTGTGGCCCGCGCGCTGGCCGCCTCCCGCACGTTGCCCGAGGCCTGTGTGCTGCTGGAGAAGCAGGCCAGCTCACGCAAGCGGCTGCAGGGGCTGGTGCTGGCCAATCTGGTGTTGGTAGCCGCAGCCGCACTGGCGTACCTGGTCTGGGCCCCTTCAGGCACCCAGCCTCTGGCCCTGGAACCCGCCGTGACCGTGGCCCAAGCCACAGCGACGGCCGCATCCCGGCCCAGCCCGGCGGCATCTGCGCCAACGCCAACGCCCGCCGCCACGCCTGCACCCGTACCGGTATCTGCGGAAGCGACCCCGACCCCAGCCGCTCCCTCCACCGCGGCCTCGGCCCCTGCCGCCGCTGCCGCAGTGGCGCCGCCCGCGCTGGCCGCGTCTGCGCCGGTGACCCCCTCCACCACCCAGCCTGCGGCCCCGGTCACCAAAGCACCAAAAGCCCCCGCGCAAGCCAGCACACAGGCGTTGCCCTCCGAGCCCAACGCTCCCGCACAGCCTGCCGCTTCCGCAGCCCCCTCGGTTTCCAAAACACCGACCTCAGCGCCAGCCGCAGCGACACCCAAGCCCGCAGCAAAGGCAACGCCCCCCGCCGAGCCCGCCAGCCGCGCGGCCTCCACACCCAAGGCCAAAACGGCCAAAGCCCCCGCATCGGCCGCTGCGCCAGCCGCCTCCGCCGCCCTGCCCACCGTGGGCACGGCAGCGGGCTACTACATCAACGTGGGGCTCTTTGCCGACGAGGCCAACGCCCGCAAGGCCCAGGCACGGCTGCTCAACGAAGGGCTGCCCGCCTTCCGCCAGGAGCTGAACAACACCAAGGGCCGGCGCATCCGCGTGCGCGTGGGGCCTTACGACAGCCGGGCCCAGGCCGATGCAGCGGCCGAGTCGATCCGTGCGATGGCACTCGAAGCGGTCGTCTTCAAGCAATAGCAGTCCAGGCCACCGAGTCGCCGGCAACGTCGCGCCTGTCCTACGCGTCCCACGGCCTGCCACCGACGCACACAGTCCGTGCCTGCCGGTAGGCTGCAGCAAGGTCCTACTACCCTTGCCGCAGCCCGCCCCATGAAACACCCCTTCCCCGCTTGCGCCGCCCCGTCCCACCGCATGGCGACCGTGGTGGCGATTGCCACAGGCGCACTGATGCTCACGGCATGCGCGCCCTGGCGCATGTGGACTGCCGCTGACTTGGCTCGCGACGCCCAGCCGTACACGGCGCAGCCAGTCGAGCCCGTGCGGCGGGTTCTGGTGGTGGGCGACAGCACGGCAGTGGGCACGGGAGCCAGCATCCCGCTCGAGAGCCTGCCCGGGCGCATCGGCCAGGACCACCCGCAGTGGCGCATCGACAACCTGGCCGCCAACGGAGCACGCTACGCCGACGTGGCAGCCCAGCTGGAGCGGGCGTCTACCGGCTACGACCTGGTGCTGGTGCTCGCCGGTGGCAACGACGTGATCCGATTGACCGCACTGGACACCCTGCGCCCACAGATCGAACAGGTGGTGACCCTGGCCCGACAAAAAGGCCAGCATGTGGTGCTGATGCCCTGTGGCAACGTGGGGCACGCGCCGTTTTTTATTCCCCCGGTTTCTTGGGCCATGTCACGCCGGTCCGAGAGCCTGCACACCATGGTCAAAGGCATCGCGGCCACGCGCCAGGTGCGTTATGTGCGCCTGCTCAAGCCGCGCAACGAAGATCCGTTCGTGGCGCGCAGCAAGACACTGAATGCCGCCGACGGGCTGCACCCCAGCAGCGCCGGCTACCAGGAGTGGTACCGCGAACTGGTGGCACAGGGCGGGCTTGCGGGTCTGGGTGAATGAGCACCTGTGCGGCATCTGCGCCAGCTCACACGGAACCCTCCATCCATGCCCGTACCTGCCCAATGACCCATTGCGCATCATCCAGTGGAAGGTCATGTCCGGCATAGGGGTGCATCCGCAGCGGCACCCCCCAGGCCCCTGCGATGGCCTGCGAGCATTGGCTGGACACCAGCCTGTCGTGCTGGCTGGCCAAGAGCAATATGCGCGGGATTTCCGACACCGGCGCCAGGGGCAGCGCAGCAGGAGCGGTGTAGCGCGCTGCAGCCAGCAACTGGCGCAGGGCGTTGGCAGTCGAAACCGGCCGCTGTCTGCGCAGGGCCACCCAGTCCTCCACCACGGCCCCCTGGACGGAGGCGAGATTGCTGGTCATCCGCAGCACGGCCTGTTCAATGGTTTGCGGGCTGCTCCATGGCAAGGCGCAGCGCAGCACCTGCAGATAGTTGACTGGCCGCAGCCGGTGGTAGAAGGGGCTGAAGGGCCGCAAGCTGGTGTTGATCAACACACACCCCGCCAGCTCTTCAGGCGCCACCCGTGCCCACTCGGTCGCCACCATGGCACCCAGCGACATGGCCAGCACCCTAAACGGTGGCCGCAAGCCCCGCTCGGCCAGCTCGGCGCGGCAGCGCTCCACCATGCCCCGCACGGTAACGGGCGACACCGCCCGGTGCAGCAGGCCATTGCCTGGCAGGTCCTGCGCCACGACGCGGGCACCCGGCAGAGCGCGCTCGAACGCTTCGGCAAACGCCCCCCAGTGCGCTGCCTCGCGCGTGAGGCCCCTGAGCAGAATCCATGGGTGCATGGTGCTCGGCCTCCATCAGTACCAGGCGGCCAACGCCTGCGCCCGGTGGTAGGCGCGCGTTTCCGGAAGCGGCACCCAGCGCTCGTGGCTGCAGGCCGCGCGGGCCAGAAAATCGAGCAGCGACAGATGGCGCCGCAGCACCCGCTGCTGCCGGTGGTTGATGAGCGGGTTGAAGATGCCGTTGCGCGAAAACAGCTGGCGCGGGTTTTTCTTGATCCACAGCCAGGACCCCATCTCCAGCGTGAGCGGCAGGAAGGTGTGCGCGGGCGCCTCGCGGCAGGCCTGCAGGTACAGGTAGTCCCACAGGTCGCCGTGCGCCAGGTACTGGGCGCTTTGCGGCTCGATGATGTACTGGTGGTGGCTGTGGGCCTGCAGAAAGATCTCCTGCAGTGCATGCAGTTCGGCCAGGTGCGCGATGGGCTTGCGCGTGTGGGCAAACGGAAACCACAGGCGGTCCCGGGCGCCAAACCCTGAATGGCAGTCGATGGCGATGCTGAACGGCCGCGCCAGCAGCTCCTGCGCCACCACCTCGCACAGCGCCTGGCTTTCCGCCTCCATGGCATCGCCAGCGCGCCCCCGGTACCAAGGCAGCCCGGCGCTCACCCGCTGCCCACCGATCCAAGGCGGTACCCGGTCGGTGGCATCGACCGGCGCATTGCGCATGAGGTCCACCCCACGCGGATTGGCACGTGTGGCGGCCCACATGCCACCCGGATTGACCACCGGCATGAAGACCAGGCGCATCTGCTCCAGCTGGCGGTGCAGCGTGGTATCCCACTGCAGCCGCATGACCACGTTCTGCAAGTAAGCGATGACCACCTCGGCGCCGATGCGCTCCAGCCCGTGCACGCCCCCGAAGAAACCGATTGCGGGCACGTCCAGCGACGGGTTGCCCAAGCCAATGGCATGGATCGGAAAGCAGTGGCCCGACGCCAGCGGCACCTGCCGAACCACTTGCACCTGCAGATGGGGCGCCCCCAGCTCGATGATTTTTTCGAGCGCCAGCAGCTCGGGCAGGGTGTTCATGGTGGATGGCGATGGCGGCACGGGGCCGCGCAGCAAGGCGATGGACAACGAGCATATCCCCGGCACGCACGCACCAACAGCGCCATCACGCCTCTGTGTGAATTCGGCGAAACGACTCGAAACTGTCACATGACCACGTTACCTTGGCCGCAGACACAACCCTTCGAAGAGGCGCACGATCATGCTCTGGAGATTGCTCGGACTGCAGCGGCTGCTGGATGAACTCTTCGATGCTCCGGGCTGGCCCAGCTTCGATTTACCCAGCACCGACGGATGGGCCCAGTATGAAGACGCAACAACTGCAGCGCAGGACTGAGGTGCACCGTATCGCCCTGCTGTGCGGCACCCTCGGTTGTGCACTGGCCTGGGGTCTGGTGGAGTTGCTGGCGTTGCAGCGCCTGCGCTACCAGCAGTGGCGCCAACGCCACCAGACCCCTGCACACCGCTGATGCAGCAGCAACACGGACGCATGCGTGCATGCGCGCATGCGAGCGCGTGATCGCACGCAGCACACGGCCTTCAGCAGACACCGGCTGCGCGCGGCCCCTCATTGGCGGCGTCTTTCTACAGCCCCATCAGAAGCCTCTGACGCTGGCGGGTCTTCGTTTTTGCACGGTATGCCGCAGACGCACCTAAAATTGCGCACCTTCCCTTCATTGGGGGGAGGCATATTGCAACTCTGAATAAAGAAGAACCACCATCATGGCAACTGCAAAGAAGACTCCAGCGCCCGCAAAGAAGGCCGTCAAGGCGGCAGCACCTGCTGTCGCAAAGAAGGCGGCACCTGCCGCCAAGAAGGTAGCCGCCCCCGCAGCGAAGAAGGCTACCGCACCAGCGGCCAAGCCCGTCGCCGTGGGCGTCAAGCCGATCAAGACCGCGTTCAACAAGACCACGCTGATCGCCCACCTGGCCGAGCAGGCGGGTGTGGAACCCAAGGCCACCAAGGCCGTGCTGGCCGCACTGGAAGCCACCATCCTGGGTTCGGTGCACAAGAAGGGCTCTGGCGAGTTCACCCTGCCCGGCCTCATGAAAATCGGCCTGCAGCAAATCCCCGCCAAGAAGAAGCGCTTCGGCAAAGACCCCTTCACCGGTGAAGAGCGCTGGTTCCCTGCCAAGCCTGCAGCTGTCAAGATCAAGACCCGCGCGCTGAAGAAGCTCAAGGACGCCACGGTCTGATTGCAGCCGTTGCGACGGACGTGACAAGGTGATGCTCCATCACCTTTCCCCCGCAAAGAGGACCCGTTGCCCAAGGCAGTGGGTCCCTTTTTTTTGGAGGGGTGGATAGGTCAAGCCGCAGAAGGCGCCGCCACCGCACCCCATCAGACGGTGATCACGTTGGGGGCAGCAGGGCCGGCATGCAGCAGTTCCACCTCTGCAGCCCGGCGCGAAAGCACCGCCCCCTGGTTGATATAGCCCTTGTCGGTGATTTCCCCAGCCTCTGGGTCGGGCGGCGCCGCCATCACCAGCGCACGCGTGGGGCACTGCGATGAACCTGCGCCGGCACTGCGGCGAACCTGGATCACAGCGCGCAGGGCTTGTTCCAGCCTCGCGCGGTCCGCTGCGCCTGTGGCTGAAGGAAACACCAGCATGCCCACTTCGTCCCGGTTGTGGCCCGTGAGCACGATGTCCTGCACCAGCGGCGCCAGCTCGGACACGAGCTCCACCCGCAGGGTACCTACCGACACCCAGCTCCCGCTGGAAAGCTTGAAGTCCTCGGCCACCCTGCCGTTGAAGACCACGCCACGCTCCGGCCGCGCGGGGTCCACCAGATAGCCCGCATCGCCGATGCGGTAGAAGCCCTGGCTGTCGAACGCTGCCGCAGTCTCGGCGGGCGCGTTGCGATAGCCCGGAAATACCGACACGCCTTTCACCCGCATTTCGAGCTTGCTGCCATTGGGCACCAGCTTGAGCTCCAGCCCAGGCAAAGGTGCGCCAATACAGCCCGCGCCCTCCATGCGCCAGTGCGCGCTGGTCACTGCGGGTGACGTCTCCGTGGAACCCCAGGACGTGGTCAGCCACAGCGGCAGCGCGGGTCGCACACGTGCTGCCACGGCTTCAAGCCGCTGCCAGGTGGAAGGGGCCAGCGCAGCCGCCGCGTAAAACGCCAGGCGCATGCGTGAAAGGACCTCGGTAGCCAACGCTGCATCCGCTTCCAGAAACGGCAGCAGCATGTCAAAACCACGCGGCACGTTGAAAAGCATCGTCGGCTTCACATCGCGCAGATTGCGCACCGTCTTCTCGATGAGCCCAGGCACCGGCCGTCCCTCATCGATGTAGAGCGTGCCCCCATGGCACAGCACCATGTTGAGGTTGTGGTTGCCACCAAAGGTGTGGCTCCAGGGCAGCCAGTCCACCAACACGGGCTTTTCGTGGGCCAGAAACCGCCAAGCCTGGGCAATCATCTGCTGGTTGGCGCACAGCATGCGGTGGGTATTGATGACCACCTTGGGACGGCCTGTCGAGCCCGAAGTCAGCAGGTACTTGGCATGGCCATCCGCATCGATGGCCTGGAACGCCTGCAACACGGCCGGGCTTTCCACGCCCGTCCGCAGGTGCGCAAAAGACAAGGCACCAGGCACCATCTCGGCATGGCGGCTGAAGACCTTCAAGGCATCGGATACGTAGCCCGCCAGGGCGGGCGCGTAGACCGAGGCGTCCGACGCGTAGATCAACGAAGGCTCCAGCACCGCGAGCATGCTGTGCAGGCGGCCCGGGTCCCGGGAGCGTGAATAGGCACTCGACAGCGAACAGGGCGTGATGCCGACATGCATTGCCGCCAGCATGAGCACCGCGTGGTCCACCGCATTGTCGGAAAGGATGGCGATGGGGCGGCCCACAGGCAGTTTCAGGTCCAGCAGCGACTGCGCGACGGCGCCCATGGCCTGGCGCAACTCACCATAGGTCAGAGTGCGCCAGTGCTCGGCATTCTCAGCACGCTCCGCCAGCGCCAGCGCATCGGGTGTCTCTCGCGCCCAACGCTCCACCCACTCGCCGATGCAGCGCGCATAGGCGCCCAGCGCCACGGGAGAACGCAGTGTGAACGAGCCATCGTCCTCGTGGACCAGCATCGTGGCGGACGGTGCTATTTGGCTTTCATCGCCAAGAAATTCGGGGTGCATGGTGTGGGTGGTCTCTCGTGTTCTTGGGGCAACAACAAAAATGGACGACACGGCGCTGGCGAGTGGCGTGGCTGTGCGCAGCAACACTGCCGAAAACGCTGGGTGCACCACGTCGAAAACCCATGCGGCGGGACCGCACGGTGGCATCGCGGATTCAGTCCAGGACGCGGGCGTCCTGCTTGGCACGCAGAAGGTTCACCAGCAAGGTATCGCGTGCAGCCGCCAGCTCCGCGCTGGTTCTCTCACCGATTTCCTGGGCTACGCCATCCGCCACAAGGCGCTGGAGCGCCGGCGTCATCTGCGGAGCACCCAGGTCCTGCCACCAGTCTTCGATGGGGCCGCCGAGGTGTGCCAGCAAATGGGCGATGCCGCCTTCGCCGCCCGACAGGTGCAGGTTCATGAACGGCCCCATCAATGCCCACCGCAGGCCCGGGCCGTGTGCAATGGCGGTATCGATGTCGGTGACACTGGCAACCCCTTCGTTGACCAGATGAAACGCCTCCCGCCACAGCGCAGCCTGCAGGCGGTTGGCAATGTGCCCTTTGATTTCGCGCCGGACATGGATGGGGCGCTTGCCAATGGCTGTGTAGAAATCCATTGCGGTGGCTATCGCCTGGGCCGATGTCATTTCGCCCCCGCCCACCTCCACCAGCGGAATCATGTGCGGGGGGTTGAACGGATGGCCCAGCACCACGCGCTCGGGGTGTTGGCATTGGGCTTGTATGGCCGTAATGGACAGGCCCGAAGAACTGGAAGCCAGGATGGCCTGCGGCGGGGCGGCATCGTCCATCCTTCGCAGCAGATCCGCCTTGAAGTCCAGCCGCTCGGGCCCGTTTTCCTGCACAAAATCAGCTTGCCCCAGGGCGTCCTCCAGCCGGGGGTGAAACTGCAGCCTCGCCATGCTCGCACCCGGCGCAAGTCCCTGCCGTTCCAGCGCCGGCCAGTGCTGGGCCACGGCATCGCGCAGGCGTTTCTCGGCCCCTGGTGCGGGATCGGTGGCATCCACGTCCAGCCCCCGGGCAAGGAAGCAGGCGGCCCAGCTCGCGCCAATGACGCCGGTGGCGACCACCGCCACGCGCTTCACGGAAGAAACCATGTCGGTGCCCTTCAGGACTCTGCCGTGAAGCCGATCTTCTTGACCAGCGGACCCCAGCGGTCGAATTCTGCTTGCTGCGATGCCGCCATTTCAGCCGATGTGGAGCCCCGGGCGATGAGGCCCACCACGGCCAGGCTGTCGATCACGGATTTCTCCTTGATCGCGGCATTGATGGCCGTGTTGGCAGCGGCAACCACGCTGGCAGGTGTCTTGGCGGGTGCATAGAAGCCAAACCATTCCTCGGTGGTGAGCTCGGGGAAGCCTTGTTCCGCAAACGTGGGCACCTCGGGCGAGAACGGTGAGCGAGCCTGCCCGGAGGTCGCGATCAGCCGCAGCTTGCCAGCCTTATGGTTGGGAATGAAGTCGCCGCTCGGGGTCACCATCGAGGCAATCTGCCCGCCGACCACGTCCGTGACACCGGGGATGGACCCTCGGTAGGGCACGTGCTTCAAGTCCACGCCGTTGTTCAGGCCCAGCAGCGCGCCGATGAAATGGGGGGTAGAGCCTGCGGCGGGTGAGCCGTAGTTGGCCTGCCCCGGGTTCGCCTTGGCCCAGGCCAGGAAGTCCTTGACTGTTTTGACCGAGGCCGGGACCAGCGGCCCCACGGCCAGCCCATGGTGCATCACAGCGGCGATGGACACCGGCACGAAGTCCTTCGTCGGGTCGTAGCTGAGTTTGCTGTAGATGTGCGGATAGATGGAGGTGCACGAAAAAGGAGACAGCGTGAGCACGCTGCCATCGGCGGGAGCCCCCTTGAGCGACTCCAGCGCAATGCGGCCGCCTGCACCGGGCTTGTTTTCCACAACGGCTGCATTGCGCGTGTAGGACGAACCGGCAAGCTTCTCGCCCACCCGGCGCGCCACGCTGTCGCCCGCGCTGCCCGCCGGGAAGCCGTAGAAAAATTTGACCTGCTCCAGCGTCTGGGCCATGGCGCTCCAGGGAGCCAGTGCCCCCAGCGCGGTCGCATAACCCAGGTGGTTCATGAATTGGCGGCGTGTCTGCATCATCTGTCTCCTCTTTCTTGGTGGGTGAAATCGCAACAACTCAATCTACGGCAAATGCGGGCCGAACGCTACCGGCACGGGGCAGTCCCATCAGTGCACGGGCTTCTGCAGGGGAGGCGGGCTCCATGTCCAGTTCGCGAATGACGCGCACGATGCGCTCCGTCAACTGCACATTGGTGGCCAGCTCTCCGTGGCGGAAATACAGGTTGTCTTCCAGCCCCACGCGGGCATGCCCGCCCAATAGCAGCGCCGCCACGTTGGCTTCAAGCTGCGAGGGCCCGATGCCACTCACGCAAAAGATGCTGTTGCGCGGCAAGGTGTCCACCATCATCTGCAGGTAGCGCGGCGAGTACGGCATGGCGTTCTGGAAGGCGCGGTGCACGTTCATCACGAGGTTGATGAAATGCGGCCCGTCGTCGTGCCCTTCTTCGATCAGTGTCGTGGTGTCCTGCAGGATGTGCGTGGGGCTGAACACCTCCCACTCGGGCTTGATGCCGCGCGCCTTCATGCCCATTGCCAGCTCGCGCCCTTTGCTGAGCGGGGTGTCCATGAGGATCTCACGGCCGTCAAAGCTCAGGTTCAGGGTGGTGGCATCCAGGGTGCACATTTCGGCCCCCGCATCCATGCCCTTGATGCGCTCTTCCCAGGCGATCTCCCAGCGGTCACCGGACAAGGGCCGCACCATGTCGCCATGCACACCACCGCCGGTGGAATTGTTGATGACGATGTCGCAGCCTTTGGCCCGGATGCGGGTGTTGATGTCACGGTAGATGTCTGCGTTGCAGGTGGCGCCGCCGTCGGGGCGCCGGGCATGGATGGCCACCACGCTGGCCCCTGCGTTCCAGCACCGCTCCACGTCATCGGCAATTTCGCCGGGCTGGGTGGGCAGATGCGGGTTCTGCGACTTGTGGGCCATGCCACCGGTGGGGGCTACGGTGACGATGACTTTGCGCTTGGTCATGGCGTGGACTGGTGGAAAATGGTAAGGCACCCATTATTTTTTTTGGCGCCTGCATACTCAGTCATCGCGATGACATTTGGACTCAGGGTATACGAGGACGCCTTTCTCCTTCACTCCGGAGCCCCACCCCATGCTGGTCAAACTGGCGCCGCCCACGGTTGCCAATCTCCTGAAAACCTCGGCCTGGTTTCCCTTGCTGGACGACAGCGCGCAGCAACGCGTCATGGACGACCTGCGCGAAGTCGAGGTCGCCCAGGGAAGTGCCCTGTGCCGGCGCGGCGATATGCCCATGCACTGGTATGGCGCCATCGAGGGCCTGCTCAAGTGGACGGTGACCTCGGACAACGGGCGCTCGGTCACACTGGGCGGCCTTTCTGCAGGCAGCTGGTTTGGCGAAGGTACCCTGCTGCGCGGCGTGCCGCGCACGGCGGACATCATTGCGCTGCGCCCGAGCCGGGTCGCACTCTTGCCGATGGAGACCTTTCAATGGCTGCACGCCACCCAGCGCAGTTTCGACCACTTCCTGCTGCGCCAGATCAATGAGCGCATGCACTGGTTCCTGGGCAATTTCACGGCCCACCATCTGCTGGACACCGACAGCCAGGTGGCACGGGCGCTGGCGGGCCTTTTCCACCCCTGGCTGCACCCTGGCAGTGACCCCCACCTGCAGGTATCGCAGGAGGAAATCGCCAACCTGTCCGGTGTCTCGCGCCAGCGCTGCAACGCCGCACTGAAGCGCCTGGAGGCTGCGGGCGTACTGCAGATCGAATACGGTGGCATCACCGTGGTGAACTTGGAAGAACTGCGCCGCAGGGTCGATTGAGGCGACGTTCGCGGGGCACGGCATGGAAACCTCAGCCCCCAGGCGAACCGGTGGATCTCAACCGGCAGACCTATCGGAGCTTCATGGCGTTCCGCCCGCAGCCGCCACGAACGCAATCGTCGCTGCGATCACGTCTTCAGGACGATCGCGGTGGGGTGAGTGCGCGCAATCGGGCAGTTCCAGCAACTGCGTTCCAGGCACGCGGGCGGCAATGCCGTGGATCTGGGCCAGCGTGCCGTACTCGTCGTCCAGCCCCTGCACGGCCAGGACGGGCGCGCGCACTGTCGCGAGCTCTGTTTCGATGTTCCACGCGCGGAATGCCGGGTCGAGCCAGATGCGGTTCCAGCCCCAGAAGGCGGAGTCCGGGTCCCCGTGGTAGCGGCCCAGCCTGCCGGGCAGGTCGGTGGTCTGGTAGGCGTCCCGCGCCTGCTCGATGTTCTGGATGGTCACGTCCTCCACAAAGATGTGGGGGGCCAGCACCACCAGGCCGCTGACGCTCTGCGGGAACATCGACGCATACAGCAAGGCAATGGATGCGCCGTCGCTGTGGCCAAAAAGCCAGAGCGGCTCGTCAATGCCCAAAGCCCCAAAGAATGCAGGCAGCACCTCCTGCGCCTGCCGGTGCATGAAGTCCACGCCCCAGGCGTCTTCGGGCGCCCTTGGGGTGGAACGCCCATAGCCAGGCCTTGAGAACACCAGCCCCCGAAAGCCCCCCGCCTCGCACAGCTGGTACGGGAAATCCTTCCACATCGCCACCGATCCCAGCCCTTCGTGCAGGAACACCATCAAGGGCGATGCACGGCGTTCTGGCGCGATCCACTGGTATTCCACCTGTAGCGGCCGGCCTCGCCAATCGATGGCGGCAAATTCGCTGCCCCCGCGTGTACTCCCGCTGACAACGCCGTTCACGCCCGGGCCTCCAGCTCACGCAGCCTGAAACGCTGGATCTTGCCCGTGGCGGTCTTGGGCAGCTCCGGCACAAACTCGATGAAACGCGGGTACTTGTAGGGCGCGAGTTTTTCCTTCACAAAGGCCTTGAGCTCGTCCTGCGTCGCGGCCTTGCCGTCCTTGAGCACCACGAATGCCTTGGTCTTGGTGAGGCCGTCCGCGTCCTGCTTGCCGATCACAGCCGCCTCCAGCACGGCAGTGTGCTGCATCAGCGTGGCCTCGACCTCGAACGGAGAGACATAGATGCCGCTGACCTTGAGCATGTCGTCGCTGCGGCCCGCGTAGGTGTAGTAACCCTCCGCGTCGCGCACGTACTTGTCGCCGCTTTTGGTCCACCCGCCCTGGAAGGTGTCGCGCGTCTTCTCGCGGTTGTTCCAGTACATCAAAGCCGCGCTGGGGCCCCGGATGTAAAGGTCGCCCACCTCGCCATCGGGCACGCTCTGGCCGTCTTCGCCACGCAACTCGACCTCGTAGCCCGGTACGGGCTTGCCGGTGGTGCCATAGCGGATGTCGCCGGGGCGGTTGGACAGGAAGATGTGCAGCATCTCGGTGGAGCCAATGCCATCGATGATGTCGCAGCCAAAGTGCGCCTTGAAGCGCTGCGCAATCTCTGCGGGCAGCGCCTCGCCCGCCGACGAACACATGCGCAGCGCCACCGACGCACGCGCCGGCAGCCGGGGCGATGCGAGCATGCCCGCGAAGCCTGTGGGGGCGCCAAAGAACACCGTAGGCTGGTGGTCCACCCAGCGCTTGAAGGTGGCGTCGGGCGTGGGGCGTTCGGCCATCAGCACCACAGTGGCCCCCACGGACAGAGGGAAGGTGAGCGCATTGCCCAGGCCATAGGCAAAGTACAGCTTGGCCGCTGAGAAACAGATGTCCTGGGGGGTGAGGCCCAGCACGGGCTTGCCATACAGCTCGGCCGTCCACCACAGGTTGCCGTGGGTGTGCACCGTACCCTTGGGCTTGCCTGTGGAGCCCGACGAGTAAAGCCAGAAGCCTGGGTCGTCCGGCCCGGTGAGCGCGGGCACTGCCAACGGCGATGCACTGTTCAGGGCAGCCTCCATATCTCGGGCGCCCGCGTGCAGCTTGCCCACCGGCAGCGATACCAGCAGCGTGCCCACTTCGTGGGGGCCGCGCGCCATGGCCCCGGACAGAATGGGCAACAAGGCCCCCGACACCAGCGCCGCCTGCGCCCGGCTGTGCGCGAGCATGTACGCATAGTCATCCGCCGTCAGCAAGGTATTGACGGCCACCGGCACAGCCCCTGCGTACAGGCAGCCCAGAAAGCAAACCGGCCAGTCGCTGGTGTCGTGCATCAGCAGCAGCACACGCTCTTCGCGCCGCACCCCTGCCTCCACCAACACGCTCGCAAGCCGCCGGGCACGGTCTTCGAGATCGCCATAGCTCAGGCGGCCCCGGTCGTCGATGTAGGCCGTGCGCTCAGCGTGCGCCCGGTTCATGTGGAACAGATGCTCCGCGAAATTGAACCGCTCTGGCAGGCTAGTCATGGGGATATCTCCGTGTTGTTCTGGGGGATTCGCAGGCATCAAAGACCGAGCAATGCCAGCACACCCGGGCTGGCCTGCACGGCACTGCGCTGGTGGTAAAAGTCGAGCGCACGCAGGCCACCCAGCTCTGCACCGCCGCCGGCACGCCCTGGACCACCATGCTGCGACATGGGCATCACATTGCCGTGCCCTGTGTGGGCCTGTGCCACATCGGGTGTGACCACATGCACGCGCCCGTGGCTGGCAGCCAGCTGAACGGCCGCATCCGCCAGGGCTGCCTCGTCAGCGCCAAAAAGCGAGGTCACCAGCGAACCCTGGCCCCGGTGCGCCAAGGCCAGGCCATGGTCCATATCGCGATAGGGCAGCAGCGTGGCGACGGGGCCGAATACTTCCATGTCATGCACAGCAGATGCCGCGTCGGCATCGCGCGCGCCCAGCAGCACCGGACCCATGCAGGCCGCCACGGCAGGGTCTGCATCCACCAGCGGCCGGGCACGGCCGTCGTGCAGCATGTCGGTGTGGGCGCCCAATGTGGCCAGGCCTTCGCGCACCGCGCGCAGCTGCGCAGCGCTGACCAAGGAGCCCATGCGCACGCTCTCGTTGCGCGGGTTGCCCACGCTGATACCTGCGAGCTTGGCACCGATGGCTTCGGCCGCAGCGTCATACACCGCAGCGGGCACCAGGATACGGCGGATCGCCGTGCATTTCTGCCCGGACTTGACCGTCATCTCGCGCACCACCTCGCGCACCAGCAGGTTGAAGGCATCACTGCCCACGGTGGCGTCGGGCAGCAAGAGGGCCGAGTTGAGGCTGTCGGCCTCGATGTTGGCCCGCACCGAGCGGTGCGCCACGGCCGGGTGCGACCGGATGACGCCCGCAGTTTCCGCAGAGCCCGTGAAAGAGACCATGTCGAAAGGCTGCAGCTGGTCCATCAAACCCGCCGAGCTGCCTGCGATGACCGACAGCGCCCCCACAGGCAACACCCCCGCGTCGATCACATCCTTCACCATGCGCTGCGTGAGCCAGGCCGTGGCGGTGGCGGGCTTCACGATCACCGGGACACCAGACAGCAGTGCGGGCGCCGCCTTTTCCCACAGCCCCCAGGCCGGAAAGTTGAAGGCATTGATGAACAGCGCCACGCCGCGCGCCGGCACCTGCAGGTGCTGCGACAAAAAGGCCGGCTCCTTGCCCAGCTTGACCGCGTCGCCATCGCGCAGCGCCCGCACGTCGCCCAGCGCATCGCCCCACCGGGCGTACTGGCCCAGGGTAAAGATGCCACCGTCAATGTCCACCGCCGAATCGTTCTTCACCGTGCCAGCGTTGGCGGTTGCAATGTCGTAGTAGCTGTCACGGTGTGCCTGCAACACCTTCACCACGGCGGCCAACAGGGCAGCGCGCTCGCGGTAGGTCATGGCCCGCAAGGCGGCACCGCCCCGGTCCCGGGCAAAGGCGAAGGCTTCCCGCAGATCCAGCCCGGTGCAATCGACGCGCACCAGCGCATCGCCCAACACCGGGTCGCAGAGCACCGTGCCCGGGCCGTTTCCGGTTTGCCAACGGCCAGCGGCAAAGTTGGCCAGGAGTTCAGTCATGCAGGTCTTTCTAAAAATAGGGGATAGGCAAAACGGGTCGGCGCCGGAATGGAGGGTCCGCTTCAGCGCGTGAACTGGATCTGCCCTTCCGGCAGCAGATAGAGCACCAATGCACGCCCTTGGGCCACCGTGGGGCGGTGGGCGCTGCCCGGTGGATAGACGCACCACCCAGCAGGATGCCCGTCAAAGGTGGCTCCGCCCGTGAGTGGCATGATCAAATCGATTTCCCCCAGGGGATGGCTATGGTGGGGGCCCGCAATGTCCTGCATATCCACCACATCCACGGAAAAGCGGTGCAGCGCATCGTCGGCCTTGAAGACGCGGCCGTAACGGATGCCACCGCCCTCCCGGTCGCACAGCCAACCCTCTTCCACGCCCACCACACAGGCCGCCTTGAGCCTTGCGTAGGCCGTGCTGGCAGGTCCGTGGGTCTGGTTGAGCCAGTCCTGCAGTTCTGAATCCAGGGGCCGCCCGGCGATCTGCGCGGTCAGATCCACCAGGGCTTGATGAAATGCGGCTTTGTGGGGCATGGCTTCTCGTGGGGCTAGGAAAATGGGGGCCTGCGCACCTTTTTGATCTGTATCCTTGTGGATTTTGCAGATGTGCAGTATTTTGCTTGCACATGAACAATAGGTAATGATTGAATGAATGTCAAGCACTATAGTGCATGAATTTTATTTGACCCAAGTGGTGCAGAAGCGCCTTGGTGAGGAGCCCCCGAACGTGCCCCACCCGCCGATACCCGCCAATGGGCTGTAAGAACCTGTTCCAAGAAAGATGGCATGAACGAACAAGAAGACGCAGAAACCGCGCTCTCCACGCCTGCCGAGAACATGCTGGGTGCTACGGAAGAAGCCAAGAACCCTCTGCTCGTCGCCCTGGGCGAGCGCGTGCGCAACCTGCGCGCGCAGCGCGGCCTCACGCGCAAGGCCGTCGCGGTGGCGGCCGACGTGTCCGAGCGGCACCTGGCCAACCTCGAATACGGCACCGGCAACGCGTCCATCCTGGTGCTTCAGCAAGTGGCTGGCGCCCTGCACTGCCCGCTGGCTGAGCTGGTGGGCGACTTCACCACACGCTCGCCCGAATGGCTACTGATCCGCGAGCTGCTGGAGCACCGCAGCGAACCCGACCTGCGCCGCGCGCGGCTGGCGCTGCACGAACTGCTGAGTGGCGGCGGCAGCGACACGGCACGCCACCGGCGCATCGCACTCGTCGGATTGCGGGGTGCGGGCAAGTCCACACTGGGGCCCTTGCTGGCGCGCGACCTGGACGTGCCCTTTATTGAGCTGAGCCGCGAGATCGAAACCCTGGCGGGCTGCAGCGTGCGGGAAATCCACGACCTGTACGGCACCACGGCCTACCGCCGCTACGAACGCCGCGCACTGGAAGAAACCGTGCAGATCCACAGCGAAGTGGTGATCGCCACACCCGGCGGCATCGTCTCGGACCCCGCCACCTTCAACGAACTGCTGGCGCACTGCACCACCGTGTGGCTGCGCGCCGCGCCCGAGGAACACATGGGGCGCGTGCTGGCCCAGGGCGACATGCGCCCCATGGCCGCCAGCAAGGAGGCCATGGACGACCTGCGCCGCATCCTGGAAGGCCGCGCGGCCTTCTATTCCAAAGCCGACCTCACCATCGACACCTCCGGAAGCAGCCTGGAAGACAGCCTGCAGCAACTGCGCACCGGGGTGCGCAAACTGATGACCACCCGACCAGGCTGACGCCCTTCTACAGGGCCCCGGGCTTGGAGCCCCAACAGGGGGCACCCAAAAAAATCTGCAAAAAACAGCCACATGCATTGACACGCCCAACAACATGCATGATGATGCACATCAATCAATCGATTTATGCATTATTATTCCTGTTAGCAGATGGATGGAGACCCCATGACCACACCAGCCCCCACCCGCGTGGACTACCGCACCGACCCCACCCAATACCGCCACTGGACACTGGCGGTGGAGGGCTCTGTGGCGCGCCTTTCGCTCGACATTGCCGAAGACGGCGGCATCCGCCCCGGCTACAAGCTCAAGCTCAACAGCTACGACCTGGGCGTGGACATCGAGCTGCACGACGCGCTCAACCGCGTGCGCTTCGAGCACCCGGGCGTGCGCACCGTCATCGTCACCAGCGCCAAGGACCGCATCTTCTGCTCGGGCGCCAACATCTTCATGCTGGGTGTCTCCAGCCACGCCTGGAAGGTGAACTTCTGCAAGTTCACCAACGAGACCCGCAACGGCATCGAGGACTCGTCCAAGCACTCGGGCCTGAAATTTGTCGCCGCCGTGAACGGCGCCTGCGCGGGCGGCGGCTACGAGCTGGCCCTGGCCTGCGACGAGATCGTGCTGGTGGACGACCGCTCGTCGGCCGTGTCGCTGCCTGAAGTGCCGCTCCTGGGCGTGCTGCCCGGCACCGGCGGCCTGACCCGCGTGACCGACAAGCGCCATGTGCGCCACGACCTGGCCGACATCTTCTGCACCAGCGTGGAAGGCGTGCGCGGCCAGCGCGCGGTGGACTGGCGCCTGGTGGACCGCATCGCCAAGCCCGCACAGTTCGCGGCCACCGTGAATGAAACCGCTGCACGGCTGGCCGAAGGCAGTCCCCGACCCACCAGCGCACAGGGCGTGGCCCTGACCCGCGTGGAGCGCGAAGAAAGCGCCGACAGCCTGCGCTACGCCCATGTCAGCGTCGACATCGACCGCACCCGCCGCACAGCCACGCTCACGCTGAAGGCGCCCACCGGCGCGCAACCCACGGACATCGCCGGCATCGAGTCTGCGGGCGCCGCCTGGTGGCCGCTGGCCTTGGCACGCCAACTGGACGACGCCATCCTGAACCTGCGCACCAACGAACTCGACATCGGCACCTGGCTGCTCAAGACCGAGGGCGACGCCCAGGCCGTGCTGGCCAGCGACGCCACGCTGATCGCCCACCAGGACCACTGGCTGGTGCGCGAGACCATCGGCGCACTGCGCCGCACGTTCGCGCGGCTGGATGTGTCCTCGCGCAGCCTGTTCGCGCTGGTGGAGTCGGGCTCGGCCTTCGCGGGATCGCTGGCCGAACTGGCATTGGCCGCCGACCGCACCTACATGCTGGCCCTGCCCGACGACGCCGAGCGTGCACCCAAGCTCACGCTCAACGAGTTCAACTTCGGGCTGCTGCCGATGGTGAACGACCAAAGCCGCCTGCAGCGCCGCTTCTACGAAGAAGCCGCCCCGCTGGAAGCCGCGCGCGCTGCGGCCGGCACGCCACTGGATGCGGACGCCGCGCTGGCCCTGGGCCTGGTGACCGCCTCCCCGGACGACATCGACTGGGACGACGAGATCCGCATCGCCATCGAGGAGCGCGCCGCGATGTCGCCCGACTCGCTCACCGGGCTGGAGGCCAACCTGCGCTTTGCCAGCAAGGAGAACATGAACACCCGCATCTTCGGCCGCCTGACTGCCTGGCAGAACTGGATCTTCAACCGCCCGAACGCCGTGGGCGACAAGGGTGCGCTCAAGGTCTACGGCACCGGCGAGAAGGCCGGCTTCGATTTGAACCGCGTCTGACCCCGCCGCCCCAACCATCCAAGGAGCAACGATGAGCACGATCAACTACAGCGAGAAGATCCCCAACAACGTCAACCTCGGCGAAGACCGCACGCTGCAGCGCGCGCTCGAAGGCTGGCAGCCCAACTTCATCAACTGGTGGGACGACGTGGGCCCCGAGGGCTCGACCGACCACGAGGTCTACCTGCGCACCGCCGTGAGCGTGGACCCGCAGGGCTGGGCACAGTTCGGCCACGTGAAGATGCGCGACTACCGCTGGGGCATCTTCCTGAACCCGGGTGACGCCAACCGCGAGATCCATTTTGGCGACCACAAGGGCGAGAAGGCCTGGCAGGACGTGCCCGGCGAGCACCGCGCCAACCTGCGCCGCATCATCGTGACGCAGGGCGACACCGAGCCCGCGTCGGTGGAGCAGCAGCGCCACCTGGGCCTCACCGCGCCCAGCATGTACGACCTGCGCAACCTGTTCCAGATCAATGTGGAAGAAGGCCGCCACCTGTGGGCCATGGTGTATTTGCTGCACAAGCACTTCGGCCGCGACGGACGCGAGGAGGCCGAGGCGCTGCTGCAGCGCACCTCGGGCGACGTGGACAACCCGCGCATCCTGGGCGCCTTCAATGAAAAAACGCCCGACTGGCTGGCGTTCTTCATGTTCACCTACTTCACCGACCGCGACGGCAAGTTCCAGCTCTCGGCCCTGGCCGAAAGCGCGTTCGACCCGCTGGCCCGCACCACCAAGTTCATGCTGACCGAGGAAGCCCACCACATGTTCGTGGGCGAGTCCGGCGTCTCGCGCGTGCTGGCGCGCACCGCGCAGGTGATGAACGAGCTGAAAACCGACGACCCCGCCAAGGTGCGCGCCGCCGGTGCCATCGACCTGGGCACGGTGCAGCGCTACCTGAACTTCCACTACAGCGTCACCATCGACCTGTTCGGCGCCGACCAGTCGAGCAACGCGGCCATCTTCTACAGCTCGGGCCTCAAGGGCCGCTACGAAGAAGGCAAGCGCACCGACGACCACATCCTCAAAGGGCAGACCTACAAGGTGCTGGAGGTCAAGGACGGCCAGCTGCTGGAAAAGGACGTGCCCATGCTCAACGCCCTGAACGAAGTGCTGCGCGACGACTTCATCAAGGACTCGATGGCCGGCGTGGGCCGCTGGAACAAGGTGCTGGAAAAAGCCGGCATCCCCACGCGCCTGTCGGTGCCGCACAAGGCCTTCAACCGCCAGATCGGTGCGCTGGCCGGCATCAAGATGTCGCCCGACGGCCGCGTGGTGAGCGACGTGGAATGGGCAGCCCGCAAGGCCGAGTGGCTGCCCACCCCGGAGGACTTTGCCTTTGTCGCGTCGCTGATGGGCCGTGTGGTGGAGCCCGGCAAGTTTGCGGGCTGGATCGCGCCGCCGGTCATGGGCATCAACCGCCAGCCGGTCGACTTCGAATACGTCCGCTTCGGCTGATCCGCCCACCCCCCAACACGCCACCGAAACCCCGCTGCCCCACGGCGGGGCCCCATGGGCCGGGGACCCCACGTATTTGCCGATAGCGCACCCCGCCCGCCTCCCGGTACAAACCACGTCACTACCGCGAGGCCTTCAGGAGAACACCATGGACATGGCCGTCGACGCCGCCGTCATCAAGCAGCACCTGATCGACCCCGAGATCTGCATCCGCTGCAACACCTGCGAGGCGACCTGCCCGGTGGGCGCCATCACGCACGACGACAACAACTACGTCGTGCGGGCGGATGTGTGCAACGGCTGCATGGCCTGCATCTCGCCCTGCCCCACGGGCTCCATCGACAACTGGCGCACCATGCCGCTGGCACGTGCCTACAGCATCGAAGAACAGCTCACCTGGGAAGAGCTGCCGCCCGAACTCACGCCCGATGAACTGGCCGCCGAGGGCGTAGCGCCCTCCACCGGGGATGCAGCGCAACCGTCCGCACCTGCGGCGGCCGTGGAGCCTGGCACGCAGGTGTTTCGTTCTGCCCAGTACGGCGCCACGGTACCGCCCTGGTCAGCCGCACACCCCTACACCAACCTGTTCCCCCCCAGGAGCCCCACCACCGCCACCGTGGTGGGCAACTTCAACTGCACCGAGGCGGGCTTTGAGAGCGAGACCCACCACGTGGTGCTCGACTTCGGAAGCATGCCGTTCCCGGTGCTGGAGGGGCAGTCTATCGGCATCATCCCGCCCGGCACCGACGCGCTCGGCAAGGCGCACCACGCGCGCCAGTACTCCATTGCCAGCCCGCGCAACGGGGAGCGGCCCGGCTACAACAACCTGGCGCTGACCGTGAAGCGCGTAACCACCGACCACGACGGCAACCCCGTGCGCGGCATCGCGTCCAACTACATCTGCGACCTGAGGGTGGGCGACCAGGTGCAGGTGGTGGGGCCGTTCGGCAGCTCGTTCCTCATGCCCAACCACCCGCGCTCGCACATCGTGATGATCTGCACCGGTACCGGCAGCGCGCCCATGCGCGCGATGACCGAGTGGCGCCGGCGCCTGCGCAACAGCGGCAAGTTCGAGGGCGGCAAGCTGATGCTGTTCTTCGGCGCGCGCACCCAGCAGGAGCTGCCATACTTTGGCCCGCTGCAAAACCTGCCCAAGGATTTCATCGACATCAATCTGGCGTTCTCGCGCACGGCCGGGAAACCCAAACGTTATGTGCAGGACCTGATGCGCGAACGCGCTGCCGACCTGGCCGCGCTGCTGCGCGACGACAGCAGCCACTTCTATGTGTGTGGCCTCAAGAGCATGGAAGAAGGCGTGGTGATCGCCCTGCGCGACATCGCCAGCGAAGCAGGCCTGGATTGGGACGCAGTGGGCGCGGCCCTCCAGCGCGAAGGACGGTTGCACCTGGAGACCTACTGACCCGCAACGCTGCCGGCCCGTGGGCTGACGGCAATGGAAGCAGGCTTGGCGTGGTGTGCCTCCAGCTTGGTGGGATTGCGCACAAAATTTTTAGGGGAATGAGGCCCTAGCGCTTGATGGATAAGCGCAATAAGCTATTATTTTTATAGCATACAAGTTTGCACCGCGCCCGCTGCGGTTGGGAAAAGTCGGGGGAAGAATGCCTCTTCCCCATCCCCAAAACGACGCACTTTCCTCCACGCACCACGCCCTCCCTGCCAAGACAGGGCACTGCACTGCGCCGGCGGCGTCCAGAAAGATCTCACGCTCCGCACACTTTTGCGCGCCTTGCAAGATGCTGAAACATGGCGTGCGTCTGCTTACGGCAGGTGGAAATAAGCCGACCCCCCTATAGGACAGGGACTACAGAAATTGTGCTGGTGCATTTTGAGAATGAATTCACACACGGCCCCCGTGTGCATATTTTTCCTCTTTCTTTCACCAGGAGATATCCATGTCCAGCAACAACCCCCAAGGCCAGAACCAGCACACTGACAACAGCGACTCCCAGCGCAAGAACCAGGGCAGCCGCCAGGCCGAGCAGAGCACCGACCCATCCAGCAACCGCCAGCAGGGGCAGACCGACCGTTCGGGTTCCAGCGGCAACCAGGGAAACCGTGAGCAGCACGAAGATTCTTCCCGCCGTACTCCCCAGAACCAGCGCTGATCCGCTGGCCGGTGCCATGCCGCGAGACTGACACAGGCTACAGGAGGAGCGCACGCCGAACTGCAAGCCGGTGATTTCACATCCTCCTTGTGACCTCGGGCCGCCCTGCCTCCAACCCGAGAGCAGCGCGGCCTCTTTTTTTGACCTCCAGCTGCCGGCATTCAGTGCACCGCACCACCGCTTGTCTTTTCTTGCATTCAGCCAGCACCCTCTGTCATGAAAACATCCAAGACGCCCTCCACCGACACGGCGGCCCGTGCAACGGTCCAGAAACAGAGGCGAATCCAGGCCGAGCAGGACCGCCACGACGCAGGCAAGCCGCCAAAGAGCAAGCCACAACCCGCGAAAGGCAAAGGCAGTCCACGGGCACCGGGGCCAGGTCACGCGGAACCGGCACCTCCGCTGCCCAACCAGCACCTCACCAAACCAGGCCTTGAGGCCGACATGGAACTCCAGCCCAAGTTCGAGGCAGTCCACTACCGGGGCAGCGAAAAACTCAAAGGGTTCTCTACCCTGATCACCGGCGGCGACTCAGGCATTGGCCGCGCGGTTGCCGTACTTTTTGCCCGCGAGGGCGCGGACGTTGCCATTGCGTACCTGGCGGAACACGAAGACGCCGAGCAGACACGCCAGCTGGTTGAGGCCGAAGGTGGTCGGTGCATTCTGATCCCCGGCGACGTCAAAAACGCCGCGTACTGCGCCGATGCCGTGCGGCAGGTGGTCAAAGCGTTTGGCAAACTCAATGTGCTGGTCAACAACGCGGCGTTCCAGGAGCATGCGGCATCCCTTGAAGAACTGACGGCAGAGCGTTTCGACGAAACGTTCCAGACCAATATCTACGGTTACTTCCACATGGCCAAGGCAGCCCTGCCACACCTGCACCGGGGTGACTCGATCATCAACACCGGATCCGTCACCGGGTTGCGCGGCAGCAAGGAACTGATCGACTACTCGGCCACCAAAGGGGCCATCCATGCGTTCACCAAGGCCCTGGCCCACAACCTGGCCGACCAGGGCATCCGAGTGAACGCCGTCGCGCCCGGGCCGGTGTGGACACCCCTCAACCCGGCAGACAAGGCCCCAGAGGACATCGCGAAATTTGGCGCAAAGACCCACCTGGGACGCCCGGCCCAGCCTGAGGAGATTTCACCCGCCTACGTGTTCCTTGCGGCACCATGCTGCTCCAGCTACATCACCGGCACCGTGCTGCCGATCACGGGCAATGCCGGAGACGGCGCGTGAAGAGAGCACAGCCGCGCATCACGCCAGATCCCGGGTAGCCAGCGGTTCAATCCCGGCCCATTCCTCATCCGTGAACAGGCGCGAGCGGGTATGGAAAGCCTTGCCGGTGCTGCCTTCCAGCGAAAACGTGCCGCCGTGCCCGTCGATCACATCCAGGATGAGCTGCGTGTGCTTCCAGTATTCGTACTGCGATTTACCGATGTAAAACGGCGCGCCGCCCACATACCCAAGCAAGACATCCCCCGCCCCAATGGTCAGATCGGTGGGCAGATAGCAATTGGCCGCACTGTTGTCGCAGCAGCCGCCCGACTGGTGGAACATCACGCTGCCATGCTGCGCCTGCAGCTGCGCAATCAGCGCAAGCGCCGCGTCGGTGGCAATGACTCTTTCGACCATGGTGCTCTCCTGATGTGCCGACAAAAAACGCTGCTGTGCCGAAAGTAATTTCGCAGTAGCGTCACGGTGGTTCACAGAGCGTCGATGGCTAGGCGCGTCGTCGCAGACAGTGGCAGCGCCACGGCAAGACGGCGCAACGATGCCAGCGGCGTTCTGTGGGCCACAACCCGCCAAATCAGAAGAAGCCGAGTTTGTTTTCCGAGTAGCTCACCAGCAGGTTCTTGGTCTGCTGGTAGTGGTCCAGCATCATCTTGTGCGTCTCGCGCCCGATGCCCGATTCCTTGTACCCACCAAACGCTGCGTGCGCCGGGTAGGCGTGGTAGCAGTTGGTCCACACCCGCCCGGCCTTGATGGCGCGGCCCATGCGGTAGGCCACGTTGCCGTTGCGGCTCCACACCCCGGCGCCCAGGCCGTACAGCGTGTCGTTGGCGATCGCCAGGGCCTCGGCCTCGTCCTTGAACGTGGTCACGGCCAGCACGGGGCCGAAGATTTCCTCCTGGAAGATGCGCATCTTGTTGTGGCCCTTGAACAGCGTGGGCTGCACGTAGTAGCCGCCTTCCAGGTCGCCGCCCAGGTGGGCCTGGCCGCCACCGGCCAGCACTTCGGCGCCTTCCTGCTTGCCCAGGTCGAGGTACGACAGGATCTTGGTGAGCTGCTCCTTGCTGGCCTGCGCGCCCATCATGCTGTCGGTGTCGAGCGGGTTCTGGTGCTTGATGGCGGCTACGCGCTTCAAGACACGTTCCATGAACTTGTCGTAGATGGATTCCTGGATCAGCGCACGCGACGGGCAGGTGCAGACCTCGCCCTGGTTGAACGCGAACAGCACCAGGCCTTCGACGGCCTTGTCCAGGAAGGCGTCGTCCTTGTCCATGATGTCGGCGAAGAACACATTGGGGCTCTTTCCACCCAGCTCCAGCGTGGCGGGGATGAGGTTGTTGGCGGCGGCCTGCGCGATCACGCGGCCGGTGCTGGTGGAGCCGGTGAAGGCGATCTTGGCAATGCGCTTGCTGGTGGCCAGCGGCATACCCGCCTCGCGGCCGAAGCCGTTGACGATGTTGAGCACGCCGGGCGGCAGCAGGTCAGCGATCAACTCGGCCAGGATCAGGATGGAGATGGGCGTGGACTCTGCAGGCTTGAGCACCACGCAGTTGCCCGCGCCAATCGCAGGGGCCAGCTTCCAGGCCGCCATCAGGATGGGGAAGTTCCACGGAATGATCTGGCCCACCACGCCCAGCGGCTCCTGGATGTGGTAGGCCACGGTGTTCTCGTCGATGTTGGAGAGGGCGCCTTCCTGCGCGCGCACGCAGCCTGCAAAGTAGCGGAAGTGGTCCACGGTGAGCGGGATGTCGGCGTTCAGCGTCTCGCGGATCGCCTTGCCGTTGTCCACGGTTTCGGCATAGGCCAGCAGCTCCAGGTTCTGCTCAATGCGGTCGGCAATTTTCAGCAGGATGTTGCCGCGCGTGGCGGCGTCGGTCTTGCCCCAGGCATCGGCAGCGGCATGCGCGGCGTCCAGCGCCAGCTCGATGTCTTCGGCAGTGGAGCGGGCGGCCTGGGTGTAGACCTTGCCGTTCACGGGCGAGATGACATCGAAATACTGGCCCTTGACCGGGGCCACAAATTTGCCGCCGATGAAGTTGTTGTACTGGGCTTGGTAGGCGATCTTGGCGCCAGCGGCGCCGGGGGCTGCGTAAACGGTCATGTTGTCTGTCTCCGGTGGATTTGTGGACATCTGCTCGGCACACCGCGCCGCCAGATAGAGGACATGACTCAAAACCCGTGCCAACCCAGCCAATCTTCCAAGTGGTTGATTTTTATGGCTTTGTTTGCGTGTTCGCAAGAAAGCACAACCCATCGGCCGTTAAGGTGTCCGCTCCAGAACGCGACACCTGTCACGAAATGGAACAGTTGAAGCAGCCCCGCGGCCATCGCTATTGCCCTGGCCTCTGGCCACCGCCATACTGGCTTTCAAACAGGGCGCGTTCATGACGCCCGGGCAGGAGACAAACACCATGCGATCCACTTCCACATCTGTGGCACTGCGGCAAGCCCGCCAGCACCTGCTGGAATCGGGCCAATGCCCCAGTGGCCTCGTGGACGAGCGCCTGGCGCGGTCGTGGCAGCGCAGCCTGGACAGCGGCCTGCTACCCACCGGGCGGCTGGGCAACCCCGACAACCTGGAACACCAGGCCTTGCGGCAGTTGCGCGGCCACCACCAGGAGTTGCTGGCGCATTCGCGCCCCGTGATGGAGTACCTGTTTGAGCAGGTGCGCGACAGCCAAAGCGTGGTGGTGCTGGCGAGCCCCTGCGGAACGCTGGTGGACACCTGTGGCGACGCCTACTTTCTCGGCAAGGCCGAACGGGTGGCCCTGACCAGTGGCGCTTCTTGGCACGAAAAGCAGCGCGGCACCAACGCCATCGGCACGGCGCTGGCCGAAATGGCGCCCGTGGAAGTGCATGGCGCGGAGCATTTTCTGGAGCGCAACGGATTCCTGACCTGCGCCGCCGCACCCATCCTGTCTGCCACGGGGCAGATACTGGGCATTCTGGACATCTCCAGCGAACACAGCCGGGGCAACCCGCACACGCTGGGGCTGGTCAGCACCGCTGCGCACATGATCGAAAACCGGCTGCTGGTGTCGGGCAGCCAACGCCATGTCCGCCTGCACCTGCACACCCACCCCGAGGGCATTGGTACCGTGGCCGAAGGCATCGCGCTGGTCTCGGAAGACGGCTGGGTGGTGGGCGGCAACCGCAGTGCGCTGGCGCTGCTGCGCCTTTCGGTGGCGCAACTGGGCAGCATCTCGTTGGACCAAATCCTGAATGTGGGCCTTGAAGAGCTTCTGGCGCGCCACCACCGCCGCCCCGACGCCCCCCTTTCATTGCGAAGGCACGATGGCGCCTCGCTTTTTGGGCAGCTTGTGCCTGACAAGCGCACGGTGCGGACCCTGGCCCCGTCCATGCCCACCCGCCCCCCCGAGGATGCACTGGCCCAGCTGGACACCGGTGATGCCCGCTGGCGCGCAGCGGCCGCCAAAACACGGCGCATTCTTGGCAAGCCCATCGCACTGCTCATTCAGGGCGAATCGGGCGTGGGCAAGGAATGGTTTGCGCGCAGCGCACACCAAAGTGGCCCGCGCCGTGACGGCCCCTTCATCGCCATCAACTGCGCGGCAATGCCCGAGTCGCTGATCGAGTCCGAGCTGTTTGGCTACAGCCCCGGGGCGTTCACGGGTGGCCGGCGGGAGGGGCGTTTGGGCCTGCTGCGGGAAGCCCATGGCGGCACACTGTTTCTGGATGAGATTGGCGACATGCCACTGGCCCTCCAGACGCGGCTGCTGCGCGTGCTGCAGGAGCGGCAGGTGGTTCCATTGGGCAGCGGGCAGCCGGTTGCCGTGGATTTCGCCCTCATCTGCGCCTCCAACCGCAAGCTGCGCGAAGAGGCGGAACAGGGGCGGTTTCGCACCGACCTCTATTACCGGATCAACGGGCTGGCGGTCGAACTGCCCCCCTTGCGCGAGCGCACCGACTTTGAAGCGCTGAGCCTGCGCATGCTCCAGGACATTGAACCCGCCCGCCACCTTCGCCTGGCCTCTTCGTTGATGGCCGCGTTGGAAAAACACCGTTGGCCGGGCAATCTGCGGCAGTGCACCAGCGTACTGCGCACAGCCTGCGCCATGCTGGACGCGCACGAGGAGGTGGTGGAATGGCACCACTTGCCGGATGACTTTCTGGAAGAGCTGCAGAAGGCTGACCGTTTCGCCACCCCGGCAGCCATGGCGCGTCCGCCGCAAAACCTGGATGAACTGTCCCAATCGGCCATCCAGCAGGCGCTGGAGAGCTGCCGGGGCAATGTGAGCCATGCCGCACGCACCCTGGGCATCAGCCGCCAGACGCTGTACCGCAAGCTGGCCCTGCGCAAGGATCGCCTTGCCCACCCTGATTCGCGGCACCCCCACTAGGGCCGGCCGCCGGGGCGCTGACTTTCAGGCCAGCATCAACCGCTGACCGGCATGCTGACCAGACTCCAGCTGCGGAGCGGAACTGGAGAGCTTGAACGTAGCGACGGTGTCCACCAGCCTCTTGGACTGGATGCTCAAACTGGAGGCCGCTGCGGCCATCTCCTCCACCAGCGCTGCGTTTTGCTGGGTGGCCTGGTCCATCTGGTTCACCGCCACATTGACCTGGTTCACCCCTTCGCTTTGCTCGGTTCCGGCAGCACTGATTTGCGCCACCGTCTCCGTCACCCGCTCAATGGACGAAACCACCTCCTTCATGGTCTGGCCGGCGGTGCCGACCAGCATGGTGCCAGCCTCGACGCGCTCGACACTCGTGGCAATGAGCGTTTTGATCTCCTTGGCCGCTGCCGCAGAGCGTGCTGCCAGGCTGCGAACTTCCGAGGCCACCACGGCAAAACCCCGCCCCTGCTCACCCGCTCTGGCGGCCTCCACGGCCGCATTCAGCGCCAGGATATTGGTCTGGAAAGCAATGCCGTCAATGACACCGATGATTTCGGAGATCTTCTTGGAGCTCTCGTTGATGCCACTCATGGTGTCCACCACTTTCGACACCACGTCGCCCCCCTGCTTGGCGACCGTGGAAGCGTTTTGCGCCAGCACATTGGCTTGACGGGCATTCTGCGCATTGGTTTGCACCGTGGAGTTGAGCTCCTCCATGGCGGCAGCCGTCTCCTCCAGCGCACTGGCCTGGTTCTCCGTCCGGGTGGACAGGTCGCTGTTGCCGATGGATATCTGTGCGCTGGCCGCCGCCACCGTTTCAGACCCATTGCGCACCTGGCTGACGATCCGGGTCAACGAGTCCTGCATCACGGCCAATGCGGCCAGAAGCGGACTGAATTCGTCCCTGGATGCATCCACCACCGGCGTGGTCAGGTCGCCATCCCTGACACGGTCGGCCACGGCCTGCGACGCGGCCACCCGGCGCTGAAGGGTGGCACCGATGTGCCACGAAAACAGCAGCAGCCCAATCCCCACCGCCACGACGGCACTGACCAGCGCACGCAAGGTCAGCCTGACGTCCCGCTCAATCTCGGCAAGGCTGGCCCCGAGCAGCTTGGACTGGTGCTCTTTTTCCTTGGAAAGAACCGCCAGGACGGCATTGCGGGTGGGTATCGTGGACGCAACGAGAAAGTCAAATGCGGGCTCCTTCTTTCCTTCCTTGATCAATTGCAGGTTCTGTTCTGCAACCCGCCAGAAGGCGTCCAGCCCTTTGGACAATTCTGCGCTCAGGGCCTTTTCCGCAGCGGTGTCCGATGTCTGAAGGAAGCCCGCAAGGTCTTTGTCAATCAGGCGCTTTTTTTCGCCGATATCCGCCAGCGTGGCGGTCAGGTCTTCGGGTGTGCGCACCAGCATCGCATGGCGCACCTGCAAGGAAGCCCGCGTGACGTTCAGCTCCATGGCGCTTGCCTGAAGCTGGCGCGGCACCTCTTCCCGGGCCACCAGTTCGGTCTGGTGATTAACCTCACCCAGATAGACCCAGGCCAGCATGGCGATCCCGGCAAGCCCTGCAATCAGCAGGAAGGAAATGGCATGAAGACGTCTGGCAATGCTCATGGTGTCACCTCAGAAAGGATGGAATCTGCGTTCCGGGCGGCTCGGTACCGTGCTCACTGGCCTGCGTACCGATTGCGACAATTTGCAACCAACCGGGGCATCTTGGCGGATTGAACGCGCTTCTCGAATGCAGGTCAATGGGGGCGCCCCTGCATGGCTGGACACACATTTTCTGGCGCCGCAGAGCCACGGGGCTATGCTTTACCCATGAGCCGCCGCAAGACCTTGTTGATCGTCTACCACTCGATGACCGATGGCACGCGCCAGATGGCGGAGGCCGCGCGTGCCGGTGCGTCTGCGGATACCGGTGTGGAGGTGCGGTTGCTGCATGCCGCGCAAGCAGGCGCCACAGATGTGCTGGCTGCGGAGGGGTTCATTTTTGCCACGCCAGAGAACCTCGCGGCCATCAGCGGGCAGCTCAAGGATTTTTTTGACCGCAGCTACTATGCGGTGCTCGACCACGTCAATGGCCGCCCTTATGCATGCCTGATCTGCGCCGGCAGCGACGGGCACAACGCGGCCAGGCAGATTGAACGCATTGCCACCGGCTGGCGCCTGCGGCCCGTCGCAGAGCCCCTCATTGTCTGTACCCATGCCCAGACGCCAGAAGCCATCCTGGCCACCAAAAGTATCCGCAGCGAAGAGCTGCAACGCTGCCGGTCCCTGGGCGAAGCGATGGCACAGGGAATGGAGCTGGGGGTTTTCTAGCCGGGTTGCCGCACCTGGCTACTGGCCGCGTGGGTTTTAAAACACTCCGCACACCATCTGAGACACGGTGCCGACCCCAGGGTAGCGCAGCAGCTGGCGCGCGATATTGCCGCAGACCAGATCACACAAGGCATCGACTGACTCATCCGTCAGCTCGCCGCGCATGGCTACCAAGTCCGGCTTCTTCGCTGCACATGCCTTCGGAAGCATCGCATTGCGCGCTTACCTCACGTGATGATCGATGCCCCCAAAGCACACCTCCGCCGGTGCATCAAAACTCTCGGAGGCAATCGCCGCAGCCCATGGCAATCCACTGCCACGGGCTGGGCTCATGGCATGGCTAAAGCAACGCCCCCACTTGCTGCGCCGTGGGCAACGGTGCCACCGCGCCAAAGCCCTGCACGGCCAGCGACGCCGCCGTGTTGGCATAGCGCACGGCAGCGGCCAAGTCGTCGCCCAGCGCCAGGCGCGCGAGCAGGTTGCCGTCAAAGCAGTCGCCCGCGCCGGTGGCATCCACCAGCGCCACGCTGCGGCCCGGCACACGCTGGCGCGGCACGGCAGGGTCGGCGCTGCTCAGCAGCACCCCTTCGGCCCCCAGCTTGACGACCACCGTGGCCGCGCCCTGCGCGTGGCCCCAATCGGCAATCGCATCGGCATCGTGCAGGCCCAGCAGCGCGGCCATGTCATCGAGCCCCGGCAGGAAGATGTCGCACAGCGACACCGCATGCGCAATGCAGGCCCGCGCCCGCGCCAGAGGCCAGAGCTTGAGGCGCAGGTTGGGGTCGAACGCCACGCGCGCACCGGCCGCACGGGCCACACGCATGGCCTCGTAAGCCGTGTCGCAGGCCGAGGCCGACACCGCCAGCGAGATGCCCGACACATGCAGGATGCGGCACTGCTGCAGCACGGAGACAGGCGCGCCCAGCAGCCACGCGGGTGCCATGCGGCTGGCGGCCGAGCCAGCGCGCAGGTAGCTGAACTCGTGCCCCGCCGCGCCGTGCGTCACAAAGTAGATGCCCGTGGGGTGCTGTGCATCGCGCTCCACCGCCGAGGTGCCCACACCCTCACGCGCCCACAGGTCCAGCAGCGCCTGGCCAAAGGCATCGCTGCCCAGGCGTGTCAGGTAAGCGGTGCGTGCGCCCGCGCGGGCGGCGGCAATCACCGCGTTGCTGGTGTCGCCCCCAAAGCCCTGCAGGTACTGCGGCTCGCCAGGGCGGGTCTGGTTGAACTCCACCAGCGCCTCGCCCAGCGCCACCACGTCCCACACGGGTTGCTTGGCTGCGGTCATGGCTCAGCCGCGCGGCTTGTAGGCCGTCACGTCGATCTCGACCTTGGCGTCGATCATCAGGCGCGATTCGACCGTGGAGCGTGCGGGGCGGTGGTCGCCAAAACACTCCATGTACACGCGGTTGAAGCTGCCGAAGTCCCGCGCATCGGCCAGCCAGACGCTGACCTTGGCCACATCGGCCAGCGTGCAGTCGGCCAGGGCCAGGGCGTCCTTGACGCGCTGGAACACCTGGCGCGTCTGCGCCTCGATACCGCCGACAACGACCTGGCCCTGGTCGTCGGTGGGCACCTGGCCCGAGACAAAAACGAAGTCGCCTGCGCGGGTGGCGGGCGAGAGGGGGCGTGCGAGGCGATCGGACGCGAGCGGCGCTTGGCCGAGGGTTTCTACTGGCATGGAAAACGCTCCTTTGAGTAAAGATATTACACACTTCCTTCCAGAAATGCCCATCTCGTTCGCAATTCTGGCATCGAATGTGCTTATTCGTGTAATCCTATTACTTCGAGGTGTGCAATGCAAACGTCTGGAACCAACCTGGTGCAGCATCCGCTGCCAACGCTTGAACTGCGGGGCCGCCGCAATCTGCTGGGTGCAGCGGCGCTGACCGCCGCCCTCACCCTGGCCTGCAGCGCCAGCTGGGCCCAAACGGTCACTGCCACCCCGTCCAAGGGCGGCGCCGCCAACCTCGCCATGGTGGGCGAGCCCCAGGGCCTGGACCCCATGGTGAGCACCGCCGACCTGGTGGGCACCATCATGCAGCACGTGTACGAGCCGCTGTACACCTTCGATGCCAACTGGGCCATCGCCCCCATGCTGGCCGACGGCCTGCCCACCGTCTCCAAAGACGGGCTGACCTACACCATCCCCCTGCGCAAGGGCGTGAAGTTCCACAACGGGCGCGAGATGACGGCCGATGATGTGGTGGCCTCGCTGCAGCGTTGGATGGAGCTCAACCCCCGCGGCAAGGCCGTGGGCAAGGAAGTGGCCTCGCTCACCGCCAAAGGCCCCCTGGCGGTGGAACTGAAGCTGAAAAATCCTTACGCACCGCTGCTGGCCCAGCTGGCCCTGCCCAGCGGCATGGCCGCCATCATGGCCAAGGAAAGCATTGCGCCCCAGCTCAAGGACTTCGTCGGCACCGGCCCCTACCAGTTCAAGGAACGCCGCCCCGACCAGTTCACCGTGCTGGTGCGTTTTGACGGCTACGCCAGCCGCAAGGAAGCCGCCAGCGGCTACGCCGGCAAGCGCGAGGCACTGCTTGATGAGCTGCGCTTTGTGCCCGTGCCCAGCGCCAACACACGCGTCGAAGGCGCGCTCTCGGGCCAGTTCCAGTACGCCGACCTGCTGCCCGTGGAGGCCATTGGCCGCATCGAAAAAGGTGCCCCGGCCGTGGTGCCCATCGTGACCAAGAACTTTGGCTTTCCGTACATCGTGTTCAACACCAAGGAAGGCGTGCTGGCCTCGCAGCCGCTGCGCCGCGCGGTGCAAACCGCCGTGGGCACAGGCGAGCTGCTGGTCGCAGGCTTTGGCGACAACCGCTTCTTTGTGGTGGAACCCAACTTCTTCCCCAAGGGCACGCCCTACTACTCGGACGCGGGCAGCAAGCTCTACAACGAGCGCAACCCGCAAGCCGCCAAAGAGCAGGCGGCCAAGGCCAGCTACGGCGGCCAGCCCGTGCGCATCATGGCCAGCCGCCAGTACGAGTTCCACTACAACATGGCGCTGGTGATGTCCGAGCAGCTCAAGAAGGCGGGCTTCAAGACCGAGCTGCAGGTGGTGGACTGGGCCACACTGGTGCAGCGCCGCAACGACCCCAAGCTGTGGGACGTGTACTTCACGCACTCGGGCCTGTTCCCCGAGCCCATGCTCTCGCCCCCGCAGCTGGGTGACGGTGCGCCCGGCTGGTGGGAGTCTGACGCCAAGAAATCCAGTCTGGCCGCCTTCAACCAGGAGACCGACCCGGCCAAGCGCGGCCCGCTGTGGGGCAAGGTGCAGCAGGTGGTGTACGACGAAGTGCCGTTCATCGAAGTGGGCAAGTTCAACGGCTTGTCGGCCCGCTCGGCCAAGCTGCAAGGCTACACACCGGCCATCTGGCCATTCTTCTGGAACACCGGGTTGGCCAAGTAAGCAGGGGCAGACAGCACCATGATGCGATTTCTGTTGAAGCGCCTGGGCGGCGCCGTGGTGGTGCTGGCCCTGGTGGCAGTGCTGGTGTTCTGCCTCACGCGGCTGGCCTCGGGCGACCCGGTGGCGCTGCTGCTGGGCGACCAGGCCACCGCCGCCGACATTGCCCAGGCCCGCGCGCAGTACGGGCTGGACAAACCCCTGCCCGTGCAGTTTGGGCTGTGGGTGGGCGAGCTGCTGCAGGGCAACCTGGGGCAGTCACTGTTCCTGCAGCGCCCCGTGGCCCAGGCCCTGCTGGAGCGGGCGGAGCCCACGCTGTTCCTCGCGCTGTTTGCCGTGGGCATTGCGGCGCTGGTGGCCGTGCCCTGCGGCATGGCCGCCGCTGTCTGGCGCGGCAGCGCCACCGACCAGGCCGTGAGCGGCGTGGCCATGCTGGGCGCCAGCGTGCCCAGCTTCTGGCTGGGCCTCATCCTCATCCAGCTGTTTGCGGTCAAGCTGGGGTGGTTTCCGGCCTCGGGCTATGGCGACCCCACGGCCACGCTGGGCGAGCGGCTGTCACACCTGATGCTGCCCGCGCTGGTGCTGGGGCTGCTCAATTCGGCGCTCATCATCCGCTTCACACGCGCCTCCATGCTCGACATCCTGGGCGAGGACTACGTGCGCACCGCCCGCGCCAAGGGCCTGCCCGAGGGCACCATCATGGTCAAGCATGTGCTGCGCAATGCGCTGGTGCCCATCGTCACTGTGCTGGGGCTGACCATGGCGCTGATGATTGGCGGCACCGTGGTGACCGAGACCGTCTTCAACCTGCCCGGCGTGGGCAACCTGGTGGTGCGGGCCGTGCTGCGGCGCGACTACCCCGTGATCCAGGGCACGCTGCTGGTGATTGCTGCCATCTACGTCTTCATCAACCTGGCCATCGACTTTCTGTACACGCTGGTGGACCCCCGTATCCGCCTGGAAGCACCATGAACCCGAGCCCTTCCTTCCGGCACCGCCTGCGGGCCGTGCTGCGCCGCCTGTTCGCCCGCAAGGTGGTGCTGGCCGCCGCCATCGTGATAACACTGGTGGCGAGCATTGCGGTCGTCTTCCCCTGGGTGTCCGATGCGGACCCCAACGCCCTGTCGATCAGCGAGCGCCTGCGCGCCCCCTCGGGCACGCACTGGGCGGGCACCGACGAGCTGGGCCGCGACGTGCTGCTGCGCATCGTGCACGGCGCGCGCTATTCACTGCTGATCGGGCTGGTCACCGCTGCGGGCGCCGTGCTGCTGGGCACGTTGCTGGGCATGTTTGCGGGGTTCTTTCGCAAGCTGGATGCACCGCTGATGCGCGTGGTGGACGCGATGATGTCCTTCCCCGACATCCTGCTGGGCATTGCGCTGGTGTCCATCCTGGGCGTGTCGCTGTGGAACGTGATGCTGGCGCTGGTCATCGTCTACACCCCGCGCGTGGCCCGGGTGGTGCGCGCCACCACGCTGGTGCTGCGCGAGCTGCTGTTTGTGGACGCGGCCCGCGCCCTGGGCGTGCGCACGCACCTCATCCTGTGGCGCCATATCCTGCCCAACCTGATGTCGCCCATCCTGGTGCAGGTGACCTTCATCTTTGCCTACGCCATCCTGGCCGAGGCGGGCCTGTCCTTCCTGGGCGTGGGCGTGCCGCCCGACATCCCCACCTGGGGCACCATGATCGCGGGCAGCCTGGACTATGCCGACAAGGCCTTCTGGACCATTTTTGCCCCCGGCGTGGCCATCGTGCTCACGGCCCTGTCGCTGCAGATGCTGGGCGACGGCGTGCGCGACCTGCTCGACCCCAAACTGAAGAAGACCGTATGACCTCCCCCACGATGAGCGCCGCGCCCCGGCTCGAAGTCAGCGGCCTGTCCACCTCTTTTGCCACCGATGCGGGCCGTATCCAGAGCGTGGCCGATGTGTCCTTTGCCATCCACCCCGGCGAGACGCTGGCGCTGGTGGGTGAATCAGGCTCAGGCAAATCCGTCACCAGCCTCACCCTCATGGGCCTGCACGCCCGCACCTCGCAGGCGCAGGTCACAGGCCAGGCCTGGTTTGTGCAGCGCGACGGCCACAAGGTCGATTTGCTGGCGATGCCCGAGGCCGAGAAGCGCACGCTGCGCGGCAACGAACTGGCGATGATCTTCCAGGAGCCCATGACCAGCCTGAACCCGGTGCTGACAGTGGGCGAGCAGATTGCCGAGTCGGCCCGCCTGCACCTGAAGATGGACCGCAGCACCGCACTGGCGCACGCCCGCCGCATGCTGGAGCTGGTGGAGATCCCCGCCGCAGCGCAGCGCGTGCACGAGTACCCGCACCAGCTCTCGGGCGGCATGCGCCAGCGCGTGATGATTGCGCTGGCCATGGCCTGCAACCCCACACTGCTGATTGCCGACGAGCCCACCACGGCGCTGGACGTGACCATCCAGGCGCAGATATTGGCGCTGATGGGACGGCTGCAGAAAGAGACCGGCATGAGCATGCTGTTCGTCACGCACAACCTGGGCGTGGTGGCGCAATACGCCGACGCCGTGGCCGTGATGTACGCCGGGCGCATTGTCGAATCGGCCCGCGTGCACGACCTGTTTGCACGGCCCGAGCACCCTTACACGCGCGGCCTGCTGGCCTGCCTGCCCGGTGTGGCGCGGCGGCAAGCGCAGGCAGCGCAGGCAACGGGCCCTGCCGTGGCCGCCGGGCGGCGCAAGCTGGTGGCCATTCCGGGCCAGGTATCGAGCCCCCTCGCGCCCCCACCCGGCTGTGCCTTTGCGCCGCGCTGCACACGCCAGCAGGCCGACTGCACCCACGCCATGCCCGCGCTGGAAACCACCGGCCCACGCCGCATGGTGCGCTGCCTGCACCGCGAGGTGCACACCGAACCCGCCGAGGTGAGCGCATGAACGCCGTCCTGAACACCCCACAGCCCATGGCACCGACCGACACCACCGCACCGCTGCTGGAGATTGCCCACCTGCGCAAACACTTCGGCAGCGGCCCGCACCCCGTGCGCGCGGTGGACGATGTGAGCTTCACCATCCGCCGGGGCGAGACCCTGGGCCTGGTGGGCGAATCGGGCTCGGGCAAGAGCACCATTGGCCGCCTGCTCACGCGCCTGGTGGACCCGACCAGCGGGCAGATGCGCTACCACGGCGGCGCGGCGCCGCAAGACCTGGCCCAGCTCTCGCAGTCGCAATACAGGCCGCTGCGCTCGCAGATCCAGATCATTTTTCAGGACCCCTACGCCAGCCTGAACCCGCGCATGCGCATCCGCGACGTGCTGGCCGAGGCGCTGGATACGCACGGCCTGGCCAAGGGCGCCGCGCGCCTGCCGCGCATCCACCAGCTGCTGGAGCAGGTGGGCCTCAGGCCCGAGCATGCCGAGCGTTTTCCGCACGAGTTTTCGGGCGGGCAGCGCCAGCGCATTGGTATTGCCCGCGCGCTGGCGGTGGAGCCCCAGTTCATCGTGGCCGACGAGCCGCTGTCGGCGCTGGATGTGTCCATCCAGGCACAGGTGGTGAACCTGCTCGGTGAGCTGAAGGAGCAGCTGGGCCTCACGCTGCTGTTCATCTCGCACGACCTGGATGTGGTGGAGTACCTGTGCGACCGGGTGGTGGTGCTGTACCTGGGCAGGGTGATGGAGATCGCCCCCACCGAGGCGCTGTACGCCCAGCCCCAGCACCCCTACACCCAGGCCCTGCTGGCCGCAGCGCCCATCCCCGACCCCGCCCAGCGCCGCAGCATTGCGCTGCTGCAGGGCGACCTGCCCAGCCCGGCCAATCCGCCCTCGGGCTGCGTGTTCCGCCCCCGATGCCCCCAGGCCGAGGCGCGCTGCGCCAGCGCCGACATGCAGCTGCGCGAGGTGGCCCCCGGCCACCTGCACGCCTGCTGGAAAACCGCACCGACACACCCCGCACCATGACCGAAGAATTCCTGCTTGACCAGCGCTGCAAGGGCTACCCGCTGCACGCCGCGCCCAGCCGCCCCGCCGACCTGGGCCAGCGCGGCTGGAATGTGCTGGCGGGCGATCTGCCCTTGCCCATCGCCGTCATCCGCGAAAGCGCCCTGGCCCACAACCTGGCCTGGATGCAGGCCTACACCGAGCGCAAGGGCGTGGCCCTGGCCCCGCACGGCAAGACCACGCTGTCGCCCGAGCTGTTTGCGCAGCAGTTGCAGGCGGGAGCCTGGGGGCTGACCTTTGCCACCGTGTACCAGCTCAGCGTGGGGGTGGAAGCCGGTGCGCGCTGCGCCATCATTGCCAACCAGGTGTTGTGCGACGCCGACCTGGACGGGCTGCACGCCCTGCTGCAGCGCCACGCCGATCTGCGCGTGTGGTTCCTCATCGACAGCCTGGCGCAGCTGCGCTGCATTGAAGACTGGGCCGAGCGGCGCGGCCACACCGCGCGCGGTGAAAGGCGCCTGGATACCCTGCTGGAGATGGGCGTGCCCGGCCAGCGCACCGGCTGCCGCACGCTCGAAGAAGCCCTGGCGCTCGCCCAGGCCATGGCCCAATCGCCCGCCGTGCAGCTGGGCGGCGTCGAATGCTACGAAGGCGGCGTGGCCCGCTGCGACAGCGAGCACGACGCACGCGAGGTCACCGCCCTGGTGCGCCGTGTGACCGAGGTGGCCCGCGCCTGCGATGCACAGGGCCTGTTTTCCGACCCAGAGATTTTGCTGACGGCGGGCGGCTCGGCGGTGTTCGACCTGGTCATCCCGCTGCTGCGCACCCAAGGGCTGTCCAAGCCCGTGCTGGGCGTGCTGCGCTCGGGCTGCTACATCACGCACGACCATGGCAACTACCAGCGCTTTCTGAAGCATGTGGAGCAGCGCGAGGGGCTGGACGCCTCGCTGCGCCCTGCGCTCGAAGTGTGGACCATGGTGCAATCGGTGCCCGAGCCTGGGCTGGCCCTGCTAACCGGCGGGCGGCGCGATGTCTCGTACGATCTGGAGATGCCCGTGCCCGTGCGCTGGGCGCCGCGCCACGAGCGCCGCGCTGCCAGCACCCCCACCGAGTGGACGGTGAGCGCGCTCAACGACCACCACGCCTACCTGCGCTACGACCCCGCGGCAGGCCCCGCCCCCGCCGTGGGCGACCGGGTGGCCCTGGGCATCTCGCACCCCTGCACCACTTTTGACAAATGGCGCTGGCTGCCGCTCGTGGACGACGAAGGCACCATCACCCGCGCCATCAGCACCCGTTTTTGACCATGTCCAAACCCACCCCTACCAGCCTGCTGCAGCAACTGCGTGAGCGCCAGCCCGACCTGCCCGAGGCGCAGCGCAGCGTGGTGCGCGTGGTGCTGGACGACCCGCGTGCCGCCGTGGTTGCCACCGTGGAACAACTGGCCCAGCAGGCGGGCGTGTCCATGCCCACCATCGTGCGCACCTGCCGCAGCTTTGGCCACGACTCGGTGCGCGAATTCATGGTCGCCCTGGCGCAGGATTTGGCTGTGTCGGGCTCGCACCTGCACCGCAGCGTGCTGGCCGATGACAGCGCGCAGGACGTGGCCAGCAAGATCGTGCACGCTGCCGTGTCGTCGCTGACCGAGCTGGGCCGCAACCTCGACGCCGAAGTGCTCGACCGCGTGGCCGAGCGGCTGGCGCAGGCGCGGCGCATCGACTGCTACTCGGTGGGTGCCGCCTCCACCTTCATGGCCAGCGAGCTGCAAAGCCGCCTGTTCCGCCTGGGCTGCACGGCCAACGCGATTTTTGATGCGCACCAGCAGCTCGTGTCGGCCAGCACCCTGGGGCCCGATGGCGTGGCCTTTGTCATCTCGCACGTGGGCCGCATGCCCTATGCGCTGGAGGCGGCGCGGTTTGCAAGATCCCAAGGCGCCACCGTGGTGGCGCTGACCCAGCCCGGCACGCCGCTGGCGGAGGTGGCCGACCTGGTGCTGGCCGTGTCGGTGCCACAGGACGCGGTGATGCGCGTGGGCACCGAGGCCTATCTGGCCCACCTGGTGGTGATTGAGATCCTGACCGTGCGCCTGGCGCAAAAGCTGGGCCCCGTGGCCACCCGCGGGCTGCAGCAGTTCAAGCAGCTGCTGCACAAACACGGTTTTGACAGCGCCGAATACGTTGGCGCGTTTGACAGCCACGCGGGCCAGAGCCACTCCAGCGCCGCCAGCCAAGCCCCTGACCCATCGCGCGGCCTGGCCGCAGAGGAATGACATGGCGCACGCAACGCTGCTGAGCAATGGCCGCATCGTGGATGGCACCACCCTCCCCGGCTGGGTGGGCGACCTGCTGATCGAAGGCGACCGCATCACCGCCCTAGCCGAGCCGGGCCAGATCGACCCCGCCGCCCTGGCCCGTGCCCGGGCCTGCGAACACTTCACCGAAGTGGACTGCACCGGCCGCGTGATTGCCCCCGGCTTCATCGACGTGCACACGCACGACGACGCTGCTGTGCTGGACGCGCCCACCATGCTGCCCAAGCTCTCGCAGGGCATCACCACTGTCATCGTGGGCAACTGCGGCATTTCGCTGGCTCCGGTGGTGACCGACAACCCGCTCGCCCCGCTCTCGCTGCTGGGGCGCCTGCAGTTTCGCCATGCCAGCATGGCCGACTACGCCCGCGCCGTGGACGCCGCCCAGCCCGCCGTGAACGTGGCCGCACTGATGGGCCACACGGCCCTGCGCATGCGCCACCTGGCCGACCTGCGCCAGACGGCCACCGCTGACGAGCGCGCCGCCATGGCCGCCGACATGGAAGAAGCCATGGCCGCCGGGGCGCTGGGCCTGTCGTCGGGCATCTTCTACAGCGAGGCCTATGCGGCTGATGTGGAGGAACTGGTGGCCGTGGCCTCGGTGGCCGCGCGCCACGGCGGCGTGTATGCCACGCACATCCGCGACGAGCTGGCGGGCATTCTGCCTGCGCTGCAAGAGGCCGCACTCACCGCGCGGCAGTCAGGCCTGCCGCTGGTCATCTCGCACCACAAATGCGCCGGGCCTGCCAACTGGGGCCGCACGCGCGAGACGCTGCTACTGATCGACCAGTTGGCACAGGGTCAGGAGATTGCGATGGACGTGTACCCCTACACCGCAGGCTCCACCGTGCTGCGCGAGGATCTGGTGGACGGCATCATCGACATCCTCATCACCGGCAGCCAGCCCCACCCCGAGATGGCCGGGCGCTACCTGGCGGACATTGCGCGCGAGTGGGGTGTGCCCCAGCAAGAGGCCGCCGTGCGCCTCAAGCCCGGCGGAGCCTGTTACTTCCAGATGCGCGAGGACGATGTGGAGCGCGTGATTGCCCACCCGCTGTCCATGATCGGATCGGACGGGCTGCCACACGACGAACGGCCACACCCCCGGTTGTGGGGCGCGTTTCCGCGCGTGCTGGCCTGCTACTGGCGCGACAAGGGCCTGCTGCGGCTCGAAGAAGCCGTGCACAAGATGACAGGCTTGTCGGCCCAGCGCTTTCGCCTCGGCGGGCGCGGCCTGCTGCAGGCAGGGCACATGGCCGATGTGGTGGTGTTGGACCCCGAGCGGGTGCGCGACCTGGCCACGTTCGAGCAGCCCCAGCAGTTCAGCGAAGGCATTGAACAGGTGTGGGTGAACGGTACCTTGAGCTACACCCATACGGAGCGGGCCACTGGTGCACGGGCGGGCCGCTTTGTAACACGCAATACCAAGCCCTCAGCGGGCTGATCACAGTGCGCAGCGCTTTGGGCGCCTACGCGGTGGTGAGTGTGTTGCAACGGCCGGTTGAATCCTCTGCCGCGCGAACCCGCCACCGCTGTGGCATGTAGAGATTGCCTGCGCATGGATTCTTTAGATGCCACATGTCGGTTGTTGAACCACCTGCCCTTCGGCGACTTCACACGCCAGCGGTAGGTGGTCTCAACCCTCATACCAGCCGCACTTCAAAGTACGCGCCATCCCCGTCCCCCAGATCCCGGAACCCCGCCTGCTTGGCGGCAACACTGGCCTTGCCCCAGGCCTTGAGCAAAGTGAGATCTCCTGGGGACACCACCTCCGGCGGGGACTCCTCCAGGCTTTGCATGGTGTCCAGGGCCGCAGCGACCTGCTCGGGGCCGCCCAGCTGCTTCTCCAGAGCCTTGGCGTACCGTGTTTCCGCTGCCATGTGCTCCTTGGCCGGGAGCTCCTCGGGATAGTCGCGCAGGGTGACAACGTAGGTGGATTCGATGACTTGCATGGCTGTGCTTCTCCTGTGTCTATAAAGCTGTATAAATATACAGCTTTCTTTAAGAAAGCGCATGCAGGATGAACCCAAGGAGGCCCCCACGGAGCACCCAGCCACTTCCCGCGCTTGCCCATTTGTAGACTGCCCCGGGGACCGCCCCTTTGTCCCAGGGTTAAGTACACACCCTGGTCCGACAAGGCGCTGCTACGCAGCGGCAAGCTGCCACCCGGTGAACACAAAGACACCTCGCCAATGCCAAAGAGTTCTGGAGGGCTCTGAACGATTGTTCTCGATACTGGAACAGTTAGTTTGCGACTGA
>NZ_LMJH01000008.1:0-159294 GCF_001428965.1 Acidovorax sp. Root275 | reverse complement strand
TCCCATGGTGGCGGCACTTCGCGGGTGCTGCTGCCATGGGGAGTGTTTTTATCCCGCGCTGAAACCAAGCAAACTGGGCTCCCGTTGGGAGCCTTTTTTGTTGCTGCGTCCATGTCTCTGCAAGCAGCTGTCTATCCCTGCGGGTTTTGCGCATTCGACGCAGGGCTCGAGGTCGTGCGCGGTTTTCATGGTCAGAACTCTCCGTGTGGGCGTGCAATATGCAGAGCTTGGGGGGACGGACGGTCACAGCGCATTGAGCGGTATGCGCAGGTAGGCCACGCCGTTGTCATCCTTGGGCGGCAGGTCACCAGCGCGAATGTTGACCTGCACGGAAGGCAGGATCAGCGCCGGCATCTCCAGCGTGGCGTCGCGGCGGGTGCGCATGGCGACGAAGTCGTCTTCGCCCACGCCGTCATGCACGTGAATGTTGCTTGCGCGCTGCGCGGCCACCGTGGTTTGCCAGGCGGGCTCGCGGCCGCCGGGCGGGTAGTCGTGGCACATGAACAGTCGAGTGGCAGGCGGCAGGGCCAACAGCCCGCGGATGGACTGGTACAGCGTGTGCGCGTTACCGCCCGGGAAGTCGCAGCGCGCCGTGCCCACGTCGGGCATGAACAGAGTGTCGCCCACGAACACGGCGTCGCCCACCTGGTAGGCCATGCAAGCCGGTGTATGGCCCGGCACCGCCAGGGCCTGAGCCTGCAGGCTGCCAATGCGAAACGCCTCACCATCGGCGAACAGGTGGTCGAACTGTGCGCCGTCGGCATGAAAACCCGACTCCAGATGGAAAATGCCCTTGAACACCTTTTGCACCTGGGTGATGGCCGCGCCTATGGCAATCTGCCCGCCCAGCACTTCTCGCAGGTGGTGCGCGGCCGTGAGGTGGTCGGCATGGGCATGGGTTTCCAGAATCCACTGCACGCTGAGCTGCTGCGTGCGTACAAAGTCGACCACCTTGTCGGCCGATACCGTGCGTATGCGACCGGCCTTGGGGTCGTAGTCCAGCACCGGGTCCACGATGGCGCAGTGCCCACCCGGGTGGTCGAAGACCACATAGGTCACCGTCCAGGTGGCGGGGTCGAAGAAGGCTTGAACCTCAGGTTGCGGTTTGTCTGGCTGTTGCATGGGAATGTGTGTCCTCGCAATTCAATTAAGATATTTATAGTTTATTGACATATAGTTTGTTAGTCAATAAACTATCGACCAACACCCCACCCCGCAACCTATGGAGTCCTCATGCAGGCCCAAATCACTACCACCATGGACCTGGAAAGCCTGCGCCTCTCGGCAGATAGCGCTTGCCGGCTGATGAAGGCGCTGTCCAACCCTGACCGACTCTTGCTGCTGTGCCAGCTCACGGAGGGAGAAAAGCGCGTAGGAGAGTTGGAGGCGCTGGTGGGCATCGCCCAGCCAACGCTGTCGCAGCAACTGGGCGTACTGCGCGACGAGGGGCTCGTGACCACCCGCCGCGAAGGCAAGAACATCCATTACCAGATCGCCAGCCCCCAGGCACTGGCCGTCATGCAGACCCTTTTTGAACAATTCTGTGCCCCCAAAGAGGCTTTCCATGCAGATTGACTGGAACCACTTCACCCCCTGGACGGCCCTGGTGGGAGGCCTGATTCTGGGCTTGGCCACTGCCGCCTTCGTGCTGCTGCATGGCCGTATCCTGGGCATCAGCGGCATCCTGGGCGGCCTGCTGCCCCCGCGCGGCAATGACACTGCGTGGCGGATGGCCTTCGCGCTGGGCTTGCTGGCTGCGCCTTTGCTCTACCGGCTGACGGTGGGTATGACGGAGGTGCGCATCGACGCCAGCTGGGGCATGGTGGTGCTGGCCGGGCTGCTGGTGGGCGTGGGCACGCGCTATGGCTCGGGCTGCACCAGCGGCCACGGGGTGTGCGGCCTATCGCGCCTGTCGCCGCGCTCTCTGGTGGCAACGCTGGCCTTCATGGGCGCGGGCTTTGCCACGGTGTATGCCATTCGCCACCTGCTGGCCTGATCGCAAGAGGACTGACCCATGAAGCTCCAACGCATTTCTGAATTCGGCATCGGCCTGGTCTTTGGCCTGGGTCTCATCATCTCGGGCATGACCGACCCGGGCAAGGTGCTCGGCTTTCTAGATCTGGCCGGCCAGTGGGACCCCTCGCTCGCCTTTGTGATGGGTGGCGCCATTCTGGTGGGCGTGGTCGCCTTCGCCGTGGCCCGCAAGCGCAGCACCAGCGTGTTCGGCGGCCCCATGCAACTGCCCACCGCGCGCCACATCGACCGGCGCCTGGTGCTGGGCAGCCTGCTGTTCGGTGCCGGCTGGGGCATCGCGGGCTTTTGTCCCGGGCCAGCCGTCGTGTCGTTGGGCACAGGCGAGCCCAAGGCCGTGGTGTTCGTGCTGGCCATGCTGGCGGGCATGGGCGCCTTTGAATGGCTGGAGATGCGCAAGGCGGCCCGCAACACATCCCACACGGCTTGAGCGAGCGTCAACGCCATGACCACCAACCCCTGGCTTGCCGCCATCTTCACCCTGGGCATGGTTGCGGCGTATGAAGGCTGGCTGGCCGCGGTACAGCGGCGGGCCCCCGGGCGGCTGGCGCACACCACCCACGCCTCGCTGCGCGAGGACTGGTTTGCGGCCATTTCGGCACAGCCCGGCTCCGAAATCCTGGCCGTGCAGACGCTGCGCAACTCGCTGATGTCGGCCACCATGACGGCATCCACCGCTGTGTTGGGACTCATGGGCGCACTGTCGCTCACTGCCCCCGCGCTGCACGCCACGCTCGGCGAGGGCGCCACTGGCACTGCCGCGTGGCCGCATTTCACGCCCCGGCTGGCGATGGAGCTGATGCTGCTGTGCCTGCTGTTCGCGTCGCTCGTTGCCTCGGTGATGGCCGTGCGCTACTACCACCACGCTGGCTTCATCGGTGGCATGCCTGTGGGCGCCCCCCAGCGCCAGCGCTGGGCCGCCGCCGGCAGCGCCTATGTGCGCAAGGCCGGGCTGCTCTACAGCTGGGGCCTTCGGCAGCTGATACTGCTGGTGCCCGTGGTGACCTTTGTGCTGCACCCCCTGGCCGGCGTGGCGGGGGCACTGGCAGTGGTGATAGCGCTCACCCAGTTTGATCGATACAGGATCGAAAACGAGTAGCTCAATCCGGCGGCGGTTTCCCGCAACCGCTGGGGCTGTCCAACTTCTGGGGGTCAGTTCAAACCCGGCGGTTCAGCAATCAACCTTGAACGGGCGCCAGAATTCCAGGCGGCAACTTTGCAGCGATTACCACCGGTGGTGTGCGCTCCGTCAATTCACGGTGACGACCGCAATGCAGTCGTTAAAAGCCCTCGACAAATATCGAGCGCGATGACCGGTCGCTGGCAATGACATGCAGAGTAGACGGTGACAGTGGTCATGACGGGCTCAGAGCGTTGTTGTTGAGACATCTTGAGCGTGAGCCCAAGTCTCTGCACGCTGGCAACAAGGGGAGGTTAACGCGGCACGCATGCCGGTCAGGTACTGGAAATCGGCGGCGCAATCAACTTGCATCAGCGCGGTCAATCCCGTACGCTGCCCCGACGTCCACACGCAACGCCCGAGCCCATGCGGGCCGCCGGGTCGGCCTTCCGGACGTACAAAGGAGTCCAACCATGCCAAGCCGATCGAACGGCCTCGCGGCCGAAATGAAAGCCGTGCGAACGTTGGCGCTCGTGGGCGCCGCGGCCGCCGGCAAGACTTCGCTGGCCGAGGCCTTGCTGTACAAGGCGGGCGCCATCGGCGCGTGCGGCAGCATCGAGCGCGGCAGCACCGTCAGCGACCACGACCCGCTCGAGCGCCGCATGCTGCATTCGCTCAATGCCTCGGTGATGCATCTCACGCATGCCGCCACGCGCATCCACCTCATCGACACGCCCGGCGGCCTCGACTTCCTCGGCCAAAGCCTGCCTGCGCTGGAGGCGGTCGAAACGGTGGCGGTGGTCATCAATGCCGCCACCGGCATCGAGCCGATGGCGGTGCGCATGATGGAATACGCAGCCTCGCGCCGCCTCGCCCGCATGATCATCGTCAACAAGATCGACGCGCAGGGCGTCTCGCTGGCGGGCCTGCTGGCCGACATCCAGGCGACCTTCGGCCGCGAATGCCTGCCGCTGAACCTGCCCGACGGGGTCGGCAGACAGGTGATCGACTGCTTCTTCAACCGCTTCGGGCGCTCCGACTTCGGTCCTGTCGAAGCGGCGCACCGCGCGCTGGTGGAACAGGTGGTCGAGGTCGACGCGGCCTTCGTCGATCGCTACCTCGAGGAGGGCGATGTGGATCCGGCCGAGCTGCACGCGCCGCTCGAGCAGGCGCTGCGTGAAGGCCACTTGATCCCGGTCTGTTTCGCCTCGTCGCGCAGCGGCGCCGGCGTGGCCGAGTTGCTGGACGTGATCGTCAAGCTCCTGCCCGACCCGACCGAAGCCAACCCGCCGAGCTTCATCGTTGGCGAGGGCGCAGAGGCCATGCCCATGAAGGCCAAGCCTGACCCGACGCTGCACGTGCTGGCGCATGTGTTCAAGATCACGATAGACCCCTTTGTCGGCAAGATGGGCATCTTCCGCGTGCACCAGGGCACGGTCACGCGCGACAGCCAGCTCTACATCGGCGACGGCCGCAAGCCCTTCAAGGTGGGGCACCTGTTCATGCTCCAGGGCAAGGACCATGTCGAGGTGTCGCACGCGGCGCCGGGCGACATCGTGGCGGTGGCCAAGGTCGAGGAGATCCATTTCGATGCCGTGTTGCACGATGCAGCGCAAGACAGCCATCTGCATCTTGCACCGCTGCCGTTCCCGGTGCCGGTGTACGGCCTGGCCGTGGAGCCCAAGCGGCATGGCGACGAGCAGCGCGCCGGGGAGATTTTGGGCAAGCTCGTAGCCGAAGACCCATGCCTGCGCATCGAGCATGTGGCCGCGACCAACGAGACAGTGCTCTACGGGCTTGGCGAGCTGCACCTGCGAATCGTGCTCGAACGCCTGCGCGAGGTTTACCGCTTCGAGGTCCAGACGCGGCCACCGCGCATCGCCTACCGCGAGACTGTGACCGCGCCGGCCGAGGGCCACTACCGCCACAAGAAGCAGAGCGGCGGTGCCGGCCAGTTCGCCGAAGTCTTCCTGCGCATCGAGCCGCTCGCGCGCGGCGCGGGCTTCGAGTTCTCCGACGAAGTCAGGGGCGGCACGATCCCGGGCCAGTTCATCCCCGCCGTCGAAAAAGGCGTGCGCGAGGTGCTGGCGTGCGGCGCGATCGCCGGCTACCCAGTGGTCGATGTGCGCGTCGTGGTGTACGACGGCAAGCACCACAGCGTGGACAGCAAGGACATCGCCTTCGCGACCGCCGGCCGCAATGCCTTCATGGCGGCGATTCGCGAGGCCCGGCCGGCTGTGCTCGAGCCGATTGTCCAGATCGAGATCGCCGTGCCCGAGCATTCCGTGGGCGACGTCACGAGCGACCTATCGTTGCGGCGCGGCCTGGTCACCAGCACATCGGGCCTGGGGGCCGGCACTGTGGCCATCGGCGGTCGGGTGCCAGAGGCCGAGCTGGCCGACTACCAGTCGCGACTCAATGCGATGACCAGCGGCCAGGGCCGTTACACCATCGCGTTGTCGCACTACGAGGCCGTGCCGCCGGCCGTCCAACAGACGCTGATGGGGCAGTACCGGGTCCGCGAAGACGACTAGGAAAAGCGCAGCGCCAATGCTCAGCTTGCACGCGCGCGGCCGAGCAATCGACTTGGGCATACCGTGAGGTCAAAATGCTCCCTCGCCCGGCGATTGCGATCACCCTAATTCTTGTGGCAAATGTCCGATATGCAGCGATTTTCGTCATCCAGGCTTGGCCATCGAACGCGTACTATCGGCCAAGAGCGGACCTTCAAACCACGATGCCAATTCGCGACAACGACCACCTAAACGAACTGCGCGCGTCAATGGACATTGATGCGCTGCGACACGATTTAGCCGTTGCGGCCGAAGCGGCTCGTGCAGGGAGATCAAACGAAGAGGTCAGTGATGAAGAGTTGCGTGTAGCGTTTGAGCGTGTGAGCCCTGATATAGAGCGGCGCTATGGCGTCGATGTTTGGGACGCCATGGTGGTCGCACAACCAGTCCCCGAAACTAGTACTGATGCGGTAAATCAAAGCCAGCACGACCAGGAATGGCAAGCTTTGTATGACGCGCTTGGAGCCGTTCTCATTCAGTTTGGCAAGGAAGACGCTTACGGTAATGGTGACTATTGGATAGTCGACGACAGTTATGGGACCCCCTGCCACAATGTGTGCATCTCTCGGCTTGGGTTCGTTACCCCACATCTAATTTCTGCGATTCAGCGGGCACTGCAAGCCACACCGCACTGGAAAGTGCTTCTGCAGATTGATGAGACGCTGGATGGAGTCCCTGGCTCATCATCAGGTCTGACAGTTCACCACGATACCGTTGAGCCGCATCCTCGCTTGCGCGCCTGATCGTAGGCCAAGATCAGACCATCCTGACTAGCCCAAGACTCTCGATGACACGGCCACTCTCACCAGACCGCGAGCGCGAATTCCAAGAGTTGCTGGCGTTCGTATCTTTCTATATGACCCATGTCTCAGGCGTGACCCCAACCCCAACCTTGAGCATTGAAACCGTGTGTGCGGGCATCATCGAGCAGCACGGCAAGTCAAAGGCACTGGAGGGGCTTCGGCAAGCGGCGAACGACGTCATCGAGGAGCTGAGCGGCAAACGAGCGGCCGGCGTCGCAGCCCTTGACGAGGCTCTTCACGCTTCCGGATTGATAACTGCGTCAGAGGTCCGGCGTCGATACGCTTCATCGTACAAGCGCATCACTAAACGAGGGACCATCCGAAACGACACCGAGTACTACCTCATCAACGGTATCGTCGTTGACCTTGCGAGCGCCATTTCTGACGAGGAGCGCGCGACTCTCCAACGGCTCTTAGACAGATACGAGGTCGCAGCGAGGGGAAAACCGTAGTGGGTTCGCCCGGATGACGATTCTGCTTTGGCCCGCTGCTACGACGGCTTAGGGCCCAAAGCCGAAGTAGGCCTGATCGACCTGAATGCCGGAAAGCGGTCGAATGAAGAGACTGGTCAAGGTGAGACTGAGACGCCGTCCTCGTAGCGAAACCAGTAAGCTTGTTTATTGAAGTCAATGACTTCGATGAACTTGGAATGAAGGACGAAGCCTTCTGAAAAAATGTCGGATCCTGACTGGCGCCAGAGAATTTCTCCGACCTCTGACAGCCGGGCAATTTCCAGTTCCCCATGCGAAATGAGGGCGGTGTTGTCCTCGTCAAAGTAGATGCCGAAGCAAGTCGCCAAGTCCACCTTAACCGACCAAATTAACTTGGCAGATTCGAGACTCAAGCACGCAACGCTGTCTCCCACAGCCAAATACAAGAGTCCGTCCTTGAAGACAGCCGAGTGCTGATGTACTCCGCTTGCGCCACCACCGTTGGAAATCACTGCGACTGGCTCATCATCCAGCAAGACGCCATGAACCGAACTGGGCTGCGACCCACCCGCGAGCTGCACCTCAAGCGGGTAACACCGGACGTTGTCAGTCGAGCCGAAGGAATAAGTCGGTTCGTTGACCACGTGAATGATGCCTGCTGGACTAGATAGATGCATCGTTGAAAGAGTCTAATTCTTGTGCGATCTAGGGTAGTTGTCGGATGCGTCGCATGACGTGCCTGAAAGCGGTCGTTCGTGACGGACCGCTCCTGGCCGATAGTACTCATTCGAGGCGGACACTGTATGTCCGCAACCAGCCTGAAGCTGCCACGCTGGAGGTCGGTTTTGCAGCGGTTGCGGACCATTGATGGCGGCGTGCATATTTCTGCTTTACCCCAGTAACCAGACGATCACACGAGCACCCAACTAGAGAGCCACAGCTCCCCAAGAAGATCTGGATGGCTACTAGCTTGAACTGATCGAGCATCCAAGATGCGTGTTGACATGATTAGGTCATTTGTCCTACGATATTAGGACAAACGACCTAAACCTTTGGAGTCTTGCATGCATGAGCTTTTTGCCCCCTTCATGCTGAGCGACATGTTGCTCGGCAACCGGATCGTCATGGCGCCGATGACGCGCAACCGCGCTGCACCAGAGGGCGTACCGTCCCCTCTCATGTCGATCCACTACGGACAGCGTGGAGATGCCGGGCTTGTGATCTCGGAATCTGCTCCCGTGTCGGCTCAGGGGGTTGGATATCCTGGAACGCCCGGGATCTACACGGAGGAACAGGCGCTGGGATGGCGGAAGGTCACTGACGCGGTCCATGCCAAAGGTGGGCACATCTTTGCCCAGCTACAGCACTGCGGTCGTATCTCACACCCCCGTCTTCAGGTGAACGAGGAACTGCCCGTGGCCCCTTCAGCGATCAAGCCCGAAGGTCTGGCAGTCACCTATGTTGGGATGCAGCCGTTCGTGACGCCAAGAAAGCTGACCACTGCGGATATCCTCCAGGTGGTGGACCAATTCAAGAAGGCCGCCGCAGTGGCAAAAGCTGCAGGCTTCGACGGAGTCGAGATCCACGCCGCGAATGGGTACCTGATTGATCAGTTTCTGCGAGACGGAAGCAATCAACGGGGCGACCGGTATGGAGGATCACCCGCAGGGCGGTTGACGTTTCTGCTGGAGATCGCGGCTGCCGTCAGCGAGATCTGGCCGAAGGGACGTATCGGTGTGCGATTCAGTCCAGAAAACTGCTTCAACGACATGCGCGACAGCGACCCGGCAGCGCATTTTGGGTACTACGCCCAAGAGCTTTCCAAACTGCACCTGGGATATCTTCATGTGCTGGAGGGGGATATGTCGGCCATGGCTACCGCCATGGACTATCGAGAACTGCGGCGCCGCTTTGGCGGTACCTACATCGCCAACAACGGTTACGACAGAGCCCGAGCCATGGCAGCTATCGAGCAAGGCACTGCCGACTTGATCGCCTTCGGCAAGCCCTTCATTGCCAATCCGGACTTGGTCACACGACTGCGTCGAGATCTTCCTCTCGCGCCTTCCCATCCGGCCACGTTCTATGGGGGAGACGAGCGCGGATACACGGACTATCCATCGGCCGCTGAGCAGTCGCTTTCAACAATGGCGGCAGCATGAAGTCCGCAGCGCCTAAACCCAGCACGCGGCAGGAGATCGTCGAGAAAGCCGATCTCCTGTTCTATCAACGCGGCTTTGAGAACACTTCGTTCGCGGACATTGCTGATGCAGTGGGTATCTCACGCGGCAACTTCTACTACCACTTCAAAACCAAGGACGACATCCTCAAGGAAGTCATCGCTCACAGAGCGGCCAAGACGCAGGGGATGCTGGAGGCCTGGGCGCTCAAGGGGCGCACGCCTATCGAGAGGCTGAAATGCTTTGCTCAGATGCTGATCGACAACCGCAAAGACATTCAGCGCTTCGGTTGCCCAGTAGGAACGCTGTGCGCCGAACTGGCAAAGCTCGAACATCCCTCACAAGGCGAGGCGGGAATGATCTTTGGCCAGTTCCGACGTTGGCTGGCGCAGCAGTTTGTAGAGCTGGGTCGCATCAAGGATGCCGATGTTCTGGCCATGCACCTGTTGGCGCGAAGCCAAGGCATTGCAGCTTTGGCAAATGCCTTCCATGACGAGGCTTTCATTCACCATGAGGTCAAGCAGATCGAAGCCTGGGTGCTGGATGCAGCGGGTCCAGGCGCACCGCAAAAGTAGACGCGGATTCCAACTCTGAAATCGCTATCAATAGGAGAGAGTTCTCATGCACATTGTCTTGCTCAAATTCGGACCCAATCGTTCGCAAGCCCCGCAGTGGATGGCCGGGCACAAGGAGTGGATTGAAAAGGGGATCAGCGATGGGGTGTTCCTGCTCGCAGGCTCTCTGGAGAATGCGCAAGGCGGTGCGCTCCTGGCAGTCAAGCTCAGCAAGGCCGAGGTGACCGCTCGGGTTGAAGAAGACCCTTTTGTGAAGCACCACGTTGTGGAGCCAGAGATCATCAGCATTGCGCCGTCGCGAATGACCATGGGTTTGGCTGAGCTCGTGGGGTGAGGGGCCATTGGCTCGCATCCCTGATAACCAGGCTGTAGAGGGCTACTCACTGCCCGGTGGCGCAAGATCGGAGAATGAGCAGAACATCGTGGTGGACGGCGAAGGCTGACTGCTATTGATGACAGCAGTCGTTCAGCGATGTACATGTGGACGACGGCTCTCGCCAGCTGGCCTCGCTTCGCGATCTGCTTAGCCGCTTCGATCTTGAATTCTTCGGGATACGGTTGCTTTGTCATGGAACCCCCTATTGGGCTAGGGCTTGAGGCTCGAAAGTGTCTAGCTCAGCCGGGCGATTCACTATTCGCACTTGCTATCAAGCCACGCAGGAACACCATGATCATGCGTCCGGACGGATGCAGGCGATCGGTGGTCCTTTGCAGTGCCAGCCCATGTGAAAGCGCCATGAAAGCAGCGGCCAGTTCATCCAGTGCTGCTGGAGGAGCACGCCCGATCTTTTCGAACAACAGGCCAATCACGCCGCCGATCTCGGACCGGTGTTTGTCCCACACCTTCTGGTACTCCGCAGCGAACGTCGGGCTGCGATTGGCATGCAACTGCAGTTCGATGGAAAGCATGCACCAGTCGGCATCTTGATTGAGCGTGGAAGCCCAGGCGTCCAATTCGGCCAACATCTGATCGGGCTGTTGCGAGTCCTTGCCCATGACCGTGGAAAGCTGCATTGCTTCCGCTTCCATGTGCCGTCGCAGCAACTCCAGCAGGACGTCTTCCTTGCTCGAGAAATTTGAATAAAAAGCGCCTTGGGAGTAGCCCGCCTTGTCCGCAATGTCGCGGATCGACGCGCCCCCATACCCGTTCGACACGAACAATTGCTGCGCAGTGTCGATCAGGCGCTCGCGCGTCTGCGCCCGACTTTCCTCGCGGGTCAGGCGCCTTCTTGCTGTCGTGGGGCTCATGCCATAAACATATCACATGAACTTTGGATATCGACTGCAGGGGCGTGCTTCTGGACACAAGTTGCGCTCCATTTCAGATATCACTTGATATTTCAAAGTGTCAAATGTACATTCAAAGCTCACTTGATCTTTGAATTTCAATCGATATGGAAAAAACCTACACTCCAAGGTCAGCGTTTGTTACTGGCGCCACCGGCCTTCTCGGCAACAACCTTGTGCGCGAGCTGGTTGCACGTGGTGTCTGCGTCAAAGCCCTCGTCCGCTCGAAGGCCAAAGGCCTGCAACAGTTTGCGGGGGTGAAAGGCGTTGAGCTGGTGCTGGGCGACATGGCGGATGTAACCGCGTTCTCCCGGGCACTGTACGGATGCGATGTGGTGTTTCACACCGCCGCTTTCTTTCGAGACAACTTCAAGGGAGGCAGTCACTGGGATGAACTCAAACGCATCAATGTGGACGGCACGCAGCAGCTCATCGCGCAGGCCTATGCCGCGGGTATACGGAGCTTCGTTCAGACCTCATCCATCGCGGTACTGAATGGCGAGCCGGGGATGCCCATCGACGAGACCTGTCTGCGTGACCTGGCAGATGCCGAGGACGACTACTACCGCAGCAAGATACTGGCCGATCAAGTCGTGTCTGCCTTTCTTTCTGCGCACCCGGACATGCACGCGAGCTTTGTCTTGCCAGGGTGGATGTGGGGGCCCGCCGATATCGGCCCCACCTCGTCAGGGCAATTTGTCAACGATGTGGTGCTTGGAAAATTGCCTGGATTGCTGCCGGGGAGTTTTTCCGTTGTCGATGCCCGCGATGTAGCGGGGGCTCAGATTGCGGCTGCGGAGCGAGGGCAACGTGGCGAGCGCTATTTGGCTGCTGGGCGCCACATGACGATGCAGGAGTTGGTGCCTTTGATGGGGAAGATCGCAGGCATCAAGACGCCGACACGCAACTTGCCCTTCCCGCTCCTGTATCTCCTTGCGACCGTGCAGGAGTTCTACGCGAGGATCAGCGGCAAACCCATCTTGCTCAGCCTGGCGACGGTGAGGCTGATGCGCAAGGAGGCTGGGCGCAGTCATTTCAACCACACGAAGAGCGAGCAGAACCTTCAACTGAAATTTCGCCCGATCGAGCAAACCGTTGCCGATACGGTCGCTTGGTATCGCAGCAATGGCTGGCTGCCCAGTGTGTCGCCCCAATAGCGCCCCGTAGATCACTTCATTGCCCGAGTGACGGACGTGAGCCGCCAAACCCATCAAAGGAAAAACCGTGACTAACAAATTGATCTTGAAACTTTTGACGGCCCTTGGCGCCGTCCTTCTTGCTGTGGCAGCGCCGAGCGAATCCGCAGCGCAGGGCATCTCCCCGGTCAGGACAGCGGACAGCATGGCCGATTTCTGCAGGAAAGGACAGGCCGAGTACCCAGGAGGAATCGCTCGCATGCATCCCTCGTTCAAGTTCAACATCTGTTGGTGGCTTGAGGATGCCGGCATCAAAGCAAGCACATTCGATGAAGTCGTCGGAGCGCTGCCGGAGCATGCGGGACCGTTGCAGTCGGCCTGGCAAGCCACTTTCAGCAAGCCCGCCCAGGTGCACCTGGAGCAAGCGCACGTGGCCGAGGTGCGGGGCGACCGTGAGACCGCATCGGCCGAATACAAGAAGGCCGCTTTCTATCTGCGGATGAACCGACTGCCCAAGCAGGTCCCCATTGCGGACATACAGGCGACCGAAAAAGCCCATGCGGTTCTGGGAAAACCACTCCAACGGATCAAATTCAGGGCTGGTGAAAAAGAATTCGTTGGCTATTTTCGAGCACCGCCCGCACGGAACAGCAGCAATGAGAAGCCACCGGTACTGGTCATTCTCGGTGGTCTCGACAACCTGAAGACGGAGATGATCCGGCACAGCGACTACTTCGTGGGTCGTGGGTTCGCAACCCTCGTTGTGGAAAATCCAGACACCGGGGAAAACCAGTTGGGATTCCGTCCAGAGTCCTCTGCGATGCTCGACACCGTTGCGGACTACATCCAGACCCGCAGCGACCTGGACGCGAGCCGGGTGGCGATTTACGGTTGGAGCATGGGGGGTTATTTGGGAACGCTTGGTGGATTGAGGAACGACTTTTACAAAGCGATTGTCAACATAGGCGGCCCCAGCGATTCGAGCTTCGGACAAGCGCATTGCAAGACAGCGCCTGCATGGATCGTCGCGCCCTACACCGTATTTGCCAATATGAATCCGCAGACGACGCCTCGCCAGGCAATGTGCGAGTACTACGAAGCATTCCAACTCTCACGCCAACTGAAGATGCCAACCGCAGTTCAGTTGCGCAAACCGATTCTCATGGTGAACGGTGCCCGCGAAGATCTCGTCTCCAAAGACGAACCTGCATCGCTGACCGCTCTTGGCTTCAATGTGACGCAACTGGTCTTTGGGGAAGATGGCCATACGGCGGAGTCGAACATGCAGGAGCACTTCGAGTTCACCGCGAACTGGCTCATGCGGCAGTTGAAAATCGCCAACGGACCTGACCTCTGACAACGAATCGGCTCACCTTACCCCCTTGTAACAAATTTTCCACATGCGTAACGTTGATCGTGCGGCAGGGGGCGTCTAACGACCGGTGTTGGCGGTTGCTGCCGTTCAGACGCTGGACCGTGAATGACTTAGATCAGTCTGAAGCCCGCCACGCTGGAAGTCTGTCCTGCAGCGATAGCGGTCATCCAGGTAAAAGTGTGCGAATGACTCCAACTGACCGCCGATTCGGGGCGGAGCATCTCGCTAAAGCGCACGCCAAGTTAACCCGCTACCGCGTGCGTGGCAGCCCCTCCATGAGCAGCGTCAATGCGCGCTGCAGCCCCGCGGCCGCCATGGGCGAGCCCTTGTCGAAGCCCATCCGCACCACGACAAGGTCGTGCGAAGGGACGATGATCACGAATTGCCCGCCCGCGCCAAGCATGTAGTACGCGGAGGTGGGCAAGGCAGGGAAGGCGCCGGTGCCGTTGATCCAGAAGAAGCCGCCGTAGATGGGGCGCTTGTCGGCGGCCCAGGCGGGGGCCACGGTGCTCACGAAGCTGACAAACCCCGCGGGCAGGATGCGCTCGCCGTTCCACACACCATCCTGCAGATATAGGTTGCCCAGGCGTGCCCAATCGCGTGCGGCCATGAACTCGTAGCCCTGGGTGAGGAAATTACCGTACGGATCGGTCTCCATCACCATGGAGCGGATACCGATCTTGTCGAACAGATTGCGCTGAGGGAAAGAGAAATAGTCCTCGCCGCGCTTTTCTACTGCCAGGCGCACCAGGTAGCTCGCCAACACGGGGTCTGTGTTGCGGTAGCGGCCGACCGTGTTTGGAGGCCACTGCTGCGGTCGCGTGGCGGCGTAGTTGAATGAGTTGACGCGCCCGGTGTATAGGTAAGTGTGGTCGGGGTAGGTGCCGGCGGGGTCAAAGTCCGGGTCGTCCGGCGCCTTGATGCGCAGCCCGCTGGACATGTTCAGGATGTCGGCAATGCGGATCTGCTGGCGCGGGTCACCTGCGGTCTGCCACTCTGGAATGGGGGCGGGCTGCTCGAGCTTGTATTCGCCCTGCTGCATGAGCACGCCCATGAGTGTTCCCACCACGCTCTTGCCCATGGACCACGACTCAAGCGGGGTCGTGCGCGTGATACCGGGCATGTAGCGCTCGCCGATGATCCGGCCCTTGTAGGTGGCCACAAAGGCCGTGGTGTATGCATCTGGCACAGAAAAGGCGGCATCCACCGCCAGGGCCGCCCGGCCGGTGTCGTAGCCCGAGGGCGGCGTACTGGGCAGAACATCGCCCATGGGCCAAGCCTGGCTGGCCGCATCGGGCAACGCGCTGCCCACAACCTTGGGGGTGAAAAACACGCCACTTTGCCCCGTCGGCAGCGCCACACAGCCTTGCGATCCGACATGGCGCGCAACCATGGTCGCCCCGCCCGGGATGGTGACTCGCACCTCTTTGAGTTCACGGTCCACCACCGGCTTGCCCAGGCGCTTTCGCTGTTCGTAAGGACCGGTGAAGTAACCCACGCTTTCGGCTGCCACATCCAGGTCCAGCCCGGTGATGAACACGGCCGAGCACATGGTCTTGGCATAGCCAGCCGCATGGTGTTCAAGCACATCCCCCGGGGGTGGCACATAGGGGGTGTTTAGCTCCAGCGCCCTGGCACGGGCAATGAGCGCCTCGCGCGACGGGAGCTGCGCGCCCGTGCCGCCACCGTTGTTGCCATTGCCTGTGTCGCTACCACCACCCCCGCCACACGAGGACAAAACACATAGTGCCAGCACGGCTACCGCTGTTTTCAACGAGAGGGGAGCCGGGGGCACAAAAGGCATGCTTTTCATGAGCGATGGTTCCTTATGTCGCGAGCGCGAAGTGACGGTTCACATGGAAAGGCACGGTGAATGACTCTACCAGTTGGACAAACTGATCACAAAAGCCAGCTGTTCTGAGCGAACCGATTTTGCGGAACTGCGGCTTGCGGTGCGGTCGGGCGGGCAATGCAAGGCGGGTCGGAAGCGCCGGTAATAGTTGCCATTCACTTGCTGGTATCGCAGGTCCGCTGCCAGCCTTGAGCCGAGATGCGCACACGGAGGATGGATGTGCAGCGATTGCTGTCGGTCGCGAGCCTGTCGCGGAGCGCCGAGGTATGACAGGATACTGGGCGGTCATCATGCCCCACATGAGGACCCGAACTCAACCGATGACTTGCATCGATATCGCTGGCCGACGTCGATGCGCAATCAACATTGGCCTACCGTAAGTGCGCCTCCCCAGGCTGCGTCGAAAACTACCCGGCGTTGCGGCCTGTTTTCACATCCTTGTCCAGCAGACAGTTGATAAATGCGCCCAGGAGTGCTGGTCGATGCCGTCTGTTGGGGTAGTAGAGAAACAGCCCCGGGCGTGAAATTGACCAATCTGCCAGGATCTGGACCAACCTGCCCTGGGCCAAGTGCTCAGCCACACCATCTCGTTCGAAGTGATAAGCAATGCCGAGCCCGTTCAGCGCAGCAGCAATGCCAACGTCAGCGTGATTGGTGACGACCGGCCCATCCACCGCGACCTCAAGTTTTTGGCCCTTCTTCTCGAACTCCCAGCGGTACTGCCTGCCGTCCATCTGGAGCCGCCAGTTGATGCATGCGTGGCTGTGCAAATCGGCGGGTGTCTTGGGGACCCCTCGCTCAGCAAGATAGCCTGGAGAAGCCACTGCAACCATATTCAGGTCTGGGCTGAGACGCACGGCAATCATGTCCTTCTCAAGCCGTCCACCCACGCGGATGCCCGCGTCGAAGCGGCCCACAACGATATCGGCCAGAGCATCGTCGACCACGATGTCGAGCAGCACGTCAGGGTAGGCTTGGTGGAAGCGTGAAAGCCTGGGCGCAATGATGGTTCTCGCTGCGATCCCCAGCGTGTTGATGCGAAGCGTGCCTGTGGTCTGTCCTGCGGCTTCACTGGCTTCAGCGACTGCAGCATCCATTTCCCGAAACAGCGGGGCTATGCGCCCATAAAGCAGTTCGCCACTTGCAGAGGGCGCCACGCTTCGTGTCGTTCGATTCAGAAGGCGTGTGCCGATCCGGCCCTCGAGCTGTCGAATGGTCTGGCTGAGCGCAGACGGCGAAAGACCCAGATGTTCTGCCGCGCGGGCAAAGCTCTTGCGTTCGACCACGGCAGCAAAAGCTTTTAGCTCAGCAAATTCGAACCCGCGCATTATGTATTCCTTTCTACATAGCTCATTTGAATTCTAGGTGATTCACTTATCTCACTGCGACGCACATCCTTAGGCTTCATTCAACACATGGAGCCACCAGCATGCATCCCTCGACTCTTCCTGAACCCATTGCCGCGTACTTCGCGGCCGAACACAACCCTGAGTCCTTGGCGCGATGCTTCACACCGCAAGCGGTCATGAAGGACGACGGCCACACCTACACAGGCGTCGAAGCCATCAAGGCCTTTATGGCCAAGGCATCCGCCAAGTACAGCGCTACGACCGTGCCGTTTGCGCTGGAGCGTGAGGACGGCCTCCAGAGCGTCCGCGCCAAGGTCACAGGCAACTTCCCTGGCAGCCCGATCAATCTGTCCTACCGCTTTCGCCTTGAACGCGGCCTGATCGCATTGCTGGAGGTCACAGCATGAACTTCGACCTTCAATTGAAAGGGCAGCGTGCCCTGGTTACCGGTGGCACCAAGGGTTTGGGCGCCGCTGTCGTGAAGAGCCTCCAGGAAGTCGGAGTGCAGGTCATGACAACTGCGCGCTCTGCACCAGACAGGCCGCTGGAAGGTGTGACGTACGTCCAGACTGACCTGACGACCGCGGAAGGCGTGAGCGAACTAGCGCGCGTGGTGAAGGAGCAGTGGGGCGGTGTCGATATCTTGATCAACTCCGTCGGAGGCTCAACCGCGCCGGCAGGTGGTTTTGCGGCACTGGATGACGCTGTGTGGCTCAGTGAGCTGAACCTGAACCTGATGTCAGCAGTGCGTCTTGACCGTGCGCTATTGCCCGCCATGTTGGCCAAGGGTGCAGGGGTTGTCCTGCATGTGACGTCGATACAGCGTGTGCTTCCACTTCCGGAATCGACCACCGCGTACGCAGCCGCCAAGGGTGCGCTCTCGACCTATAGCAAATCCTTGTCAAAGGAGATCACACCGAAAGGAGTGCGCGTTCTGCGCGTCTCTCCTGGTTGGATTGAAACCGAGGCTTCGGTAACGTTCGCCAAGCGGATGGGCGCAGAAGCAGGCACGGACTATGAGGGGGGGAAGAAGATGGTCATGGACTGGCTTGGCGGAATTCCGGTCGGGCGGCCTGCTACGCCAAAGGAAGTTGCCGACCTCATCACCTTCTTGGTGTCTCCTCGCGCAGCATCGGTGTCGGGCTCAGAGCACGTGATCGATGGTGGGACGGTTCCCACAGTTTGAAACCCTGGATATACGTGCCGATAGGCCCACAAGTTACGAGACTCGTGGGCCTTTTTTTCAAGGGCTGAGTCCGGAGCCAGGTATTCAGGCGCAGACGGCATCAAAGTTAGCTGGTCAAGGCAACGCATTGGCTGAACAGCGCAACCAGGGCCGTTCCCGCCATGTGCCTACGACTGCGCGAACCACCTTCTTGGGTCGCGTGCACAAAACCCAATCAGTGCGAATTGGACTATTGCAAAACAAAGTCGGACTCTTCTATGCAGATGATCCTGTTGTTGCGGTCTATCGTTACGTCACCTCAACTTACGACCTGGGCTCATCATGAAGACCGTACTCATCACAGGCTGTTCCTCCGGCTATGGCCTGGCCACCGCTGGTCACTTCCATGCCATGGGCTGGAACGTCATCGCCACCATGCGCAGACCGAACGTGAATCTGCTGCCCCAATCGGAGCGCATGCGCGTGATTCCATTGGATGTGACCAACCAGGACAGCATCGTCTCGGCCCTCCGGACTGCCGGCCCCATCGACGTACTCGTCAACAACGCCGGTATCGGAGTGGTCGGTGCCTTCGAGGCCACTTCGCTCTCTGTCGCCCGTGAGGTGTTCGAGACCAATACCTTCGGCGTCATGTCCATGATGCAAGCCGTCATACCGCAGTTTCGCGAACGTAGGGCTGGCGTGATCGTCAACGTGACTTCAAGCACCACCCTCGCATCGTTCCCACTGGCGGGCATCTACACCGCCAGCAAAACGGCCATCGAAGGCCTCTCCGGTTCAGTGGCTCATGAGCTGGGTGCCTTCGACATCCGCATCAAGCTGGTTGAGCCCGGCTACGGTCCCGGCACCCGCTTTACCGAGAATGGAGGGCAACGCATGCAAGGCCTGATCCCGGACGCCTACAAACCGTTCGCTGAACCCATCTTTGCGGCATTTGCCAATCCCGGGCCGGTGACCTACGAGACCGACGTTGCTGAAGTCGTATGGCAAGCCGCCAACGATACGACGGACCGCCTGCATTTCGCCGCTGGTGCTGATGCGGTGGCGCTTGCCAACGCAAAGCTGCATTGACCCACGAGTCCTTCGCCACTTGCATGCCCTGGCCGGCCCTGCGCCGATGCAGGCCGCCTTGCCTGGCGTCGAGTTCCAGTCACGCTACCGAATCGTGACTTGATGTGCCGGACTCCCCATGCATCAGAATTGCCACGTGTTTGGCAAGCATCCATTTCGCCGATGAGTGATCCGCTGACCGAAGTCGTGAAGCTGTTGCAGCCACGCGCGGCATTTGCCAACCCCATCAGTGGCAGGGGGGACTGGGCCGTGCGCTTTTCTGCTTACGGTCAGCCCAGCTTCTGCATCATGCTGGCGGGCAGTTGCCTGCTCGCCGTGGATGGACACGAAGCGGTCACCCTCAGCGCTGGGGACTTCGTCCTTCTGCCGACGACCCCCGCATTCACGATTTCCAGCCTAAGCCCAGCGGCCCCTGTTCACCTCGACCCGAATGCAGTCGGGAAACAGGGCGAGCTTCGGTATGGCGACAGGACCGGGGAAGCGGACATGCGTTCACTGGGTGGGGCATTCCTGTTCGACGCTGCTGACCCCAAACTCTTGGTGTCTCTGCTGCCGGAGCTTGTCCATGTCCAGGGTTCCATGCGTCTGGCCCAACTGGTTCGGATGGTTGGCGAAGAGTACACCGAGCAGAGTCCCGGGCATGAGTTCATGCTGTCGCGGCTGGTCGAGATGATGCTGATCGAAGCCATGCGTTCGACTACTTCGGGCAATGCGCCGTCAGGGCTGCTGCGGGGCTTGAGTGACGAGCGGCTGGCGCCTGCCCTGAAGCAGATGCATGCCCGGATCGATCACACTTGGACCGTGGCTCAGCTCGCAGCCTTGGCCGCGCTGTCCCGCTCAGCGTTCTTTGATCGGTTCACCCGAATCGTCGGCGTGGCTCCCATGGAGTACTTGCTTGCCTGGCGCATGGAGATTGCACGGGACCTCTTGCGTCGCAAGGGTCTGGGCATCGCCCAGGTTGCCGAGCGGGTCGGTTATGCATCCACCAGTACGTTCAGCACGGCGTTCAGTCGGCATGTGGGCCAGTCGCCCAGGCAGTACGCGCGGTCAGGGCTGCCAGCAAGCCGTTGAGCTGAAGTGAACAACGCGTTCCACGCGCTTGCACGGAGTTGACAGCCCCTCGCGCGATCACGGGGCACATACCGGCTCCTGTGTTTCAACTGTGAGCACCGCGAGTTGACGGTGAGCCGTCAAAACTGCAATTACCCGATGAAAGACCGGTCACGATCAGATCGGCCGTTCAAAACTTCGGCTAAGACTGACTCCAATCAGCCTGAAGCCGCCACGCCGAGGTCGGTTCTGCAGCGATTGCTGTCGCTCAATTCGGCCAACCAAACTCTCGCTAGCTAGCACTAAGCGGTCATTGGGCTCGGGCGTTCGGCGCCTATTCTGGCCGCCGCTCCCCGAGGTCTGGCGGCCATACCCCCTCCTGGGGGTTAGTGGGTCACTTCTGCGTGGAAATCAACACATTGGTAGTAGAACGTGCTGCGTGGCAGGCCTGCGACATGCTCCAGGTATGCCAATTTATGGTGATACCTCAACCCGGCAATCAGATGCGCTTTGTCGGCGCAGCTGATCTCTTCGACCGAATCAAGGCCTGCAATTTTTTTAGGTACGCGGCCTCAGCGCGCAGTCGTTCGTTCTCTTCTCTTCGGGTTTGCGCTGCGTCGGCGGCAACCTTGTTCGACGGCGCTGCGCAGCGACCTTCCTGTTTCATCTTGGGACGCTCTTCTTTCTCATTCTCAACAGCCTGCAGGCGGTGTTGATCGAGATTGCGTCGCCAGACCACGACTTGGTTGGGATTGCGGATGTCATAGATCGCCGCGACCTGGCGGCTGGAGAGCTGTTCGCGATCCTGATGGGACAGTACCTGCAGTTTGGACTGCGCACTGTACGTGCTGCGCTTGGGGCGCAATCCGTCTATGCCGTGCAGGCGGTAGTGGCTCACCCAAGTGCGGATCTTCTCCTCAGGCACCGACCATTGACGCGCCAGCAGCTTCGCCCCACCATCCCGAGCCAAAAGCTCATAACCACTTTGAGCTTGAACCCTGTTTGGTACTTTTCATGAACCCCTTAAAGTTTGTCCAACTTCTGGGGGTCAGTTCAACACTGGGGCGATTCAAACGTCTGCCAGTGAAGCGACGCGCGTCCACAGCGCGCCGCTAACTCACTTAATGGTGCTGCGGACTCGTCGCAGCCCCCCTACCAGCAGTATCAGCTCGCGAGGTCAGCCAGTGCCTCTTTGACACCTTCCTCTTGCAATGGACGGTCCGCACCGGGAAGGTGCAAAGCTGCTTCAAAGGGCACTGGGGTGGCACAGTCCTTATGGATGGCGCCATCCTTCATCACCAATTGCACCTTGGCAGGGTCCAGCAGCAAGGCCAGGTTTTTCAGCGGATTGCCATCCACCAGCACGATGTCAGCGAGATAGCCTGGCTTCAACATGCCCAGCTCGTTAGGCCGTTGCATGATCTCGCCGCCCAGTTGGGTGGCCGAGCGCAGGGCCTCGGCTGGCGTCATGCCGATGTAGTCGACAAAGTATTGCAAATCGTTGGCGTTGGTGCCGTGCGGCATCCAGGCAAAGCCGTAGTCGCCTCCGGGCAGGATGCGGATGCCACGCTTGTGCATCTTGCGCAGGGTTTCCGCGGCAATCTCCAGCTCGCGCTTGTAGCCCATGGCCTCGGCCACTGCCGGGCTGATACCGTACTCCGACGCATTGAAGTTGGTGCGGACCAGCCAGGCTATACCGGGTGCGACGAAGTGCTTGTCCTTGTTGGCTTCCAGCAAATCCAGTGCTTCTTCGTCCGCAAAGCTGGCGTGGTAGATCAGCTCGATGCCGTGACGCACACACTGCTTCACCGATTCGGCCGAGCGGGCATGCGCTGCGATGCGCTTGCCGTACCGGTGGGCCTCAGCAGCCAGCATCGCCACCTCGTCTTCCGCAAACGGGGATTGCTCGGCGGCAATGCCGGCGATGTACTCGCCCGAAAGGTTGATCTTCAGGTGGTCAACGCCGTACTTGATGAAGGTGCGGGCGGACTTTCGGATTTCCTCAGGGCCTGTGCAAACGCTGCCGAAGCTCAATTCGTCGAACTTCATGTGCGGCAGGCTGTTGTCGCCCAAGGCCCCGATGGTGGTGATCTCCTGGCTGCCCGCCAAATAACGTGGGCCAGGGAACTCGCCGGCGTTGACGGCATTGCGCAGCACGACATCCAGTCGCGGCTTGGCGGCAGCAGCGCCGATCGCGGAGGTCCAGCCCATGTCCAGATAGCGTTTGGCCACTCGCACGCACCACAGGATGTGTTCTTCTGGCGGCATGAACTGGATCGCAGCCAGCGAGGGTTGATCATTCCACGAGAAGTGCGTGTGGGCCTCTGTCATGCCCGGCATCAGGAATCGCCCCTTGCCATCGATGACGCGGGCGCCATCGGTGTTGACGTGCTGCGGTGCGCGTACCACGTTGACGATGCGCTGGCCTTCGACCAGCACCTCGCCCAGGAAGGTGTCTTCGCCGCTGCCGTCGAAGATGTTGACGTTGGTGAATGCAATTTTGGACATGACAGTCTCCTACGGCTCCTCAAAGGGGGTCGTTTTTTGTGGTTGAAAAAGGAAATCGAAAAGGACTAGCAAACTTCGGCGTAAAACGCCTGCAGGGCCTGTACGCAGGCCTGAGACTGCTCGAACGGTGTCCAATGGCCGCAAGCACCGAACACGGTCATTCGGCTGCCGGGGATGCGCTGGTGCATCACCGTCACGTTGGCCATCGGCGCCACGCCATCTTGGTCACCGGTGAGCAGCAGCGTGGGCACGTTGAGGCTTTCGATGGCAGCGGACTGGGCCTCGGCCAGCGCCTGGCAGCTCTGTGCGTAGCCTTCAGGAGGCTGGCGCATCAAGCTTTCGCGTACCAAGGCCAGCACAGCGGGCTGCTGAGCCTTCGTCTCAGCGCTGGTCGCACCTTTGACGATGGCATCTGCGATCTCCTGCATCGCAGCCATGCCGGTACGCGCCAAGGCGGCACGCGCAAGGATGTTCGGGCGCGCCGCCTCAGGAGGCGCCACCAAAGGGCCCAACAGCGCCAAGGACTTCACCCGACCAGGGTGTTGCACCGCGAGGTGTTGTGCAACGATGGTGCCCAGCGAATGGGCGACCAGGTGCACGGCGCCGATCCTCAGCTCGTCCAGTATCTGCGTCAGCGCTGCAACATACAGATCGATCGACAACGGTTGAACCGTCAGAGCTGAACGGGCACTGCCCGGCAGATCGGGTCGAATCACCTTGCAGCCTTTGAAGGCTTCTAAAAGAGGCGTCCAGGTGTTTGACGATCCGCCCAGGCCGTGGATGCACAGCACGGGGGTGCCGTCACCATCGACCTCGACCGCCAGGCCGTGAATGAACTGAGTGCTCATGGTGTCAGCCTCAAACGAACTTGTTTTCGATGGCGCCGATGCCATCGATCTCGACCCGCACCACATCACCCGCCTGGAGGTAACGCGGTGGCTTCAGACCCATGCCCACACCGGCAGGCGTGCCGGTGGCGATCATGTCGCCCGGAAACAGCGTGATGCCACGCGAGACGGTTTCGATTAACGCGGGGATGTCGAAGATCATGTTTTCTGTGGGACCGTCCTGGCGCAACTCGCCATTGACCCAGCAGCGCACCCGGGTCCGGGTACCGTCAAGCTCATCGGCTGTCACAGCCCAGGGGCCAGTTGGGCAAAAGGTGTCGAACGACTTGCCCATGTCCCACTGTTGGTGGCGCATCTGAACATCCCGAGCGGTCACGTCGTTGACGATGGTGTAGCCCCAGACATGGCCCATGGCGTCTGCTCGGCTGATGTTCTTGCCCCCCTTGCCAATGATCACCATCAACTCGGCCTCGTAGTCAATCTGGTCGGACACACCCACCGGCAATTGAATATCATCGAACGGGCCCACCACACAGTCGGGCACCTTGGTGAAAACGATGGGCCAGGACTCAGGGTTGGCGTCGTTGTCCTTGAACACCGAGGCCTGCAGCTCTTTGGCATGGGCGTGGTAGTTGCGTCCCACACACCAGACGTTGCGGCGCGGCGTGGGGATGGGGGCGTCCAGGGTCACGTCGTTGACTGGAATCGGGGCACCGCCGGCCTCTGGCAGCGCGTGCCCTTCGTTCAGCAACTCAATGATGGCCAAAACACCCTGCTCAGCCTGTTGTGGTGTCAGCGCCAAAGGCGTGATGGATTGACCATCGGCTGATACGGTGCCCACTTGCCGTAGCCCACCAGAAAAATAGGTTGCGATGCGCACGGAGTTCTCCTTCGTTTGAACCTTGAGGAACGACCTGCTGAAGTAGCGAGTCACGATGGCTTGACTGTAGGAACTCAAGCTCCTGCGCGCTTATCGTCCAATCCGTTGATTTATCGCAAAGTCTGATCCGGTCCTTGGTGCTTTCCCTAAATTGAATATTTCGGGCCTTTCATGCGAAGCATCGCTCTGCGATAGTCCACTCCCAGGAGACCCAACAAGATATGAGTGAAGCCTATGCCCTGCGCGAAGGCGCCTTTGGGCGTGCAGTCGTGCTCGACCTGCGCGGCGATCTCGTGGCCCATGCACACGCAGAAACCCAGTTCGCCTTTTGGCTGGGCGGCGGCCGCGTGCAAGCCCATTTGGGGGCAGAACTTGTGTCCTACAGCGAGAACGTCGCATTGGGAACCAACGCCTACGAATCGCACGATGCACGCCTGCTGGACAAGAACCAACCCGCCATCTTCCTGGTGCTCTACATCAGCAAGCCGTGGCTGGACGAGCGTCGCGCTGCCAGCGGCCGACCGTTCTTCTTCCCATCGCCTCGGGTTCCTATCAGTCCGGCGCTGCGCCAAGCCTGCTGGCGTTTGCTGGACCTGATCATCTCGGTGAACGCCAACGCCCTGGACAGGCTGGAACAAGAGGTCGAAGCGCTGATCATCACCGCGATCGATGCCACGCTGGCCCCCGTGATCGAGCCACCACGCAGTCGCTCGCCCATGTTGGATCACCGCTTGCGCGCCGCCATCGCCTACATGCGGGAGCACGTGGCCAACCCCATCGCGGTGGAAGACGTCGCGGACAAGGTCGGTCTGTCACGCGCGCACTATTTCTCGCTGTTTCGGGATCAGTTGCACACCACACCCCAAGTGTTCTGGAGTGCGGTGCGCGTGGAGGAGGCCGTCAAGCGTCTGGTGCTGCAGGACGAGCCGCTGACCTCAGTCGCCATGGAACTGGGGTTTTCATCGCCGGGTAATTTTTCACGCTTTTTCCGGGAACACATGGGAGTGACGCCTTCCAAGTTCAGGCGGGTGGCCTCTGGGCCGGATCAGCATCCACTGACCGGCATCGCAGAGAGCTAGCGCCACGAGGCTGCCGAACCCGCGAGCAAGCCTGGGCAGCTCGCATCCAGCGCCAGGCGCCTGGCGCCTGGCGCAACACCGCACCCTGGCTCAGCTCAGACGACCGCCACCATCCACGTGCAGCACTTCACCCGTCAGATAGGCGTTGCCCAACACGAAGAGAGCAGCCTGGGCCAGGTCGGCCGGAGCACCGAGCCAAGCGCTATCGGAATGTATTGGTTGACTTGACTAGCATCGGACCTCGAAGTGCCGTCTTGAGCCGTAAGCACTTTTCCAAACTCTTAGCAGAGCACTTTGGGTCGATTGCGCCAATTTGCGGTCGGTGTGGACAGCCATTGACCCATGCCGAACTTCGGGGCACAGCGACCGCTCGTCCGCACACTTTGAACGACCGATCCTGAGTCCGCACCAATCAGGTGGGCACGAACAGTTCAATGACCAGTCTTGGAATGAACTGTCATACAGGTGCCAATACTGAACGACTGCATCCAGCCTGGAGCGGCCCGCAGATGAAGCGCGAAGAAACTCCAGCCTTTACCGAGAACAGCAATTGCGGATTGCCCCATTTGGGGTGGGAGTAGGACTGCGTCCCTCTAGGCTTTTCACCAGGAGTGGGACGCACGAACTCTGCAGATTCCCACGAAGAACTGAGATTCAGTTTTCACGTTCCAGAGTTGGTTTACACGATCAACCCAGATCTGTAGACATCGAACCAAAAAGCGCGGCGGAAGGAATCAGGACGCTATCTCCACATGAGCTAACCAGCGCTCAACGAGCTTGACCCAGTAGGTTGCACCCGTAGACAGCACTCGGTCATTAAAATCATAGTTGCCGTTGTGAACCATGCACCCGCCATCGCCCCCCACACCGTTGCCGATGTTGATGTAGCAACCTGGCACTTTCTCTAAAAAGAAGGCGAAGTCTTCGCTGGCAGTGACGGGCTCAGGCTTAGCCACCAGACCATCCTTCCCCAACCAGTCGAGAACAACCTGCGTACAAAAATCAGTGTGATCGGCAGAGTTGTTAAGAACGGGATAACGGCGAACATAGTTAACCTCCACCGTCGCACCAAAAGTCTCCGCCTGAGCTTTCGCAATTTCCTTGATGCGTCGCTCAAGCAAGTCCCTCACATCGGGGTGCATGGCGCTTATTCTTAGCCGCAACTCGGCTGTCCCAGGTATGACATTAGGTGCATCGCCCGCCAAGAACGCGCCAACTGTCACCACACCTGTTTGCAGCGGGGCAACGTTGCGCGACACAATGGTCTGGATTGCCAGCACGATAGCGGAACCAGCAACGACTGGGTCCACCGCATATTGGGGAATGGCACCATGACCTCCAACTCCTTTCACAACGATGGTGCACAAGTCGCCACTGGCCATCGCATAGCCGGGCATCGCCATGAACTGGCCCTCTGGGATTCCTGGGGCGTTGTGCATCCCGAACATTGCGTCGCAGGGAAACAAATCCAAGAAGCCTTCGTCGAGCATTCTTTTCGCGCCGGCCAAGCCCTCCTCAGCCGGTTGAAACACGGCGTGCACTACGCCGTCGAAGTTCCGGGTTGCCGCCAGATGGCGGGCTGCAGACAGCAGCATGGCCGTGTGCCCATCATGGCCGCATGCATGCATCTTCCCGAACACTTTGCTGGCCCAAGGTCTCCCTGAGGTTTCCGCCATGGGTAGAGCATCCATATCGGCGCGCAATCCAATCCGCCGGTTGCTGTCGCCGACTCGCAGAGTACCCACCACACCCGTGCCGGCAAGACCACGGTGCACCGTCCATCCCCACCGACCTAAGCGCTCAGCCACAAGGTCGCTGGTCGCATGCTCTTCATAGCCGAGTTCGGGGTTGGAATGGATCTGGCGTCGGATAGACACCATTTCTTCGTCATGAGCGCGAATCGCATCGAGCGCCGGGAGTGGGGCGTTCATTTGGGACTCAGTTCGGTTCAAGATTGGCCCGCTTCGCGGCTTCCTGGTACCTGGCCGTTTCAGTGCGGTAGAACGCAGCAAGTTGGTCGAGGGACATCGCGGGCATCAGCGGCACTCCGGCTGCCAGCTCAAGTGCCTTGCGTGTTTCTGGCTCCACCATGGCCGCCTGTGCGGCTCGATGCAATGTTTGAACAGCACTTTCGGAGGTCGTTTTAGACACAAAGATGCCCCCCCATACATCGACCGTGGTGAATTTCTGCAGCGAGGTGCTTTCTGCAAATGTGCCCGCGTTCGGAAACAGTGGCGAGCGGGCCGGCCCGGCAATGCCAATGACCCGCATCTTCCCGCCCGAGGTCATCTTCGCCAGGTTTCCATCGACGGGGAAGAACGCCAGATCGAGTTGCCCTCCCATCAGATCCTGCAGCAACGGGGTGGCGCCGCGATATGGGACATGCGTCATGTTCACGCCCATCCCCTTGACGAGTGCATCCCCCGCCAGATGGTAGACAGAGCCGATGCCTACGCTGCCGTAGTTCAAAGGCCTCTCCTTGTTCGATTTCGCGTAGGCCACGAGCTCGTCAATGCTGTTGGCAGGCAAATCGCCCCTGACATACACCCCCAGTGGCGGCTTGCTGATCAAAGTGACGAGGCGAAAATCACTCGGTTTGTACTTCACAGCCTTCAGCGTGGCGGGCGCCATCACGAGTTCGGTGGGTGAGCCAAACAGCACGGAGTCGCCAGAAGTTCCCCGCGTGAGCAGCTTGCTCGCAGCGATACTTCCACTGGCACCGGCTAGGTTTTCCACGACCACCGTGCGGTGCAATTGCCGGGACAGGCCAGGCGTGAGCGTTCGAGCAAAGACATCCGAGGGCCCGCCCGGAGGATATGGAACATACAAAGTCAGAATGTCAGAAGGCGTCTGCGCCAAGCCTGTCAAAGACAGCGATAGCAAAGGCAACGCGAGCAGAAGAGAGCGGCGATTCATGGTGGGCTCCAAAAATTGAACTGAGAAAATCACGTCAACTCGAAAACGCGGATACGGACCGCTGGCCGATCTGGCGATGGCGGCTCAGCCGTCCCGACAAGGACTGCGTCGTTCAGCCATTCATGAACTCCGCTAGGAGCGCTGATGTCGATGTGCGAGAAAGCGCTGCGCTCGGTTCCGGGGCGGTGGATGACCTTCACCCGGTTGTGCACGGTCAGAACCGTACCGTCATTCGCCTGTATTTCGTACAGCGCATCCAAGAGCAGAACGCCATCGACTCTCACTAGCTGGCGGTCTGCACCACCTGGCAGCACCTTTCCACTGATGCGTGGACCGTTGAATTCGCCGCCTGTGATGTTGACTATCCGCCGCTCACCACAGGTCCCGCCACCCAGGGACACAGTGGGGCCCACGTCCACCAGGGCCTCGTAGACCAGCACCGCGACAGGAGCACGGCTCATAGCAGCGCCTCTTTTCTCATGCCCCCCGTGGCACTCGGGTGCCATACGCAGAGCAATGCTCAATCGGGGGAAAGCAATCAAATTGGGATGTCATGGAGAAGCTGTCATTCGTAAGAATCTGTAGCGCAGTCTAGGAAGCAAAGTGATAAATTTCTAATCGATTTATCATCTTGCGATAAGCTTTGCCTATGTCTCGACAAAAGAACGACGCTGAAACCAGAGCCCTCGTTTTGGGCGAACGCATGATGGCTAGGTTGCGCTTGCGGCATTTAAGGCTGCTCGCGTCGCTGGAGCGGAGCACTACGCTGCGCGAAGCGGCCCAAGAAGTCGGTATCACGCAGCCCGCGGCCAGCCAGGTGCTGCGCGAGCTGGAGGAAATGCTGGAGGTGCAATTGTTCGAGCGGCATGCGCGCGGCCTGCGAGCAACCGATGCAGGCCGCTTCCTGGCGCAGCAATCACGCCAGATGTTGGGTAGCGTGGCCTACACCGCAGAAGCCTTGGCATCTGTTGCGCTGGGCTACGAAAAGCCGTTGCAAATTGGAGCTCTGCCATCTGCTTTGACCGCATTGGTTAGGCCCCACATGACGCGCCTGCGCCAGCAACTGGCCGGCTGGAAAATCTCGTTTCATGAAGGCCAGCCGATGGAGGTATTGGCGTCTTTGCAAGGCGGTCTGACGCAGCTCGCTTTGCTGCGGCGCCCCCACTTGGTGCCCGAACATCGGCTGACATTCATCGAGCTGCTGGCTGATGAACTTGTGGTTATCGCGTCGCCTGAGCATCCTGCCGCACGGCGCAAGGTCGTGGACTTGGCCGATCTGGCCGCCTACCCCTGGTCGCTGCCGACAGGGCCGTTAGCGACCACGCAGGCCTTTGAAGAGGCCTGCCGATCCGCAGGCTTGGTCCCCAAACGCGCTGCCTTGCAAAGCATGGCAGCCAGCCTGATCCTGCCAATCACTTCAGATGCTGAAACTTTAGCTGCCATCCCTCATTCGATCGTGGGCGCTTGGTTAGAAAGTGGTGCTCTCTCTAAGGTAAACCTGCGGTGCAAGATACCCTTGCCACCGCTGGGCGCGCTGTATCACGCCGATGACACCTCGGTCGCAGTTCACAAAGTGATTGAGGTCCTCAAGGGATAGCAAAGAGATCCGCGTTTTATCCGATACGATTTCGTCGCTTAGCATGGCCCAGTTTGACCACTTTGAATCGCCTCAGAAGGCTCAAAAATGCTTTGCAGTACTGTTGTGAGCTGTGTGAGGCAGGTCATCCATCAGGACGATGCTAGCCCATCGCGGCTTGGATCGCTGCAGTGATATCGTCTACGAAAACGCGCGTTTTAGCGGGTATCAATCGTCCTGGCGGCATCACCGCGTAGATCCCTCCTGCGCCCCATCCTTGCCACTCCGTCAGTATCTGAACCAGTGCACCTTCTCGCACTGCAGTACTGGCCAGCCAGTCAGGTGTGAGGATGATGCCCGCACCGGCAATCGCTGCCTGCAAAAGTGACTCGGAGTTGTCGGCCGACAGCGAACCTGCAGGCCTGACGGTTCGCTGTTGCCCCTCTCTTTTTAGTATCCAATCTGGCCAACTAGCGTAGTTGATGAAACTCAGGCAAGCGTGCTGCTCCAGATCGCTAGGGTCCTTGGGCTCTCCACGGGCAGCGAGGTAGGAGGGCGCCGCGTACAGCAATGTGCGAAAAGCAGCAATATGACGTGCGATGAGTGAACTGTCGGGCAGGACACCGACGCGGATGGCCACGTCGAATCCCTCCGCTACGACATCAACATAGCGATCTGAAAAGCGGGCATCAATCCGGATTTGAGGGTGCTCTCGCAGGAAGGCGGGGAGCAGTGGCGCAATCCATCGCCTGCCAAAAGTGACAGGTAGAGATACGCGCAGCAACCCCTGTGGGCTCGACGCGAAGTTGCTCGCCTCCTCACTCGCGCTTTCCAGCTCGTCAAGCAGCGCACGAACCCTGCGGTAGTAAAGCGCCCCGACCTCAGTCAGTGAGACTTTGCGGGTTGTGCGCGACAAGAGGCGAACGCCCAGCCGTTCTTCCAGTTGACCCATCCGGCGCGAAACAATCGTGGCGTCACGGCCAATGACTTTTGCTGCCCCAGTGAAGCTGTGCGCTTCCACTACGGCGACGAAAGTGGAGAGCTCATCGAGACTCATCCCCGGCACCGATTCCTGCATTTTTTGCATGACATTCATTCTCTGGCGGCCAATTGCCACGCGCTGATGCAGTGATAGTCTAACTCCCTGCAAGCCCACGCCCAGGAACGGGCCACTTCCATGCACTCCAACCAAAGGCCTCGCCACCATGCTGCTCGAACGAATTGCTCCAGGCCTATTTGCCTTCCTTTGGTCAACAGGCTGGATTGCCGCGAAATTCGGCGCGGGAGTCGCTGGCCCCATGGCGTTCCTGAGCGTGCGGTTTGGTGCCGCAGCAGTGCTGATGCTTTTGCTCTGCCGGCTTCAGCGCGTCCCGTTTCCACGGGATCCTCGGCTGATGGCTGTGTCAATGCTCTCTGGGGTATTGCTGCACGGACTCTATCTGGGCGCGGTGTGGTGGGCCATCGCTCAAGGCGTCCCTGCAGGACTTTCCGGCGTGATTGCCGCTCTGCAGCCGTTGCTCACAGCCATTCTTGCCGTGTATCTGATCGGAGAGCGGCTCAGTCGTAACCAGAAAGCGGGATTGCTTATAGGATTCGCGGGGGTCGCTGTGGCCATCGCCCCCAACGTTCTTGCAGCAAATGTTGCAAGCATCGCTGCATGGGCCATCCTCATCAACGTCCTGGGAATGATCTCCGTTAGCTACGGGACCATCTACCAAAAGAAAAAGCTCGGTGGCCACGACCTGCGTGTCGTCGTGACCTACCAGTACTTAGGTGCATTGTTGGTCACCTTGCCGCTCTCATTTCTATTGGACACTTGGACGATCGACTTCGGCTGGGTGTTCTGGTCAGTCATGGCGTGGTCAGTCTTGGCCAGCTCTATAGTCGGAATTCTTCTGCTCCTCTATCTGTTGCGCAAAGGGCAGGCATCCCGCGCGGCTGCGCTGGTTTATCTAGTCCCTGCGCTAACCGCCTTGCAAGCGCTGATTGCGTTTGGCGAAGTTCCCAGCCTTCCGATGGTGATTGGAGCTGCAATCACCATATTTGGTGTTTACCTAACCAATCGATCTGCCTGAACTGCCTTGTCCTATCTGACCACGCAGCAGATGCCTTGTGCATCCGAGCTACCCAAGCTATGGAGCGCATCTCTTGCTCGCTGCCTTCACTTGGTGCTAGGCCTTTACTTTCAAATGCAGGGGGACTCAATGCTGACCAGTCCTAGATATGTCACGCCACAACATTTTTGGTGGACGTGTTGCCGTACTCACTTTTGAACATATCCAGCATTGATCTGACAGGCTCGCTCAAAGTCCTGCTCGCACGATGCACAAGGCCTATATCCCGATGGAAGGTTTCACTTTCCAGGTTGATGGCACGAACGGCTGCAGGCCAACGCCGAAGGCTGGCCGTTTCTGGAACCAGCGCAATACCTACACCCTGCGCCACTAGCCTCACTATCGCTTCCAGTTCGTCCACCTCGCACACTTCATGCACATTGAAGTGCTTCTCGCGGAGGAAGCGGTCAACCTGCCTCCCGCCGAAAGACGTGCGGTCGTAACGCACAAAGCGTTGGCTGGACAACAGATCCGTCCAGTCGTTACTTTGAATTGCCCTCGGCACGATCAGACGAAACGGTTCACTGACCAATGTGGTCCAGCGCAGATCGCTCTGCAGCGAAAACGGGGGGCGAATGATCACTGCGAGATCGATTTTTCCTGCATCAACGAGATTCACCAGCTCCATGGAAAGGCCAGGAACCACACGCGTACGACAGTCTGGCCAGCGCTTATGAAAGCGTGCCAGTGCGTCAGGTAGCGCGGAGCGCTGTACAGACGCGATGGCTCCGATGTTGATGAGTTCTGTTGCCGGGCGCCCGAACCGCTGTGAACACAACTCGTTGTAGAGCCTGATCATCTCCTGCCCTTGGGCCAGCGTCAGGTGCCCTCTGGCGTTGAGACGTGCGGCCCTCCCATCACGGTCAAAGATCGCAAAGCCAAGCTCCGCCTCCAATCTCTGCATCTGGGCGCTGACGGCTGCTTGCGTCAGTCCGACCTTGTCGCCAGCCGCGGCAAATGTTCCCTCTCTCGCTACAGCTACGAGTGTCTTGAGTTCACGGATCATCAACAACTTTCATTGATTAATTATCCAAATATATATTGATTTTTCTTTTGTCACCACAGTTCTATATTCGCTTCGAATTCGACTTGGAGACATCAAGAATGCAATTGCTAGGCAACCTACTTCGAGCGGTCAAACCTTCACCAACGCTAGCCATCACCAAGCTGGCTGCCGACATGAGGCGTAGCGGCACGGACGTGATCAGCCTGTCGCAAGGCGAGCCGGACTTCCCGACCCCCGATCACATCAACGCGGCAGCCAAGGCAGCTATTGACCAAGGTCAGACCAAATACACCGACGTCGACGGCACGCCCGAACTCAAAGCCGCAATCGTTCGCAAGTTCGAGCGTGACAACGCGCTGAAGTACGAGAGCGCAGAGATCAGCGTGGGGACGGGAGGCAAGCAGGTCATCTTCAATGCACTGCTGGCCACACTCAATCCCGGCGATGAACTCATCATCCCCGCACCGTACTGGGTCTCCTATCCCGACATGGTGCGCCTGGCCGGGGGCACGCCCGTGGAGATTCCTTGCCCGGAAAACCAAGGCTTCAAGATCACGGCCCAACAGCTGCGCCAGGCCATCACGCCCCGCACCAAGTGGGTGATCCTCAACTCCCCGAGCAACCCGACGGGCGCCGGATATTCAGCCAAAGAGCTGCAGTCGCTGGGCCAGGAGTTGCTGGCACACCCCCACGTGCACGTACTCACGGACGACATGTACGAGCACCTGCGCTACGACGGCTGGCAGTTCAGCACCATCGCGGCCGAGGTCCCGGCGTTGCGCAACCGCACGCTGACCGTCAACGGTGTGTCCAAGGCGTACGCGATGACGGGCTGGCGCATCGGCTACGCCGCCGGCCCCAAGGATCTGATCGCGGCCATGGCCACCATCCAGTCGCAAAGCACCAGCAACCCCTGCTCCATCGCCCAAGCCGCGGCGCAGGCAGCCCTCGACGGTCCGATGGACTTCCTCGACTCGCGCAACGACACCTTCCGCAAGCGGCGCGACCTGTGTCTGGATGCTTTCAATGCCACGCCTGGCCTCTCGTGCCGGCGCCCGGAGGGTGCGTTCTATCTGTTCCCCTCCTGCGCCGAGCTTATCGGCCGCAAGACGCCCGACGGCGCAGTGCTGAACAACGACGCTGACGTCAGCCGCTACCTGCTGCTGCAGGGACGCGTCGCCGTCGTGCCGGGCAGCGCCTTTGGCTACGAAGGGTACTTCCGCATCTCGTTCGCCACCTCCACCGAACGGTTGGAACAAGCGTGCGAGCGAATCCGCCAAGCCTGCACTCAACTCAACTGAGCACGGAAGACACCACAATGGATCTCGGAATTAAAGGCAAAAGAGCCCTTGTACTGAGCGGCGGGGGCGGGCTAGGCAGCGCGATCGCTGTGGCACTTGCACGCGAGGGCGTAACGGTTTGTCTGGCAGACCGCGACGAACCGTCGCTGGCGGCCGCCGCGCAAAGGGTGAGCGACACAGGTGGAATCGCCCATACCTTTGTATTAGACCTGGGCCAGACGGCGCAATGGACTGCGGGCGTACAAGAAGTCGTTGAGCGAGTCGGCGGAATCGATATTCTGGTGAACAACACCGGTGGCCCGCCCCCTGGGCCTGCCCACGGACACGCCACGCAGGTCTGGAGGGACGCGTTCGAATCGATGGTGCTGTCGGCGGTCGGCATCACCGACCTCTTGCTGCCCGGCATGTGCGAGCGGGGGTGGGGCAGAGTGATCACCAGCACATCTTCAGGCGTGATCGCCCCGATCGCGAACCTGGGACTCTCGAACGCCACCCGCATATCGCTCGTGGGATGGTCCAAAACACTCGCGCGCGATGTGGCCGCCCAGGGCGTGACGGTCAATGTGGTGGTTCCGGGACGAATAGCGACCGCACGCACTCAGTTCCTGGATGCCGCTCGCGCCAAGCGCGAGGGCCGCGACATGACAGCCGTGGAGGCTGAAAGCGCCGCCACGATTCCCTTGGGCCGCTACGGCACACCAGAGGAATACGCCGATGCCATCGCATTCTTCGCGAGCGCCCGCGCCTCGTACATCACTGGCTCGACCATCCGCGTGGACGGCGGCCTGATCGCCAGCATCTGATCCCGAGCCATTCCAACACGCCCCTCCCTCCTCAAAGGAAATCCTCATGACTTCTTCCGACGACGCACTTGCATTCAAGGCCCTGCAAGGGGTTACGACCGCCACCCTGACCACCATTCTTCTGAAGAAGGGCTTGCGCAACGTTTGGATTCGCGGGGCCTTCCCCATTGCGCCAGATGCAAAACGTATCGTCGGCCGAGCATTCACGGTGCGCTTTGTTCCCGCCCGCGAGGACTTGGCGACACCGGAATCCTGGAGTTCGCCAAAGTCCACTCGCGCAGCGATTGAACAGATGCCGGAAGGTTGTATCGCGGTGGTCGACGCCAACGGCCTCACCGACGCCGGCTTCTGGGGCGACATCCTTTGCGCACGCATGGCCAAGAGAGGTGTCGCGGCCCTCGTGAGCGACGGAGTAGTGCGCGACCTAGCAGGCGTTCTGACCACGGGTCTTCCGATCTGGGCCGCTGGCACGGCTGCCCCTCCCTCCGTTGCAGGCCTGACCTTTGTGGACTGGCAGCAGCCGGTGGGTTGCGGCGGCGTGGCTGTATTTCCCGACGACGTCATCGTGGCTGATCGGGACGGTGCCGTACTCATTCCAGCAGCTCTGCTCGCCGAGGTCGTGGAACTCGCCATCGAACAGGAACGGCTGGAGGGCTGGATCATGGAAGAAGTGGAGTCCGGCGCAGCTCTTCCAGGCCTGTATCCGCCCAATGCGGAGAACAAGGCGCGCTACGAAGCAAGCAAGAAGGCTCAAGCCTGACATTCAAGAAAATCAACCAGGAGACAAACATGTCAAATTTCCAGCACATAACACGGCGGAACGTTCTCGCCCTCGCGGTCGCACTGCCCGGTGCAGCACTCGTGGGTTGCGGCGGTGGCAGTGACGGCAATGCCACACTGACTGCCGGCGCCGCAGCCACCGGGGACGAATACAGCGCGCAGGTTGCCCAGAAAGTCCTTAGCGAAGGAGGCAATGCCATCGATGCAGCCATCGCTACAGCCTTCGCCTTGGCGGTCACCTACCCGGAGGCTGGCAACATCGGTGGGGGTGGATTCATGACTATCCACATGGACGGTAAACCGTACTTCTTGGACTATCGCGAGACGGCCCCCGCAGCTGCGACGTCTGACATGTATTTGAATTTCAAGGATTCTGAGGGCAAGCAAGATCCCAACAGTAGCGTCTGGGGCGCGCAGGCCGTGGCTGTCCCCGGCACTGTTGCGGGTCTTTGGGCAGCTCACCAGAAGTTTGGCAAGCTGCCCTGGTCACGGCTGGTTTCGCCCGCGATTGCGCTTGCGCGAGACGGTCACTTTCCGGCGAAAGAGGCCATCGGATGGCGGGATTTCATGCTCGACGCGTTCGCCGCTTTGCCGTACCCCGCCAACCTGAAAGAGTATTTCGGTGGCATGACGGAAGGGAGGCTGTTCAAACAGACTGAACTCGCCGATACGCTCGAACGCATCGCCGCAGGCGGCGCGGATGGCTTCTACCAGGGCAAGACCGCCGATCTTCTTGTGGCGGCCATGACGCAGGACGGCGGTAAAGGGATCATCACCAAGGCCGATCTTGCTTCCTACAAACCCGTCTGGCGAGATCCACTGTCTTTCAATTGGAACGGCATGACGGTGCTGAGCTCTCCCCCTCCGAGCTCAGGAGGCATTGCACTGGCCCAGTTGCTTGGCATGAAAGCGTCGCTCTCAAAGACGGTGTTCTCGGGCGTCGGTGTCAACAGTGCGCAATACATTCACCTGAACGCCGAAATGATGAAGCGCGTGTTTGCTGACCGCGCCACTTATCTGGGCGACCCAGCCTTCACCGATGTTCCGTTGGCTGGCTTGTTGGATCCCGCCTACATTGCAGCGCGGGCCGCCGAGGTAAATCCTTCAGCTATCACGCCCACTGCCAATGTCAAACCTGGTGCGCCGAAGATGCACACCACCCACTTTTCGATCATTGACCAGTGGGGCAACGCGGTATCGAACACCTACACGCTGAATATGCCCTACGGCAGCGGCGTCGTCGTGCGCGGTGCTGGGTTCGCCCTTAACGACGAGATGGATGACTTCGCCACAGTGCCTGGTCAGCCAAACTCCCTGGGGGTAGTCGGCAGCGACGCCAATGCAGTTGTGCCTGGCAAACGTCCCTTGTCCTCGATGACACCCACTATCGTCCTGAAGGACGGCAAGCCAGTCACGGTGGTAGGTACGCCTGGCGGTTCCCGCATCTTCACTTCGGTCTATCAAGTTCTGTCGAACCTCTACGACTATGGAATGGATGTGGACCAAGCGGTGAGGAATCGCCGTTTCCACCACCAGTTGCCGCAAGGCACGGTGATCGAGGGCGAACCGTTCTCGCCCATTCCATCAGATCTGGCGGCAGAGCTGGTTGGACGCGGTTACTCGGTATCTACCTGGGCTTTCAGCACCGATGTGCAAGCGATCCACATCGTGAATGGCACACCAAAGCCCATGGCTGATCCGCGCGGCCGGGGCCGTGCAGTCATTGCTCGCTAGCAACCCACGGCACTGATCACCGCGGCATGCTTGGATCCCGCTGGCGCAGACCGTCGCGGCGCGGGCTGGCGGCAACGGCTGCCCTGTGCAAGGCTGCTTGCCGCCGACCTTCGGGTCAGCCGCGCGGACCTGTGTCGACGTCGAGGGCGTCGCCTGTGGCATAGAAGTGCCCGCCGGCGATGTAGTGCAGGCTCCGCCAGCATGGATCGGCACTCTCGAAGTGCCAATGGCCGTCCTTGAACACGCGCGTGTCTGCCCAGGCGCCGACGATCTCTCCGATGAAGAGGTCGTAAGCCTGCTGATTGTGCAGCTCCGACAACACCTTGCACACGAGCCAGGCCGAGCACCCGGCCACGAAGGGCATGTCGTGGCCATCCATCGCGAAAAGCTCGACGCCGCTGTCGGCGAGCTTCTCTGGCTCGCTCGACAGGCTGCGATGCCCCACCTGATAGGTAAGCTCCAGCTGCGCCGCTGTAGGCACCTGAATCACGAACATCCCGCTTTGCTCCACCAGCTCACGCGTCTTGGCAATCTTGTCGAGCACCACGGTCAATTTGGGTGGTGTGTAGTCAAGTGCGCAGGCCCAGGCCGCAGCCATGACGTTGTCGACGCCGTCATGGCGTGCCGACACCAAAACGGTCGGGCCATGGTTGAGCAGTCGAGTCGCTTTATCGAGCGGCACCGAAGCGATGTGGGGGTCCATGAAGGTTCCTATCAAAATGTTGGCCGGTTAGATCATGCGTTCCGAAAGCACCAGGTGGACGCCTGCGGCCGGACGTAGGGCCGCTTCGAGCAGTTCCCGGGCGATGCTAGGTGCGGGGTTGATCCGCCATGCACGGGGTAACAGAGGGCCGATCAGTCCAAATGTCATCGCCAGGGCCCGCTCACCCGGGCGAAACTCCTCACGGCGACCGCCAATGACGCCGGGGCGAACGAAGGTCAGCGATTCGAAGCCCACGCGCGTCAACGCCTGCTCCAGTTCGCCCTTGGTCCGGTTGTAGAAGAAGCGCGACGCTGCATCGGCACCTATGGCAGAGTTCAGCACGTAGACTGGCGTTCCGGCCGCACGAGTGAGTCGTGCTATCGCTAGTGGATAGTCATGGTCTACGCGCCGGAATGCAGCTTTGGACCCTGCGGCACGCAGCGTGGTGCCAAGGGTGCAGATCGCTGCATCAGCCTGCCACCAATCGGCCACGTCGGGCAGGCTGTCGAAATCTACGAGCGGAGACGACAGCTTCGGATGCGCCGGGAGTACGCGCCGCGCTGGCGCTGTCACTGCGGCGACCCGGGGATCGTTCAGAGCCTGCGCCAACAGGTGGCGACCCACCATACCAGTGGCGCCGACCAACAGCAGCCTTACGGGTGCATGCATGGCGTACTGTCCTCAGGCGGTTGCGAAACGCTGCACGGCGTCGCTCACAGGCGCAGTGCCCTGCGTCAACTCGATGATGACGCGGCGGACCTCCGGGCGTTCGATGAGTGCGCACAAGGTCGCCGCCACGTCATCGCGCGGCACGTCGCCGTAAGGAATGGCAAGACCGACGCGTACCTGCCCGGTTCCCGGCGTGTCAAGGAGCGTGCCAGGACGCAGGATCACCCATTCGAGGTCGGACCCGGCCAAATGGACGTCTGCCAGCTTCTTGACCGACATGTAGTTCTCGAACGTATCGGGCATAGGGCGGCCGCGGAAGGACTCGGGAAAAGCCGACACCAACAGGAACCGCGCGATGCCGGCCTGCCTGGCGGCAGCGACTGCCAATTGCAACCCGGAGCCATCGATGGCGCGCGTCATCTCAGGTCCGCCCTGGCCGCCGGCACCTGCCGCAAACACCACAACGTCACTGCCAGCCATCAGCAGGGCCAGACTGTGGGCATCGAGCGCGAGCAGGTTGCCGAGTACCGGCGTCGCGCCGAGTCGTCCAAGTTCCTCAGCCTGCTCGGGGTGGCGATGCAGGGAGCGCGGTGCATGCCCGCGTTCGACAAGCAGGCGCGCGAGGCGCCGTGCGACTTGGCCGGCACCGCCGACAATGAATACTTTATGCATGGTGAACTCCTTGAGCATCCAACGCTATGGCACCGGGGCAGACCGCGCGACTAGGCGGGGCTACCTGCTCAGCACATGGACGATGGCGTTGTAGTCTTGAATGACGGTGGGCTTTCTCATGGATGACTCCCGTTGCGCTTGAAAGAAACGGAAAGGTTCGCGCAGAAGTCCGGAACCCATGGTGCTTACCGCTCATGGCCGAGGCGCTTTCTTTGCTGCGAACGCGACGTCTCCGCTATCGACATCCTGTTCGAGGCAGTCGTCAATGGCGCTGCGTGCGACTCGGGCGATGAACCCCACGGCCAGCAGCGCCGCTGCAAGGCTGATCCAACCCAGCACTTGCGCGCCAGCGCCTTCTGCGAGCTGACCACCCAGTATCTGCCCCGCCTCGGAAACCAGCGAGCCCAGATAGGCATACACAAAATTCCCTGGCAACAGCCCCAGCGCAGTCGCAAGAACGAAACGCCGGGAAGGCATCCGGCTCGCACCGAGCACGTAGTTCAACGGCGCGAACGGAATGATCGAAGTCAGACGGAGCAGGAGCACGATGCGAGTGCCGTCGTGCGCGACGGCCCGATCAATGGCGGCCAACCTGGTGCGCCCCTGGAGCCACCGACGCACCCGGGGACGCGCCGCGGTGCGCCCCAGCGAAAAAGCTAGCGTTGCGGACACCGGGCCAATAAGAGAGACTAGGACACCGCCCCAAAGCGGCCCGTAGAGGAAGCCGGAGAGCGCGGTCAGCGGCGAGGCCGGCACGAATAGCAACGTCGCAAGCAGAAAGACAAGAGCGTAGGCACCCACGCCGATGGCTCCCCCGGAGCTGATCGCTTCAACACCGGCGTTCAAGGCTTGCTCCAACCCGTAGTTCATATGGCTGCTCCTAACAGGCTACCGAAAGACCGGTTCACGTCCCGAGATGGTCGAAAGCAGGTGTGCCTGCCTCTTGGCTCGCTTAGAACAAACGCAGTTCCCTGCATCTGAAGTTACTTGCCCAGGTTGGCCTTGAGCTCTTGTGATGCCTGCACAATTGCGCTGCGGGGCGCTGGCAGGTGGCTGAAAATATTCGATAGCCCAAAATCGTGAATCATGCCGTTGTAGCGCACCGACTTGACGTGCACACCCGCAGCTTCGAGCTTGCGGCCATAAGCTTCGGCTTCGTCGCGCAGGACATCGAATTCAGCAGTTTGAATCAACGTTGGCGGCAAGCCCTTGAGCTGCTCGGTCGTCGCCTGCAGCGGCGAGGCGTAGATATGCTTGCGTGCCTTGGCATCGGTCGTGTAGTGGTCCCAGAACCACACCATCAAGTCCTTAGTCAGGAAGTAGCCGTTGGCAAAATCCTTGTACGACTGCGTTTCGAAGTTTGCATCCGTCACCGGACACAGCAACACTTGCGAACGCAACGCGGGAGCTCCCTTCTCGTTCGCCATCAACGCAACAACGGCGGCCAGATTGCCGCCCGCGCTGTTGCCAGCGACCGCGAGGCGCTTGCCGTCGACATTAATCTCCCCACCATGCTCAGCCACCCATTTTGTTGCGGCATAGGCTTGCTCAATGGCAACGCCGTACCCCGCCTCAGGCGACAAGGTGTAGTTGACGAAGACCGCTACCGCGCCCGAGCCTGCCACCAGGTCACGCACCAACCGCTCGTGGGTGGAAAAGTCGCCCAGCACCCAGCCTCCGCCGTGGAAGTACATGAACGCGGGTAGGGTCTTGTGCTTGCTGCCTTCCGGGCGAACGATGGTCAGCTTCAGTTCGCTGCCATTTATGCGGATCGTCTTCTCGCTGACATCGGCCGCTTGCAAGGAAACATTGGGAGCGTCCTGCGCGTCCACAAGTGCTGCGCGGGCTTCGGCCGGCGTCATTGCATCGAGCGTCTTGCTGCCTTCGAGGGATTGCAAGAATTTTGCGGTGTTGTGTTCGACGCCGGGCCGGTCGGCCGCGCAAGCGCTACCAACCGCCAGGGGCAAACAGGAGGCGGCGACAGCAGAGTTGGGGGTATTCATGAGGTTTTCTTCTTGGTGAGTGAGAAGCTGAGCCAGGAGAACGTAGTCGGCGCCGATGCGCGGGTGCTTGCGGTGTTGCCGACGGTCTCACTGCGAGCACTGGGACTTCGGGCTTCACGCGTCAAACGAAAAACCCGTTCCTGTGCCGCAAGTAAGCGGTAGATGACTTGGGCCGAATGATTGCCGACCGCGTCGATGCGCAAGATGGTTGCGTTCTTACTGAAAGCGGCCTTGATGCGGATCGCCTTTCAGCCAAACCCTACGGTCGTAGGGATATGTTTAGGGGCAGACATACCCAGGCCGTCATCTCACCCGCCCTGTGGTGGCTGGCACCGTAAAGGTGTTCAACGAAAAGCCAGCTCAATTCCTGCGAAGTGTGCGAACCACGACCGCCGATGCCAAGGCATCAATCCACCGGAGCGGGAACCGGTAGGCCGACGCGATCATGAGTCTGGTACTTGCTGCGCAGATGGCTGGTTAAGGCGCTGCATGTGCCTGGAAAATCTTGCTGACCACCGTCCACTGGCCATCGACCTTCAAAAGATGGAAGAAGTCGGTGAACGAGATGCCTGACATGTCGTTGGCGTCTATGCGCGCGCTGGCCGCCGTACCAACGATCTCGATGCGGGTGATCGCTGCCGTCGCGTCAGGAGAGGGCCGGAAATCCTTGTCGATACCCTCAAACAGGATCGGAATCGCACCACCAGTCATCTTTCCATCGGGGCCGACGCTATACATCGTCGCCTGAGGACTGAAAGCGGACTTCATGATGCTGCTCTTGGCCTGTTTGCATCCCTCGATGTACTTGTTGAGCACTTCGGAGATAGCTTTGTAGTCGTGTACGTACGTGGGCTTGTTCATGGCTTTTCCTTGGTTGGTTTGGTTGGCTTGGGGGCGGATGGGTGCGTCTGCGGCATGGGCGGTTGCTCCCACGCCAACAGCGAACGCCACGGAAATCAAAGTCTTGATACAGCTCGCTTTCAATCGATTGCTCCTGATAAGAGTCCCAGTGACTCGTTGGTTCCACATCGGATGCAGGGTCGGCAACCAACCTGCTCAGTCCGCCAGCACAGGCCAGTCGGTATAACCCTTGGCGCCGTTGCCGTAATAGGTTTCCCGAGGAGCAATAGCCAGTTCAGCGCCCGCTTTCAAGCGGTGCACCAGATCGGGATTGGCAATGAACGGACGGCCAAAAGCGACCGCATCGACCTTGCCTTCTGCGCGGCGGCGCATCGCCAACGCGAGGTCGTAGTTGTTGTTGCCGACATAAGGACCTTTGAACAGTGCGCGCAATGCGTCGAGGTCTATACCTTCGGGCACGGTTCGCGAAGTGGCCGTAGCGCCTTCGACAAAGTGCATATACGCCAGTTGGAAGTGATTCAACTGCTCGATCAAATAGCCGTACGTCTGCATGACCTGGCTGTCGAGAGGCGTGTTGCCTGCATCCGGCGTCACAGGAGAGAGCCGAATTCCGACACGGTCATGGCCCCAGACCTCGACCACCGCCGCAGTGACTTCCAAGGTGAGCCGACTGCGGTTCTCGATGGAGCCTCCGTAGGCGTCACTGCGCTGGTTGGTCGAATCGCGCAAAAACTGATCCAGCAGATAGCTATTGGCGGAGTGCACTTCGACACCGTCGAAACCAGCCCGTTTTGCACACTCGGCGGCGTGCCGGTATTGCGCGATGACGCCAGGAATCTCCGACGTTTCCAGTGCCCGCGGCATCGAGACATCCAGCATGCCTTTTTCGGTATAGGTCTGGCCCTCTGCGCGAACCGCCGACGGTGCCACCGGCGCTGCTCCGTCCGGTTGCAGATCCACATGTGAGAAGCGGCCAACATGCCATAGCTGGCACACGATCAGGCCCCCAGCTGCGTGCACCGCATCCGTCACTTTCTTCCAGCCGATGACCTGCTCGCCCGTCCATATGCCAGGCGTCAATGCATAGCCCCGCCCTTGGGCCGAGATGTTTGTCGCCTCGCTAATGATCAGGCCTGCGCTGGCTCTCTGTGCGTAGTAGCGGGCATGCATTTCGTTGGGCACGCCGTCAGTGCCCATACGACTGCGTGTGAGCGGCGCCATGACAATGCGGTTCGCGAGCGCCAGCGCACCCATCGTCACGGGAGAGAAGAGATCGGAGGAGGAGTTGCGAAGCGCCATGCTTTGTTCCATTGAGCAACTTGGTTGCATGTTGAATTCGTGTGATGTGGGAAGTATGGAGGTCGAAGATAATGACGTAAATAGTCACAAGCATGCATAAAGTATGAACAAAAAGCTCACAATAAAAGATGCGATGCAGACGGACCGTGCGGGTGTGGCTGCAGTCTCGCCACCGGTGCATCTACCTGGGCTTTTGACGTTTGAAGCGGCGGCTCGGCACTTGAACTTTGCCCGGGCGGCAGCCGAATTGGGCGTTACGCCGACGGCGGTGTCTCGGACCATCAAGACTGTGGAAGCGCAATTGAATGTGCGGCTCTTCAACCGAACCACGCGCAGTGTCAGCTTGACTGAAGCGGGTGCGTCACTGCATTCAACAGTGGCGCCCGCGCTTGCGCTGATCAGAAACTCCTTGTCGGAAGCTTTGCTGGCAACCGACCAGCCATCCGGAACTGTACGAGTCAACTCCTCATACGTTGCCTACCGTATGTTGATCGAACCGCATCTGGAGGCCTTCCTGGAAAGTTTTCCGTTGATCCATGTCGAGATCTCGCTGGACAACCTGCTCGGCGATATCGTTAGCGCTGGCTTTGACATTGGCATACGCATGGGCAAGAAAGTGCAGAACGACATGGTGGCCGTGCAGCTGGGAAAGGTGCAAAAAAGAATTTTGGTTGCCGCCCCGAACTACTTTCAGCATCGAAGGGAGCCCAGGTCCATCGATGATCTGTTGAAGCACGACTGCATTCGGCAACGTTATTCCGTGGGAGGCCGGTGGTTCGAATGGAGGTTCGATGCAAATGGCCAAATGGTGCAAATCGACGTGCAAGGGCGTCTTCTATTCGACGAGATGCGGTCTGTCGTGGATGCTGCAGTCCAGGGTCTCGGCATCGGCTTCGTGTTCGAAGAGTTTGCGAAACACGAGCTGGCCAGCGGCCAGCTGCGGCAGATTCTGAAACAGCACAGCGGAATGGACGACGCATTTCATCTGTATTACCCCCATCGCAAGCACATGCCGGGAAAGCTGCGTGCATTCGTCGATTTCATGCGAGCGGCCAACAAAGCGTAGTCATTCCGATCCATGGCACGCCTCCATGCTTCAGCTGACGCATCCACAGCATCCGGCTCTGTAAAAAGTCTGCAGCCACGGTTCAAGCAGGAGGTTGCTTCTGCCGCTACCCAGGGCATCACCTTGCTGCGCAGACAGAGAGGGTGCCTCCGTGTCCGCTGGATTTTTTCTGTGGGGTGGACACTCACTTCGATAGCGGATCTTCGCAAGGAGACGGACGACAGGCCGCAGAGCTTCAGAGCGGTGCCCAACGAGAAGACAACCCTGTTTCTGACGGCCCTGCACTTCCACGATTCGGAACCCTAGGATTCCGATAGGACGGCCCGCCGAGAGAGCGCCTGACGCACTCGGATCGGCACTCCTCAAGCTTTTATCTCTCTCAACCTCTCTCCGGAGCGCCAACGCGTCTTGCGCACCAAGAAAGCCTCCCTCGAGCGCCCGATCAAAACGTCCTTACTTAACGTCGTACGCTTCTAGGGGCTTGTCCGATGGGTTCTTCCAAGCCGCTTGAGTCAAAGCGTTTGCAGGCAAGCCCACTTTCAAATTGCTGGGTGGGATTGGTTTCATGAACCACTTGTCATACAGTCGCGCTGCCTCGCCGCTCTGCGCAATTGCAATAACACTCTGGTCCACCAACTTCTTGAAAGCTGGATCTCCTTTGGGGAGCATGATCGCAATGGGCTCTACGCTGAGAACCTGGTCGAGCAACTCGTACTGCGAAGGATCTTTACTCTTGGAGATCAGAGTGGCCAGGATTTGTCCATCGGCGATGAATCCTTGCGCCCGACCGGATTCAAGCAGTAGGAAGCCCTCGCCATTGTCTTTCGCGAGCAATTCATCAATCTCCCCCGTCCCCTCTTTCTTGAGTTTGCGCAGCTGCTGGACAGCAGTACTCCCTGTCGTTGCCGCCACAGTTTTGCCGACGAGTTGAGAAGTGGAGGCAATGCCCGAGGCTTTCCTGACTGCAACACGCACGCCCTCTACATAGAGCGTGGGTGCGAATGCGACGTCCTTTTGACGAACAGTGTTGTTGGTTGTGGTGCCGCACTCAATGTCCACCGTGCCGTTTTGTACTAAGGGAATACGGTTCTGCGGCGTGACAAGTTGATACTTGACGTCCAGCTTCTGAATCCCCAGCGCCTTCTTCACATCTGCAATGACGCGTTCGCACACTTCGACGTGAAAGCCAGTGTAGACACCTGGCCCCAGCGTAAACGACATGGCTCCAGAGCCATCCCGAACGCCCATAGTGATGGCTCCGGAGTCCTTGATTTTCTTCAGGGTGTCCGTTTGGGCGACCGCATTCCCTAGGAAGCACAAGAGAGCAGTCGCGGTTGCGATTGGAAGAAGGATAGGGCTTTTCATGTCGTCACCTTTACTTTGCGAACAGCGAACCTAGATCCGCGAAGGACTTCATTTCGACAGCATTCCCAGAGGGATCGAGGAAGAACATCGTGGCCTGCTCCCCGGGCTCTCCCTTGAACCGGATGTAGGGCTCGATGACGAACTTGGTCTTGTTCGCAACAAGCTTGTCGGCCATCTTCTGCCATTGATCCATCGGGAGGATGGCGCCGAAATGGCGCACAGGCACATCATGGCCATCTACCGCGCTGCTTGACTTGTGACCGCATTCGTCAGGGGCCAAGTGAGCAACGATCTGGTGACCGTAGAAGTCAAAGTCAACCCATTCGGGAGCGCTGCGTCCTTCGGGACATCCCAGCAGTTCGCCGTAGAAGGAGCGAGCCTCGGCGATGTCACGCACAGGAAAAGCCAAATGAAAAGGGATTCGTTGTGGGGTGGTCATATGAAGTAGTTCGGGTGTTGATGTCCCGAAACTTTATCCATGATCCAAGTCAATGAAAATCAATAAATTTCTTTGTAATTCATCAGAAATATTTGTTTAAAGCGTCACTATGTACGCAAAATTTGCTGGAATGTTTGATGCGTCTCCATCGCAGCCACAACCTCGACAAAGAAATTTTTCAGGCGCTCGTGACGCCAGCAGAGCACCATGCCAGGGCCATTTGTTGACTGTCAACGACAAGGAAATCGCAGGCAATGGAGCAACAGTGGCTGTTGGCTTTGCCCCCAGAGCTAGCCATGAACGCAGCCAGTTCGTAAGGGACGGTAGTCATTCCAGGAGGCAGTGACTGTCCATAGTGGGTCAACATGAGTACGCTGTCGCGCTCACAAGCGGTCGCTCAAGCCGGCAGGCGCCGCGCATGTAAGCTGCCGGGTCCGAGGGGGAAGCCGCTAATCAGGGTGCGAGGCGTTCAACGACCGGTGTTTGTCGTTACTGCCGTTCAGACACTGGGTCGCTATTGACTCAAATCAGCCTGAAGCAGCCCATCCAACTCCCCCATAGCTTGGTGATCTGACAATAAAAAAGCGCCTCAACTGAGGCGCTTGGAACCCAACGGTACGGGTGCACTAAACCTTTCCAGGTTTTATTTACAGATTACAGAGTTTATTTTTACGATCAGTCAAAGCCAGCGCCCCCAACGCGTCACTCCACAGTGACACTTTTTGCCAAATTTCTGGGCTTATCCACATCCGTCCCCCGCGCACACGCCGTGTGATACGCCAGCAACTGCAGCGGCACGACATGCAGCAGCGGGCTCAGCGGGCCATAGTGCTCGGGCATGCGGATGACGTGAATGCCTTCGCCGCTTTCGATGCGGGTGTCGGCGTCGGCCAGCACGTAGAGCACACCGGCGCGCGCGCGCACTTCCTGCATGTTGCTCTTGAGTTTTTCCAGCAGCGCATCGTTGGGCGCCACCGTGACCACGGGCATGGCGCTGGTGACCAGGGCCAGGGGCCCGTGCTTGAGTTCACCCGCTGGGTAGGCCTCGGCGTGGATGTAGCTGATTTCCTTGAGCTTCAAGGCACCTTCCAGGGCAATGGGGTAGTGCAGGCCCCGGCCCAGGAACAGGGCGTTTTCCATGCGGGCGAAGTCTTCGGCCCAGCTGATGAGCTGGGGCTCCAGCGCCAGCACCGCCTGCAGCGCCACGGGCAGGTGGCGCATGGTTTTGAGGTGGGCAGCTTCCTGCTCCTCGCTCAGCCGACCTTTGGATTGGGCCAGCGCCAGCGTCAGCAAGAAGAGGCCCGCGAGCTGGGTGGTGAAGGCCTTGGTGCTGGCCACGCCAATCTCCACACCCGCGCGGGTGATGTAGGCCAGCTTGCACTCCCGCACCATGGCGCTGGTGGCCACGTTGCAGATGGTGAGCGTGTGCGACATGCCCAGGCTTTGCGCGTGTCGCAGCGCCGCCAGCGTGTCGGCCGTTTCGCCCGACTGGCTGATGGTGACCACCAACGTGCGCGGGTTGGGCACGCTGGTGCGGTAGCGGTATTCGCTGGCCACTTCCACTTGCGTGGGGATGCCGGCGATTTCTTCGAGCCAGTATTTGGCGGTGCACCCGCTGTAGTAGCTGGTTCCGCAGGCCAGGATGAGGACGCTGTTGATCTCCTTGAACACGCGCCAGGCGGCGGCGCCGGGCTCGCCGTGTTGGCCCGCGCCGTCGAACAGCTCAGGCACGATGCCTTCCACGCCTTCGAGGGTGTCGGCAATGGCGCGCGGCTGCTCGAAGATTTCCTTTTGCATGTAGTGGCGGTAGGGGCCCAGCTCGGCCGCGCCGCTGTGGGCCAGCACGGTGCGCACGGGGCGCTGCGCGGGGGTCAACGCGGCGCCGTCCTTGCCCACAATCCAGTAGCGGCCCAGCTGCAGGTCCACCAAGTCGCCCTCTTCCAGGTAGACGATCTGGTCCGTCACGCCGGCCAGTGCCATGGCGTCGCTGGCCAAGAAGTGTTCAGGGGATTGCGAGGCCCCTCCGGCAGCGTCTTTGCCAACCCCCAGGATCAGCGGCGAACCGGCGCGCGCCCCCACCACGCGGTGGGGTTCGTCCTTGTGCATCACCGCGATGGCGTAGGCGCCGTGCAGCTCGGCCACGGCGGCCTGCACGGCATCGAACAGGTCGCCGGTGTAGTGGCTGTCCACCAGGTGGGCGACGACTTCGGTGTCGGTCTGGCTCGCAAACACATAGCCGCGTGCCTGCAGTGCCTTGCGCAGTTCTTCGTGGTTTTCAATGATGCCGTTGTGGACCAGGGCCACGCGGCCAACGCTCTGGGCGTTGGCGTCAGCGCCCGTGCCGTGGCTGAAATGCGGATGGGCGTTGTGCACGGCAGGCGCGCCATGGGTGGCCCAGCGGGTGTGGGCAATGCCGGTGGCGCCGTCGATGCGTTCCGTGGTCACCTGGTCCAGCAGTTCGGCCACACGCGCCGTGCTGCGGGCGCGCTGCAGGCCCGCCGGGCGTGCAGCATCGAGGCTGGAGGCGTGCACGGCCACGCCGCACGAGTCATACCCCCGGTATTCAAGCCGCTGCAGGCCCTGGACGAGGATGGGAACGATGTTGCGCGTGGAGACCGCGCCGACGATGCCGCACATGGTGTTTGCCTTGGTTTTAAAGCGATGGGCGATGTTAGGCAGCCCAGTAAGAAATTGTTGATTGATATTTATTAATTTTTGAACTTTAATTTCACAAATCATTCATTGTGAAATTTTCTTTCAAATCACAAAAATTTATGGAATACATATCACTCGACAGCACGGACCTGCAGCTGCTCAACCTCCTGCAAACCGATGCCGCACAAAGCAACCAGGCGCTGGCCGAGCAGGTGCATGTCTCGCCACCCACCTGCCTGCGCCGCGTCAAGCGCCTGCACGATGTCGGTCTGATCGAGCGCCAGGTGGCCATCCTGCAGCCCGACCGGCTGGCGGCTGTTCAAGGCCACGGGCTGGCCTGCATCGTCGAGGTGTCGCTCGACCGCCAGGGCGCCGAGCAGCTCGAAGCATTCGAAGCCCGCGCCGTGGCCGACGACGCCGTGCAGCAGTGCTGGCGCGTGTCGCCCGGGCCCGACTTTGTGCTGGTGGTGCACACCCGGGACATGCCGGGCTACCTGGCGCTGTCGCAGCGCCTGTTCACAGGCGATGCCAACGTGCGCAATGTGAAGGCTTTTTTCGCGACGCGCCGGGCAAAATTCGATACAAAAGTGCCTCTAGCGCTTGATTAGAAAGCGTTGCACGCTATCAATTTTGAAAACCCCAACGGCAACCACACTGCAGCGAATCCATGGCGATACCGTGCCGCCGCTGCCCGTGCAGTTGCCCTTTGCGGTGCCTGGTCATTTCGTGCTGGTATCGCTCCTGGGGGAGATGTAAGCTCCCCAGCCACCACCACCCCTCGTGCCCAGCCCATCGGGGGGCGCTGCGGGCCGTCCCCCCATTCCGCCCATGCCCACACCCCGCCGCCAGATGCCCCGACGTATCTATCCCCTGCGCATTCTGGGCATGGGGCTGGGCGGCATGGTGGTGGGCGTGGTGCTGTGGGAGCGCCATGCCAGCGTCACCGCCTGGCTGACCATGGCGCTGCCCGCATTCGTCTGGCCGCATGTGGCCTATCTGGTGACGCGCCACAGCAAAGACCCCTACCGGGCCGAGACCCGCAACTTGCTCATCGACTCTGCCCTGGCCGCCAGTTTTGTGCCGCTGATGCACTTCAACCTGTTGCCCAGCGTGCTGCTGCTGACACTGACCATGGTGGACAAGATCACCACCGGCATCCGCGGGCTGTGGGCGCGCGCGCTGCCCGCCATGCTGGCCGGAGGGCTGGTGGGCGCGGCGCTCTCAGGCTTGCACTGGGCGCCTGAAACCTCCATGCGCGTCATGATCGCCTGCCTGCCGGTGATGGCACTGCACACGCTGTCGGTCAGCCTGGTCAGCTACCAACTCATCCGCCAGTCAGCGCGGCAGAACCAGCTGCTGGACGAGCTGCGGCGTGTGGATGCACTCACCGGCCTGTTCGGGCGCGGTCACTGGCAAGAGCAGGCCGAGGCCGCGCTGCGCCGCCACCACACCAGTAACGAACCGGCCTGCATGCTGATGCTGGACATCGACCATTTCAAGGAGATCAACGACGCCCACGGCCATACCGTGGGTGACGAAGTGATCCGTGCACTGGCCCATGTGGTACGCGGCAACGTGCGCGCGGGCGACTGCGCGGGGCGCTACGGTGGTGATGAATTTGCCATCGTGCTGCCCGGCATGCAGGCCAAGGACGCGCTGGCCATTGCCCACCGCATCCGCGAGCAGACCGAGAGCGTTCGCCTGCGCAGCCTGCCCGGCGTGCGCGTCACCAGCAGCATTGGCGTGGCCCCCGCCGACCACCGCCACAGCAGCCTGCGCGCCTGGATCGACGCGGCCGACGCCGCGCTGTATGCCGCCAAGAACGGCGGGCGCAACCGCGTGGCAGGGTGCATGGAGCCGGACCTGGTGCCAGCGGTGTAGCGGGCGGCCGCCGGTTCAGCGTCAGGGGTTGGTGGCCCCGGGGTCGGCCTCCGTCGCAGCACACTCCACGGGCCATTGCACACGCACCGTGCAGCCCCCACCCGGCATTGCCGTGGCACTGAGGTGTGCGCCATGGCGTTGCGCCACCGCACGGCACAGCGCCAGACCCGTGCCCACGCCGTCAAACTCAGTCTCGCGGTGCAGGCGCTGGAACACACCGAACAAGGTGCCCGCACGCGCCGGGTCAAACCCCACGCCGTTGTCTCGCACCGTAAAGGCCAGCTGGCCCCATGGCGCCACATCGGCCCGCAGGGTGATGCAGGGCTGGGCCACCGGACGTGTGAACTTGAGCGCGTTGCCCAGCAGCTGCACCAGCAACTCCTGCAGCAACACCGGGTCGGCCTGCAACGTAGGCAGGTTGGCATCCACGCGCCATTCCACGGCACGCCCTGCCTCGGCAGGGGCCAGAGTGGCGCGCGCCTGGGCCATCGCATCGGCCAGCGGCACAGGCTGCAGGCTCAGCGGGGCGCGGCTGGCGCGCACCAGGGCCTGCAGCCCGTCGATCATCAGGCCCATGCGCCGGGCGGACTGGTCCATGGTGGCCAGAAAGCCCAGTGCCTCCTGCACCTCGGCGCCCTGCGCCACCTCGGGCGGCAGATCCCCCAGCACCTCGCGCACCAGCGTGCCGTAAGAGGTCACATGCCGCAGCGGCGCGCGCAGGTCGTGCGAAACGGCGCGCAAGAACTCCTCCTGCGCAGCCGCCATGTGGGCCACCTGCTGCTGGCTGCGGGCCAGCGCGGCGCGCAATCCCTGCAATTGCTGCAGCTCGTCCCCGGCGCTGGCGTCTGGCGCGCTCATGGCTTGGCTTGTTTGGCGGGGCGATTCCAGTTGGCAATGCTGACCTGCTTGCCCCGCGCCACGCTCAGCGCTCCCGGCGCCGTGCTCTTCGTGATGGTGCTGCCACCACCCACCGTGCCGCCTGCGCCAATCGTCACCGGCGCCACCAGCACGCAGTTGCTGCCCACATGCACATCGGCCTCGATCACCGTGCGGTGCTTGTTGGCACCGTCGTAGTTGGCGGTGATGCTGCCCGCGCCGTAGTTCACACGCTCGCCCACGGTGGCGTCCCCCAGGTAGGCGAGGTGGTTGGCCTTGGCGCCATCGGCCAGGGTGCTGTTCTTCACCTCCACAAAATTGCCGATGTGCACCTCGCGGCCCAGTTGTGCACCGGGGCGCAGGCGGGCAAAGGGGCCGATCAGCGCGCCCTCGCCCACGGTGGCGCCAGCCTTCTCGCCGTCGATGTGGGTGAACGGATGGATCACGGCGCCCGCCGCGATGCGTGCGTTGGCAATGCAGCAGTTCGCGCCAATGCTCACGCCCTCGCCCAGCTCCACGCGGCCGGTGAAGACGCAGTTCACGTCGATCTCCACATCCTGCCCACACACCAGTTCGCCGCGCACACCGGTGCGGGTGTCATCGCGCACATCGAACCGCGCCGGGTCGGCCAAGCGCACGCCCTGCTCCATCAGTGCGAGGGCCTGGCGCAGCTGGTGCGCGCGCTCCAGCTCGGCCAGTTGCAGCGGGCTGTTCACGCCCGCCACCTGCAGCGCATCGGTGATGCGGTGCGCGACCACGGGCACACCATCGGCCACGGCCATGGCGACGATGTCGGTGAGGTAGTACTCGCCCTGGGCGTTGTCATTGGTCAGCCGCGCCAGCCAGCCGCGCAGCAGCTTCGCGGGCACGGCCATGATGCCGCTGTAGACCTCGGTGATGGCGCGCTGGGCGTCGGTGGCGTCCTTGTGTTCGACGATGCCTTGCACGGCATCGGATGCATTGCGCACGATGCGGCCATAACCCGTGGGGTCGGGCAAGGTCACGGTCAGCAGGGCCAGCTTGCCGCCTTCGCTGGCCGCCACCAGGGCACGCAGGGTGTCGGCCTGGGTCAGCGGCACGTCGCCCGACAGCACGACCACCGTGCCGTCATCGCGCAGGTGGGGCACGGCCTGCTGGACGGCGTGGCCGGTGCCCAGCTGGGGCTCCTGGCGCACGAATTTGAGGTCAAAATGGCCTCCAGCGCTTGCTGCACCTGCAGTAGCAGCTTCTACTTCTATAGCACCATGGCCGGTGATGACGATGGCGCTGCGCGCCTGTAAATGGGCTGCCTGGTCCAGCACATGCTGCAGCAATGGGCGCCCGGCCAGGCGTTGCAGCACCTTGGGGAGGCGGCTTTTCATGCGCGTGCCCTTGCCGGCCGCCATGATGAGGATGTCGAGTGAGGTCATGAAAAAGGAGGTGGGGTTGCGCAGCAAAAGCCCGGCGTGCGGGCATGGCGTGGATTATCGGTTGCGGCCAACACAGCGCAATATGCTATTCAAACCATAGCTTCTTACGCTTACCACACAAGCGCCAGAGGCCAATTTGATCAAATTCCTGCCGCAGCAGTACCTCTACAACAGCGGCATCAGCCGGGGCGGCGTGTCGTAGTACTCGGCGATGCGGGCCAGCGCGCGGGTGTTGAGCAGGCGCAGCCGCCCGTTTTTCAGCTCATGCAGGCCCAGCAGCGACAGGCGCCGCAGCGTCTTGTTGGTGTGCACCAGCGACAGCCCCAGTGCATCGGCAATGTGCTGCTGGTTCAGCGGGAACGCCACCGCGCCGTCCTCCACCAGCCCGATGCGGTCGAGCCGCCGGTACAGGTGCATGAGCAGCATGGCCACGCGTTCTGTAGCGTTGCGGCGGCCGGTGGTCAGCAGGTTGTCGTCCACATGGCCTTCTTCGTGGGCCGACAGCCAGGTGATGTCGTAGCCCAGGCGCGGGTGCTCGCGAAACAGCGCCCACAGGCTGTCGTTCTGGAACACACACAGCGAACAATCGGTCAGCGCCTCGATGCCGTGGGTGGAGACATCGCCAAACTCCTGCTGCAGGCCCACGAGGTCGCCAGGCAGCAAAAAATTGAGGATCTGGCGGCGCCCGTCGCTCATGGTCTTGTAGCGAAAGGCCCAGCCCGAATACAGCGTGAACAGCTTGGCGTTGGTCTGGTTCTCGCGCACCAGCGCGCCGCCGGCCTCCACGGCCAGGCTGTCCGTGCGAAAGCCTTCAATGAAATCCAGCACCTCGGGCTTCACGGCCGTGAACGCGCCGGTCTTTCGCAGCCGGCAGTCGTGGCAGGTCGGGGGACAGGCGTTGGCAGGCAGGGTGACATTCATGGTGGCGCAATTCTCATCGATTCACACTGGGCGACAGCACCACGACGCGCGGGGTGGTGCAGCAGTTACATCTATGTCTTTTGACATTGTGCAACCGCCGCGCGCCCCCTACATTGGCCTCACTTATGAACGTATCCCCCGTCCTCTACGAGGTTCTCTATGTGAGCACCCTCGCCCCCGATCAACCCTTGAGCGTGGTGGCCGAGATTGCAGGGCGCGCGCGCCATGTCAACGCGGAGCTGGACGTGACGGGGTTGCTGATTTTTGACGGCCAGCGCTTCTGCCAGCAGCTCGAAGGCCCGCAGAAGGCGGTGCTCAAACTCATCGAACGCATCCGCAACGACCCCCGCCACGTCAACGTCGAGGTGCTGCACCACGGCCCGCTCGCGGGGCGGCGTTTCCACCAGTTCAGCCTCGCGTTCAGCACGGTGGAAGACGTGGACGCGCTGGCGCGCATGGAGCATCTGGACGGGGACGCAGCGCTCGCGGCCTTTGAAGCCGTGCGCGGCGAACTGGTGCTCTGAACAGGCCCCTGCCCGTCACGCGGCTTCGGGCCAGCGCCGCAGGATCAGGGTCGCGTTCACACCCCCAAAACCAAACCCGTTGAGCATGGCATGCGTGAGCGCCATCGGCCTGGGCCGCAGCGCCACCATGTCCAGCCCCTCGGCCAGCGCATCGGGCGTGTGCAGGTTCAACGTGCCCGGCACCACCTGGTCGCGCAGCGCCAGCGCTGTGAAGATGGCCGCCACCGCACCAGCAGCCCCCAGCAGATGGCCGGTGGCCGACTTGGTGGAACTGATGGCCACCTGCGCCCCCGTGCCAAACACACGGCGGATGGCGGCCAGCTCGCCACGGTCGCCCACGCCGGTGGACGTGGCGTGGGCGTTCAGGTGCTGCACATCCTGGGCTGTGAGGCCTGCCTGCGCCAGCGCGGCCAGCATGCTGCGCGCTGCGCCATCGCCATCTTCGGGGCCGGAGGTGATGTGGTACGCGTCGGCCGACGTGCCATAGCCCACCAGCTCGGCCAGTGGCTGTGCGCCGCGCGCGAGGGCGTGGTCCAGCGCCTCAATCACCAGCATGCCCGCGCCCTCACCCATCACAAAACCGTCGCGCTGCGCATCAAACGGCCGCGAGGCCTGCTCGGGTGTGTCGTTGAACGCCGTGCCCAGGGCCTTGGCCGCTGCAAAACCGCCCAGGCTCACGCGGTCAATGGCCGCCTCGCTGCCACCGCACAGGGCCACATCGGCCTCGCCGCTGCGGATCAGGCGCGCGGCATCGCCAATCGCCTGGACGCTGGCGGCGCACGCGGTGACCGGCGCGCCCAGCGGCCCCTTGAGGCCATGGCGGATCGACACCTGCCCTGCCGCCAGATTGACCAGGAACGACGGCACCGTGAACGGCGACAAGCGCTGCGGGCCACGCGTGTCGGTGGTGCGCACGGCCTCGGCAATCGCGCCAAAGCCACCAATGCCCGAGGCGATCACCGTGGCCGTGCGCTCGCGCGCCCGCTCATCGGCAGGCGGCCAGCCGGCCTGCGCCAGCGCCTGCTGCGCCGCGCCCAGCGCAAAGGGGATGAAGCGGTCCATCTTGCGCTGGTCCTTGGACGAGACGATGGCATCCACGTCCCAACCCCCCTCCGCGTCGTCCGCGACGCTGGGCACCTGCCCCGCCACCTTGGCGGAAATGCCGTCCGTGACCGCCTCCGGCAGGCGCGACAGACCCGAGCGCCCTGCCAGCAGGCGCTGCCAGACCAGTTCCACACCGCAGCCCAGCGGCGACACCAGGCCCATGCCCGTGACCACAACGCGCCGCATCAGGCCACCGCCTTGTCGCAGCACACACCACTCCACACCTCGGCACCACGGCCGCCATGGATCATTTTTTTCATGCATTCACCTCGTCAGACAGATTGGGCGCAGCACCAAGAACCGGTTCCAAGGCACTGCAGCGACGCACGGAAACGATCCGCGCCTTTATGATTGCAGCCGTCATCATAAAGGCATCACCACTTTTTGCGTACGGTCGCAATCAATAAGAGGCAGCATGAAGGTTTCCAAAGCACAGGCCGCAGAGAACCGGCAGGGCATCCTCGACGCGGCCTCCCGTCTGTACCGCGAGCGGGGGCTGACCGGCGTGGGCGTGGCCGACATCACGCGCGATGCGGGGCTCACCCATGGCGGGCTGTACCGGCATTTCGCGTCGAAAGACGCGCTGGTGCAAGAGGCCTGTGCGCGGGCGTTCGACTGGTCCATCGCCCCGCTGGACGGAGCCACCCCGAACACCACCATCGGCGAGCGCATCAAGAGCTACCTCTCGCCCCAGCACCGCGACTCGCCGGGCACGGGTTGCCCCGCCGCCGCGCTGGCGGTGGATGCCGCCCGGGCCGGCAGCGAGCTTTCAGAAGTGTTTGCCCAGGGCATCGAGCGCAACATCGGGCGTTTTGCGCAGTTGCTGACAGACAGCAGCGCCCCTATACCGCCAGAAGACCGAGCGCGCGCCATGCAAGTCCTGGCCACCATGGTCGGCGGGCTGGTGCTGGCCCGCGCCACTGCGGCGGCGCGGCCGGCGTTGTCCGATGAAATACTGACGACGCTGCAGGCCCAGTTGATCGGGCTGTTGGGCGAAGCGCCGCACCAAGGCCTCGAAGGTTGAGCCGTTTGAGGCGCTGGCGCTGCACGTGTCGCATGTACAAACGCTATCAAAAAAAGAGCTGCTAGCGCTTGATGATCAAGCGCTAGCAGCTCTTTGAAGCTCTATTGCACACCAGAACCGAGGCGAGGTCAGCCCCCCCTTTCCCGGATCAGGCCAGCGCCCTCAGGCGCAGCAGGCGTCGCCCCACGCGGGAGCCCCGTTGCCAACGGACGCACGGCGCCACCACGATGCAGGGCGGGCACTGGCAGCCTCGCCGCGCACCCAGCGGTACTGCAGGCGGCGGCCATTCAGGGGCTCGACCACCACCGATTGGCCTGCGGCCACGGGCAGCGACTGCCCGGCGCAAAGGAACACGTCGCTGCTGTCGCCCAGGCCCTTGCCCAGCGTGACCCAGGCTTGGCCTTCGGCGATGCGCAAGGTCATCGCAGCCTTGGGGGCTAGGCTGACCGCGGCGCCAGCAGCCACCGTGCCAGTGCCACCCGCTGCCGCACCCACAGCGCGGGAAGATGAAAACAGATGAAGAGCGTGAGAGGTTGTCATGGCTTTCTCCGGGTTAACCCTAGTAAGACCGTATGGTGCGCGGCTTGCAGAACAACGTCCAATGAAAAGCACGGCACCTATTGATGCTTTTCCTGCATATACGTTTCAAGCTGGCTTGCGCTGTAGCGGTGCTGCTATCCGATGCAGAGCAAACCGGGCCAGACCTGCGGCAAAACGCCCGCCCGCGCCCGCCACATCCGCCAGCGCTGCACCCAGGGCACGCCCGCCTTGGCCCAGTGCATGCACCAGGTCGCGCAGCGGCTGCACCACACCACATTCCCAGTCGCGGGCAGCCAGGCTGGCGGACTGCGCCGTGGCGGGCGCCACCACGCTGTCCCAACGGAAAGCCACGGCATCGGCGTGCCCCGAGGGGTTCCAGGCTTCCATCACCACATGCTGGCCCGGTGCGATGACCAACCGGTCACCCGCCCGCAGCACGTGGTCTGCCGCCGCACCCGGCAAATCCGCCAGAGACCCGCTCAGGGTGAGCCAGACCTGCCCCTGCGCAATCTGCAACACACCATGGGTGTGCGGGCGCAGCGACAAAGCCTTGCCTGTGGTCAGTTTCCAGCAACCGGCCGCAGGACGGCCAGCCAGGCTGGCTTGCACGGATTGTTGCGATTCCAGAACGTTGCGGGGGGACATGACAGGCTCCTTGGCTTCAATAAAAGGTGTTTCGGAGACTGGATAGTGCGCTTCGCCATGCACACAGTCCAATGAAAACGCGGTACGCTATTCATTCCGACAACGCATGAATCGCCTCCAGGACACCTGCCATGGCCTCTGCCGAATACTCCCCCGCCGTTCTGCGCACCCGCCCCGTGGCCACCGGCCACTGGCGCGCCTTTCTGGCGGTGGCGCGCCATCTGAACTTCCGTGCCGCTGCCGATGAGCTGGCGCTCACCCAGTCAGCCGTCAGCCGCCAGATCCAGGCCCTGGAAGAAGAAGTGGGCGTGGCGCTGTTCCTGCGCCACACGCGGGCGGTGGAGCTGACCAGCGCGGGTGCGCAGCTGCAGCGCGCCGTGGCCCCGGCGCTCGAGCGCATGGACGCCGCCGTGCGTCTGGTGCGCCAGACGGCCGGGCGCCGCAGTGTGGCCATCACCACCTGGGCCAGCTTTGCATCGATGTGGCTGATCCCGCGCATGGAGGAGTTCCAGCGCGACAACCCGGGCATCGACATCCGCATTGATGCGAGCGACGTGCCGGTGGACCTGGAAACCTCGGACGTGGACCTGGCCCTGCGCTACAGCATGCCGGGCGCGGGCACCCTGGGGGGGCAGCGCCTGTTTGGCGAGCAGCTGGCCGTGGTGGCCAGCCCCTGGCTGCTCAAGAGTGGCAAGCCCCTGCGCACGCCGGCCGATGTCACCCAGTTCACGTTGATCGAGGCGGGCGACGCGCACCGCAGCCAACACCTGGAGTGGCTGAGCTGGCGCCGCTGGTTTGATGCGCGGGACCTGGCCAAGCTGCAGCCCGAGCGCTGGCTGTATTTCAACTACGCCCACCAGATCGTGCAGGCGGCCCTCGCCGGCCAGGGCCTGGCGCTGGCGCGCATGCCGCTGATTGCCGATGCACTGGCCGCTGGCGACCTGGTGGAGGTGCTGCCCGGCCACCGCATCGACTCGCCACTGGCCTACTGGCTCATGGTGGGGCCCCGCAGCGCGCAGCGGCCGGAGATCACGGCGTTTTGCGCCTGGCTGCAGCTGCAGGCCCAGGCCACACGCGAGGCGATCGGGGATGTGCCCGACCCGGACTTGAACGACAACCTGGACTGACCACAAAAAAGCGCTGAGCCCGGCTGGGTCAGCGCTTTTATTTTGATAGCTACTCGCGCTTATTCATCAAGTGCCAGCGGCCCATTTCACCTAAAAATCAGGACAAGGTCACCCGTGCAAACTTGCGCTTGCCGACCTGCACGACGTAGGTGGCGGCGGCCAGCTTGAGGCCCTTGTCGCTGACAACACTACCATCCACCCGCACACCGCCGCCGTCGATCAGGCGGTTGGCCTCGCTGCCGGACGGGGCCAGGTTGGCCTGCTTGAGCAAGGCACCGATGCCCAGCGGCGCACCCGACAGGGACACTTCGGGAATCTCATCGGGCACACCGCCCTTGCTGCGGTTCATGAAATCCTGCTCGGCCGCATCGGCCGCCGCGGCGCTGTGGAAACGCGCGGTGATTTCCTTGGCCAGCGCCACCTTGGCGTCCTTGGGGTTGCGGCCACCTTCGATCTCGGCCTTGAGCGCTGCGATCTCGGCCAGACTCTTGAACGACAGCAGCGTGTACCAGTCCCACATCAGCGTGTCGCTGATCGACAGCACCTTGGCGAACATGGTGTTGGGCTCTTCGGCAATGCCGATGTAGTTGTTCTTGGACTTGGACATCTTGTCCACGCCGTCCAGGCCCACCAGCAGCGGCATGGTGAGCACGCACTGCGGCTCCTGGCCGTATTCCTGCTGCAGATGGCGGCCCATGAGCAGGTTGAACTTCTGGTCCGTGCCCCCCAGCTCGAGGTCGCTTTTCAGGGCCACCGAGTCATAGCCCTGCATCAGCGGGTACAGAAACTCGTGCACCGCAATGGACTGGCCGGTGGTGAAGCGCTTGTGGAAATCGTCGCGCTCCATCATCCGCGCCACGGTGTACCGGGAGGCCAGCTGGATCATGCCGCTCGCACCCAGGGGCTCGCTCCACTCGCTGTTGTAGCGGATCTCGGTGCGCGCGGGGTCCAGCACCATGCTGGCCTGCTTGTAGTAGGTCTCGGCGTTCACCTTGATCTGCTCGGGCGTGAGCGGCGGGCGCGTGCTGTTGCGGCCCGACGGGTCGCCGATCAGGCTGGTGAAATCTCCGATCAGGAAAATCACCTGGTGGCCCAGATCTTGCAGTTGCCGCATCTTGTTCAGCACCACCGTGTGGCCGATGTGGATGTCGGGTGCCGTGGGGTCCAGCCCCAGTTTGATGCGCAGCGGCTGGCCCGTGGCCTCCGAACGCGCCAGCTTCTTGACCCATTCGTCCTGCGGCAGCAGCTCTTGCACGCCGCGCAGCGAGATTTCGAGGGCCTGTCTTACACCATCAGAGACCGGGGTTGTTGTAACAGCAGATTGATTCATAAGGGTTTTTTGGGATGTCTAGACAGCATGCACCGCTATACTTCAGCCCACATTGCTTGAGGCGGATTCTAGTGGGCCCGCCGTTTCGACCTGTTTTTCACCATTCTGTCGAATGGCTGCAGCCTGACAGTCTGTGCTCCTGGCCTCGCCCCGTCTTCGCACCGGGGGAGTTTCAGGAAATCACGTTCACCCTGGGGATAGACCATTGATTCACGGCCTCACTACGGTCCGCACCGCCAGCACCGCTTTGCTTGACCGACTGTCCCGCACGCTCCAACAACATCCCAAACGCATTACCGCCGCCGTTGCAGCCATCCTGCTGACGGGCGGCGGCGGCGCATTCGCCGTGGCGTCCTTTGCGCCCGACCCGGCCGAACTGCCGGTGCGCATGGTCAGCTACCCCGTCGAATCGCTGGCGGAGAACCTCGTACTGGGCGAGCTTGACGCTCCTGGCTTCTCGCTGTTCCGCTCCGAGCAGGTGCGCAGCAGCGACACCCCCGAATCGCTGCTGCAGCGCATGGGCGTGGCCGACCCGGCTGCCGCCGCCTTCATGCGCGGTGACACTCCTGTGCGACAAAACGTGCTCGGCCGCACCGGCCGTGTCGTTTCGGCCGAGACCACCGACGACCACCGTCTGGTCCGCATGACCGTGCGCTGGGTGCCGGACGACAGCGGCAACTTCCGCCGCCTCATCGTGGAACGCAAGGGCGACAACAAATTCACCTCGCGCATCGAGACCGCCAAGATGACGGCCAGCAGCCGGCTGTCGGGCGGCGTCATCAACAGCTCGCTGTTTGCCGCAACCGATGCGTCCAACATCCCCGACGGCGTCGCGGTGCAGATGGCCGAACTGTTCTCGGGCAACATCGACTTTCGCCGCTCGCTGCGCAAGGGCGACCGCTTCTCGGTGGTGTACGAAACCCTGGAAGCCGACGGAGAACCCCTCTCGAGCGGCCGCGTGCTGAGCGCCGAGTTCGTCAACAACGGCAAGACCCACCAAGCCATCTGGTTCCAGGAGCCCAATGCCGCCAAGGGCGCCTACTACACGCTGGACGGCGAGAGCATGCGCCGCGCCTACCTCACCTCACCGGTCGAGTTCTCGCGGGTGACCAGCGGCTTCAAGATGCGCCTGCACCCCATCCTGCAAACCTGGCGCGCCCACCTGGGCACCGACTTCGCAGCCCCCACCGGCACCGCAGTGCGCACCGTGGGCGATGGTGTGGTGGAGTTTGCGGGCGTGCAGAACGGCTTTGGCAATGTGGTCTTCGTGAAGCACCGCAACCAGCACGTCACCGTCTATGCCCACCTGAGCCGCATCGATGTGCGCCAGGGGCAGTCGGTGGAACAAGGCCAGACCCTGGGCGCCGTGGGCGCCACGGGCTGGGCCACCGGCCCGCACCTGCATTTCGAGTTCCGCGTGAACGGGGTGCACCAGGACCCGCAGACCATCGTGGCCCAGAGCGAGGCAGCCACCCCGGTGTCGGCGGCTTCGCGCCCTGTATTTGATCGCCTTGCGGCCAACATGCGCATCCAGTTGTCTGCCGCCGCACTGATCGAGCAGGCCAGCGCAGATTGATGTGAAGCCCCCCCTGAGTCGCTTCGCGCCTTCCCCCCACGAGGGGACGCCGCCAGCGCACGCAAGCGAAGCGCCGCATACGCGGCGCGGCGCCTCTGGACGCGGGGCATTCCAGTCCACGCCTTCACAGTCCACACGACTCCTGTGAGCGCATCCGAGTTGTACATCGGCCTGATGTCGGGCACCTCGCTCGACGGGATCGACGGGGTGCTGGCCGATTTTTCCGGCCCGCACTGCGTCGTCACCCACCATGCCAGCGCGCCCTTCGCGCCCGAGTTGCGGGCCGAACTGATGGCCCTCAACACCTCGGGCACCGACGAACTGCACCGCGCCGCGCTGGCGGGCAACGCCCTGTCACAGGCCTACGCGCAGGTGGTGCAGACGCTGCTCGAACAAAGCGGTCGGCCTGCCACGTCCATCCGCGCCATCGGCGCCCACGGACAGACGGTGCGCCACCGTCCCCAGGAATTCGATGGCACAGGCTACACGCTACAACTGGGCAGCCCCGCCCTGCTGGCGGAACGCACGGGCATCACCGTGGTCGCCGATTTCCGCAGCCGCGATGTGGCTGCGGGCGGGCAAGGAGCCCCCCTGGTACCTGCGTTCCACCAGGGCGTGTTCGGCCGTGCGGACGAGACCGTGCTTGTGCTCAACATCGGCGGCATCTCCAACCTCAGCGTGCTGGGCGCTGACGGCAATGCGCTGGGGTTTGACTGCGGCCCTGGCAACGCACTGATGGATGACTGGTGCCAGCGTCACACAGGCCATGCCTTTGACGCGGGGGGCGCCTGGGCGGCCAGCGGCCGGGTGCTGCCGACCTTGCTGGCCTCGCTGTTGGACGAACCCTTCTTGCGCAAACCGCCCCCCAAGAGCACGGGCCGCGATCTGTTCAACCCCCAGTGGCTCGCACACCACCTTCAGGCATTTGGAGATGCAAACCCGGTCGACGTGCAAGCAACCTTGACAGAATACACCGCCAGCGCTTGCTCCATAAGCATTAATAGCTACAAACAAGATAGCAAAATTGCGGCAGTGTGTGGAGGCGGCGCGCTCAACACGTACTTGATGGCACGCCTGCAGGCCACCTGCCCCAGCGTGCAGGTTGCCGCCACCGATGCACTGGGCCTACCCGCCTTGCAGGTGGAAGCTGCAGCCTTTGCCTGGCTGGCCCGGCAGACGCTGCACGGATTGCCAGGCAATCTCGCCAGCGTCACAGGCGCAGCAGGCGCCCGGGTGCTGGGCGCGGTCTACCCGGCCTGATCGGAGCGGGGGCTGGTGGCTGCGCCCTCGAACCGCAATCAACCATGGTCCGTCGCATCCGCCGTGGCGGCCACCTGGCTTCTGGCGCGGTCTTGCGGTGGCAGTTGCCAGAAGATGCCCGCCGAAGCCACGGTGATGAGCCCCATGCAGGCAAACGTGGCCTGAAATGCCATCAGGGTCTGGTGGACGGCGGCAGCGTGAAAGAAGTCGGTGAACGCCACCAGCACCGCCCCGGCGGCGGCCACCCCCATGCCCATGGCCACCATCTGCACCATCGACAGCAGGCTGTTGCCGCTGCTGGCCATGGTGTGCTCCAGATCCTTCAGGGTCACGGTGTTCATGGCGGTGAACTGCAGCGAGTTCACGGCGCCAAACACTGCCAGTTGCACGATGTGCACCCACAGCGGCTGCGTGGGAGTGGCTAGGCCAAAGCTGGCCATCACCAGCCCCACAAGCAGTGTGTTGCCGACCAACACCTGCCGATAGCCAAAGCGGGTGATCAGCGGCGTGGTGAACCGCTTCATCGACATCCCGGCCACGGCCACGGGCAGCATCATCATGCCGGCGTGCAAGGGCGAATAGCCCATGGTGACCTGCAGCAGCAACGGCACCAGAAACGGCATGCAGGAACTGCCCAGCCGCGAGAACAGATTGCCCAGCAAGCCGATGCGCAGGGTATCGACGGAAAACAGCCGGGGCGAAAACAAGGGGTCCGGCCGCCGCGCCGCGTGCAACCAGTACGCCACCAGGCTGGCCAGGCCAAAAATCATCAGAACCAGCACACCGGCCTGGCGCAAACCCAGGCTCGCCAGCCCGTCCAGCGCCAGAGACAGGGCGACCATCCCGAAAGCCAGCATCAGATAGCCCGCCAAGTCGAAGCGTGGCATCACGCTGGCGGGCTCGCCAGGCATATAGCGCCACGTGGCAATGCACCCTACCAGCCCCACCGGCACATTGATGAGAAATATCCAGTGCCAGGATGCGACCTCCACCAGCCAGCCGCCCAGCGTGGGGCCAATCAGTGGCCCGATCAGGCCCGGGATGGCCACGAAGCTCATGGCTTGCAAGAACCTTTCGCGCGGGAAGGTGCGCAAGACCACCAGCCGCCCCACCGGCAGCAGCAACGCCCCTCCGAGTCCCTGCACCACGCGCGCAGCCACCAGCTGGCTGAGGTTCTGCGCCAGGGCGCAGCACACCGATCCCGCCACAAAAAGCACGATCGCCGCCAGATACACGCGGCGTGCGCCGAAACGGTCGGCCACCCATCCCGAGGCAGGGATCAACATGGCCATGGCCAGGGAATAGGCCACCACCACCGATTGCATACGCAAGGGGCTCTCCCCCAGGCTTCGGGCCATGGCAGGCAGCGCGGTATTGACGATGGTGGCGTCCAGCGTCTGCATGAAGAAACCGATGGCCACCAACCACAAGAGCACCGTCAAGGATCTGTCTTGCTGCATCAGTGCTGTTCAGAAAAATTGGAACGGAGTGTCCCCATGAAAAAAGCCGCCCGGTTGGGCGGCTGATCTTTTTTGCCCCAGGCCGCAGACACGACCTGGAACCCCCATGAATCTCAGGCAGAGAAACTGGAGCCACACCCGCACGTGGTGGTGGCGTTGGGGTTCTTGATGACGAACTGGGCGCCCTGCAGGTCTTCCTTGTAATCGATCTCGGCGCCCACCAGGTACTGGTAGCTCATGGCGTCGATCAGCAGCGACACGCCATTCTTGGTCATGGTGGTGTCGTCTTCGTTGGTGATCTCGTCGAAGGTGAAGCCGTACTGGAAGCCGGAGCAGCCGCCACCCTGCACGAAAACGCGCAGCTTCAGGTCGGGGTTGCCCTCTTCGGCAATCAGGTCCGCCACCTTGGCCGCCGCACTGTCCGTGAACAGGATGGGGGCAGGCATTTCGGTCTGGATGTTTTCGGCAACAGCGCTCATGGGGTACTCCGGGTTCAATGTTTGCGGTGAATAGTACTGCAGACCGCTCGGGAATTCAGATCACTGGCCGTTTGACGCTAACTTCAGTGGGGGCTTTTCCTCCACCAGCACGGCCACCGGGCACATCTGCCCGGCAATCACGGCACCCTGGTGCATCTCCAGCGCCTTGTAATGCACATTGCCGGTGATCTTGGCCTTGGGCTGCAGTTCGAGCAGTTCTGCGGCATGCACGGGCCCGATCACCTGGCCATTGATGATCACGTGGTCGGCATGCACCGCACCTTCCACGCGCGCCGTTTCGGAAATCACCAGGATGCTGGGCTGCTCGGAGCCCGCGCGGATGTCCCCCACCACCTCGCCATCGATGCGCATGCCTTCTGCGAAGTGCACATCCCCCTCAATCCGGGTGCCCTGCGCGACCAGGCTTTTGATCGGCGGCTGTTTTTTGCGGGAAAACATGGGTGAAAACTCCTGAAAGCGCATGCTCCGATCCAGAACATACAAAATAGAAAACGATGAGGGCGCCCAGAGAAGGTTGCCGTACTGCGCGTGCGAGGCGTCTGTAAGCCAATGGGAGCGTCAGGCTGCTCTCGGCCCGACCACAACCCTCTTGCCTAGTCGATGGCCATCGCCTGGACGGCGCGAACCGTCGTGCCCTCCAGCACCCGGGCCGTCACGGTTTTTACCACGGCGCTGGGGGGCAGATCGAGCACACCTTCCACACGCCGGTATTGCTTGACCTGCAGAGGCTGCCCCTGGGCTGGCTGGGTCTGGGTCCAAGGCTTGCCATCCTGGGTGCCAGTCAGCACCAGCTCCAGCCGGCCATTGAATTCTGGGGCATTGCGCGCCGCCTGGATCACCAGAACCTGCCACCGCAGCTGCATCCCACCCAGCACTTCGGCCTGCAGGCTGCGGATCGCCAGCCCTTCGGTCTTTGCGGCGGGGATCAGTTTTTCAAAGAACCCCAGGTCTTCACGCAACGTGCGGTTGTCGGCCTCCAGCTGCCGAACCTGCGCCATCAGGCTTTCCTTGGCCGCCCGCTCGGCCACGAGCAGGCTCTCGGCCGTGTGGGCCACCGTCTGCTGCTCCTGGCCCTCGGCGCGCCAGCGGTCTACTTCTGCCCGCAACTGAATCAATTCGTCACGGGATACGGTGTCCAGACCTGCGATGGACTTTCCAAACTCGAAGGCCCACAGCGCTACCGCAGCACAAAAGCCGAAGACCACTGCCAGAGCCAGCCAGCGAAATGGCCAGGGCAAGGCACTGCGGATGGCGACCCGCGGGGCGCTGATAGTCAGCCGACGGCGCAGAAGGCGAAGGCGCATGGTGGGAGCAGGTGGATCATCAGGATGGCGCGGAGAAAAGAGCGCACCTTAAACGAAAAAACCGCCCTGAGGCGGTTTTTTGATCTGTAAAGCAGTCCGGGGACGCTTCCGCAGGGTGGGATGCCAGCCCGGAAGCTGACATCCACGCAGGACCCAGCCAGCTTAACGCTTGGAGAACTGCTTTGCGCGGCGTGCGGAGTGCAGACCGACCTTCTTACGTTCGACTTCACGGGCATCACGCGTCACGAAGCCAGCTTGGCTCAGGACGGGCTTGAGGGATGCGTCGTAATCGATCAGGGCGCGGGTGATACCGTGGCGGGCAGCGCCAGCCTGGCCGGATTCACCACCACCGTGCACGTTGATCTGGATGTCGAAGGTTTCGACATGGTTGGTCAACGCCAGGGGTTGCTTGGCAATCATGATCGAGGTTTCGCGGCCGAAATAGGACTGGATGTCCTTGCCGTTCACCGTGATCTTGCCGGAGCCTTTTTTCAGAAACACGCGGGCGACGCTGGACTTGCGACGGCCGGTGCCATTGTTCCATTCACCAATCATCTCAAGGCTCCTTAGATTTCCAGCACTTTGGGCTGCTGGGCGGTGTGGGGATGCTCAGCACCACCGTACACCTTGAGTTTCTTGATCATCGCGTAGCCAAGGGGGCCCTTGGGCAGCATGCCCTTGACAGCCTTTTCCAGCGCGCGGCCGGGGTGCTTGGCTTGCATGTCGCGGAAGTTCGTGGCCGTGATACCGCCGGGGTAACCCGAGTGACGGTAGTACACCTTGTCCAGGGACTTGGTGCCGGTGACCTTGAGCTGGGCGGCGTTGATGATGACGATGAAGTCACCGGTATCGACGTGAGGCGTGTAAATGGCCTTGTGTTTGCCGCGCAAACGGAGAGCAACTTCGCTGGCTACTCGTCCGAGGACCTTGTCGGTCGCGTCAATCACAAACCACTCGTGCACGACCTCAGCGGGCTTTGCGCTGAAAGTAGTAGTCATGAGTTTCTCTTCAAAAGAGGGTTTGGCGGGTCCTTTTCCACGGTCGGTGCTTCTCTGAAGGAAGCCTCTTAGGTGGGAGTCAGTCTTCGCCGCGGGACCACAAAAGCGCTGCGAAGCCCTCGATTATACGAAGTTGCCCACCTGTGGCGCAAGCCCGGTTCATCGCGGAACTCATTTCGACATCCCCGGGCGCTCGGCAGCGGCTAGTTGGGGGTCTGACGGCGGCGCTGTTCTTCGGCCTCGTAGCGGCGGCGGTTCTCTACGCAGATGGGCTGGTTGGCCTGGGAAGGCTTCTGGCATTCCTGGTGGACGCACATAGGGCGAGACAGGAAATTGGCATCCGCGCAGGCCTCCTGCGGGCTGGGTACCCGTGGAGGTGGGCGGGGCTTGGGCTCGGCCACCACGGGCGGGGGTGGTGGCGGTGGTTCCTCACGCACCACGATCGGGGTGGGGGCGGGTTCAGGGACAACACGCCGAGTGACCCTGGGTGGCGTGCGCGGCGCAGACGCAGGAACCAACGCAGACGCTGGCACGGAGGCCGCTGCCGCCGCATCGCTCGCAACGCCATCCACCGCAGCGGATGCCCCGGTGGCCGGATTCGCCAGCGCAACCTCGACCACTGAGGGAGGCAGCGCGGCGGCAGGAGGTTCCGCCATCTCGGTGATGATGTCGTCCTGGGGAGCCTTGCTGCTCTGGACCCAGCGCAAGCCGGCAGCAGAAGCCACCACGGCAAAAACAGCAATTCCAAGCCAGACCATGGCGGGCGAACGCCGCGTCTTTTTTCCCGTTTTACTGTGGGGGCGGGGAATCTCCCGCTCCATCTGACGCTGCCGAGGCTCCGGCACATGCCGTGTGGTTGCGCCCTGCTTGTGATTGCCCGCAAGATCGTCATAGCGGGAGTCATCGGCAACCACCGTGTCTCCCGCGTCGATGAAGACCGTGTCGCCCGCCTCTGCCGCCACCGTGTCCGGCCCTCCCAGCATCACGGTGTCTCCGCCCACATTCGGCTGGCCTGCGGGGCGGCCGTCCTCATCGGCATCGTGGGGAGATCCATCCTCGATTGCGCGCAGTGCCTGGGCATGCATCTCTGCCACGATGCTGGGTGCCGATGTCACATCCACCGTGGGCGTTATCAGGCCAGGGCCAGGCTGGTCGGCAGGTTCCACCCAGATATCGCCCAGGTCGGTCCGGAAGTCGAAGTGCTCGCTCCCCTCCGGCGCGGAGGTCATCTCCATGAGCTGCAAGAACGCGTCGATGCTCTGCGGCCGGTCCTCTGGCTTCAGCGCCAACGACTGTGCGATCGCCGCAACGAAGGGCGGGGAATACTCCACGCCAAACTGCCGCTTGACGGTTCTGGCGACGCGGGAGAACGACACCATGCGATCACGGATGGAGCGCAAGGTCGCAGGCAGCGGCGTGTCATTGCACAGGCAGCCATGCACCACGGCAGCCAGGGAATACAGGTCGCTCCAGGGCCCCTGGCGCAGGTCCTCGTCGCCATCGGAGTACTGTTCGATGGGTGCGTAGTTGACCTTGAGGACGGCGGTGTGTTTGCGGTCCTGGTCGTTGATCGCATGCCGGGCAGCACCGAGGTCCAACAGCACAGGCGGGCCAATGTCCTGCAGGAAGATGTTGTCGGGCGAAATATCCCGGTGCAGGGTTTTGCCGTCGTGCAGCACCCGCAGGGCACCCAGCACGGACCACAGCACCTTGCGCAGCCAGATCTCGGGCGGCGGCGTGCGCATCTGGGCACGGGCCTGCTTGAAGGTCATGCCGCTATAGAGGGGCATGACCATGTAGGCGGTATTGTTGGCCTCCCAGAAGCGGAACACCTTGACGAGCGAAGGATGGTCAAACTGCGCCAGCAGGCGTGCCTCACCTACGAAAGAGGCCAAACCGGCTTGGAACGTTTGCTGGTCGGACGACGACCGGACCCACAACGACTGGCCCTGCGCCCGGCCCGCCAACGCCGACGGCATGTATTCCTTGATGGCCACCGCCCGGTGCAGCGAATGGTCAAAGGCCTTGTAAACCATGCCAAACCCACCGACCCCCAGGAGCGCCAGGATCTCGAATTCAGCAAGGCGGGTGCCCGGCGGCAGCGCATCCACATGGCTGACACCGCTGGCTGGGTCTTGGCTGAAACTTGCGATCATGGTGAAAAGGGTGTGGCGTGCATGCGAGCTTCGACGGAGATTGTGAGCGAACGGGTGCCAAAGCCGCTCCAAACGCAATCATGAAGCATGCCAGCATGCGCTACAGAAACAAAAGGCTTCCGGTCTGCCAAAAAAGTTACACACCCTGGTCAGAAAAGCGTGATTGTGCCGTGCCATGGTCCCAGGCAACACCCAGCCCCATGACAAATTCGCATCGGACCATGATTCGTGGCCCAAGGGCCTGCGGTCGGGCGCAGGCCTCTCCCCGGCTGCTCCTGGAGCGCACTCGTTACCATAGAGCCATGTTCAGTTATCGCCACGCCTTCCACGCAGGCAACCATGCCGATGTGCTCAAGCACACGGTTTTGATCGCCGCCTTGCAACACCTTACCGAGAAAGACGCGGCACTGACCGTGCTGGACACCCATGCAGGCGCAGGCCTGTACCGGCTCGACGGCGACTACGCCAGCACCAGTGGCGAAGCCGCAGATGGCATCGTGCGCCTATTTGCCCCCACGGCCCCCGCCCTCACGCCAGCCCTGCAGGCCTATGTGGACATGGTCCGCGCCTTCAACCAGGGCAACACACTGCGGGTTTACCCAGGCTCCCCATTCATCACCCAGCGCCTGTTGCGCGACCGCGACAAGCTCAAGCTCTTCGAGCTCCACCCCACCGATCTGCGGGCACTGGCCGGCAACGTGGCCCAGCTCGAGGCTGGCCGCCAAGTGGCGGTATTGCACGAAGATGGGTTTGAAGGGATCAAGAAATTTTTGCCTCCACCAGCCCGCCGCGCTTTGGTACTGTGCGATCCCAGCTATGAAATCAAGAGCGACTATGCAAAGGTGCTCGACATGGCCGCTGATTCGCTCAAGCGCTTTGCCACGGGCACCTATGCGTTCTGGTACCCCATCATCCCGCGCCCCGAGGCCCATGACCTGCCGCGGCGGCTCAAGACCCTGGCCACCAAGGCTGGAAAAAGCTGGCTGCACGCCACGCTCACGGTCAAAAACAGCAAGCTCACCGAAACGGCTGCGGGTGACGTCAAGCGCCCCGGGCTGCCGGCCAGTGGCATGTTCCTGATCAACCCGCCGTTCACCTTGAAGGCAGCGTTGAAGACCGCATTGCCGCAAATGGTGGAATTGCTGGCCCAAGACAAACACGCCACACACACGCTCGAATCGGGCGGTTGACGGCAACGTCAGTGATCAGGGGGCGGGGCAATCCCGCTCGCCCTCCTCCAGGGCAAAAAGCTCCACAGGCTTGAGCCCCAAGCCCACCATCCCGAGCACTTCGGCAGCGCCCCGGCTCAGGTCGATCACCCGTTTGCCCGTGTGCGGGCCCCGGTCGTTGATGCGGACAACCACAGAGCGGCCGGTGGCTTGGCTGCGCACGCACACGCGGGAGCCAAACGGCAGCGTGGGGTGCGCGGCGGTGAGCGCCTTCATGTCGAACGGCTCTCCACTGGCTGTGCGGCGCTTGTGGAACTTCGCGCCGTACCAGGACGCCAATCCCACCTGGTCTGCCGGTATGCGCAGTTGGGAGGAGGCCTGCGCGCTTTCGGCACTGTCCTCCGTTGCAGGGCGCGGCGGATCGATCAACATCGCCTCGCCCGGCACGCTCAACAGGTGTGGCGCCAGTGCGTCGGCCTCAGCTGACAGCCCTTGCGCGCGCCCCCAGGACGAGCAGCCCCACACCGAGACGCAGCAGACCACCCCGAACACCCGCCACCACCAGGCCGCCCGGCGTCCACCCCCCTTGCCTGGTTCGGCGGCATCGCCGCGCGGCTGGCGCATCAGATTCCCAGCCGGCGACAGATCTCCAGCGTCGCGGCACTCTGGTTCATCGTGTAGAAGTGCAATGCAGGTACTCCCGCGCTGCGCAGCTGGTCACACAGGTCGGTCACCACATCCAGCCCAAAGGCCTTGATGCTGGCCGTGTCGTCGCCAAACGCCTGCAGGCGCAGCCGGATCCAGCGGGGAATCTCGGCGCCGCAGGCGTCCGAGAAACGCATCAACTGGGTGGAGCTTCCGATGGGCATGATGCCGGGCACCACGGGCACATTGGCCCCCAGTCGCTGCGCGTCTTCCACAAAGCGGAAATACGCATCGCTGTTGTAGAAATACTGGGTGATGGCCGAGTCCGCGCCAGCTTGCACCTTGGCGATGTAGGCCTTCAGGTCAGCCTCCGGCGACTTGGCCTGGGGGTGCACCTCGGGGTAGGCGGCCACTTCGATGTGGAAATCCCGGCCAGTCTCCGAACGGATGAAGGCCACCAGATCGCTGGCGTAATGAAACTCCCCGCCCGCACCATAGCCGCTGGGCAGATCGCCACGCAACGCAACAAGGCGCTTGACGCCCATGTCCTTGAGCATCGCCAGCTGCTCACGCACGGACTGGCGTGTCGCGCCAATGCAGGAAAAGTGCGAGGCGGCGCCCACACCTTCGGCCAGGATTTCACGCACCGTGCCAAAAGTGCCCTCCTGCGTGGAACCACCGGCGCCGTATGTCACAGAGCAGAAATCAGGGTGCAGCGCATACAGCTGCTGGCGCGCGGCCCGCAACTTGTCGGCCCCTTCCGGCGTCTTGGGCGGGAAAAATTCGAAACTCACCGGGAAACCGGTGCCCTGGGCATTGGCAGCAATCATGTTGCCCTCCTCGCATAAACAAAAAATTCACGGTTGCCATCGCCGCCCTGGATGGGGCTGTCGAGCCAGGCCTGTACGGCCAGGCCGAGTTCGGCGCAGCAGTCACGGATGCGCTTTTCCACCACCGCGTACAGCGCCTCATCGCGCACGATGCCACCCTTGCCCACCTGGCCCGGCTGCAGCTCGAACTGCGGCTTGACCAGCATGAGCAGGTGGCCGTCGGGCCGCAGGAATGCGGCGATGGCAGGCAGCACCAAGGTCAGCGAGATGAAAGACAGGTCGCCCGTCACCACATCGAACACCGGCGTCGTGTCCACCCCCGCGCATTCGGCACGGCGCCGGCGCTGAACCGGCAGCGTGCCCTTGGCACGGGCTTCGGCGCGCTGGGCGCGCTCGGACTTGAAGGCTTCGATGTCCTGCTCTTTGGCGTCGCCGCTGTCATCGTAGGCTTCGTCCACCAGGCCTCCGTTGCGCATCCAGCTGTAGGGCGCCTCGGGCTGCGTCTCGTTATCCTCCTCAGCATCGACGACTTCGGAGAGCGCCAGTTCGCACGCCTCCTGCAGCGCCTGGGCGGTCAGCGAACGCGCATTCACACCCTCTACACACACCACCCGCAAATCGCTGCGCAGCCGCTCGTGCAACTGGCCATGGCCCACGTCCACGCCGACAACTTGCACCGCGCCCTGCTGCAGCAGGCAATCGGTGAAGCCGCCGGTGCTCTGTCCCACATCCAGGCAACGCAGCCCGGCCACAGACAGGCCCGTGGCCTGCAACGCCCCTTCGAGCTTGAGGCCGCCGCGCGAGAGGTACTTGGCCTCGGCATCGTCCAGCAACTTCACCTCGGCCACGGACGGGATGTCATCGCCGTTCTTGGCCACCTTCTGCCAGGGCGCCAGCGGCGACAGGCGCCACTCGACGCCTGCAGCAATCAACCGCTGCGCCTGCGAGCGCGTGGCCGCATGGCCGGAGTCCACCAAAAAAACATCTGCGCGCATGCATCACTCTCTCGTCAATCGACGATGGATTTCATAGCCAAATTGGCATCTACCGCTTTATCCACAATGATTTTTTGCTCCAAAAAAAGGAGCAAAAATCAAAATGGATCAGTAGCGGTACGTATCGGGCTTGTACGGGCCTTGCTTGGACACGCCGATATAGGCCGCCTGCTCGTCTGAGAGTTCGGTCAGCATGGCACCGACCTTCTTCAGGTGCAGGCGTGCCACCTTTTCATCGAGGTGCTTGGGCAGCACATAGACTTGGCCGTTCTCGTAGCGGTCCTTGTGCAGGAACAGCTCGATCTGGGCAATGGTCTGGTTGGCGAATGAGCTGGACATCACGAAGCTCGGGTGGCCCGTGCCGCAGCCCAGGTTCACCAGGCGGCCCTTGGCCAGCAGGATGATGCGCTTGCCGTCCGGGAAGATCACGTGGTCCACCTGGGGCTTGATCTCTTCCCACTCGTACTGCTCGAGCGACGCGACCTGGATTTCGTTGTCGAAGTGGCCGATGTTGCAGACGATGGCCTGGTCCTTCATGGCCTTCATGTGGTCATGGGTGATCACATCCTTGTTGCCCGTGGTGGTCACGAAGATGTCGGCCTTGTCGGCGGCATATTCCATGGTCACGACCTTATAGCCTTCCATCGCGGCCTGCAGGGCGTTGATGGGGTCGATCTCGGTCACCCAGACTTGGGCCGACAGGGCACGCAGGGCCTGGGCGCTGCCCTTGCCCACGTCGCCGTAGCCGGCCACGCAGGCCACCTTGCCGGCGATCATCACGTCGGTGGCGCGCTTGATGCCGTCCACCAGCGACTCGCGGCAGCCGTACAGGTTGTCGAACTTGCTCTTGGTCACCGAATCGTTCACGTTGATCGCGCGGAACAGCAGCGTGCCCTTGGCCGACATTTCCTTCAGGCGGTGCACGCCCGTGGTGGTTTCTTCGGTCACGCCGATGATCTGGGCGCTCTTGCGCGTGTACCAGGTCGGGTCCACGGCCAGCTTGGCCTTGATCGATGCGTACAGGCAGGTTTCTTCTTCGCTGGTGGGGTTGTCGAGCAGCGACGCATCCTTCTCGGCGCGCTGGCCCAGGTGCATCAGCAGCGTGGCGTCGCCACCGTCGTCCAGGATCAGGTTGGGGCCTTCGCCTTCGCTGCCGGCAGGGCCGAAGTCGAAAATGCGGTGGGTGTAGTCCCAGTATTCGGCCAGGGTTTCACCCTTGATGGCGAACACGGGGGTGCCGGCAGCAGCAATCGCAGCCGCAGCGTGGTCTTGGGTGGAGAAGATGTTGCACGAAGCCCAGCGCACTTCTGCGCCCAGGGCCTGCAGCGTCTCGATCAGCACGGCAGTCTGGATCGTCATGTGGAGCGAGCCAGTGATGCGCGCACCCTTGAGGGCTTGTTTGGCAGCGAATTCCTCGCGGATGGCCATCAGGCCAGGCATCTCCGTTTCGGCGATGCGGATCTCTTTACGGCCCCATGCGGCCAGGCCGATGTCGGCAATGATGCAGTCGGTATTGACCGGGGCGTTGACGCGTGCGTTCATGATGGTTTGCTCCAAAGCATGTTTGAAAAACCACTGGTCGCGGGAGTGAAAAAGCTCACCACACGAGAAGTGGATGAGCGTCGTTGCTAGATGACTCCGAGCCTCACGCCCCGCCTGTGCTGGGGACGCTGCAACGCTCCTCGGATCGACAGATTATAAAAGCAAGTGCTGGAGCCCACGCCCCCCCTGCTTTCACACCTGCAGTCGGGCTACGGAGCAAGCACGACCACATGGCCCTCCTGCGGATCGATGCGGCCCGCATGGATGTCCGCAATCAAGGCCTGCGCCGCCGCGAACCCCTGGTGTTCGCGCACCCGCATCCAGGGCGGGCTGGCGTGGCTGACACGGTCGATGAACGCGCGCTGGGCGGCATTGAACTTCTGGTTGACCACCTCGGGACCCCAGTCGGCATTGCGCTTCTTGATCTGCACCGGGGCGAAATAGAACACGGGCGTCGGCCCCGGCAGGGCCGTGCTGCGCAGAAAGCGCGTGTTCTGCGCCGATCCCGCGTAGCAGTCGTACACCAGGGCATCGCCCAGGTGGTGGTGCACCAGCGAGCGCAGATCCTCATCGCCGGAGAAATCGACATACAACGTGGGCACATCGGCCTCCAGCGCTTCCAGTTCGCCATACGCCACCGTGCGCTGGTAGCAGCCCAGGCCTCGCACGAAGGCGATGTTGCGGGGCGAGGTCAGCCCCACACGCTCGATCTGTCCGGGCCCCTCCAGGCAGAACGCGGTTCCGTAGGCCGTCTTGCTCGATGCGCTGGAGAACACCAGCCGCTGCGCGCCGAAAAACCCGTTGTCCTGCAAGAAGTCCGCCAGCATGAACGAGGTGATGAACAGCGGCCGCACCAGCATCTGGTAGTTTTCATCGCCCGCCCGGTACGCCGGGTCGGCGCTGGTGCGCGTGTACTGGTTGTAGGCCGAGGTGAGTGACTGGCGGTGCTCCGCTCCGTCGTAGAAACCCCGGGCCGTCACGCGCACCGGCTCCATGCGCAGATGGCTCGCGATGGGCCAGTAGCCGTAGAAACGCTCGCCCACGGCCACGCCTTCCACGTCGGAGGCCACCACATCGGCAAAGCCCCACACGGGCATGTGGCCCCAGCCCGCCTCGCCCGTGGGGAAGAAATCCCAGTACTTCATCGCATCACCAAAGGCGGCATAGGTAATGTTGTTCGTCGTCACCGCCACGCGGTCCACACGCAGCAGAGCCTCGCCGGGCTGCAGTGGAGCAAGGGGGAGTTCCTCGGTGCGGGTGTGATTCAATGCATTTTTGTCGGTTAACAGGCGGGTCAGCAGCGTCATGGAAGGTCTCCGTTTGAGGGATGAAAAAGCACTCAGGGCACTGTATGGCGCCAAGCCGCCGCGTGGGTTCGGAAACCGATGAACCCGCCGCGCAAGGCCCTTGCTGCCGGCTCCAGCACGGCCCCCAAGCCGCTCAAGCGCCCTCGCCAGGCCCGGGCGCGCTTCACGGTGCAGGCCATCTACGACGCCTTTGTTCGGATTTGGCAACGTGACGGCTGGGACAAGCTCACCACACGCAATGTGGCGCTGGAAACCGGCATTTCCGTCGGCACGCTGTACGACTATTTCCCCAACAAGACAGCGCTGCTGTCGGGCTATGTGCGCCACTGCATCGAGTCCCTGCTCGCCGCCATCGACCGCGAGGCCGTGCAGCCCACCGACCTGCCCTGGACCGCGCGCGTCCACCATCTGGTGCGCCTGGTGTGCGGCGTGGATGCGCCCGAGCTGCCGCCCTTCCACCCCGACATGCTGGCACTGGAGGCGCAGATGGCAGAGCCTCGGCACCACCGCCGCGTGCACGAGGAACTGGTGACCGCCTGGGGCCGGGTGTTTGCAGCCTGCTCCGACCTGCCCTGCCCGCCTGGGCAGGAACTGCTGCAGGTGCTGCACCTCTCGGCCTGGGGCGGGCGGCGCTACGTGTTGCTGCTGCAGCTTGACGCCGTGCAGATGCGCCAGTGGGCCGAGGGTGTGGAGCAGCTGTGCTGTGCGGCCATCCGCCAGGCCCCGAGCCCACCGGACTGAGAACCTGTCGCCTGCGCGGCTGCCTTGCCCGGCGGGCCGCCCGACACTGGCGCCCTCACCGAACACCACCAACGGAGCATTGCATGGACGCCAAGGACAAAGTCATCATCGTCACCGGCGGCGCCAGCGGCATCGGCCGCAGCATCGCGCGGCGTTTTGCACAAGAGGGGGCCCGCGCCGTGGTCGTGGCCGACCTGCACCTCGCGCCCGCCCAGGCTGTGGCCGACGAAGTCAAAGGCCTGGCCGTGCGCTGCGATGTGTCGAAGGAGGCCGACATCCAGGCTTTGGTCGCCACCACCCGCGAACGCTATGGCCGGGTCGATGCCTACATCTCCAACGCCGGCATCCTGGGCCGTCCGGGAGGCATCGAGCTGGAAGACCCGCTGTGGGAGGCCATGTGGAACATTCACGGCATGGCCCACGTGTGGGCAGCGCGTGCCGTGGTGCCCGAGATGGTGGAGCGCGGCGAAGGCTTCTTCCTCGTCACAGCCTCGGCAGCCGGGCTGCTGACCATCGTCGAATCCGCCCCTTATGCCGTCACCAAACATGCGGCCATGGCCTTTGCCGAGTGGCTGCGCATCGCCTATGGCCGCCGTGGCGTGGGCGTCGCCTGCCTGTGCCCGCAGTCGGTGCAGACCGCCATGGTCACCGGCGACGGCGGCTCGGCCTCGCACGACGGCATCCTGCCGCCGGAGCAGGTGGCAGGCGATGTGTTGGCCGCCATGCAGGACGGGCGCTTCCTGGTGCTGCCCCACCCCGAAGTGGCGCAATACTTCCGCAACAAGGGGCAGGACTACGAACGCTGGCTGGGCGGCATGCAGAAGATGTATGCCCGGCACACCCAGGCACAGCTCAGCTGAACGGAAACAGGGCGTTGAAGAAGGGTCTGAAAAGGGTTCGCAGCGGGCGCCGGTAAAATCGCCGCTTCCGGGCGCCGCTGCGCCTGCCGCGCCGACTGCCGCAGAACCCTGCCGCAGCGCGCCCTGACCCCCTTCTGGAACCACCCCCTGTGTCCTACGCCTCAGAAACCCGGCGCCGCCGCACCTTTGCCATCATTTCCCACCCCGACGCCGGTAAAACGACGCTGACGGAAAAGCTGCTGCTGTTCTCGGGCGCGATCCAGATCGCGGGTGCCGTCAAGGGCCGCAAAGCCAGCCGCCATGCCACGTCGGACTGGATGGAAATCGAAAAGCAGCGCGGTATCTCGGTGGCCTCTTCGGTCATGCAGATGCTGTATCGCGAACACGTGATCAACCTGCTCGACACCCCCGGCCACAAGGACTTCTCTGAAGACACCTACCGCGTGCTTACGGCCGTGGACTCAGCGCTGATGGTGATCGACGCCGCCAACGGTGTGGAAGCGCAGACACGCCGCCTGATCGAGGTCTGCCGCCAGCGCGACACGCCCATCATCACCTTCGTGAACAAGATGGACCGCGAAGTGCGCGACCCGCTCGACATCCTCGACGAAGTGGAGCGCGAGCTGGGCATGCCCTGCTGCCCCATCACCTGGCCCGTAGGCCAGGGCAAGAGCTTTGGCGGCATCATCAACCTGCGCACGCAGACCATGACGGTGTTCACCCCCGGGAGCGACCGCGGCCCGAAAGACTTTGAAGTGGTGCCGCTGGCCGAGGCCGACAGGCTGCGCAAGCGCTTTGGCCAGCCCTTTGACGATGCGCTGGAGAGCATGGAGCTGGCCGTGGGTGCCTCGGCGGCCTGGAGCCACGAAGACTTCCTGGCCGGCAAGCTCACACCCGTGTTCTTCGGTTCAGGGGTGAACAATTTCGGTGTGATGGAGGTTCTGGACGCCGTGGTCGACATGTCACCGCCGCCCGGCCCGCGCGTGAGCACGCTCGAAGTCAACAAACAGCCCGTCGTGAAGACCATCGCGCCCGAGGACGAGGGTTTTGCGGGCGTGGTGTTCAAGGTCCAGGCCAACATGGATGCCAACCACCGCGACCGCATCGCCTTCGTGCGCGTGGCCTCGGGCAAGTACATGCCGGGCATGAAGCTCAAGGTGCAGCGCACCTCCAAGGAACTGCGCCCCACCAGCGTGGTGACCTTCATGAGCCAGCGCCGCGAGGCGGTGGAAGAAGCCTACGCGGGCGACATCATCGGCTTTACCACCCACGGCGGCGTGCAGCTGGGCGACACCATCACCGACGGCGCCAACCTGCAGTTCACCGGCCTGCCGTTCTTCGCCCCGGAAATGTTCATGACCGTGGTGCTCAAGAACCCCTTGCGCACCAAGCAGCTGCAGCAGGGCCTGGCCCAGCTGGGTGAGGAAGGCGCGATCCAGGTCTTCAAGCCTGACGCTGGCGGCAACATGCTGCTGGGCGCCGTGGGCCAGCTGCAGTTCGAAGTGGTGCAGCACCGCCTGAAGGCCGAGTACGACGCCGACGTGCGTCTGGAAGGTTGCCAGTACACGGGCGCCCGCTGGATCACCGCGGACAACGCGGCCGACCTGCGCGCCTTCACCGACGCCTACCCGCTGCGCCTGGCGCACGATGCGGCCGACACGCTGGCCTATCTGTGCACCAGCCCGTATGACGTGCGTCTGGCGCAGGAGCGGTTTCCCAAGATCCACTTCCACCCGCTACGCGAGCATGCGGGGCTGGCGCTGCAAGGAGCCTAGCCCGCACAAGATGGGAAGTTATTGCGCAGTCAGACCTTTTGTTTTTTCTTGCGCAGACACGACTCGCCCAGCCCTCCACCATGGAACAGCCACCACTGAAGCCCCGTCCTGCCTCGTTGACGATCATCTGCCCGATGAAGAACGAGGCCGGCAATCTCGCTGCTTTTCTTGCCCGCCTGGTCCCTGTTTTGGAATCGGCTGCGGACACCTATGAAGTCGTGTGCATCAACGACGGAAGCAGTGACGACACCCTGTCACGCTTGCTGCTGGCGAGGGAGCAGAACCCCCACCTGCGCATTGCCGACCTGTCGAGGAATTTCGGCAAAGAGGCGGCACTCACTTGCGGCATCGAGTTGGCGAGGGGCGACGTCGTCATCCCGATGGACGCTGATCTTCAACACCCGCCCGAAGCTATTCCAGAAATGGTGTCCCGCTGGCGCGAAGGCTACGAAGTGGTCCTGGCGAAACGGCAAAGCCGTGAAGCGGAACATTGGGCTCGCCGCAAGACCGCCGGGTGGTTTTACAGCTTGCAGAACCAGATTTCCGAAGTCGATATTCCCGCAGACGTCGGCGATTTTCGGCTCATGGACCGCAAGGTCGTCGAAGCCCTTAAAAGACTGCCCGAACGCCGCCGCTTCATGAAGGGCCTGTTCGCTTGGGCCGGCTTCCGGCAAACGACGGTGACTTTTGTCTGCGAGCCCCGTTTTGCGGGCGCCAGCAAATTCTCGGGATGGCGTTTGTGGAACTTCGCCCTGGAAGGGATCACCTCGTTCTCCACGGTCCCGCTTCGCATCTGGACTTACATCGGCTCCACCATTTCCGCCCTGGCCCTCGTCTATGCCATCTTCCTGTTGCTCAAGACTTTGATCCTGGGGCGTGATGTGCCGGGCTACGCCTCCCTGATCACATCCGTCCTGTTCCTCGGTGGACTGCAGCTCGCGGGGCTTGGCGTGCTTGGTGAGTACATCGGCCGCATCTACGGGGAAGTGAAGCAGCGGCCCATTTATATTATTCGCGACCTCTATGACTTTCCGGATCGCTCCTGACTCCTTGGCGGGCAAGATTGCCAAGTTTTCTGGCATCGGTGTGATCAATACGCTGATCCATACGGCCGTCGTCGTCCTGTCCGTCGAGCGCTTCGGGGTTCACCCGTCCATCGCCAACGCCATCGCGTTTGTGGCGGCCAACAGCTTTTCCTATTGGGCAAACCGCCGCTGGAACTTCAAGACAGAGGCATCACTGGGGCAATACGGGCGCTTTCTCCTTGTATCCCTGGCCGGGCTTGCCATCACCGTGCTGGTCAGCGGGTTTGCGGCTTGGGCAGGCTGGCATTACCTGGTGGGGCTCGGACTGGTCTTCGTCGCGCTTCCGGCGCTCACTTTCCTCCTCCATTGGCGATGGACGTTCAAGCACTGAGAGCCGCGCGGCTCGCGCTGCGCGAGCGCATCGACCGCCACCCCTGGATCGAATATCTCGGCGCCACACTGCTTCTGTCCCTGCTCACCCTGCTGGCCCATGGCGCATCACTCCAGGGATCTTGGCGCTGGGATGACGGCGCCCACCTGAGCTACGCCGCCCAACACACACCCTGGCAATATTTCTTGGAGCCCCACATTGCCCAGGGGCACTCCAGCGCCAATGTCGCTCCGTGGAACCTGCTGTTCTACGACATCAACCTGAGCTTGTTCGGCATGGCCGCCGCCGGTCACTACGCGCATTTGCTGCTGCTCGTGGGGCTGGGAGCCGCGTTGTTCTATGCCGTGTTGCGAGAGTGGGTGGCGCCCCTGCCCGCGCTGATCGGCGCCATTGCGCTGCTGCTCGGCAAGCCCACGGCCCACATCGCAGCGGGCCTGATGCACGGGCACTATGCGAGCGGCTTCGTTTTCGCCATGCTGTCGATACTGGGCTGGACCCGGTATCTCAAAGGCGGACGCGGATACTGGCTGGCGCTGTCCGCCCTCGCCTATCTGCTGGCGACTACCTGCAAGGAAGTCTATGTGCCCCTGGTCGTGCTCTTGCCCTTCCTGCCCGTGGGCACGCTGCGGCAACGGATGCGCGCACTGGTACCGTTCGTGCTGATTGCACTGGCCTATATGGGATGGCGCTATCTGCTGCTAGGGCGCCTCGTGGGCGGCTACAGCCAGGGGGTTTTTGATGCCGGCGAGGCCCTGCGCCAGTTGCTCAGGGTTCCCAAATTGCTCCTCGGCTCCAAACCGCCCGGCAACATCCTTGCCGTTGTATTTCTCGGCCTTTTGTGCCTCGCGGTCGTGAAGCGACGGCTCCATGGACCTGTGCTTTTCGTGTCCTTGGGCATCGTCCTGCTGCCTCTGATACCGCTGACGGCCTTTCCGGGAATTCACAGTCCAGACCGCTATCTGTTCGTGCCGTGGATTGCGTTTTCTGCCTGTCTGGCGGCCATCTGGCCCCGAGAGGCGCGCCCTGCTGCTGCCCTTGTCGGAAGCGCTGCGCTTGTTGCGGCCCTGGCGGGTGTGCATGCGCAGGAGACCCAGGCGCTCAGGCCCAACCTGGCGTATTGGGACACGCTGTATCGCTTTGCGCTGTCGCTCGACAAAGAGCGGCAGGCCATATTCGTAGTCCCAGAGTTCGGAGGCACCGATGATGGATACAAACGCTCTGTACTGATCCGCGCCCGAAACACCGCCGATCTTTTTGCGCCGAAGCCACAGCCAGGCAATTTGCACGTCGTGGACGAAAAGGGCCGTGGCCTGGAGCAGATCCCATCGACCACCCTGCAGCTTTTTGAGTTCCGTGACGGGGACATGGTGCCCATGTCCGCCGAAAGGGTTGCAGAAAAATTCCCGAGCCTGACGCGCGGGAAAACGGCCCCAAGTACCGGTTAGGAGTGGGCATCTCTTCGCTCACAGGGAGAAGCGCAAGCCCGAGCGGCAGCCCTCCGTGATTTTCACCAACGTCCACCTTGCCATCGCCATGCCTACCCATTCCCCCATGCTCCCATTGAGTGCCTGGAGTCCACCCGCCCGCCTCGTCGGCGTGCTCACCGACATCGACGACACGCTGACCACCGAGGGCGCTGTGCCTGCGCCCGTCTTGCAAGCGATGGAAGCACTCAAGGCCCGGGGACTGGCAGTGATTCCCATCACCGGCCGCCCCGTAGGCTGGAGCGAGCCCTTTGCAGCTGCCTGGCCCGTGGACGCCATCGTGGCCGAGAATGGTGCTGTAGCCCTGCAACGCAGACCAGACAATCGCGACGCGCTATCAAAACGATACCAACAGGATGCAGCCACACGCGCAGCCCATTTCGCCCGCATGCAGCAAGTGCTGGCTGACATCGAAGCCAGGGTGCCCGGCGCCCGCCGCGCGACCGACTCGCCCGGACGCGAAACGGACATCGCCATCGACCACAGCGAGTTCACGCACCTGCCCCAAGCGCGCATCGACCAATGCGTGGCGATCCTGCGCGCCGCAGGCATGAACGCCACCGTGAGCAGCATCCACATCAACGGCTGGTTCGGGGCGCACAACAAGCTGGAGGGCGCGCGCTGGATCGTGCGCGAGTTGCTGGGACGCGACCTCGACGCGGAGATCGACCGCTGGGTGTATGTGGGCGACTCGACCAACGACCAGCTCATGTTCGAGCACTTTCCCCACAGCGTGGGGGTGGCCAACATCGCGCGCTTTGTGCCACAACTGCAGCACCTGCCGCGTTATGTGACCGAGGGCGAGCGGGGCGCGGGGTTTGCCGAAGTGGCGCGGGCGATCCTGGCGGGCCGGGATCGGGGCGAGCGCTGCCCTTGATGCAACCTCGGCCGAGAAATTTTGAATAAAAATACGGCCTGGCGCTTGATAGACAAGCGCCAATAGCTATATTTTTAATAGCAAATCTTCACCGCCCCATGCCCTGCTCAGGCCTTGAGGAAGATGTCCGTATCCGGCGCAAAGCAGGCATGCAAGGGCAGCAGCGCCCCCCCCAGCGCCCGGGCGTCGGAGCCCATGGTGCCCAGTTCCAGCCGGGGCGGCTGGTGCAGGCCTTCCCAGTTGTAGTCGGCCAGCGCGTGGCGGGCGCCTTCGCACAGGGCCTGCAGCAGCTCGGGGGCTGCGGCGCCATCGACCACCACGGCGTCCAGATCCAAAAACGCGGTGGCCGAGACGATGCAGTGCGCCAAGCCCGCCGCAGCGCGCGCAATCCAGCCCCGGCTGTGTTCCAGCCACGGGGCCTGCAGCACACGCTTGTCGTAGGCGGCCATGGGGTCGAGGCCGTGTTCGCGAAAGCGCTGCTCCAGCTCCCACAGCGAGGCTTGGCTGATGAGCTGCGCCGGTGCCTGGCCCGGCTGGGCTGGTGACAGCGGCAGCGAGGCCACCGCGCCCGCGTTGCCATGCAAGCCCCGGTGCAGGTGCGAGTTGATGACCAGCCCACCGCCCACAAAGGTGTCCATGAACAGGTACAGAAAACTAGGGATGTCGCGCCCGCGCCCCTGCAGCAGCTCGGCCACGCAGGCGGCCGAGGTGTCCTTGGCAAAGCTCACGGGCAGCTCGGTCATCTGCTGCACCTGCTCCGCAAGGTCGATGCTGTTCCAGGCCTCCGACTGGGCCTCCGTCAGGCCCAGCATGCGGTGCCAGCCACCCAGCTGGAACGGCGCGGCCACGCCCACCCCCACCACGCGCGAACGCAGCGGACCCAGGCCGTCGAGCAGCTGGTGCAGGTGTTTGCGGATGGCGGGCAGCAGCACGTCGATGTCAGGGAAGGCGTAGTCCAGCACCACGCGTTCACGCACATGGCCCGTGAAGTCCACGAGCAGCCAGTCGGCGCTGCGCCGCCCGATCTTGATACCGATGGCAAACGCGCCGTCGGGGTTGAGGCCAATCGGCACCGAGGGCTGGCCCACACGGCCGCGCACCGGTGCTTCGCGGCGCAGCAGCTGGTCTTCATCGAGCCGCGCAGTGATGAGCCCGATGGTCTGCGCCGTGAGGCCCGTGACCCGCGCCATCTCGGCCTTGGCCAGACTGCCGTGGGTGCGCAGCGCCTGCAGCACCACCCGCTCGTTGAACTGGCGCAGCCCCACGTGGTTGGAGCCGCGCTGGCGCAGCAGTGCGGGGCTGGCGGCAGCGTTGTCAACAGGGAGGGGGGAAGCGTCGGTGTCCAGCATGGCGGCGAATCAATCAGGCACTCAGAGTGTCGCCGATGACGCCCTTGCGCAGCAGGAAATTGCCCCAGGGCTGCAGCTCGCCCGTCACCACGATGGCATAGGCCTTTTTGACGCGTTCGTAGAACGCAAAACGCTCCACGCCTTCGGCCTGCTCGCTGGCCACGCCCTCGCGTGCCAGCACGTCCATCGTTTCGCGCTGCAGGGCTGATCGGTACGGCACCTCGGTACCGCCCACCTGCATGTAGGCCACGGGGTGCGGCACGTCCTGCGCCAGGGGCAGCACGCTGGCCACCGCTTGCACGGCACGCGCCATGCCAATGCCGGGCAGGCGCAGCACGGGCTTGCCCGCGCCCAGGCTCATGGCGGTGAAGTTGGCGTCGGCCAAAACAATGGCGTCGTCATGGCCCATCTCGGCCAGCACCTTGAGCAGGTCGGGGGTCAGCAGGGGGTCAATATTTTTCAGCATGGTTCAGGCAAGGCATTCAGCGGGCAGGTCAGACGCGGCCATGGCACCGGTCATCACGGCCACGGTGTCGCTCATGCTGATCTTCTTGGGGTTGACGACGGCAGCGCGCTTGCCCAGGCGGGCGATGTGGATGCGGTCGGCAATCTCGAACACATGGGGCATGTTGTGGCTGATGAGGATGACGGGCAGGCCCTTGTCGCGCACGCGGCGGATCAGCTCCAGCACCATGTTGCCTTCCTTCACGCCGAGGGCGGCGGTGGGTTCATCCATGATGACCACGTGGCGCGCAAACGCTGCCGCCCGCGCCACGGCCACGCACTGGCGCTGGCCGCCCGAGAGGGTCTCCACCGCCTGCGTCATCGAGCGGATGCCGACCTTCAGCTCGGCCATGCGGGCCACGCTTTCTTCGAGCATCTTTTTCTTGTCGAGCATGCGCAGCGCGCTGCCCAGCAGTCCGGGGCGACGCAGTTCGCGACCCAGAAACAGGTTCTCGGCAATCGTCATGGCCGGGGCCACGGCCAGGTCCTGGTACACGGTTTCGATGCCCGCGCGGCGTGCGTCGATGGGGCTCTTGAACTGGATGCGCTGGCCGTCGAGCAGGATCTCGCCTTCGTCGGGCACGGTGGCGCCCGACAGCGCCTTGATGAGACTCGACTTGCCCGCGCCGTTGTCGCCGATCACGGCCAGGATTTCACCGGCGCGCAGTTCAAAGTCGGCGCCATCCAACGCGGTGACCTGCCCGTAGCGCTTGACCAGGCCCTTGGCCTGCATGACCAGCGGGGCGTTCGTGGTGTGTGTGGAGTTGGTCATGATCAACGCACTCCTTTGCGCGAGAGTTGGTCGGTGGCCACGGCCAGGATCACGAGGATGCCGGTGACGAGGATCTGGTAGACCGACGACACGCCCATGAGCGTGAGCCCGTTGCGGAACACGCCCACAATCAGCGCCCCCACCAGCGTGCCCAAAATCATGCCGCGCCCGCCAAACAGGCTGGTGCCGCCCAGCACCACGGCACTGATGGCGTCGAGGTTCTCGGTCTGGCCCGCGTTCGGGTCGCCCGCGCCGGTGCGGGCCACCGACAGCACCGACGCGATGCCGTAGAACAGGCCCGCCAGCACATACACGCCCAGAAGCACCTTGTCGGTGGCAATGCCGGTGAGGCGCGTGGCTTCGGGGCTGTTGCCCACGGCGTAGACATGGCGGCCGGGCGCGGTCTCGCGCAGCGCAAACCAGGTGACGAGGTACAGGGCCAGCATGAGCACGGCCCCCCACACGATGGCGGTCTGCCCCAGCTGGAAGGTGTTGCCCAGCGCGGTCATGCCGGCCGGGATGTCGGTGATCGTCTGCGCGCCCGAGTACAGCTGCGTGGCGGCAAACGCGATGTTGAGCGTGCCCAGCGTCACGATGAAGGGCGGCAGCTTGATCTTGGTGACGAGCAGGCCGTTGATCAGGCCGAACAGCATGGTCACGGCCATGCCGCAGGCAATCGCCACAGGTGCCGAAAGGCCATAGTCCGCCGCCATCTTGGTCATCACGATGCCGCCCAGCGCCATCACCATGCCACACGACAGATCAATGCCCGCCGTGAGGATGACCAGCGTCTGGCCGATGGCGATCACCGCCACCACCATGACCTGCTGCAGGATGAGCGCGAAGTTCTGAGCCGACAGAAAGCGTTCGCTCTGCGTGGCAAAAAAGGCGCACGCCAGGATCAGCGCGATGAACGGCCCCAGCGTGGCCAGGGGCGGTAGTTTGAAAGCGGGCGATGTCATGGCGGCTCCGGGCGGGTGGCTAAATTGGGCACTCAGGCAGGCCCCTGCAGGGCTGCCTGGTCCCACATCAAAAGGGACGTGTTACTTGGCGCCCCAGCACAGGTCCGTGCCAGTCTTCACGTCCTTGCTGTCCACACCCGCCTGTGGCTTGGCGGCGATCAGCGTCACGCCCGTGTCGGTGTAGCCGCTGACCTTCTTGCCGGTCTTGGCATAGTCCACACCTGCCGCCACGCCCATCGCGGCCATGCGCAGCGGGTACTGCTGGCTGGTGGCGGCGATCACACCCTTGCCCACGTCGGCGATGCCCGCGCAGCCACCGTCCACCGAGACGATGAGCACGTTCTTCTCCTTGCCTGCGGCCTTGAGCGCGTTGTAGGCACCGGCGGCGGCGGGCTCGTTGATGGTGTAGACGATGTTGATGTCGGGGTTCTTCTGCAGGCAGTTTTCCATGCCGGTCTGGCCCTTGGCGCGGTCACCAAAGCTGTCGGCCATGCACACCACTTCGGCGGGGCGCGACAGCTCATTGCTCTTGGCATCGTTGGCCTGCAGGCCAAAGCCCTTCAGAAAGCCGTTGTGCCGCTGTGCGCCCACGGGGTGGCCGGGGAACAGGTCCAGCGTGGCAATCACAGGTTTCTTGCCTGCAGCAGCTGCCTTGGCGTACTGGCCGATCAGCTCGCCCGCCTTGTAGTTGTCGGTGGCAAACAGGGCATCGCTCGCGTCCATCGGGTCGGTGGGGCTGTCCAGGGCAATCACCATCACGCCGCGCGCCTGGGCTTTCTTGATGGCGGGCACGATGGCCTTGGCATCGCTGGGGGTGATCAGGATGGTCTTGGCGCCAGCGGCGATCAGGTTCTCCATGGCTGTGACCTGGCCGGCGTTGTCGCCGTCGGTCTTGCCAGCGGCCGACACCAGCTTGGCGCCCAGCTTCTTGGCCTCGGCGGTCGCCCCCTCTTTCATCTTCACGAAAAAGGGGTTGGTGTCGGTCTTGGTGATCAGGCCGATCACGGGCTCGGACGTTTGTGCCTGGGCCAGGCCACAGGCCATGGCGCCGGTGAGGGCAAGGACAGAAAGCGCGAAAGCGGGGGTGCGTTGCATGGCGTTGTCTCCGGGTTGTGGGATGGCAGATTCCTGTCGGCCCCGTGCTGCACGGCTGGCAGGTGAACCACTCTTGTCGGGTGGATGGGATCGAACTATAGTGGCCGACAAGTTAATAAATCAAGTGGATTTACTTATGGTTTTCCCTATCCAGTCCGCCGACTCCAGCCCCGCCTACACCGCACCGCGGCTGCGCGTGGCCACGGCGGGCGAGGCCTTGTTTGACCTGATCGAAGAGCCCGATGGCCGCCTCAAGCCCTGCGCGGGCGGCGCGGTCTACAACCTCACGCGTGCGCTGGGCCTGCAGGGCGTGGGCACGCTGTACCTCAACCCGCTGTCGGGCGACATGCTGGGGCGACAACTGGCCCACGGCTTGCAGGAGGCGGGTGTGGCCCTGACCGCCCCTGCGCCGGTGCGCGCACCCAGTGCGCTGGCACTGGCCGCGCTGGATGCCGAGGGCAAGGCCAGCTACAGCTTCTACCGCGACGGCGTGGCCGACCGCCAGGTGACGGCAGATGCGCTCATTGCCGCGTGCGCCGCCCAGCCCCACCTGCAGGTGGTGGCCACGGGCTGCCTGGCCCTGGTGGCGCAGGACGCCGCCATCTACCTGCCCTGGCTGGCCGCGCAGCGCACCGCCGGGCGCATGGTGGTGGTAGACGCCAACCTGCGCCTGTCCGCCGTGGACGACGCGCCCGCCTACCGCACCAATGTGATGGCCGCGTTGCAACAGGCCCACCTCATCAAGGTGAGCGACGATGACCTGGAAGCGCTGGCGGTGCCGGGCGCCGATGCGCTGCAACGTGCCCGCCACCTGCTGCGCCAGACGCCCGCCCAATGGCTGGCACTGACCCTGGGGCCCGGCGGCGCCTGGCTGCTGCAACGCGACGGGCGGGCCGTGCATGCGCGTGAGGAAATGCCGCTCACGGTGGTGGACACCGTGGGCGCAGGCGACTGTTTTCTGGCGGGTTTGATCACCGCCATGCTGGCGGGTCCGGAGCGCGGCGAAGAGGCCTTGGCACTGCGTCCTGGTGGCCTGACGGCCCCCGTCACCGAAGCCCGTTTGCTCGCCGTGCTGCACCACGCGCTGGCCAGCGCCAGCCACTGCGTGGAGCGGGCAGGCTGCACGCCGCCCAGCTATGGGGAAGTGCGCGAGCGGTTGGCGTTACTGCGCACGGCCACTACCCCTACCGCAGCCGCCCAGTAGCCGTCACTCGGCCGGTTTGTCCGCAGGTTTGCGGGTCCGGCTGCGCGGGCGCGCAGCGGACGGTTTGGTGGGCGCTGCACCCTCCGCGTCCGGTGCGGTTGGCTCTGACGCGGCGGTTGCCGACGGCTGCGAACCCGCGGCATCGCTTGCATCCGCCACGGCACGCGCGCCGCGCGCACGGGGCGCTGCGGTTTTGCGGCCGGCACCGCCTGCGCTACTGCCGCTGCTGGTATCGCCCTTGCTGCGAGCCCGGCTGCGACGGGGTGCTGCAGCATCGACGCCATGGGGTTCTGCGGGAGCCAGTCCGGCCGGAGGCGAGGCACCATCATCGGCCTCGGGAAAGGCATCCGGTAGCGGCGCGGCCTCGGCCGCGACCGGCTGGCTGAAATACCGGCTTGCCGGGCGCTCTGCGGGGGCATCGGCCTGCTCGGACTCGTGCGACTCGCTGCGGGGTGCGTTGCGCATGTCCGCGCGGTCTACCCCTTCGCTGCGGCGGCCTCGGCTGCGCCCGGCAGGCCCCTGGCCATCGCTGCCGCCAGTGGGCAGGTCGGGTGCAGTGGCCACCGCATGGAAGTCGTGCCGCACCGACGCGCCCTGGGGGACCCGCTCACTCCCTGCCTCGGACCGTGCTGGCGCCGCCGCCCCCGTGGACTGACCGTGGCTGCGGTACACGTACGCACCCGATTTTTCGTCACGCCCAAACTCCAGCAGCCCGCGCGCCTGCGCTTCTTCCAGCAGATTGCCAAACGTGCGGAAGCCGTATCGGCCCTCGCTGAAATCGGGCTTGCGCCGCTTGATCGCCTCCTTGAGCACCGAGGCCCAGATCTTGCCCGTGTCGCCGCGCTCGGACAGCAGGGCTTCGAAGGTCTCGGCCGCCAGCTCCACCCCCTGGGTGCGGCGCACGTCCTGGGTTTCCTTGCGGCTGCGCTCTTCTTCAGCGCTGCGGCGTGGGGCCGGTGGATTGTTGTTGCCGGGGTTCTGGCGCCGGGCCAGGGCACGCTGGTTTTCGCGCACCAGGTCGTCGTAGAAGATGAATTCGTCGCAGTTGGCAATCAGCAGATCGGATGTGGACTGCTTCACGCCCACACCGATCACCTGCTTGTTGTTCTCGCGCAGCTTGGACACCAGCGGCGAAAAGTCCGAGTCGCCGCTGATGATGACGAAGGTGTTCACGTGCGACTTGGTGTAGCACAGGTCCAGCGCGTCCACCACCAGGCGGATGTCGGCCGAATTTTTGCCCGACTGGCGCACGTGGGGGATCTCGATCAGCTCGAAGTTCGCCTCGTGCATGGTGGCCTTGAAGCCCTTGTAGCGCTCCCAGTCGCAGTAGGCCTTCTTGACCACGATGGAGCCCTTGAGCAGCAGGCGCTCCAGGATGGGCTTGATGTCGAACTTTTCATACTGCGCATCGCGCACGCCCAGGGCGACGTTTTCAAAGTCGCAAAACAGGGCCATGCTGATGCTGTCGGAGGGGGATGCCATAAATGCTCGCGGTGTCGTTCAGTGTTGGGACGGATCATCACACGGAACGCAATCAGCCCCTCCTGAGGGCCGGCTTCACATCGGATTCAGGCCGGCTTGGCCAGGCCCAACTTTTCGACCAGCGCCTTCTCACGCGTGAACGTGTCCTGCGCGAACTTCTTGTACGCCGCCGTGCTCATGTACATCGGCACCATGTCATAGCGCGCCAGAGCGGTGCGGTAGCTCTCCTGCTCCATCGCCTGCTTGAAGGCATCGTGCAGGCGCTTGACCACCGCGTCGGGCGTGCCCTTGGGCGCGCCGATGCCGAACGGCGAGTTCTGCACCAGGTTCAGCCCTAGCTCCTTGAGCGTGGGTGCGTCGGGGAACTTGGCCAGGCGCTCGGCGCCCCAGGTGTTGAGCACGCGCAGCTTGCCGGCCTCGACCTGCGGTGCAAAGCCGGTGGAGTCGGCCGCCGCCATGATCTGCCCGCCCAGGATGGATTGCATCAGGTCCGCACTGCCCTTGTAGGGCACGTGCAGCAGCTCCAGTCCCAGTTGCTGCGCGATGAGCTCCATCGTCAGGTGCGGGCTGGTCATGGTGCCGGTAGAGCCGTAGCTGAGCTTGCCGGGGTTGGCCTTGGCCCAGGCCACGAAGTGCGTCCAGGTCTTGAGCGGCGAGTCGGCAGGCACCACCAGGCCAAACGCATAGCCGGTGACGTTGAGCACATAGCTGATGTCCTTCACCGGGTCCCAGTTGATCTTGGTGGTGTAGGGCAGGCGGAATACGCCCAGCGGGATCTGCGCCACGGTGTATCCGTCCGCAGCGGCGGTCTGCAAGGCCTGCGCGGGCAGCGTGCCGCCCGCACCGGGCTTATTTTCGACGATGACGGGCTGGCCCAGGATCTTGCTGGCGTTGTCGGCCAGAGAGCGCATGGTGATGTCGGTGGGGCCACCGGCCGGGAAGGCGATCACGAGCTTGATGGGCTTGTTCGGAAAGCTCTGGGCCTGCGCCACGAATGCGGGGGCAGCGAGGCTGGCGGCTCCCCATTGGATGATCTGGCGACGTTGCATGGCGGGGCTCCTGAAAGGCAAAACAAAGACTTCGCCATTGGACTGCAGCGGGCCTGACGACGGTGATGCGGAAACCCCCTAGCCGGTGTCGCCAATGTGGCACGACCCCCTTCAGGCGCTGCGCTGACTGGACGGTCGTGTGCCGACCATCGCCGTCCGCCAACCTTGGGGCTCAAGCCTTGTACGTGGACAGCAGGATGCTCGTCTCGGTGTTCGCAATGCCCGGCGTCAAGCGGATGCGCCCCAGCGCCGCGTCGAAGGCCTCCAAGCTCTCGGCCCGCACCTCGGCCACGATGTCCCAGCGGCCGTTCGTGGTGTGCAGCGTGCCCACCATGGGCTCGCCGCGCAGCGTGCGGATCACCTCGGGCGCTGCGTTGCCTTCGACCGCGATGCTCATCCAGGCGCGGATGCGCTGGGGCTCGGAGTCGGGCCGCAGGCGCACGGTGTAGCCCACGATGACGCCGCTCTCCTCCATCTTGTGCAGCCGGTTCTGCACGGTGCCGCGCGAGACGCGCAGTTTGAGCGCCAGCGTGGCCACGGGCGTGCGCGCGTCGGCCCGCAGGATGCTGAGGATTTCGCGGTCGGTGTCGTCCAGCCTGTTCATAGTGGGCCTCTGGGTGATCAGAACGCCAGATTTTGCTGCATTTCGATCAGTTTGAAGTCTATTGGTTGGCTGGCACTGTCCGGAAGATTCATGCACCACCACCTTACCGCTACCGCGCAGCCACTGACCGCCATGCCCTCCCCCGCATCCGCCCAAGCCCCCTCCGCCGTCGTGATGGTCCGCCCCCACCGCTTTCACCCCAACCCGGACACCGCGCACGACAACGCCTTTCAGTCCGTACCAACCACCGCCGCCCCGGACGACATCGCGCGCCAGGCATATGCGGAAGTCACGCAGGCCGCAGCGAAACTCGAAGCCGCCGGCGTGCGCGTGCACCTGTTCGACGACCTGGGCGAACGCCACGCGCCCGATGCGGTGTTCCCCAACAACTGGTTCTCCACCCACGCAGGCGGCCACGTGGCCGTGTACCCGATGTACGCACAGAGCCGGCGGCGCGAGCGCCGCAGCGACGTGCTGGACCTGCTCAAGGCCGAATACCGCGTGCAGGACGTGATCGACTACTCGGGGCTGGAGGCCGACGGCATGTTCCTCGAAGGCACCGGCGCGATGGTGCTCGACCACATCGGCCGCATCGCCTACACCGCGCAATCGAACCGCGCCGACCCGGTGGCGCTGGAGCGGTTCTGCACCCACTTCAACTACGAGCCCATGGCCTTTGCCACGGCCGATGCGCAGGGCCGGCCGTGCTACCACACCAACGTGATGCTCTGCGTGGGCACCGACTTCGCGCTGGGCGAGTTCCACCTGATCACCGACGCCACGCGGCGCGACGCCGTGCGCGAGCGGCTGCGCGAAACCGGCCGCGACGTCATCGAGCTGAGCGCCCACCAGATCGGCGAATTTGCCGGCAACGCGCTGGAGCTGACCGGCGCCCAGGGCCGCGTGCTAGCCCTGTCATCGCGCGCCGCCGCCAGCCTGACCAGTGCGCAGAAGGCGGTCATCGAACGCAGCGCCACGCTGCTGCCGCTGGCCGTGCCGACCATCGAATTGGCGGGCGGGTCGGTGCGCTGCATGCTGGCGGGCGTGCACCTGGCGCGGCGCAGCGCGGTGGACGCCCTGGCCAACTGACCGCCCGTAGACCAGTCTGCGAGCACACGGCGTGGCTGCTGTGCCGCGCCGGCACTGGAGTTTCGGTTAAAAAAGGCCTCTACCGCTTTGTAGGCAAGCGCTAGCAGCTATATTTTTAATAGCAAATACATTCCAAGCGCTGCGTAGCGCACCGCCTGCTGCACCATCCCGCCAACAGTTCCCTGGCCAGCCACCACCCAGTTCACGGGCGCGGCACGTCGGTGGTCGCCACATCCGCATCGCACCCTACGCCCGCCGCAATCCACCGCCGCGCCAGCCAGGCCAGCGGTGCCGTCAACCAGCGCTGCCGCAGGCCCGTCACCTCGCCCGGGTCCGCCACCATGCCGCACAGGTACCGGGCGTGCACTTCGTCCCACCGCAGCGCCACGCAGGCCCCACGGCGGCGGCGCGACACCAGCATGCCCAGCGGGCAGGGCTCGGCCAGGCAGCACAAACCGCAGCCATTGCAGGGCGCGCCCACGGCCGGCTTGGGCGGCGCGTCGGCCTGCAGCCAGACCACGGCGTGGCGCGGGGGTGGGGTCTTCATCGCGCCATTGTGCCGACCGCCCGCCTCCTTGCGCATCACCACACCGCTGCGTCGCTTTGCAGCGCCCCGCGGCCACTGCTGGCTTTTCAGCAATGGGCGCCAAAGCGCACACGCCCTGCTGCAAATCCAGCAGCCGTGCACAGGCGCTCGCACCCCGCCGTGGCGTCCCCGACTGCTGTCAACTGCCATACACGTCAACGCCGCAAGGTGCGTCTACCCAGGCGACGCAGCGCAAAGGCGGGGCAGGCGCAGCGCCCCGGCGCCATGCACGATTTCCGCATAAGCAGCCTCGACGCCATGGCACGCGGGTTGCGAAAGGCAGGGGGTCTCAGGCCGCGGTAACGGCGCCCGGTCCGAGTGAATGCACACGCACTGCACTGCACACCTCACTGAATCACTGCAACGAAGGAACTCCCCATGCTCGATCTGTCGAAACGCTTCCTGCTGGTCTCCGCGCTGGCGCTGGGCCTGGCGGCCCCTGCCGCCGCGCAGAACCTGGAGAAATCCGAAATCCGCTACCAGGGCTGGGCCGGCCAGGTGGTCTGGATCGAACTGGCCGAAGACCTCGGCTACCTCGCACCCCTCAAGTCCAAGTGGGTGGGCAACACCATCAGCGGCCCGCAGGACATCCAGACCGTGGTGACCGGCGACGTGGACATCGGCGGCGCCTTCTACGGCGCCATCATCAAGCTCGCGGCCAAGAAGGCGCCGGTCAAGGCCGTGCTGGGCTACTACGGCTCGGACGACAACACCTACAACGGCTACTACGTCAAGGACGACAGCCCCATCAAGGGCCCACGCGACCTCATCGGCAAGAAGGTCGCAGTGAACACGCTGGGCGCGCACCACGAGTTCATGCTGCGCGAGTACCTGGAGCGCGGCAAGCTCACCAACGCCGAGGCCAAGCAGGTCACGCTGGTGGCCACGCCACCCGTCACCGGCGAGCAGGCGCTGCGCCAGGGCCATGTCGAAGTCTCCACGCTCGGCGGCGTGCTGCGCGACAAGGCGCTGGAACGCGGCGGCATCCGCCCGCTGTTCAAGGACCGCGACCTGTTCGGCAACTTCACCGGCGGCGCATTGGTGCTGCACAACAAGTTCATCGAGCAAAACCCCAACACCAGCCGCCACCTGGTGTCGGCCCTGGCCCGCTCCATCGAATGGGCGCGCAACACACCGCCCGCCGAAGTGCGGGCGCGCTACACCAAGATCATCGAAGGCCGCAAACGCGCCGAGACCGCCGACGCCATCCAGTACTGGAAGAGCACCGGCGTGGCCGGCAAGGGCGGCCTCATCACCGACAAGGAACTGCAGATCTGGGTGGACTGGCTGGTGAAGGACGAGGTCGTCAAGCCCGGCCAGCTCAAGGCCGCCGACCTGTACACCAACGCGTTCAACCCCTACGCCAACGGCGGCGTGGACAAACTGGCAGCCAGCAAATGACAAACGCCATTCATCCCCACACCGCGGCCGCTGCCGCGACCAACGCGCCGGCCAAGATCCGCTTCGAGCATGTGACCAAGGAGTTCACCGTGCGCGCCGACGACGGCGGCCCATCCAAGCGCTTCGTGGCCGTGCAGGACGTGACGCTCGGCATCCGCCCCGGCGAGTTCCTGGTGCTGGTGGGCCCTAGCGGCTGCGGCAAGTCCACCCTGCTCGACCTGCTCGCGGGCATCACGCCGCCCACCAGCGGCCAGGTGCTCATCGACGGCAAGGCCATCACCGGCCCCGCGCGGGACCGGGGCGTGGTGTTTCAGCAGTACGCGCTGTTCCCCTGGCTCACCGCGCTGGACAACGTGGCCTTCGGCCTCGAAGTCGCGGGCCTGGGCAAGCGCGAGCGCCGCGAAAAAGCCGCGCATTACCTGCAGCTGGTGGGGCTGTCCGACTTCGCGCAGCGCTACCCGCACGAGCTCTCGGGCGGCATGAAGCAGCGCGTGGCGATTGCCCGCAGCCTGGCTTACGAGCCCCAGGTGCTGCTGATGGACGAGCCCTTTGCCGCGCTGGACGCGCAGACCCGCGAGACGCTGCAGGAAGAGCTGGTGGACATCTGGCAGCGCACCGGCAAGACCATCGTGTTCATCACCCACGGCATCGACGAGGCCGTGGTGCTGGGCCAGCGCGTGGCGGTCATGACCACCCGCCCCGGCCGCATCAAGGAGATCGTGGACATCCCCGAATCGCTGCGCGCCGAGACCGACGACATCCGCTCGCTGCCGCTGTTCGGCGAGCTGCGCCACCGCATCTGGGGCCTGCTACACGACGAGGTCGCCTCCGCGCGCCACGAACGCCGCAGCCGCATCGCCGCCCAACCCGTGATCAAGGAGTCCCACCATGTCTGACATCGCACTGCCCGCGCACGCTGCGCAGCAACCCGCAACCGCCCTGCCCCATGCCGCACAGGCGCTGCCCACCGTGTGGCTGCGCCTGGCCCGCCGCGTGGCCAACGGCGCCTGGCGCTCCGGCCTGGTGCTGGCGCTGGCCGTGCTGTGGGAGCTGGCGCCCCGCCTGGGCCTGACCGACCCGACCTTCCTGCCGCCCCTGACCGAAGTGCTGGCCGCGGGCTGGGTGCTGGCGCAAAACGGCCAGCTGTGGGAGCACACCTCCATCAGCCTGGCACGCTCGCTCGGCGGCCTGTCGATCGCCGTCGTGGCCGCGATTCCGCTGGGTCTGGCCATCGGCTGGTACCAGCGGCTGGGCCAGGCGCTCAACCCGCTGATCGAGCTGCTGCGCAACACCGCGCCGCTGGCGCTGCTGCCGGTGTTCCTGCTGCTGCTGGGCATCGGCGAGGTGTCCAAGCTGTCCATCGTGGTCTATGCCTGCGCCTGGCCGCTGCTGCTCAACACCATCGCCGCCGTGCGGCAGGTAGACCCGCTGCTGGTCAAGTCCGCCCGCACCATGGGCGCCACGCCGCGCCAGCTGTTCGTCAAGGTCATCCTGCCCGCGTCGGTGCCCACGATCTTCGTCGGCATCCGCCTGGCTGCCGCGTCGGCCATGCTGGTGCTGATCGCCGCGGAAATGGTGGGGGCGAAGGCCGGGCTGGGCTACCTCATCATCTATGCGCAGTACAGCTTCCTCATCGGCGACATGTACTTCGGCATCATCGCGATCACGGCGATTGGCGTGAGCCTGAACTTCGCTCTGCAGAAGCTGGAGCGGCATTTCACCGCCTGGCAAGGCGTGGCGCGCTAAGAGCGGATAACAAAACTCTTCTGGCGTCGTTGCCGCGTCTTGTCGTACTACTCGTACTGCCTGCGACGCGGCGCCTAGCCAGAACCGCTTCGCTGAGTTTTGTTATCTGCTCTAAAGCTGCATTCACCCGAAAGTCATCGACATCACCCCAGCAAAAAGGCCACTGCGTGCAAACGCGGTGGCCTTTTTGCTGGGGTGCAGCGACATGGGTGCGGGCGCTGCGCGCTTGTGCCGTTGGTTTCAACGCAGCGCGGCGCCCAGCAAGTGGTAGCTCTGGTCCAGCCGTGCGGTGCTGCCGTCGCGCACATCCCAACCGACCGCACGGCGGTAGCTGCCCCACAGGGGGGCCGCCGGCTGCGCGGCAGGACTCACATCGGCCTGGGCCTCGGCAAGCGTTGCCAGGGGCACCGTCTGCGGCGCTACGTACAGCGCGTCCACCGGGCAATACAACTCGCACATGAAGCAGGTCTGGCAGTCCGCCTGCCGCGCAATGGCCGGCAGGCCCGCAGCGTCTGTACCCGACGCGGCAGGGGCCGCATCGAAGACGCGCGTGGGGCACACCGCCACACAGATGTTGCAGCCCGTGCAGCGGGCTGCGTCAATCAGTTCGATCATGCGGCGGCCACCTCACGCTCGGTGGAGGCGCCGCGGCCGGCTGGCAGGCGAGCCACCCACACCTGCTGCAGCCCGCCCACCACGAGATGGTGCTGCTGGGCGGGGTCCAGCTGCGCAAAGTCGGTGCGGCGGTGCATGCCCCGCGTCTCGGTGCGCGCCAACGCGCTTTGGTACATCCAGCGCGCGTGGGCCAGCAGGGCCACGGCCTGGCGTGTGCGCCGCAGCGCCTCGGGCAAGGCGGGGGCGCTGCGCTCGGCCAGCGTCCACAGCGCGTCCAGGCGCTGCAGCGAAGGCTCCAGCCCATCGCGGCTGCGAAACCAGTTGCGCTCGAGCGGGAAGACTTCGGCCTGCACGGCCGCCACCAGGGCTTGCGGGTCCATGCGCTGCGTGGTCGCGGTGCTGACGTGCGAGCGCGCCGCCCCCAGCCCCGCCTGCCCCGCCTGCCCCGCACGCCACACCGGCGCGGCGGCAGGCGTGCTGCGGTGCGCCAGTGCGTGGTCGGCCGCCCCGGCCCCGGACCAGAACCCGGTGGACAAGGCCCAGGCAGCGTTGTGGCTGCCGCCGCCGGTAAAGCCGCCGCAGATGGGCTCGCGCGAGGCCACGTCGCCGGCGGCGTACAGCCCCGGCACGCGGGTCGCGCAGTCGAGCCCCTGCAACTGCAGGCCACCCGTGCCACGCACAGTGCCTTCGAGCCGCAGGGTGATGGGAAACGGCTGGGTGAACGGGTCCCGGCCCAGGCGGTCAAAAGGCAGAAAGAAATTGGGCTGCGCCTGCCGCATCCACGCACGCACCGCGCCGTCGGCCTTGTCGAGCACGGCAAACACCGGCTCGCTGATGAGGCGCCGCGCGATGATGCTGCGGCCCTGCGACGAGCCTGCGCCGTCGATGACGGCGCCGCCCGGTTCGCGAAAAGTCGCCCAGTTGTAGAACAGCGATTTGGTCACACTGGAAAACGTGGGCCCGAGGCCGTAGGCACTCGAAAACTCCATGCCTGAAAAAGCTGCGCCCGCCTCGGCCGCCATCAGGTGCCCATCGCCGGTGAGCACATCGGTGCCCAGCGCCTTGCTGAGGAAGGCGCAGCCACCGCTGGCCAGCACCACAGCCCCTGCGTGCACCGCCCAAGGCGTGTCGCCGGGCTCCGCCACGCCCGTGGCACCGCGCACCTGGCCGTGGGCATCCACCAGCAGTTCGAGCGCGGGGTGGTGGTCGAGGATGCGCACCCCCGCCGCTTTCACCCGCTTGCGCATCAGGCGCATGTACTCGGGGCCCTGCAGCGAATTGCGCCGCTCGTTGCCAGCATCGTCCACCGGAAAGGGGTAGCCCCAGTCGGCCAGCTGCTGCAGGTTGTGCCAGGTCTGGTCCAGCACGCGGTCCATCCATTCATGGCTGGCCAGAAAGCCGCCCACCGCCTCGCGCTGCGCCTTGGCCGCCGTGCGGGCCTGCAGGTCGGGCGGCACCCACCAGGTGCCGGTGCCCGAGGGTGCGGTGGCGCCCGACGTACCGCAAAAACCCTTGTCCACCAGGATCACGCGCGCCCCGCGGGCTGCAGCGGCAATGGCGGCCCAGGTGCCGGCCGGGCCGCCGCCGATCACCAGCACATCGGCTTCGTGGGTGGGGTGCGCCAAGCGCTCGGCGCGGCGGGTGTCGAAGGTTTCAGTCATGAAAAACTCCAAGGGGGTGAAACAAGAACGGACGGCGCACGACGGCAGACCGCCGCTGCCGTGCCCGCCACACGGACCACGGCAGCGGCGGGCGCATCAGATCGTGATGCGGGTGCCGTCGAAGCGTGTGAACGAGAAGCCCTCGAACGGCTCGCGGAAGGTCTGCTTTTGTTCGCGCAGCAGGCTGATGACCAGGGCCTCGCCCTGCGCATAGGCGGCAGCGGCATCCGAGCGCCAGTGGATGCCGGCAGCTGTGCGGCCTGAGCCGTAATTCAGCGCCAGCTTGTTGAGCTCGCCCCCCACGGTGAGCGCCGGGCCTTGGTACGGGATGAGCCGCGTGGGGTCGCTCGGGTCGGGCTGCACCGGGTTGGCGATGACCAGGGATTCGTCGTAGAACGCCTTGAGCAGCGTGGCGGTGACGGCCGCGATGATGGCCGCGCCGCCGGGGTAGGACGAATGAATGGGCGCGCCCTCCGGGTACACCTGTGACAGCAGGTAGGTGCCGTTCTTCGCGCGGCTGCGCTCCAGCGCCTGCGAGCCCAGGAAGGACTCATGGATCGGGTACTCATTGACCCGGTTGGCCAGGCGGTGGTGCACCAGCCCGCCAAAAGCCTCGGGGCGCAGGATGCGCTGCTCGTACCACTTCTGGTAGTAGTTGACGCGGATGGCCAGCGATGTGGCCAGCGACAGCACCGACTGGAAGTAGGCCGAGCCGAATGTGCCCGAGGCACCGCCGCTGGTCTTGAGCTTGAGGTACGGATTGCTGGGCGCCAGGCTTTTGTCGCCCGCAAACAGCCCGCCATAGCCCGGCTGCGCCGCCGACAGCGGCGTGCCCAGCAACTGATTGGCCGCGAAACTGAACGCCACCGCCGCATGCGCGTAGGCCGCCAGGTCGCGCGTGGTGGCGATGTAGCGCAGCGTGGGGTCGAACGCAACGCGCCCGGCGGGGGCCTTGCCGTTTTGCACGTTGAGCCACTCGTCATAGCCCGTGAGGAACTCGTTGGCCGGTGTGTAGGTGCGGATGCGGGCCGACAAGGTTTGCGGTCCCAGGGGCACATCGCGGTACAAAAACTGTGAAATGTAAGGCCCGTCGGTCACGCCCGGCGGGGTGGCCCAGCGGCCAGTGCGCCCCGTGCGGTCGCTGCTGTCCACATACCAGGCGGCACCGCGGAACAGCGTCTGCGGCGTCACCTTGCCGTTGACCTTGGGGCCGTGGAAGTCCGGCGCGCGGCTCAGCTCTTCGGCCGCGGCAATCACATCGGCGTGCCGCGTGCCGTCCTGGAATTCGCTGAAAGGCACGTCGCGCAGCAACGCCACCCAGTAGATCTCGGCGGCCTCGCCCGCGCGCTGCGTGCCCGCCAGGGTGGGCGCGGGGGGCAGCGAAAACTGGGCGGCATTGAGGCCATCCAGGCTCACCGCCAGGGTGCCGATGGGGTTGACCAGCTTGCGTGTGCCACCCAGCACGATCTTTTCAAAGTCGGCCGGGTCGCGCGATGCGAACGCAGCCGTGGCCAGGTTCCAGGCCGGCAGGTCCACCTCGCCCCGGGCGTTGTGCGGCAGGCCCCGGGTGTCCGAGCCGATCTTGTTGGCGTACAGCGCATCGTCACCGTTGACAGGGTGCGGAGGAATCGGCACGGCCGCACTGGCGCGCGCGAGGTCGATGCGCAATTGTTCAGACCGGCGCAAAAACTGCGCGTCGTAGCCTGCGGCAGCCGCACCGCCAGTCCCCGCCTGCTGTGCCTGTGCCGCCGCGCTGCCCACCAGGAGAGCGGGAGCCACAGCGGCGCCACTGGCCAGGCCCGCCAGCCCTGCGCCCGCTTGGCCCAGGAAGTGGCGCCGCGGTGTGTTGTGCGGAGCGCCCAATGTAGAGGCCGTAGGTTGCGATTCAGATGGATGCATGAAAACTCCCTGGGTTGTTGTGGTGGCGAATGGATTGGGTGGCGGTTGCGTGGCGCTGGAACGCCGCAGCTTCACTGTGCGTAGCGCAAGTGGCTGGGCGGTTGAAGCGGCAGAGGGCGATGGTTGCCAGAGTGGGCGGGCTCGGCCAGCAGGCCATGGCGTTTGAGCAGGGTGCGCAACGTGTTGCGCGTGACCCCCAGCAGCCGCGCGGCCTGCACCTGGTTGTCATTCGATTGCTCGAAGGCGCAGCGCACCAGCGCCGCCTCGACCGATTCGTACAGCCGGGGGGCGCCCTGCTCCACCAGGCTCTGCAACGCCGCCTGCAGCGATTCGGTGGCCGACGCGGAGGGCGGCGGACCCAGTGGTGGCACCTGGGCGGGCATGAACATGCCCGCGAACCCCGGCGCAGGCTGCAAGGTTGGCACCAGCTTCAGATCGCCAGGCTCAATGACCCCCATGTGGGCAACGATCAGCGCAAAGTGCACCACGTTCTCCAGCTCACGGATGTTCCCGGGCCAGGCGTACGACAGCAGCGCTTGCCGCGCGGCGGCTGACAAGCGGGCCGGTGACTGCCCAAGGCGCTGTGCATAAAGGGCCATGAAATGCTCGGCCAGCGGCAAGATGTCGCCGGGCCGTTCTCGCAACGGCGGCAAGCCTACGGAGGCCACGTTGAGCCGGTAGTAGAGGTCTGCACGGAAATGCTGTGCCTGGACGGCGCGCGCCAGGTCGATGTTGGTGGCCGCAACGAGGCGCACATCCAGCGTGACGGGTTTGCGCGAGCCCAGGCGCACAACCTGGCGCTCCTGCAACACGCGCAGCAGCTTGACCTGCAGCGACTGGGTTAGGTCGCCGATCTCATCCAGAAACAGCGTGCCCCCCTGCGCGGCCTCGAACCAGCCTGCGCGCGCTTGCGTGGCGCCTGTGAAGGCCCCGGCCTCGTGGCCGAACAGTTCGGCGTCGATCAATGACTCGCTGAAAGCACCGCAATTGACCGCCACAAACGGCCCCCGCCGGCCACTCTGGGAATGGATGTGGCGTGCGATCAGCTCCTTCCCCGTGCCGGTTTCTCCCACCACCAACACCGACGCATCGCTGCGCGCAATGCGGTCCACATGGACCAGCAACCGGACAGAGTGAGGGTCATGGAACAGCAGCGCCTTGGCCCGGATGGTCGGAGCCCCACCTGCTGGCGATTCGGGCAGCGTGAGCACGCGGTGTGAGGAAGGGGCGGCAGAGGCCGGCGAGAGACTGGACATGCCGCCAGACTAAGGCGCTCTTCACCGCATGCGAACGCAGGATTTCGCATGTGGATATGCAGGAAACCGGCGCGGTGGTCCGGCCGCCTCACACACCACTCCACGCGTCCGCGCAGTCTCATCGCATTGCGCCACGGGGCGGCATCCACACCACTCCGACATCTTTCCCGGGAGGGCGTAAAAAAAGCCCTCGCTGCCGGGGCAGCGGGGCCAAATCCGGTCGCGGGGACCGGCGAGGGAGACAAGCTACACGAGAGAAAAGGGGCACCCACTGCGGCAAGGCCGTCAGCCCATTCCCAGGGCCGACCCCATGCCGAACCCAGGGCTTAACAGCCGCTAGGGCGGTTGGGGCGCATGGGGACGATGCCCGTCACGCGCAGCGTGGCGTTTGATCCGTCGGAGGCCGTCAGTGTCTTGCCACTGAAGCGCACCTCGTTGCTCTCCCGCACCACTGCCGTGTCGGTAGGCTCGCCACTGGCGTATTCCTTGCCGTCAAAGGTCAGGAAGACCTGGTGCAGACCCGTCGCATCCGGGCGATAGCGAATGTCGCCAAACGCGGTCGCCGCCGAGCCCACCTTGTTGGCGCCATCAAAGCGGAAAGCACACAACTCGGGCACCGAGCCGACGGGGTTTTCCTTGTCCACGTTCGTGAGGTTCAACGTTCCGTTGCCGTACACGCCGTTCAGGCCATCGAGCGTGGCGCTGCTCACGGTCAGCACGCCAGGTTCGTTGCTGGGCGTCGGGTCGTCGTCATTGCCCCCGCCGCAGGCCACCAGCAGTACAGAGGTGGCCGCAAGCGCGGTACAGGTCTTGAGGAAAGTAGAAGCGTTCATGGTGATGGGCGTCCTTGGATGTGGATGGAAGGTGGGGAGCCGATCCCCTGAAACCCATCGTAGGAAGCCCACCCCGTACAACACGTGCGCCATGTTCCGCGCAATGCGTAGGACACGGGCCGACAGGGGTGTGCGCCAAACACCGGGCTCGCACCCTGCCGCCGCCCTCACTCACACGACCATCACACCGCCGGCGCGCCTCAGCGTGCCAGCACAGTCGCCAGCGCCTTGCCGGTGTGCGTGCCTGCGGCCACCACGTCCTCAGGTGTTGCTGCAGCCACAATGCGCCCGCCCGCGTTGCCGCCCTCCGGCCCCAGGTCCAGAATCCAGTCGGCTTCGGCGATCACATCCAGGTCGTGCTCGATCACGATCACGCTGTGGCCGCCATCCACCAGGCGGTGCAGCACGCGGATGAGCTTGTCCACGTCGGCCATGTGCAGGCCCACGGTGGGCTCGTCCAGCACATACAGTGTGTGCGGCGCCTTCTGCCCTCGGCGGCCCACCTCGTCGCGCACCTTGGTCAGCTCGGTCACCAGCTTGATGCGCTGCGCCTCGCCACCACTCAGCGTGGGCGAGGGCTGCCCCAGCGTGAGGTAGCCGAGGCCCACGTCCTGCAGGAGCTGCAGTGGGTGCGCAATGCTGGGCATGGTGGCGAAGAAGCCCACAGCCTCGTCCACCTCCATCTGCAGTACGTCGCCGATGCTCTTGCCGCGCCAGGTCACGGCCAGCGTCTCGGGGTTGAAACGCGCGCCGTGGCAGGTCTCGCAGGGCACCTTCACATCGGGCAAGAAGCTCATCTCGATGGTGCGCACGCCTGCGCCTTCGCAGCTGGGGCAGCGGCCTTCGCCGGTGTTGAAGCTGAAGCGCCCAGCTGCATAGCCGCGTGCCTTGGCCTCCAGCGTTTCGGCAAACAGCTTGCGGATGGTGTCCCAGAAGCCGATGTAGGTGGCGGGGCAGGAACGCGGCGTCTTGCCAATGGGTGTCTGGTCCACTTCGAGCACACGGTCAATGCTCTCGAAGCCCGACAGGCCCGTACAACCCACCAGCGGCGGCGCCTTGCCTGCATCCATGGCATCACGTCCGGCCTTGGTGCTGCGCTGCTGCACCCAGGCCTGCACATTAGCGAGCAGCACGTCGCGCGCCAGGGTGGACTTGCCCGAGCCACTCACACCCGTCACCGCCACCAAGCGGTGCAGCGGCACGGTGGCTGTCACGTTCTGCAGGTTGTGCAGCTGCGCTCCATGCACGGTGAGCCAGCGCATGGCGGCGCGTTCCTTGGCCTCGGTCAACGCGTCAGCCGCCAGCGATGCGGCCTGGGCCGCACGCTTCTTGACGGCCGCACTCTGCCGGCCGGTGGGAGCCGCCGCCTCGGACTGTGCAAAAGCGGCCGTGGCCTCGGCGCTCACGGCACTGGGCGCCATGCTGCGGCGCAGCTGCAGCGGGTGCTTCATCGCGTGCAGCAGGTAGCGGCCGGTCTGCGAGTCTTCGGCCCCCGTGATGTCGGCCACGCTGCCCTGCGCCACCAGGCGCCCGCCGCGTTTGCCCGCGCTGGGGCCAATGTCGATGATGTGGTCGGCACGGCGGATGGTGTCCTCGTCGTGCTCCACCACCACCAGCGTGTTGCCCTTGTCGCCCAGCTTGTGCAGGGCGTTGAGCAAAATTTGGTTGTCGCGGGCATGCAGGCCGATGGTGGGCTCGTCGAGTACGTAGCAAACCCCCTGCAGGTTGCTGCCCAGCTGCGCGGCCAGGCGGATGCGCTGCGCCTCGCCACCGCTGAGCGTGGGCGCCCCCCGGTCCAGCGTGAGGTAGCCCAGGCCCACTTCTTCCAGAAATTCGAGGCGGCTCTGGATCTCGGGCACCAGGTCGCGGGCGATGTCGGCCTCGCGCTGGGTCATGCCACCTTCGATGCGCAGGGTCTCGATCCAGCGGCGCACATCCGTCACGGACAGCGCGGCAATGTCGGTAATGCCTACGCCTGCAAACTGCACAGCACGCGCGGTGGCGTTCAGGCGTGTGCCACTGCAGCTCGGGCAGGCCGTGTCGACCAGGTCTTCCACCTCGGGCTCGGCAAAGGTCTGCTCGCGGCCTTTTTCCTTGTCGTCCTGCACCGAGTCGTCAAACACCTTGCGCTGGTCCTTGGTGAGCTTGACGCCCGTGCCCACGCAGTCGGGGCACCAGCCGTGTTTGCTGTTGTACGAGAACAGGCGCGGGTCCAGCTCGGCATAGCTGGTGGCGCATACCGGGCAGGCGCGTTTGGTGGAAAACGCCTGCAGCGTGCCAATGCCCGCCGTGGGCTGGCCGCTTTCCATCGCAGCGCGCAGACTGGCCATGTCGCTCAGCACATGCACCACACCCTTGCCATGGGTGAGCGCCTCGGCCAGTGCCGTGCGCAGCGCGGCTTCGTTCTCGGGCGACACATCGAGGCTGGCCACAGGCAGCTCGATGGTGTGTTCCTTGAAGCGGTCGATGCGCGGAAAATTGGTGGTGGGCAAGAAGTTGCCGTCCACGCGCAGGTGCGTGTGGCCACGCGGGCGCGCCCAGTCGGCCAGCTCGGTGTACACGCCCTTGCGGTTCATCACCAGCGGCGCAAGCAGGCCAATGTGCTGGCCCCGGAACTGCGTGAGCAACTGCGCGGCAATGCTCTCAGGGGTCTGCGGCTGCACGGCGGCGCCGTCCTTGGTGCAGTGCTGGGTGCCGAGCTTGACGTACAGCAGGCGCAGGAAGTGCCACACCTCGGTGGTGGTACCCACGGTGGACTTGCGCCCGCCGCGCGAGAGGCGCTGCTCGATGGCCACGGTGGGCGGAATGCCGTACACCGCATCCACCTCGGGCCGGCCTGCGGGCTGCACGATGGAGCGCGCATAGGCATTGAGGGATTCGAGGTAGCGGCGCTGGCCTTCGTTGAACAGGATGTCGAACGCCAGCGTGGACTTGCCAGAGCCGCTCACGCCGGTGACCACGTTGAACTTGCCGCGCGGAATGTCCACGCTCAGGTTCTTGAGGTTGTGCTCCTTGGCGTTGATGATTTCAATGGCGTTTTTCGCCGCTGGCGCTTTATCCATAAGCGCTGCACGCTCCTGTTTTCGTAGCGTAGCAGCTTTTTCGTGCACCGAGTGGCCACCGATGCCCAGGGTCAGTTCGTAGTCGCGCAGGGCCAGGCCGGTGTGCGAGGTGGCGTGCTGGCGCACATCTTCGGGCGTGCCCTCGGCCACGATGAGGCCGCCCGCGTAGCCGCCCTCGGGGCCCAGGTCGATGAGCCAGTCGCTGGCGCGAATCACATCGAGGTTGTGCTCGATGACGATGAGCGAGTGCCCCGCATCGATCAGCTTGCGCAGCGCGCGCATGAGCTTGGCGATGTCGTCAAAGTGCAGGCCGGTGGTGGGCTCGTCGAACAGGAACAGCGTGCCCTTGCGCGCCACCGTCTGGCGCGATTTGGACGCGCTGCGCGCGGCCTCGGCCAGGAAACCCGCGAGTTTGAGGCGCTGCGCCTCGCCGCCGCTGAGCGTGGGCACGGGCTGGCCCAGCGCCACGTATTCGAGCCCCACATCCACAATGGGCTGCAGCGCGCGGATCACATCGCGGTCGCCCGCAAACAGGTCGGCGGCCTCGGCCACCGTGAGGGCGAGCACGTCCGCCACGTTGAGGCTGCGGCCGCCGCGTTCGATGGTGATTTCCAGAATCTCGGGCCGGTAGCGCTTGCCATCGCAGTCGGGGCAGCGCAGGTACACGTCCGACAGGAACTGCATCTCCACATGCTCAAAGCCTGAGCCCCCGCAGGTCGGGCAACGCCCGTCGCCGCTGTTGAAGCTGAACTTGCTGGCGGTATAGCTGCGCTGGCGCGACAGCGGCGCCACGGCGTACAGCTCGCGGATGCTGTCCCACGCGCCGACGTAGCTCACGGGGTTGGAACGGGCCGTCTTGCCAATCGGTGACTGGTCCACAAACACGACATCCGACAAATGGTCGGCGCCCAGCATGCGGTCGTGCGCGCCCGGCGTGTCGGTGGCCTTGCCAAAGTGGCGCAGCAGCGCGGGCGCCAGCACGTCCTGGATCAGGCTTGACTTGCCCGAGCCGCTCACGCCGGTCACGGTGACCAGCCGCTGCAGGGGGAATTCGACCGACACGTTCTGCAGGTTGTGCTCGCGCGCGCCTTCGAGGATGAGGCGTGGCGTGGACTCCGTCACCATGCGCTTGAAGCCAAAGCCCACATGCTTGCGGCCGCCCAGGTAGGCGCCGGTGAGCGTGTCGGCATTGCGCAGGTCGGCCGTGGTGCCGTCAAAAACGATCTGCCCGCCCAGGCGTCCGGGGCCGGGGCCCATGTCGATCATGCGGTCGGCCGCGAGCATCACGGCCGGATCGTGCTCCACCACCACCAGGGTGTTGCCCGCATCGCGCAGGCGCAGCATGGCCTCGGTGATGCGGTGCATGTCGCGCGGGTGCAGGCCGATGCTGGGCTCGTCGAGCACGAAGAGCGTGTTGACCAGCGAGGTGCCGAGGGCCGTGGTCAGGTTGATGCGCTGCACCTCGCCACCGCTCAGCGTGCGGCTTTGCCGGTCGAGCGTGAGGTAGCCAATGCCCACGTCGCACAGGTATCTGAGGCGCGTGGTGATTTCTTCGTGCAGCAATTTGAGCGCTTGCGCATCGCCGCCTTTGGCATCGTCGCCTACCGGCAACTGCATGCGATCAAAGAAACTTCGCAGGCGGTCGATAGGCAGCAGCATCAGGTCGTGCAGGCACAGGCCGGGCAGCGCCTGGAGCTGCTCGCGCGACCATTGCACCCCCTCGGGCATGAACCGTTTTCCAGGCTCCAGCACCGCATCGGCGTCTTCCTTGCGGCCGATGCGCCAGAGCAGGCTTTCGGTCTTGAGGCGCGCACCGGCGCAGGTGGGGCACGGCGTGTAGCTGCGGTACTTGGACAGCAGCACGCGGATGTGCATCTTGTAGGCCTTGCTCTCCAGGTACTCGAAGAAGCGCTTGATGCCGTACCACTGCTTGCTCCACTGCCCGTCCTTGTAGCCCGGCGTGCCTCCGATGACCCATTTCTTCTGGTCGTCGGTGAGCTTGTACCAGGGCGTGTCGCGCGGTATGCCCGCCGTCTCGGCATGGCGCATGAGGTCGTCCTGCGCTTCTTTCCACGCGGGGGTCTGGATGGTCTTGATGGCCCCCGCGCGCAGCGTGAGCTTGTCGTTGGGGATGACCAGGCCGTAGTCCACACCGATCACGCGGCCAAAGCCCCGGCAGCTGTCGCACGCGCCCACGGCGGAGTTGAACGAGAAGGCGGACGGAATGGGGTCGCTGTAGCGCAGGTCGCTGTCGGGGCAGTGCAGGCCCGTCGAAAAGCGCCACAACTCGGGCTCACTTTCGTCCACCAGCCGATACACGTTGAGCCGCCCCGTTCCGCGCTTGAGCGCGACTTCGATGGCCTCGATCACGCGCGCCTTCTCCGCATTGCCCAGGCGGAAGCGGTCGGCCACCACATCCAGCACCTTGCGCGGCCCTGTGGGCGTGCCCACTTCGCGCTCGGCCTGCACCTTGGTGAAGCCGCTGGCGGACAGCCATTGTTCGACCTGCTCGGCCGACGTGTTGGCGGGTAGTTCGACCGGGAAGGTCAGCACGATGCGCGGATCACCGGCTGCGGCGCAACGCGCGGCCAGCTCGGCATAGATGGTTTCGGGCGAGTCGTGCCGCACCGGCTGCGCGGTTGCTTTGTCGAACAGCTGGCCGGCGCGGGCGAACAGCAGCTTCAGGTGGTCGTTCAACTCCGTCATCGTGCCCACGGTGGAGCGGCTGGAGCGCACCGGGTTGGTCTGGTCGATGGCAATGGCCGGAGGCACGCCCTCGACCTTGTCCACGGCGGGCTTGTCCATGCGGTCGAGGAACTGGCGCGCGTAAGCGCTGAAAGTCTCCACATAGCGGCGCTGGCCTTCGGCATACAGCGTGTCGAACACCAGGCTCGATTTGCCCGAGCCGCTAGGGCCCGTGACCACCGTGAGTTCGCCGGTGCGGATGTCCAGATCCAGGTTCTTGAGGTTGTGCTGGCGTGCGCCGCGGATACGGATCAGTCCCTGGGTCATGTGGGCAGTCTTTTTCGAGGGTGAGGCGGAGCATTCTAGGGACCGCTGCATGCCCCGTCTGTCCGTGCCGCAATACCCCCTGAATGCGCATCTACTGACAAGTCCTGTCACAACATCGGGTTATGCCGGTTCGCAAACAGAGTGCATTTGTCTAGAGTGGCCAGACAATTGCAAGGAGACGACCATGTACAGATGGACACAATGGGGAGCCACGGCAGCCCTGGCCGCCGCGCTGTGCGGCACGGGCCATGCCCAGATCCTGATCGGACAAACCGCAGGTTTCTCCGGGCAAGTGGCGGCTGGCGTCAAAGAAACCACCGATGGCGCCCTGCTGTACATCGATGCCGTCAACGCCAAGGGCGGCGTCAACGGCCAGAAGATCGAGCTGACTTCGCTGGACGACAAGTTTGACCCCAAGCTGGCCGCAGAAAACGCGCGCAAGCTGATCGAGGAAAACAACGTGTCGGCGCTGTTCCTCACTCGCGGCACGCCCCACACCGAGGCCATCATCCCCATGCTGGAGAAGCACGGCGTGGCGCTGGTCGGGCCCTCCACGGGGGCCATGGTGCTGCACCAGCCGGTGCGCAAGTACATTTTCAACGTGCGCGCCACCTACCAGCGCGAGGCAGAAAAGGCCATGACGCATCTGGCCTCCATGGGTATTACCCGCATTGCACTCGTCTTTGCCGATGACAGCTTTGGCGCCGATGGCGTGATCGGTGCGCAAAAGGGGCTCACCGCCGCCAAACTGACGCCCGTGGTGTCGGAGAAGTTCGACCGGGCCAAGCCTGATTTCACCCCCATTGCCGCCAAGGTGTCGAAGGCTGACGCACAGGCCGTACTGATCATTGCCTCAGGCTCTGCGGTGGTCGATGCCAGCAGTGCGCTGCGCACGGCGGGCTCGGCCGCGCAGATCGTGACGCTGTCCAACAACGCATCGGGCGGCTTCATCAAGAGCCTGGGCAACAACGCGCGCGGCGTGATCGTGACCCAGGTGTATCCCAATGAACGCGCGGTGACCTATGCCATGGTCAAGGAAGCCCAGGAGCTGGCCCGGGCGAAGGGCCTGAACGAAATCAGTCCCGCCATGCTGGAGGGTTATGCGGCGGCCAAGGTGCTGGTCGAAGGCCTCAAGCGCGCCGGCCCCAAACCCAGCCGCGAAAAGATCCACACAGCGCTCGAAAGCCTGCGCAAGTTCGACCTGGGTGGCCTGGAGATTTCGTACACCCCGGAAGACCACACAGGCCTGGACTTTGCCGACCTGTCCATCATCGGCACGGACGGCAGGTTCCGCCGCTAAGAGCCATCCACCCGACGCCGACGGGTTTCGCTGGCCTGGTTTTGTCCGGGCCTACGTGTTTCTACAGTTTCTTCGTCACAATTTGTATCTATATTGACGCGTCCAACAATCAGGCTTCCTGGGGACAAACATGAGACTCACACAATGGCTTCGCAAAGGCGCCACCCTCGCCGCAGTCTTCGCAATGGTGGGCGGAGCCCAGGGCCAGATCCTTATCGGCCAGACGGTGGGCATCACGGGCTCGGCGGCAGCCACGGTGGCCGAATCGATGCAGGGCGCGGCGCTGTACATCGACCACATCAATGCCCGGGGCGGCGTCGGCGGCCAGAAGGTGGAGATCGTGTCGCTGGACGACAAATTCGACCCCAAGCTGACCCTGCAAAACACCCGCACCCTCATTGAGGAAAAAGGGGTGATCGGGCTGTTCATGACGCGCGGCACCCCCCACACCCAGGGCATCATGCCGCTGCTGGAGCAGCACGGCGTGCCGCTGGTGGGCCCCTCCACCGGAGCCATGGTTCTGCATCAGCCCGTGCACAAATACGTCTTCAACGTGCGGGCGCCCTACCAGCGCGAGGTGGAAAAGGCCATCACCCACCTCAACACCCTGGGCATCAAGCGCATCGGCGTCGTGCATGTGGACGACACGTTTGGCGCTGACGGGCTGGCAGGGGCGCAACTGGGCTTCAAGGCCAACCAACTGGAAGCCCTCTTTATCGAGAAGTTTGACCGCGCCAAACCCGACTACAGCGCCATTGCACCCCGTGTGGCCCAAAAGCAGCCGCAGGCCGTAGTCTTCATTGGCACCGGTGCGGCAGTGGTGGACGGCATCAAGGCGCTGCGCGCGGCGGGAGTGTCAGGGCAGATCGTGACGCTGTCCAACAATGCCTCGGGTGGTTTCGTGAAACTGCTGGGCGACCAGGCCCGGGGGGTCGTGGTCACCCAGGTATTCCCGTCCGAGCGCTCGGTGAACTACCCGGTGGTCAAGGAGGCCATGGAGCTGGCCCGCGCCAAGAACATTTCTGATCTCACACCCGCCATGGTGGAAGGCTTCGTCAGCGCCAAGGTGCTGGTGGAGGGCATCAAGCGCGCCGGCCCCAAGCCAGACCGTGCCAAGCTGCACGCAGGCCTGGAAAGCATCAAAAAATGGGATCTGGGCGGGGTGGAGCTGAGCTACAGCGCCACGGACCACAGCGGTCTGGTGTTTGCCGACCTTTCCATCATCGGGAGTGACGGCCGCTTCAAGAGATGAATCCCCTCTCTCGCGCGGTGCCCGCGAGGGGATCGACGCCCGGGGTCTGCTAAGCCTCGCAAGGTGCGCAAGGAGTGGTCCGGCAGGACCGCTACATCACCATAAAAAGCAAAAGCCTGCAGCCTTTCGGCTGCAGGCTTTTTCCTTTTTCTATTGCCTGGAAGGGAGCCCGACAGCTTATTGCGCGCTGGCTGCGGAGGCCGGCGCAGACGCGGGCATGGTGGCGGGAGCACTGGCAGCAGACTCAGGGGCATGCACGGCATCCGCACCGTGTTTTTCACCGCCCATGTCGGCCTTGTCGCCCGCCTTGATGATCACGTACATCGACAACGCTGCAAACAGGACGAAGCCAACAACAATCTTCCACATATCAATATCTCCTTGGATGGGTTTGTTCAATCAAGGGGCCTGGAGCGCGGCGCTCTAGAACCTGTTCTTGGGTTGTACTGGGCAGCACAAGCCCCTTGATGGAACACAGGGCCCACCCCTTGCGGGGCGGGCCCTGCACACCGGTCAGAACCGATCAGTCGTTGGCGTAGATGTCAACGTCCTTGGTTTCCTTGATGAACAGGCCACCGATCACCACGGTTGCACCCGCAATGATGATGGGGTACCACAGGCCGTTGTACATGTTGCCGGTCTGGGCCACGATGGCGAACGCCGTGGTGGGCAGCAGGCCGCCGAACCAGCCGTTACCGATGTGGTACGGCAGGGACATGGACGTGTAGCGGATGCGGGTCGGGAACATTTCCACCAGCATGGCAGCAATGGGGCCGTACACCATGGTCACCAGCAGCACCAGGTAGGTCAGGATCACGGTGACCATGACCTTGTCGATGCGGGCGGGGTCTGCCTTGGTGGGGTAGCCCGCAGCCTTCAGCGCATCGGCGACCGCCTTCTTGAACTCGCCGTCCTTCTTCTTGGCTTCATCAGCAGGCAGGCCCTTGCTGGTGTACGAGGAGATGACCGTCTCACCGATCTTGATCGAGGCGGGCGTGCCGGCGGCGGACGTGGCGTTCTCATAGCTCACCGAAGCGCCAGCCAGAACCTGCTTGGCGATGTCGCACGAGCTGGTGAACTTGGAGGTGCCGGTGGGGTTGAACTGGAACGAGCATTCCTTGGGGTCTGCCGTCACGATCACCTGGTTCTTGGCCTGTGCTTCGGCCAGGGCGGGGTTGGCCGCCTTGGTCAGCGCGCCGAACACGGGGAAGTACGTCAGCGCGGCCAGCAGGCAACCTGCCAGGATGATGGGCTTGCGGCCAATCTTGTCCGACAGCGAACCGAACACGATGAAGAACGGCGTGCCGATCAGCAGCGACACAGCCACAAAGATGTTGGCGGTGGCGCCATCGACCTTCAGCGCTTGCGTCAGGAAGAACAGGGCATAGAACTGGCCCGAGTACCACACCACGGCCTGGCCAGCGGTCAAGCCCACGAGTGCCAGGATCACGATCTTCAGGTTCTTCCACTGGCCGAAGGACTCGGTCAGCGGGGCCTTGGAGGTCTTGCCCTCAGCCTTCATCTTCTGGAACGCAGGCGATTCGTTCATCGACAGGCGGATCCAGACCGAGATGGCCAGCAGCAGGATCGACACGATGAATGGAATGCGCCAGCCCCAGTCGCCAAAGGCTTCTTCGCCCAGAGCGGTCCGGGTGCCCAAAATCACCATCAGCGACAGGAACAGGCCCAGAGTGGCCGTGGTCTGGATCCAGGCGGTGTAGGCGCCGCGCTTGCCGTGCGGGGCATGCTCGGCCACATAGGTGGCTGCGCCGCCGTACTCACCACCCAGCGCCAGGCCTTGCAGCAGGCGCAGGATGATCAGGATGACGGGAGCCGCCACGCCGATGGACGCATAGGTCGGCAAGATCCCCACGATGAACGTGGACAAACCCATGATCAGGATGGTGACCAGGAAGGTGTACTTGCGGCCGATCATGTCGCCCAGGCGGCCGAAGAAGATGGCACCGAAGGGGCGAACAATGAAGCCCGCTGCAAACGCCAGCAGCGCGAAGATGAAGGCCGAGCCGGCATCCAGGCCGCTGAAGAACTGCTTGGCGATAATGGCTGCAAGCGAGCCGTACAGGTAAAAGTCGTACCACTCGAAAACGGTGCCGAGCGACGAAGCGAAGATAACTTTCCTCTCTTCGGGCGACATCGGCCGCGGTGCGGGATGAACGGTTGCCATGGTGTCTAGTCTCCTGTTGGTTGTGCAGACCGCACTGCGGCGGGCTGTACGCATTCTTGGAGATGGCACTGACCACGCTCTGACGCGAAACCAACAAGACCTTGCACCAAACTGACCGCTCTCTGACAACTTAGGGTGAAACCCTTGCGCCCGCTTTCAGGATGCGAGAACCGCTCAGTTTTTGGCGGAAAGCCCCGATGGAAGCTGACGAGCCGCCTCCCAGTCCGGCCCCTCGAACCACGCGTCTCCATCCAGGTAGGCGCGCAGCATCGGCAACCCGTCCAAGCCCCAGAACAGCTTGTCATCCACCGCGAACGCAGGCACGCCGAACACGCCCGCCGCCTGTGCAGCTTCGGTGTTGGCACGCAGCAGCGCCTTGGGCCCTTCGCTGTTCGCGTCCTGGCCCGGCCGGACCTGTTCCGACAGCGCTGCCGCCAGAGCCCCCAGACGCTCGGCATCCAGCGCATCCTGCCCGCCCTGCCACACATGGCGCAGCACCGTACCGGCCACAAAGCGGTTGATGAAACCATCATCGCTGCAGGCCAGGGCCTGGCGCAGCAGCGGCAGCGGGTTGAACGGGTGGCGTGCTGGCATCTGCAGCGGCGTGCCTTGCGCATGGCCTAGCCAGGTCACGTGGCGGTAGGTCCACGCACGCTTGGGTGCGATGCCCGCCGGACCAGGGTTGGCATGCTGCTGGAGCAAAGCGCCCAGAAGCACGGGCTGGTAGGCCACGCTGTAGCTCAACCCCTCCAGCGCTTCAGGCAGCCGCTCGAAGGCGAGCCAGGCGTAGGGTGAAACGAAGTCAAGGTAGAAGGTGATGTGCTTCATGGCCGGATCTCCTGGGGGGTCACTTCGATGCCCGCGCGATCCAGCAGCTGCGCCCAGATGCCGCGGCGCAAACTGGCATCGGCGCGTGACCAGATGCGGATCTCGTCGAGCGTGCGAAAGCAGCCCTCGCAGTGGCTGCGGTCGGGCGACATGCGGCATACCGAGATGCAAGGCGAAGGCACGGCCTCGATGTTCTCGGCATCAAAATGACCTTCAGCGCTTATTTTTAGAGCGCGAGCAGCTAGCAAATCAATAGCACTCATGCTACAGACCCAGGTGCCACCACCTGCACCACGTCCACCACGGGCGCGCCCGTCAGGCGCTGCAGGTCGCTCGGGTGCAGCGGGAACACACTGTGCGGATGCCCCGCCGCCGCCCATACCACGTCGAATCGCAGCAGGTCCTGGTCGATCAGCGTCACGGGCGGCGTGGCGTGCGCCACGGGCGAGACGCCGCCGATGGAAAAGCCGGTGCGCGACTTCACGAAGTCGGCATCGGCCCGGCCGATCTTGCCGCCCACATGGGCCTCGACCTTTTTCTCGTCCACGCGCCGGTCGCCGGAGGTGACCACCAGCACGGCCACGTCGTCGCTCTTGCGCCGAAAGATGATGCTCTTGGCCACCTGCCCCACCAGGATGCCCAGTGCATCGGCCGCTTGCTGCGCGGTGCGCGCAGCGTCGTCCAGCATTTGCGGCATGTGGGGGTGGTCGAGGCTTTGCAGCGCCGCAGCCACGCGCTGCACGCCCTCGGGAAGATTCTTCAATTCAGCTCCACACACGGTCATCCTCTCTGCGCCAGGGGGCGCTATCCAGCTCTTTTGGTCAGCAGCGCATTGGCCGCTCGGGAATTCGGTTTGCGATTCAGGAACCCACTGATGTAGGCCCCGGCATCGATGAGCTTATCAAGATCGATGCCCGTCTCGATGCCCATGCCGTGCAGCATGTAGACCACGTCTTCGGTCGCCACGTTGCCGGTGGCGCCCTTGGCATACGGGCAGCCGCCCAGGCCCGCCACGGACGACTGGTAGTTCCACACCCCCAGCTCCAGCGCGGCCAGCGTGTTGGACAGCGCCTGGCCGTAGGTGTCGTGAAAGTGGCCCGATACATCGTCGATGCCGAAGTACTTCAGCGTGGCTTCGAGCGCGCGCTGCACCTTGCGCGGCGTGCCCACGCCGATGGTGTCGGCCACGTCCACGCGCTGCACGCCGATGCCCTGGAGCAGGCCGGCCAGGTACTCCACCCGCTCGGGCGCGATCTCGCCCTCGTACGGGCAGCCCACGGTGCAGCTCATCGCGCCGCGCACGCCGATGCCCGCCGCCAGCGCCGCCTCGACCACGGGCGCAAAGCGCTCGATGCTCTCGGCGATGGAGCAGTTGATGTTCTTTTGGCTGAACGCCTCGCTGGCCGAGCCGAAGACCACGATCTCGTCGGGCCGGTCCGCCACCGCGGCTTCATAGCCCTTGAGGTTGGGGGTGAGCACCGAGTAGCGCACGCCGGCCACGCGGTTCACGCCCTGCATCACCTCGTGGTTGTCGGCCATCTGCGGCACCCACTTGGGGCTCACGTAGCTCGTCACCTCGATCTCTTTGAGGCCCGCGTCCTGCAGGTGATGCACCAGCGCGATCTTGATCTCGGCGGGCACGGGCGATTTCTCGTTCTGCAGCCCGTCGCGCGGGCCGACATCGATGAGTTTGACGCGGGATGGAATGCTCATGGTGGGGCTACCTGAAAAAGAGGACGTGGAACGGGGCGGGCCTGGGCCGGCACCCGCAGCTCGCTGTGCGCGAGGCCCGGCGCCGGAGCCGGGCAGACGCCTCCCATTGTCCGGGCTTCGGCGGCGCGGCACCACCTCATATCCTGCCAGACCACTCTCCGCTCGTGCAATTGCGGCACCCCGGCGCTGCCGCTACGCACCAGCCCCCTCGTCCATCTCCTGGCGCAGCAGCGCCACCATCTGCACCGCCGCCAGCGACAGGCGCCGCCCCCGCAGCGTGACCAGGCCGATGGGCCGGCGCAGCGACGGCTGCTTGAGCGGCCGGGTCACCACCTCGGGCCGGCGCACGACCTGCGCGGCCAGCTCGGGCAGCGCGCTCACGCCCAGCTGCGCGGCCACCATGGCCGCGATGGTGGCCAGGTGCTCCACCTCGTAGCGCGGCGCAAAGCGGATGCGGTGCGTGAGCAGCGCCTCGTCGGCGTACTGCCGCACGCTGGTGCCAGCGGGCATGGAGATGTGCGGCAGGTCTGCCACATCGGCCCAGGCCAGCGCACCGCGGCCGCGCGCCAGCGGGTGGGCGCGGGCCAGCAGCAGCACGAAGCGGTCGGACGACAGCGGGGTGTAGTCGAGGTCGGCATACGCGGGGTTGGCGGCAGTGAGCGCGAAGTCCACGCGCCCTGCGCGCACCATGTCGAACGCCGGGCCCGCCAGGCTGTCGAACAGCTCCAGGTGCACGCCCGGATGCCCCGCCGCAAAGCGCGCAAACGCGCGCGGCACCACACCCGCCGCCAGCGACGGCAGCGCCGCCAGCGCCAGCCGCCCGACCTGCACCTGCGCCACGGCCTGCACGCGTCGCACCGTCTCATCCATCTGGTGGCGCAGAAAGCGGGCCTGCTCGGCAAACACCTCGCCCGCCTGCGTGAGCTGCACCGTGCGCGTGGTGCGGTCGAACAGGCGCGCGCCCAGCATCTCTTCGAGCCGCGCGAGCGTGCCCGACACCGCCGACTGCGACAGGTGCATCTGCAGCGCGGTGCGCCGAAAGCTCAGCGTGTCGGCCAGCGCCAAGAACACATCGACCTCGCGGGCCGACCAATTGATCTTCATGGCCGATCAGTCTATCGAAAAATACGTCTGGACCGCGCAATGCTGCCTGCCTAGACTGCACCGCAAGACAACACAAGGAGACACCAGCATGGACATCAGTTCGCCGCGCAATGCACGCACGGTGGTCGTGGGCGGGGGCACCATGGGTGCGGACGTGGCCGTGGTCCTGGCCCGAGGCGGCGCCCGGGTCACGGTGGTGGACCCGCACACTGCACGACGCGAGCTGCTCTTGCCGCACATTGCCGCAGAGCTCGACGCCGCCGGCCTGGCCTCCAGTGCAGGCCCCGTGGAGGTGTGCGCCAGCCTGCAGGACGTGGCCTGGGACGGCGTGGTGCTGGTGGTCGAATGCATCACCGAACAGCTGGCCGCCAAGCAGCAGCTGTTTGCCGAGCTGGAAGCCATCGCCCCGGCCAGCGCGGTGCTGGCCAGCAACAGCTCGGGCTTTCCGATCAGCGCCATCGCCCAGGGCCTGCCCACCGCGCAGCGCATGCTGGGCCTGCACTTCTTCATGCCGGCGCACCTGGTGCCGCTGGTGGAGGTGGTGCTGGGCGAGCACAGCGACCCCACGCTGGGCCAGTGGCTGCACGGCTTCATGCGCCGCTGCGGTAGCGTGCCGGTGCTGGTGAAGAAGGACAAGCCGGGCTTTCTGGCCAACCGCATGCAGCACGCGCTGTCGCGCGAAGCCTTTGCGCTCATCGACGAAGGCATCGCGTCGCCCGAAGACGTGGACGCCGCCGTGCGCTTTGGCTTCGGCTTTCGCTTTCTGGCGGCGGGCCCGGTGCTGCAGCGCGACCACGCGGGCATCGAGGTGCACTGCGCGGCCGCGGCCACCATGTACCCCACGCTTTCCAACACCGACGTGCCCGCCCAGGCGCTGCGCGACCGCGTGGCCAACGGCGAGCTGGGCATGAAGACCGGCAAGGGCTTCTTCGACTGGCCCGAGGACCGCAAACGCGCAGAGCGCACCCGCTACGACACGCTGCTGCGCCAGGGCCTGGCTCTGCTGGCCAGCGAGCTGCCTGCCATCGAGCCCGCCACCGCGCAGGCCACCCCTGGAGCCACGCCATGAGCGCCCACCCCATGCAAGCCGCCGCCAGCGCACCCAGCCAGTGGGCCGACCCGCTGATCGTCACCGTGGCGCCCAACGGCGCCTACAAGCTGCCCAGCGACCACCCTGCCGTGCCGACCACGCCGGCCACGCTGGCCGCCACCGCCAAGGCCTGCCTGGAGGCCGGCGCGGCCATGATCCACATGCACATCCGCGACGCCCAGGGCCGCCACAGCCTGGACGTGGAAGGCTACCGCGAAGCCCAGCGCGTGGTGCAGCACGCTGTGGGCGATGCGATGGTGGTGCAGATCACCAGCGAGGCCGCGGGCGTGTACCGCGCCCCGGCGCAGATCGCGATGGTCGAGACGCTGCAGCCCGAGGCCGTGTCCATCGGCCTGCGCGAGATCGACCAGCCCGAGATCGGCGAAGCAGGCCTGCAGCGCTTCTTCACGGGCCTGGTGCGGCGGCGCTGCATGGTGCAGGTCATCCTGTACGACGTGGCCGACCTGCGCCGATGGCAGGCACTGCGCGCCCGCGGCGTGGTGCCCGATGCGCCGTGGTTTCTGCTGTTCGTGCTGGGCCGCTACAGCGCGGGCCAGACGTCGAGCCCGCGCGACCTGCTGCCCTTTCTGGCCGCCCACGACGGGCCCGAGCCCTGGGCCGTGTGCGCGTTCGGCGCGGCAGAGAACACCTGCATCACCGCCGCCGCGGCCTTCGGCGGGCATGCCCGCGTGGGGTTCGAGAACAACCTGCTGCGCAAGGATGGCAGCACCGCGCCCGACAACGCGGCACTGGTTCGCCAGGCGGTTGAGGCCGCGACCGCACTGGGGCGGCCGCTGGCCACGGCGCGGGACATCCGCCAGCGCTTCGGCGCGGGCTGAGCCTCGGCCCGGCTCTGCACTTCCTCAGCACCCATCAAACCCATCAGCCCGCGCCAGACGGGCCTTCATCCATCCGCAGGAGACACCATGCAACAACACCCCACCCCCCACGCCAACGCCCCCGTCCCGCAGGCCCGCCGGGCCACGCGACGCGCGGCCATCCGCCTGGCGCTTGCCGTGCCCACCACCTGGGCCCTGGCCCTGGGCTCGGCAGGCCACGCCGTGGCCCAGACGGCCCCGGCCGCCTTCCCCACCAAGACCATCCGCTTCGTGGTGCCCTACCCGCCCGGCGGCCCCACCGACCTGATGGCGCGTATGCTGCAGCCCGAACTGCAAAGCCGGCTGGGCGTGACCGTGGTGGTGGACAACAAGGGCGGCGCGGGCGGCAACTCCGGCAGCGCCGAGGTGGCCAAGCAGGCGCCCGCCGACGGCCACACCCTGCTGCTGGCCGCCAGCGGCCCGATGGCGGTGAACCCGTCGCTGTACGCCAGCATGCCCTTCAACCCGCTGACCGACCTGGTGCCCGTGGTGCAGCTGTCGGCCTTTCCGTTGGTGCTGGAAGTGCACCCTTCGCTGGGCGTGAAGACCCTGCCCGAGCTGATGGCCCTGGCCAAGACGGGCAAGCCGGTGCTGAGCTTTGCATCGGCCGGAAACGGCACGCCGCAGCACCTGGCGGGCGAGCTGTTCAACACCATGGCCCACGTGAAGATGGGCCACATCCCCTACCGCGGCGCGGGCCCGGCGCTCAACGACCTGCTGGGCGGGCAGGTGAACGTGATGTTCGACATCGTGGGCAGCTCGCTGCCGCACATCCAGTCGGGCAAGCTCATCCCGCTGGCAGTCACCTCGCCCGAGCGCGCCAAGGTGCTGCCCAACGTGCCCACCATGGCCGAGGCGGGCGTCTCCGGCTACCAGATCACCGGCTGGCACGGCATTGCGGTGCGCGCCGGCACGCCGCAGGCCACCGTGGACAAGCTCAACGCGACGGTCAATGCAATTTTCAAAGACCCCGCCTTCCGCGTGAAATGGGAGGCCATCGGCACACCGGTGGTGGCAGGCACAGCCGCGGACTTTGGCGCGCTGATCAAGTCCGACGCGCAGCGCCTGGGCAAGCTGGTGCGCGATGCGGGCGTGACGATGGATTGACTGAGGCCGCGGGCGTTGCGCGTCAGGTGTTGCGAGGCGCCGTGCACCCCACTGCTGCACGCCAGGCTGGCACCTTGCAGGCGCAGGCGCAGGCGGCGTCTGGCGATATCTAGGCGGGAACGCGGGGGCGTAGGCGCAGAAGCAGCCAGCCCGCCGCCATGCCCACGGCGCTGCACAGCAGCCACACAGCACCCAAGAAAATCTTCAGGGTATTGGAACTGCTGATCTCAGCCTGCGAAGGGCTGTTGGCGGGATAGCGCACGGTGACGGTGTCACCCACATCGTGCACCGCCTGCAGCTGCCGCACCAGCGAGTCCGTGAACCGCACGGTGCGGCCATCGCTCGCCACAAACTCGACGACGCTTTTCTTGCCATGGGCTTGCCGGCTTGAGGACCCTGTCACCACGCTTTCGTGCGCCACCACGCGGCCTTTGGCGCTGCGCGTGTCGCCCACCAGATGCAAGCTCGTGGCCAGCAGCCAGCTGGCGGCTACCGCAGTCAGTGCGCCGGGCACCAGCAGCAGCCAGCCGAGAAGGCCGAAAAAGCAGCGAAAGGATGTGGAGCGCATGCCCGCGATTGTGAGGGTTGGTACTGTCAGCGGCGCGCCGGGTCAGTACCCCCGCCCGGGGTCCACGGTGCCTGCCACCGCCTCGCCGCGCTCCATCGCCGCCATCTTGCGCGTGATCTGCGCAATGCTCTCTTCCCGCATGGTGCGGGCCGAGGTGTGCGGCGTGGCGGTGATCTTCGGGTGCAGCCAGAACGGGTGCCCGACCGGCAAAGGCTCGGTGCGGAACACATCCAGCGTGGCGCCCGCGATGTGGCCGTTGTCGATCATCGCCAGCAGGTCCTCTTCGACCAAGTGCGCGCCCCGCGCCACGTTGACCACATAGCCCCCGGGCTGCAGGCGTGACAGCGTGTCGCGGTTGATGATGTCCTGCGTGTCGGGCGTGAGCGGCAGCAGGTTGACCAGCACGCGGCTGGCGGCCAGGAAATCGTCAAAGCCCTCTGCGCCGCTGAAACCGCGCACGCCGTCCACCGCCTTGGGAGACCGGCTCCAGCCGTTCACCGGAAAGTCGAAATGTGCCAGCGCCCGCGCCACGCGCTCGCCCAGCACGCCCAGGCCCATCACGCCCACCGGGAACTCCGAGCGCACCCGCGGCCGGCGAAAGCCCCAGCGGCCGGCGCGCATGTCGCCCTCGTAAGCGTCCAGCTCGCGGAAATGGCGCACCACCGCGTGGCACACGTATTCGGCCATCTGCACCGCCATGCCGCCGTCGTCGATGCGCACGATCTGGCAGCCAGCGGGGATGCGCAGCTTGAGCAGCGCGTCCACCCCTGCGCCGATGTTGAACAGCGCCCGCAAGGCAGGCTGCTCGTCCAGGAACTGCTGGGGCGGCGCCCAGACCACGGCGTAGTCGGCCTGCGCTGCCCCCGGCTGCCACACGCTGATGTGGGCATGGGGCAAGGCAGCGGCAAGCCCCTGCAGCCAGGGCTCGATCTTGGTGTCGGTACAGCAAAGGGTGATGTTCATGCGGTCAAGGGTAACTGCATTGGCGCCGCTCGGATGTCGCGCACGGGTTGCGGTAGATCCATGTGGTACCCCGCACCTCTCATGGATTCCATCCTTCGATACCGTTCGGGCTGAGCTTGTCGAAGCCTTGCGCGGCGCTTCGACAAGCTCAGCGTGAACGGCATATCTACTCGGCGAGATCAATGGGTGTCACGCCCAAGGCCCAAGACTCAAGCCGCAACAGCCACCGTGAGCTTGAGCAGCTCCGCGCCTTCCGTCACCTGGTCCCCGGGCGCATATAGCAGCTCCTGCACCACACCGTCGGCTGGCGCTGCAATCGTGTGCTCCATCTTCATGGCTTCCATCACCGCCAGCGGCTGGCCCTTGGTGACGGCATCGCCTGCCTTCACGGCAAACGACACCACCTTGCCGGGCATAGGGGCCGTGAGGCGGCCGCCTTCCGCCGCAGCCTCGCCCGCATGCGCGAGCAGGTCGATGGCGGTGATCTGTGTCGCGCCGCGGGGCGTGAACACATGGTCCACCTCGCCCTGGGCGTACACCGCAGCGCGGGTGCGCTGGCCGGCGAACTGTAGTTCGATGCCGTCACGCTGCGCGGCGAAGGTCAGCGGGCCGGCCACGGCCGCATCGCCCTGTCCTTCCTTCCTGCTTTCCACTGCCAGGTGCAGCGTGCCGTCGCGCTCGTAGGTCAGCCAGGCCTTGGCGTGCTCGCCGCCGAACTCGAACTCGAAGCGGCGGCGCGTGAGCGCGTGCGAATGGAAACCGTCGCGGCGGCTGAAGGGGTCTGCGCCTTCGCTGGCGCGCTCGTTCAGGAGGGTCTGCGCCACGGCGGCGGCAGCAGCCAGCGGCAGGCCGACCGGCTCCTGGTGGAACAGCACCGCCTGCTCGCGCGGGATCAGCGCGGTGTCGAGCTGGGCACTGGCAAATGCGCCGGTGCGCGCCACGCGGCGCAGGAACTGCACGTTGGTCGCCAAGCCCACGATGTGCGTCTGCGCCAGGGCCTCGTCCAGCCGCGCCAGCGCCTGCTCGCGCGTGTCGCCGTGCACGATGAGCTTGGCCACCATGGAGTCGTAGAACGGGCTGATCGCATCACCCTGGCGCACGCCAGAGTCCACGCGCACGGCACCTCTTTCGAAAGTCACGCAGTCGGGCAACGCATACACGTTGAGCGCACCGGTGGCGGGCAGGAAGTTGTTGTCGGGGTTCTCTGCGCAGATGCGGGCCTCGATGGCGTGGCCTGTGATGGAGAGGTCTTGCTGCTTCACCGGCAGCGGCTCGCCCGAGGCCACGCGCAGTTGCCACTCCACCAGGTCCAGCCCCGTGATGGCCTCGGTCACCGGGTGCTCGACCTGCAGGCGGGTGTTCATTTCCATGAAGTAGAACTTCATCTGGTCGGGCCGCTCGTAACCACCCGGCTGCTCCACGATGAACTCCACCGTGCCGGCGCCCACGTAGTTCACCGCCTTGGCGGCGGCCACCGCGGCTTCGCCCATCTGCTGGCGCAGCGCGGGCGTCATGCCAGGGGCCGGAGCTTCTTCCAGCACCTTCTGGTGGCGGCGCTGCACGGAGCAGTCGCGCTCGAACAGATAGACGCAGTTGCCGTGCGTGTCGCCAAACACCTGGATCTCGATGTGGCGCGGGCGCTGCACATACTTTTCGACCAGCACCGCATCGTCGCCAAAGCTGTTGATGGCCTCGCGCTGGCAGGATGCGAGCGCGGCAGCGAAGTCCTCGCTCTTGTCCACCGCGCGCATTCCCTTGCCGCCGCCACCCGCGCTGGCCTTGATGAGCACGGGGTAGCCGATGCGGTCGGCCTCGCGCTGCAGCAGCGCCGGGTCCTGGTCGCTGCCGTGGTAGCCGGGCACCAGCGGCACGCCGGCCTTTTCCATGAGTTGCTTGGACTCGGCCTTGAGGCCCATGTCCTTGATGGCCGAGGGTGGCGGGCCGATGAAGACCAGGCCTGCTGCCGCGCAGGCGTGGGCGAAGTCCTCGTTCTCGGACAGGAAGCCGTAGCCGGGGTGGATGGCCTGTGCACCCGTGGCCTGGGCGGCTTCGATGATGCGCTCCCAGCGCAGGTAGCTGTCCTTGGGCGCGCTGCCGCCGATGTGCACGGCTTCGTCGCACACGGCCACGTGTTTGGCCTGGGCGTCGGCATCGGAATACACGGCGACGGTCTTCACGCCCAGACGTTTAGCGGTCGCCGCTACACGGCAGGCGATCTCTCCGCGATTGGCGATCAAGATTTTTTTGAACATTTAGGCCACCTTGGCAGAACCAGAAAAGAAAGAAGACAAGCGCCGCACCACGGCGCGCAGAAACTTGAACAGCACCACCAGCAGCAGCACCGACACGGCCACCATCAGCACCAGCGCGATGCCGAAGGCCACCGGGTGCTGCGTGGCGAGCCACACCACGGCCACCACCAGGCCGTCTTCGAAAAAGGACAGCAGCCAGTTGGAGAACGGCTCGGGCGAGGTGTTGGCCGCTGCGCGCGTGGTCATCTTGGTGGCCATCGACGTGGCGGCCAGCGACCCGCCCAGCAAGCCCGCTACCACGCCCATGGTGGCGTTGTCGGCACCGAACACGCCTGCGGCCAGCAGGGCGCCGCCGGGCACGCGGATGACGGTGTGCACGGCGTCCCAGGCGCTGTCGATCCACGGGACCTTGTCGGCAAAGAATTCGACCAGCATCAGGCCGCCCGCCACCAGCAGCACCAGCGGGTTCTGCAGTACGTGCAGACCGGGGGGCAAGGGCATCCAGCCCATGGCTCCCATCGTGCCGACGATAAACACCACTGCGTACAGCCGAAACCCGCTGGCCCAGCCCAGCGCTGCGGCCAGCGCCAGCAGGCTGGGCATGTCGAGCCTCGCGGTGGCCGTGGCCGCGGCGTCACCCACGGCGCGCGCCGTGCCGCCATCCACGTGGAGCCCCAGCGTGTGGAGCCACTGCACGATGTTGAGCCAGAGGGTGTCCATGGTGTGAATTACTCAGTCAAATAGACAATAGGTCGGGTCAGGCCAGCAACCAAGCGGGTTTCCGCTTGTTGAGGAAGGACTGCACGCCTTCCTTGCCTTCGTCGCTGGCGCGGATGTCGGCAATGCCCTGCACGGTGGCGGCGATCAGCCCCGCGTTGATCTCGCGCTCGGCCACATCCGTCACCAGCTTCTTGCAGGCGCGCACGGCGTTCGGGCTGGCGCTGGTCAAGGCCTTGAGCAGTTCATCGACCTTGGCGTCGAGTTGGTCTGCAGCCACCACCTCGTGAACGAAGCCGACGCGGAGCGCCTCGGCGGCATCAAAGCGCTCGGCCGTCAGGAAGTAGCGGTGCGCGGCGCGGGGCCCCATGGCGCGGATCACGTAGGGGCTGATGGTGGCGGGGATGAGGCCCAGCTTCACCTCGCTCAGGCAAAAGCCCGCCGTGTCCACCGCCACGGCCATGTCGCACGCGGCCACCAGGCCCATGCCACCGGCGTACACATCGCCCTGCACACGCGCGATGGTGGGCTTGGGGCACTCGTAGATCACGCGCAGCATCTCGGCCAGCTTGCCCGCGTCGGCCACGTTCTCGTCGCGCGTGTAGTCGGCCATGCGGCGCATCCAGTTCAGGTTAGCGCCTGCGCAGAACGCAGGGCCCTCTGCGGCCAGCACCACGGCGCGCACGTCGGCGCGCGCTCCTACTTCGGTGAAGGCGGCCGTCAGCTCGGCGATGACCTCGTCGCTGAAGGCGTTGCGGATCTCGGGCTGCGTGAGCGTGATGCGCGCCACGGCGCCGGTGTGGGTGATGGACAGGTTCTGGCTCATGGCGTGGGCGGTTTTTGCAGGAAGTAGACAAGGTCCAGCTCGGGGCTGGTCTGGCCCAGGGCGGTCAATACGGCAGTGATCTGGCCCCGGTGGTGCGTGCCGTGGTTGAACACATGCGCCAGCGTGGCCGCAAACGGCAACGATGCCGCCGTGCCCCGCATGGTGGTGTAGTTCAGCGTGCCGTCCCAGCGGCCTGGAGCGAACGAAGCAATCAGCGGTGCCCAGCGGGCCGCGCCTTCGCGCAGGCGGGCATCCAGCCGCGCACGGTCGCTTTCCAGTTCGGCGTCCAGCGCCATCTTGGGCGACGTGCCTTCGGCGAACCGCACAAACCACAGATGGTGTTCGCCCACCAGCAGGTGGTTGAGCGTGCCATGGATGCTTTTGAAGAACAGGCCCACATCGCGCCGGTAGGCCTCTTCAGGCAGCGCCCGCACGGCATCGAGCAGACGCGCAGTGGCCCACACGTTGTAGCGTGCGAGCTGTGTGAAGTGGGCGACGGCGTCCATGGCTGCTCCCGGCCCGGTCACATGCGGAACAGGCCGAACTTGGTGTCTTCGATGGGCGCATTGCGCGTGGCGGCCAGGCCCAGCGCCAGCACGCGGCGGGTGTCGGCCGGGTCGATCACGCCGTCGTCCCACAGGCGCGCGGTGGCGTAGTAGGGGTGGCCCTGGTCTTCGTACTGGCGGCGGATGGGGGCCTTGAAGGCTTCTTCTTCCTCCATGCTCCACTGCCCACCCTTGGCCTCGATGCCGTCGCGCTTGACGGTGGCCAGCACGCCCGCAGCCTGGTCGCCGCCCATGACGCTGATGCGCGCGTTGGGCCACATCCAGAGGAAGCGGGGCGAGTACGCGCGGCCGCACATGCCGTAGTTGCCGGCGCCAAAGCTGCCGCCGATGATGATGGTGAACTTCGGAACACTCGCCGTGGCGACGGCCGTGACCATCTTGGCGCCGTTGCGCGCGATGCCTTCGTTCTCGTACTTGCGGCCGACCATGAAGCCGGTGATGTTCTGCAGGAACACGAGCGGGATCTTGCGCTGGCAGCACAGCTCGATGAAGTGCGCGCCCTTCAAGGCAGATTCACTGAACAGGATGCCGTTGTTGGCGATGATGCCGACCATCATTCCTTCGATGCGCGCAAAGCCCGTGACCAGCGTGGTGCCGTAGCGCGCCTTGAACTCGTCGAACTCGCTGCCATCGACGATGCGGGCAATGATCTCGCGCACGTCGAAGGGCTTGCGGGTGTCCACCGGGATCACGCCGTAAAGTTCTTCTGCTACAAAATTAGGAGCCAATGGCGCTTGATCTGCAAGCGCCGGAGCCTTGTTTTTATTCAGATTGCGCACCGCATTGCGCGCCAGCTGCAGCGCATGCAGGTCGTTTTGCGCCAGGTGGTCGGCCACGCCCGACAGGCGTGTGTGCACATCGCCACCGCCCAGGTCTTCGGCCGTGACGACCTCGCCCGTGGCGGCTTTGACCAGCGGCGGGCCGCCCAGAAAGATGGTGCCCTGGTTCTTGACGATGATGGACTCGTCGCTCATGGCCGGCACGTAGGCGCCGCCCGCCGTGCAGCTGCCCATGACCACGGCGATCTGCGAGATGCCCATCGCGCTCATGTTGGCCTGGTTGAAGAAGATGCGGCCGAAGTGGTCGCGGTCGGGAAAGACCTCGTCCTGGTTGGGCAGGTTGGCACCACCCGAGTCCACCAGGTAGATGCAGGTGAGGTGGTTCTGCTGCGCCACTTCCTGCGCGCGCAGGTGCTTCTTGACGGTGAGCGGGTAGTAGGTGCCGCCCTTCACCGTGGCGTCGTTGCACACGATCATGCAGTCCACGCCGCTCACGCGGCCGATGCCGGCAATCAGCCCCGAGCTGGGCGCATCGTTGTTGTACATGTTGAGCGCGGCCAGCGGCGCCAGCTCCAGAAACGGCGTACCCGGGTCCAGCAGCATCTGCACCCGCTCGCGCGGCAGCAGCTTGCCGCGGGCGGTGTGCTTGGCGCGGGCGGCCTCGCCGCCGCCCTGGGCCACCTTGTCGAGCTGGGCGCGCAGGTCGTCGACCAGCGTGCGCATGGCGGCTGCGTTGGCCAGAAAGTCCGCCGAGCGGGCGTTGAGTTGGGTGTCGAGAATGGTCATGCTGTCTTGCTCTTTCAAGCGGTTTTTTGCTCTTGCAGGCCCAAAAGATCCTTCATCTCGTCGCGGATCTTGAACTTCTGGATCTTGCCGGTCACCGTCATCGGAAAGCTGATGACGAAGCGGATGTAGCGCGGCACCTTGTAGTGCGCGATCTGGCCTTTGCAGAAGGCACGGATGTCGTCTTCCGTCGGCTTGGTACCCGGCTTGGCGATGATCCAGGCGCACAGCTCCTCGCCGTACTTGGCATCGGGCAGGCCCACCACCTGCACGTCCTGCACCTGTGGGTGGCGGTACAGAAACTCTTCGATCTCGCGCGGGTAGATGTTCTCGCCGCCGCGGATCACCATGTCCTTGATGCGGCCGACGATGTTCACATAGCCTTCGTCGTCCATGGTGGCCAGGTCGCCGGTGTGCATCCAGCCTTCGGCGTCGATGGCCTCGCGGGTCTTGGCCTCATCCCCCCAGTAGCCGTGCATCACCGAATAGCCCCGGGTGCAGAACTCGCCGCGCTGGCCGACGGGCACCACGGCGCCGCTGTCGGGGTCCACGATCTTGACCTCCAGGTGCGGCTGCACCTGGCCCACGGTGGAGACGCGTTTGGCCAGCGGCGTATCGGTGCTGCTCTGGCAACTGACCGGGCTGGTCTCGGTCATGCCGTAGGCGATGGTGATCTCGCGCAGATTCATCTGCTCCACCACGCGCTTCATGACCTCGGTGGGGCAGGGCGAGCCGGCCATGATGCCGGTGCGAAGGGTGGACAGGTCGAACTCGGCAAAGCGCGGGTGGTCCAGCTCGGCGATGAACATGGTGGGCACGCCGTGCAGGCCGGTGCAGCGTTCGTCCTGCACCGTCTGCAGCACCGTGAGCGGGTCGAACCCGTCGTTGGGGTACACGATGGTGGCCCCATGCGTGAAGCACGCCAGGTTGCCCAGCACCATGCCGAAGCAGTGGTACAGCGGCACGGGGATGCACAGGCGGTCTTCGGGCGTGAGCTTCATGCATTCACCGATGAAGAAGCCGTTGTTCAGGATGTTGCGGTGCGTGAGCGTGGCACCCTTGGGGAAGCCCGTGGTGCCACTGGTGAACTGGATGTTGATGGGGTCGGTGGCCTTGAGCGTGGCGGCGATCTGCGCCAGGCGCGCATCTTGCGCATCGCCGCGCGCCAGCAGGTCGGAAAACCGCAGCAGCCCGGGCTCGTCGGCGCCCTGCCCTGCGCCGTCGTCGATCCACACCACGGTGTTCAGGTGCGGCAGCTTCACCGCGCCCAGCTGGCCGGGCTGCTGGTGCTGCCACTCGGGCGCCAGCTCGCGCAGCATGCCCAGGTAGTCACTGGTCTTGAAGCGCGCCATGCTCACCAGCAGCCGGCAGCCCACCTTGTTGAGCGCGTATTCGACCTCGGACGTGCGGTAGGCCGGGTTGATGTTGACCAGCACCAGGCCCACCTGCGCGGTGGCCAGCTGCATCAGCACCCATTCGGCGTTGTTATGCGACCAGATGCCCACGCGGTCGCCGGGCACCAGGCCCTGGCCCAGCAGCGCGCTGGCCAGGCGCTGCGCCTCGGCCTGCAGCTGGGCATAGGTATACCTGCGGCCCTGGTGCACGCTGACCAGCGCCTCGCGGCCGGGCTGGCGGGCCGCCATGTCGGCAAAAAAGGCGCCGAGGGTCTGTTCGATCAGGGGAACGTCGGTGGCGCCACGGGCGTGGCTGTCCACCAGCGGTGCGGAGTTCGTTGCGGCTGCACTCGTCACGGGTGTTGTCTCCTCGGCTTTGTCATCCGGCCCTGCGCCACAGGGATATGCGGGCGGCGATCCGTAAGCATAGAAGCCTGCGCCCCCTGAGGGTGGACACAATGGTTGCAAATCGTGCCACGGCTGGCACACTCTGCGGCGTGAAACCACCCGCCCCCACCGCCGACCGCTCCCCTTCGGCCACGTCCGCCCCCGCCGCCACGCCCATCGCCTTTGTGCGCGCCATTGTTCTGGCGTACGAGCGGCGCGGCATGCGCCCCGTGCGCGCCCTGGCGCAGGCACAGATTGAGCCGCAGCTGCTGCAGGACGACCACGCCCGCATCACCGCCTGGCAGATGGAGCAGATCTCCGACGCCGCCATGCAGGAGCTGGACGACGAGGCCCTGGGCTGGTTCAGCCGCCGCCTGCCCTGGGGCAGCTACGGCATGTTGGCACGCGCGTCCATCAGCTCGCCCAACCTGCAGGTGGCGCTGGCCCGCTGGTGCCGCCACCACGGGCTTCTGGCCGACGATATTGCACTGCGCCTGGCCACCCGGGGCGACACCACCACACTGGCCATCGAAGAGGCGCGCGACCTGGGCGCCTTGCGCGAGTTCTGCCTGGTGTCGGTGCTGCGCAATGCGCTGGGGCTGGCCTGCTGGCTGGTGGATTCGCGCATCCCCCTCATCGCCGCCGAGTTCGCATTCGATGCGCCGCCCCATGCGGAGGCGTATGCCGTGCTGTTTCGCGGGCCGGTCACCTTTGGCGCCCCGCGCACGGCCATTCACTTTGATGCCCGCTACCTCAGCCTGCCCCTGCGGCGCGACGAGCAGGCACTGCGCCAGATGCTGCAGCACGCCCTGCCGCTCACGGTGCTGCAGTACCGCCGCGACCGCCTGCTGGTGCAGCGCGTGCGCCAGCTGCTGGGCGCTCCGGTGGCAGGGCAACTGGCGCACGCCCTGCCCCAGCACAGCGCCGAGTCGCTGGCCAGCCTGCTGCATGTGTCGCCCCGCACGCTGCACCGGCAGCTCAAGGAAGAAGGCGCCACGCTGCAGGGCCTCAAGGACGAGGTGCGCCAGAGCCGCGCGGTGGAACTGCTGCACCGCACCGACCGCCCCATCAAGCAGGTGGCCGAGGCCGCAGGCTTTGTGAACGAAAAAAGCTTCATCCGCGCCTTTCGGGGCTGGACAGGCCATTCACCTGCGGAGTTCCGGCGCCACGCCCGCCAAGCCTGAGGGTGTGATAGCGGATGGCTTGGTGGCGCGATCTGCACCCTGCATGACCGCCACAGGAGGGCCGCCCCCAGCCACCCGCCACTACACTGGCCCACGCTCCCTCCACCGCCCCGCCCTTTCGCCCCCTTCCCGCCATGATCCATCTGTACCACTGCGTGAGCGCGCGCTCCTTCCGGCCCCTGTGGATGCTGGAAGAGCTGCAACTGCCCTACACCCTGCACATGCTGCCGTTCCCGCCCCGGGCCCATGCGCGCTGGTTCCTGGAAGAGAACCCGCTGGGCACCGTGCCGCTGCTGGTGCAGGGCAAGGCGCCACACCAGGTGCGCATGACCGAATCCGCCGCCATCTGCCAGTACCTGGCCGCCGCACACCCCGACGCGGGGCTGGACGTGCGCCCACCCGACCCGGCCTTTGGCGCCTACCTGAACTGGCTGCATTTGGGCGAAGCCACACTCACCTTTCCGCAGACGCTGGTGCTGCGTTATGGCCGGTTCGAGCCTGCCGAACGCCGGCAGCCCCAGGTGGTGGAGGACTACAGCCGCTGGTTCCTGGCCCGGCTGCGCGCCGTGGAAACCGCCCTGACCCACAACCACAGCGACTATCTGTGTGCGGGCCGCTTCACGGCGGCAGATGTATCGGTGGGCTATGCCCTGCTGCTGGCCGAGCATCTGGACCTGGCCCCTCAGTTTGGCCCCGCCACGCAGGCCTATTGGCAGCGCCTGCAACAACGCCCCGGCTACCAAAGGGCCATGGCGGCGCAGATGGAGGCAGCCCAAGACCAGGACGTGCCCACCACCCCGGCACCCGACACAAGACCGTGATGCGGTGGAGCCCGGCAGACAGCCGGGCCCGCGCGGCTACTCGGTCTTTGTCGGCACGGGCACGGGCACAGGCGCAGGTGAAGGCGGGGCCTGCCGGGCCAGCGATTGCACCAGCGCGCGGAACTCGGGCGAATGGCGCAGCACGCTGCCGCCCGCCTCGATGAGGTCGGTCACTTCATTGGGCGCAATCGAGAACGCCGTGGGCACCTGCAGCAGGCGACGGCGCGCCACGTCGTCAGGGGCATCGCGCAGGTTGACGGGAATGACGTGGATCTCGGCACCCGGCGCAAAGGCGTCGTTGCTGCCCGTCGAGCCTGCGGCCAGAGACTGGCGCCACTGCTGCGTGATGTCGCGCAAGAACTCCTGCGTCTCGCGCGTGGCGCGCCCGCCCGTGCCAAAAAGCAGCGAGTCCACCACCTGCACCATGTTGGGCACCTCGTCACTCATGTCGATGTTGACCGACGGGTCGCGCTCGGCATTCACGGTGACCAGCACCAGCTTGCGGATGGTGCCCGGCGGAATGCCCACCTCGCTGAAGGTCTCGCGCAGCCCGCCGCCGGCGAGGGCTCGGTCGAGCAGCCGCTGCACACCCAGGTTGTCGGCCAGGCCCCCGTCCACCAGGTGGATGTAGGGCCTGCGCTGCGCGTCCAGGTAGCTCAGTTCGTGCGCGCGGTACAGCCGGGCACGGTAGTCGCCGCCTGCGGCCAGGGTGCCCGCGCGGGACACCGTCTTGTGCTCCGCGCACTGGTCGGAGTAGTTCTTGAGCGTCATCGGGCTCAGCAGCAACGGCACGGCCGATGATGACGCCACGGCAAACGACAGCGGCACCTTGCGCAGGTCCGAGCAGATCAGCGCGAACTGCTCCCAGGTGAACTCGAAGCCCGAGCCCAGCGACATGTCCGTGGCCGTGATGAACAGCTGCGGGTGGCGCGGGCGCCGTGCCACATCGCCAAACGTGAGCCCGCCATAAAGCTCATCCAGCCGCCGCGCCAGCAGGTGGGTGCGGCCGAGCCAGGGCGATGTGAGGTCCACCAGGTTGCCCGGGCGCAGCGCCTGCGTGATCAGGCTGTTCTGGAAGTTCTGGCGCAGAAACTCGTGCTCGAAACGCGGCAGCCCATCGATGCCGTGCGCCGCTAGGTAGGCAGCCACGATGCTGCCGCCCGAGACGCCGCTGATCACATCGGTGGCATCGAGCAGCGTGGTGGGACGCCCGTTCCAGTCAAAGCGCGTGGCCTGCATCTCGGTCAGCACGCCAAAGCCGAAGGCTGCCGCCCGCGCACCGCCGCCCGACAGCGTCACGGCCACCAGGATGGAGGGATCGCGCTCGGACTTGCGCTCGGGGATGCCCTGGTCCTCGGGCTTCAAGGGCTCGTTGATCCAGGGCCGCACCGACGAGCAGCCCCCCAGCAAGACCAGGGCGGCCACCACGGCGCACCGCCACATCCTCTGCTTCATGCGAAATACCGGCATCGCGCTCCTCCCAGGGTTGCAGGCTTTTCTTTCAGGCTCGCCTTGCCAGCGTCAGCAGCCCAGCAGTGCGGGCAGCTCGGCCATGCTGCGAAACACCTGCGATGCGCCTGCGGCACGCAGGGCCTCGCCATCGTCCAGCGGCGCATAGGCAAACACTGTGGCCCCGGCGGCCACGCCTGCACGGACGCCGATGGTCGAATCCTCCACCACGGCGCAGCGCGCCGGATCGGCCTGCAGAGCGGCAGCGGCGGCCAGGTACACGTCGGGCGCCGGTTTGGTCTGGGGCACCTCGTGGCCGCTGAAGATGCGGCCTTCAAAGAAGCGCATGAGCCCCACCTTGACCAGTTGCATCTCCACCTTGAAGCGATCGGCTCCCGAGGCGCAGGCAATGCGCCCGCCATGGTGGGCATGCACACGTTCGATGGCGGGGTGGATGTGCGCGATGGCCACCAGGCGCCGATCCAGTTCGGCATTGCGCCGCGCATAGAAGCTGGCCATCCACTCGTCGGTGAGTGGCTGACCGGTCTCGGCCTCAATGCGGACGGTGGCGCTGCGCACCGTCCGGCCGATGAAATAGTCCATGCATTCTTCGTGCGTGATGGCCCAGCCCGCCTCGTTGAGCATGTCGCGCAGCACGCCGTTGGTGATGGGTTCGCTGTCTACCAGCACGCCATCGCAGTCAAACAAGATTGCTTCAAATTTCATAGCTATTAGCGCTTATGGGTAAAGCGCTGGAGTTCATTTTTATTCAAAATTTCAGCTGTGGATGTCGCCATCCACATACCACCAGCGCCCGCCTTCGCACACGAAGCGGCTGGTCTCGTGCAGGCGCACGGCACGCCCGCCCACGCGGTAGCGCGCGACAAACTCCACCTCGGCCCGGCCTTCGCCCGTGGCGCGGTGGCTGCGCACCTCCAGGCCCAGCCATTTGGTGCCAGGGTCGAAATCCAGGGCCGCCGGCCGGGTGCTGGCATGCCAGGTGGCCTGCAGGTAGTCGCCACGTTCGAGGAAAAAGGCGGTGTAGCGTGACCGCATGAGGCTCTCGGCACCGGGCGCGGCAGCGTCGTCCCAATGGTCGAGGTAGCGGCCGCAGCAGTCCCCATAGGACAACGCCGCAGCCTTGGCGCTTTTGCCGGGCTTGGCCTGGTTGCGGCCGCAGGGGCAGGGTTCGGAGTTCGTCAGAGACACGGAGGGCATGCGTTTCACACGGGCGACAATCAGCGCAGCGTTCCAAACACCTTGCGGACGATGGCACTGCCCGCACCAGCGGGGTTCTGGCGGATACGGCGCTCTTCCTCGCCGATCATGAAGTACAGGCCATCGAGCGTCTTTCCGGTGACGTACTGCGCGAGGTTGGCCTCCTCGGGCTTGAGCAGTCCAAACCCTGCGGCCTTGCCGGCGAAGGCGTTGTACTTCTGGGTCAAGCCCACCTTTTCGGTGGCCTGATTCACCACAGGCAGGAAGCGCTCGGAGAGCGGGGTGCGTGTCTTTTCGGCAAAAAAGGCCGTGACCGAGGTGCTGCCACCGGTCAGGATGTTCTTGGCATCGGTCACCGTCATGTTCTGCACGGCGCCCACCAGCAGATCCTTGCCCATGGGCACGGCGGCCTCTGCCGCGCGGTTGATGGAGGTGACGAGCTCGTCGATGCGCCGGCCCTGCCCTAGCGACTTCATGACCTTGGCCGCGTCTTCCAGGTAGCCCGGCAGGCCAATGCGCACCTGAGGGTTGCCCAGAAAACCATCGGGCCGCCCCAGCAGCGCGACCGCCGCCTGGGCGCCCTGGCCGAGCGCGGCCTTGAGGCCACCGGAGGCATCGGCGTTGGAGAGATCCCCGAGCGACAGGGCCCAGGCCTGCTGACCGGTGGCGCACAGCAGGGCAGCCAGGACGCTGGCTTGGTGAAATTGGCGACGTTGCATCGAGCGTTTTCTTTCGGTGGAGAGGGGGGGCGCTGCCTGGCGGGTACGCAGGCAGGCAACAAGCACAGGGGATTTTCGCTCAGCACCGTAGACTGGTGTTCGACACAACCCTCCAACAAGGAGCCCTGCAATGTGGGAAATGAATGTGCCGTGGTGGGAATTCGTGCTGCGCGGCGTGGTGGTCTACGTGTTTCTGCTGGTGTTCCTGCGCCTGACAGGCAAGCGCCAGACCGGCCAGTACGCGCCGTTTGACCTGGTGCTGCTGCTGATCCTGTCCAACGCGGTGCAGAACTCGATGAACGCGGGTGACAACTCGCTGGTGGGCGGGCTCATCTCAGCGGTCACGCTCATCGGCTGCCATGTGGTGCTGGCACAGCTGACGTTCCGGTTTGCGTGGATGGAGCGGTTGATAGACGGCACCCCGCAGGTGCTGGTGCAGCAGGGCCAGGTGAACGCCGAACTCATGCGCAAGGAGCTGCTCTCGACCGACGACCTGGAAGCCGCGCTGCGCGCCAGCGGCTGCCTGGACCTGCACGAGGTGGAGCGAGCCACCATCGAAACCAACGGCCAGATCACCGTGGTGCTGCGGCGCCGGGGTGGCTGAGGCACCCCGGCGCCCAGCCCAAACTAGTTCTGCGTGTAGCAGATCTTGTTGGGAATGATGGTGTTGGCGTAGTTTTCCACGCTGGCCGCTGTAGGAAACACCGTGGGTGTCTGGTCGCCCAGCATGCACAGGCGCGTTCCCTTGCGGGCCCAGACGATGCGCGAGTTCAGGCCCGAAGGCTGGCTCCACAGACCCCAGAACGCAGTCAATGTGGCGGTGCTCGCGTTGCGGTCGAACACCAGATTTCCCACTTCGGACAGCGGCCCCGCCGCGGTGCCAGTGCCCGTGCAGTTGGCATCGGCGTAGGTGGTCACGCCGATCTGCCCCGTCACCCGGTTGTCGGCCTGCCGCGTGATGCGCCACAGCGCGCGGCCCCACTGGCCAGGGCGCACCGGCACACACAGCTCCTGCTTCCAGTCGCCTTCGGGCAAGGCCACCACGGCGCCACAGCTCACCTCGACCGAGCCCACGTTGGCCGATGCCACCGTGCCCGCGCCATTGCGCACCGAGCAGCTCTGCCCCGCGGGCTGCGTGCGCACGGTGACTGCATATGCCGCGCCCCCCGCCACCGCCGTACCAAAGGTAAAACCGCCGTTGCTGGTGAGCGAAAGATCGTCGCCACCGTTGTTCTGCAGCACCAGGGTGCCACTTGCCAGGCCAGAGACCGCCCCCCCCACCGTGAAGGTGGCTGCCGCCAGGTTCTCGCAACGCACCTGCACAGCGCTCACGTTGGCGGTAGCGGTGCCGGTGCCCTGCGTCACGGTGCAGCGCTGACCATTGGGCTGCGTCTTGACCGTGACGGCATAGGCCACGCCACTGTCCATGCGGGTGACGAACACGAAATTGCCGTTGGCACTCAGGGTCAGGTCGTCGATGCCAAGGTTCTGCAGGGTCAACGTCTTGCCCGTGCCCAGGCCACTTAGGACGCCCCCCACCGAGAAAACCCCTGCCGAAGGCGGTAGCGACGTGCCGTTGTCGTCATCTCCGCCCCCGCAGCCCGCCAGCAGCACGGCGGCCAGTCCCAGAGAAGTCCAGCGGAAAGTGGGCCGTGCGTGGTGCCAGCTGCCCGGGGCGCTTGTTATGGTCATGTACAGAAACCTCCAGATGATGAATGGAGGACGGATTCTGTGCAGCGCACCGCGCCTTGCGAAACCCTACCCTGGTAGGGTGACCCCCATGACCCGGTGAAAGGCGCTCATGGCAGCGACCTCAGCGCCGGCGCACTGCGCGGCGCTCGCCCCACCAGCACCAGCGCAGCCGCTGCAAGGGCGAAACCCGCGCTGAGCAACGGCACGGCACTGGCGTTTTCACCTTCGACAATGAACGAGGCCGTGAGCGGACCGAATGCACTGCCCAGCAGTTGTGCTGCAGGCACCAGCCCGGCCAGGCGCCCGCTGGGGTCGGCACGGAACGCCAGGCCAATATGAAACGGCAGCATGAAAAGCCAAACAAAACCGAACAAGGCACAGGCCAGGGCAAAGTCCCGTGTGTTGCCACTGGGCAACTGGTGAGCGGCAGTGGTGACGATGGCGAGCAGCACGGAGCAGGCCACCAGCGTGGACACCACGGGCAGGCGCCTCACGGCCAGCGCGGCCAGGCTGCCCCCCACCACCTGCATGGCCAGCACGGCGGCAACCAGGGTCTGCGCACTGCGCGCATCGAAACCAGCGGCCTTGCCCAAGGGCTCCAGGTACGCCCAGAACGAACCCAGCGTGGCCAGCTGCAGAAACACCACGGCCAATGGCTGAAGGGTGGCCGCCGACCAGCGAAACCCCGACACCGCAGGCGGCGCCAGCGGCGAGAGGCGCGCCGGTTGCACAAACGCCAGCAGACAGGGCAGCAGCGCCAGCAAGCCCAGCGCCACGAAACCGCCACGCCAGCCCCAGTGGGGAATGATGGCATGGGCCAACACCACGCCCAGCAACGCCTGTGCCAGGGTCTGCGCAACGAAGAAGATGCCGCCCACGCGCGCCGGGTTGGCGGTGCGCACGACCACGCCGGTGGTGCCCCAGATCAGCACACCTTCGGCCAGGCCAGCAGCCGCTCGCACGCCTGTCAGGGCGCCGTCGCCCGTGGCCAGCAGCGTGAGCAGATCCAGGCCCGCTGCGCACACCCCGGCAACGAAGGTGATCGACCGCAACCGCGCACCCGGCAATAGCGCGTCGCCGAGCACCACGCCGAGGCCCAGCATGATGATCTCGGCCATGGCCACAATGCCCACGCCCTCCAGACTGACCTGCCGGGCTTCGACAAGTTCGCCCAGGAGAATGGGCTGCACGCCCACCATAAGCACGGCAATGGTGCCGACCGCCAGCGCGGAAACCACCTGCGCTGCGGACATCTTTACATCGTGGCTGGAGGACATGGGAAGCCCTTTCTGTGGGGGGTCAGTAGCCTTTGCTTTCCTCGGGCAGCTGACCCTGCAGGAACCGCGCCAACGCGCGCTGCTCATCTTTCGCAAGTCGCCGGTTGGCGACCCAGCGCACGATCCAGGGCAAGGCACGCACGCGCCCGCCCCCGGCCACGGCCAGCACGTAGGCCTTGGCACACTTCTCGAACAGTTCGGCATTGAGCGCCAGGCGCGTGGCGGTCATGCCAAGGCACACCGGTAGCCCTCGCACCAGCAGCACGTTGCCTTGCCCCTGCAAGACCGCCGCTGCATCGCCCATGTCTGCGCTGGCCGGTCCCATGGGGCCCAGGTGGCGCGCCTGTTCGTCGAACACCTGCGGCATCGCGCCACCAAAGTCCGCCAGGCAGCGTCCGAAAGCCCCTCCGCCGACAGCAATGGCGCCCACATCGCCGCGTTTGGCGTAGGCGGCGGCATGCACCTGGGCGTCGTGCGGCGCGGTCCGCCAAGGCACACGTTGGGGCGTGGCGCCGGACGCGAGCCCAAACCACATCGCGTCGCTGCCCGGTATGCGCAGCGACAAACTCGCGCCCTCGCTGTCCAGCAAACGCTTGGCTTGCAGCCTCTCGCGCAGCGAGAGCCACTGTGCGCGCACGTTCTCTTCGAAATCCATGGTGTCAGACCAGCTTGAAGACATCTTCGAAACGGTTCAGCGCATCATCGATCACCTCGTCGGTGTCGGCCAGGCTGGTGTAGATGCGGCTGCCAGCCAGCGTGATGAGGCCATGCGCGGTGTAGGCCGCACCCATCTCTTCCATCATGTGCTTGCGGCGCTTGGCTTCGTCCTTGGCCTTGAACAGCTTCCACAGGCTGCTGGTGTCCAGCAGCAGCACGCCCGAGGTCTGCAGGTGCACGATGGATCCCATGTTGTAGGTCACGTAGGGCAGGCCGAGGCGGTGGATGATTTCCTCCAGGCCCTGGCGCAGCCGGTCGCCCGCGCGGCCTGCCACGCCCGCAGCATCGGTGCGCTGCGCCTCCAGCAGCGCGAAGTACCCGGCCACGCACGACAGCGGGTTGGCCGACAAGGTACCGCCGACAAAAGCACGCTTGGCAGTGGTACCGATGCCCCCCACCAGCATCATCATGATGTCCCGGCGCCCGCCGATGGCGCCGGCCATCGGGTAGCCACCGGTGAGGCACTTGCCGAGCACGGTGAGGTCAGGCTGGACGTCAAAGTAGGCCTGCGCACCACCGGCCCCCAGCCGAAAACCCGTGACCACCTCGTCAAAGATCATCAGCGCGCCGAACTCGTCGCACAGCTTGCGCACCTGGCGGTTGTAGTCGGGGTGCACCGGGCGTGTGCCGCTCTCGGGGCCCAGCGGCTCCAGCAGCACGGCAGCGGTGCCACCGCGCAGGCGGTTGATCTGCAGTTTGCGGCGCAGCGCGTCCAGGTCGTTCGGGTTGCATTCCTGGGTGCTGCCGGTGGCGCCGCGCGGGATGCCCACGGCTTCCATGCGGCCAGTCTTGGGCAGGCGCATGCCATAGACGACCTGGTCGCTCCAGCCATGGTAGGCACCGCCGACCTTGATGACCCACTTCTTGCCGGTGTAGGCACGGGCCAGGCGCACGGCGCCCATCACGGCCTCGGTGCCCGAACCGAGCAGGCGCACCATGTCCACCGCCGGCATGGACTGGCACACCAGCTCGGCCAGCTTGACTTCGTATTCGTGCAGCAGGCCGGTGACCGGGCCGCAGGAGTCCAGCACCTCGTTCACTTTCTGACGCACCACCGGATGGTTGGAGCCGAGCAGCGTGGGACCACCGGCCTGCAGGAAATCGATGTAGCGGTTGCCGTCCACATCGGTCATGTGGGCGCCCTCAGCCTGTGCGACGGCCAGCGGGAACGGGTGATTGAAAGCCAGGTTGTGCTGCACACCACCGGGAATCACGGTCTTGGCCCGTTCGGACAACCGCCGCGACCCCTGGCAGCGCTCATCGAAATACCGCATCACCTGCGGCATCTTGTCTGCGCGGATGGGCCACATCGGCTGCTTGACCAGCTCGTCGAAGCGGCGATAGAGATGGCTGACATCGGGCCAAGCCGAAATGGCGGGACGTGGCACGGTGGCCGATGCGGCGGTGTGAACAGAGGCAAGGTTGCTCATGGCTTGGTAGCTTGGTGGCTGGGTAGCGGAGGTTCGGGGGGTTGGGTCAGGCTGCCAGCGCGTCAACGATGCGCTGCAGGGCCGGTTGCGCGAGAGGCTCCCGCTCCGCACGGGCAGAGATCGCGTGCAGCAACAAGGTCTTCGACAGGGCTTCGAGGTCTTCGACCGCCTGCAGGGCGGCCCAGGTGGTCGCGGCGCAGCACAGCACGCCGTGGTTGAGCATGAGGTAGGCATTGGTGTCGGGGCGCAGCGCGCGCGCCAGCCGGGACGATAGCCAGCCGCTGCCCGAGGGGGCATAGCCGACCACAGGAATGCGGCGGCCCAGCGAGCGCTGCATTGGCCCGGCCGGCACCGTGAGCGCCTGTCCGAGCAATGCGCAGGCGCTGGCCACGGGCTGGTGGGTGTGGATGCTCGCTTGCACGTCGGGCCGCGCGCGCAGCACGCGGGCATGCAGGCCACTTTCGACCGATGGTGTGCGTTCACCTTCCACCTGCTGCAGGTCCGCCAGGCGCAGCACACACACATCGGTCGCGGTCATCGTCAGGTAGTCGGTCGCCGAGGGGGTGACGGCGATGTGCGCTGCGTCGATGCGCAGCGCGATGTTGCCGCCGGTGCCCGAGAAGTGGCCCCGGTGCGAAAGTTCGACACACAGCTCGACGACAGTCTGGCGGATGTTCTGCGTGTTCATGCAGCGGCTCCTTGGGGTGCGTTGATGCGGTGGTACAGCGGCGCCAGGCGGGTGCGCACTTCCTTGAAGGTTTCGAACTGGTCGCCATACAGGCGGCGCAGCGCGCTGGAGGGTTCGTAGATGGTCCGCGTCCGCCGCAGGGGGCCCAGGTCGGCAAACGACAGCGCGCCCATGCCCACTCCGGCGATGAAGGCGGCTCCAATGGCATTGGTCTGGATGGGGTTCTCCAGCTGGCGGATCGGCTGGCCCGTCACGTCGGCCATGATCTGGCACCACACGTCAGACTGCGCGCCGCCGCCCACGGCCGTGACGGTGCCCGCGTTGCGCCCGAGCAGACGCGCGAAGGGTTCGAGCATCCAGCGCGTGTTCAGTGCCACGCCTTCCAGAAACGCGCGAAAGATGTCCTCGCGGGTGTGCTCCAGGGACATGTTGAGCAACCCGGCACGCAGGCGCGGGTCGTCCACCGGTGTGCGCTCACCCAGCAGCCATGGGGTGTAGATCAGGCCCCGCGCGCCCGGAGGCACACGCGCGGCAATGCGGTTCAGCACCTCGTAGACGGCGGGATGCTCTTCGTCGCTGGCGAGTTCATCGGGGTGGTACAGGATGCGGTCGCGCAGGAACGACAGGTTGGCACCAGCCGTGGACTGCAGCGCCATGGCCAGGTAGCGCCCATCCACCGCGCTGGGCACGGCCGCAATTTTGTGGCGCACATCGGTTTTCATGAAGGGCACGTGCGCCCCCAGCCACGATGAGGTGCCCAGGTACAGATGGGTCTCGAAATCGGCCACGGCCGCACCCACCGCCACCGCAGAGGTGTCCACGGCGCCCGCGACGACCAGGGTCCCGGGATTCAGCCCCAGGGCCTGCACGACGTCCGGCAGCAGCGGCCCCAGAACGTCGGTGGAGTGCACGATCTCCGGCAGCTTGGCCGCGTCGATACCAAGCAGGCGGATGAGGCCTGCGTCGTAACGGACCTGGTGCGGATTGCGGTTGTCGGTGACCCAGGAAGTCACCGCAGAATCCTGCGTGGCACAGAACCGGCCGGACAGGCGCAGGTTCAGGTAGTCGAGCACGTTGAGGAACTTGTAGGTGCGCTCGTAGCGTTCGGGCTCTTCGTCGCGGATGTAGGCCATGTGTCCCGCCGAGTCCCGCCCCGACAGAGAAGGCGCCCCACCAGTCAGCCGCAGCCAGCGCCACAGCTTGAGCGGCGCGTAGCCTTCGATGCGTGGCCCCCGCCCGCGCACCCGGCGTGCCATGGCGGCCGCACCGCGCGAATCCAGCCAGGTCAGCGCACGCCCCAGCGGCTGGCCTTGGCGGTCCACACACACGGTGCCTTCCGTCTGGGTCGAGCAACAAACGGCCACCACACGCTGCCTCAAGCTGGTCTCCGCGCCAAGCGCCTCCCCTGCACTGTGCAGGAACGCAGCCCACCAATCCTGCGGGGCCTGCTCGGCCAACGCGCCCTGCACGTGCAGCGGGACCGCATGGAAGGCCCAGGCGTGCACCGTGCCGTCCAGCGATACCAGGGCACATTTGCAGCCTGAGGTTCCCAGGTCCACGGCCAGCACCAGCCGCCCATCGGCCCGGTCGGGCACGGTATCCAAGGGTGGGCCCCTCTCAGAAGCTGCGCGAGACGGAAACCACAAGGCGGTTGTTGTCGGTGGCACGCAGTCGGGTGCCATCCAGCGCGATATAGAGTTCGCGCACCCTGGTGCGAGTGGTCATCCACTCGGCGCTCCAGTGGAAGCCCCAGCGCTTGTGGGTGACCCCGATGGAATAGTCCGAGAAGTCCGCCTCCTTGAAGTTGGCGATCTTCTGGTAGCCGGCATGCAGGTTCACTGTGGTGGTCGGGTTCAGCGCGTATTTGTAGCCCAGGTCAAACAGCCAGCTGCCGCGCGAGTTGTGATCGCCACGCGCATAGCAGGCCAACCCTGGCGTGGGATCGGCCATCAACGACACCATGGTGCCGCAGACCCCACCGGTGTTCGCCCCCCGGTAGGTCTTGGAGATCACATTCATGACCCGCGCCTCCAGCGCCCCGTAGCCAATTTCGGCCACGGCGAATGCGCTGTCGTATTTGGTGCTGCGCCAGTCCGTGGGCGCGCCAGTGCCCATGTCAAAACCATGGGGAGCCTGAAATTTCGCGCCCGGAAACAACTCGGTGGCCAGGCCCGCACCATAGTGCCAACCCTCGGGGTCCCCGAAACGATACCCCCCCGCCAGAGTAACCCCAAGGCCCGCTCCGTCCAGAAACTGCTTCCTGCTGACCGTGGCGAATTCAGCCAGCCCGACCAAGCCACTTTCGTGGACGGCTTGCACGCTGAGCTTCATGCCGGGGCCGTTCAACGAGTCCGACACACCCCGGCTGCGCTGGTCGGTGGTGAACTTCACTTCTGTGTTGACCGAAAAGCTGGCGGTCTCTTCGGCAAGCGAAGGCGTCGCGGCGCTCGCCAGCACGATGGCGGCGATGGCCCAGGGGATGGGGCGGGTGAAGTTCATGGAGTGCTCCTTGGTTCGAGGATTGGACGGCTCACAAATCGTCTTGTGCGAAAGATGGGTGGGTGGGAAAGCGGATCAGGAAACGGGTTCGCACGACGGCGCGACCGGCAAGGCGGGCACGCGCTTGAGCTGCTCCGTCTGGCCCAGGACTTCCACCCCCACGAAGGCGCGGATGCGCAGCTCGTCGGCATTGGCGCGCACAACGCCCTTGTACTTTTTGTTTTCGCGCGGGTCGTAGACCCAGCCTTCGCGCCAAGCCTCTTTTTCGTAGCGGCCAAGCTGCGCAACCCGCACATTGCAGGTGCTGGCAGGCGTGCCGGCGTCTTTGTCCCAGACGATGGTTCCGCACAGCGCACCGGGCGCATCGGCACAGGGCGCGAACCGGATCACCGCGTCGTTCTCGGGAGTGATCCACAAGCCCTTGGCGTCATCGGGCCCAGCGGCTTGCGCCGACACAGTCACCGAGCAACAGACAAGGGCCAGCAAGCGGGTCAGGGTCTTCATGAAGCACGCCTTTCTTGGGCCAGGACAAGAACCATTTGAATAGTCATAGCTAGTATATAGTTATGACTACTTTTTTATGCCAAAAAATTTACTGGGACAATCCCTGATGCCGCAGTTGCTCCGTCCGATGCCCTCCACCCGAAGCCCCCAACCCTCGCTGGCCACCAAGAAGCAGCCTGCACAGCAGCGCGCCACCGAGACCTATGAGCGCATCCTGGAGGTGACGGCGCAGACATTGGCCGACGTCGGCATCGAGCGGCTGTCCACCAACCTGGTGTGCGAACGCGCCGGGCTCACGCCGCCCGCGCTCTATCGCTATTTCCCCAACAAATACGCGCTGCTGTCCGAGCTGGGGCAGCGCCTGATGCAGGCCCAGAACGCGCGTGTGGACCGCTGGATCACGCTGGAAGTGTTCAACGGGGGCGTGGAAAGCCTGGAGCTGGCGATCGAGGGTCTGATCATTGACACCTACGAAGCGACGGTACAGACCGTGGGCGGGGTCTGGATCATGCGGGCGCTGCGTGCGGTGCCCGCACTGCAGCAGGTGCGGCTGGCCTCCCACGCGGCAGTCACGCAAGAACAAACCCGCCTGCTCGCGCAGGCCCTGCCCGAAGCCGATGCGGCCGAGCTGCAACTGGTCAGCCGCATCGTGGTGGAACTCATCTACGCCACCGTCGAGATGATTTTTGACGAACCCCTGGATGTGAAAGCCGTAGCCCGCACCGTGGCGGGCATGATCGCCAGCCACCTCACCCGCGTCCGGCCGCAGGACAGTGGGCAGCCACCCCACACACCCGCCAAGCCCGGCGGCACCCGGCCAAAGCCTGGCGCGGCCTGATCAGCCGTGGAGGTGCGCCAAACCCTACCTCGGTAGGGTTTGCACGCCACCGCGGCTGCGCCAAACTTGGCAGAATTTGCCCGCTGCATCCTGGCGCCCGGCGCCCGGGGCCGCAGCGCCACTGGCCTGCCATGTCACCCTACGCCCTCATCCTGGACGACCACCCGCTCGTAGCACGCGGCGTGGCCGAGTTTCTGCGCTCGCGGCTGCCGCACATGGAGGTGGCAGTCGCAGAGCATGCGGACGATGTAGCGCCACTGATCGAGGCGCTTGGAGCGCCGGCCATAGCGCTCATCGACTTCTGGCTGGCCGACGGCGCCGCGCTCAGCCTCATTGCCCGCATCCGCACGCGGTGCCCCGCCACCGCCGTGGCGGTGATGAGCGGCGATGACGACCTCGCCGTGATCGACCAGGTGCGCGCCGCAGGCGCCCACGGCTTCATCCACAAGCAGGAGCCGCCAGAGACGTTTGCCCAGGCGATAGAGGCACTGCTGGGGGGCCTGGCCTGGTTCACTCCTGGCGCCAACACACAGCGCCCGGTGCGTAGCCGGGAGTTGCCCGTGACCCCGGCCGAGCTGGGCCTGTCGGTGCGCCAGGGCGAGATCCTGGCGCTGGTGCTGCAGGGGCAGCCCAACAAGCGCATCGCCCAGCAATATGCGCTGTCGGAGAGCACCGTCAAGGAACACATGACCGCCATCTTGCAGCGCCTGGGTGCACGCACCCGGGTGGAGGCCATCACGCGGCTGCGCGGGCGCCTGCTGGTGCTGCCGCAGCAGCCACCGCCGCCGTGATCGGGCACACCGCAGTGCCGCGTGGCATGGCATTCCATCCCCCCACGCTGCACCCACTGGAACGCGGTGGGGCCCCGCACCCACCAACATGACCGCGCCCGCCACCGACCCGACCAGCGCCCAGGACGCCCCCAGCACACAAGGCTGGCTGCTGCTGCTCGAAGCCTCTTTTGCGCGCCTGCGGCTGGGCATGACGGTGATGCCCAGCATGGGGCTGCTGTTTGGCCTGCTGCTGGGCTGGGAGGGCGGGCCCGTCGCACCGCTGGTGGTGTGGGGAGCCGCGTATCTGCCGGTGCTGCTGTTCGTTCGATGGGGACACCGCCGCTACCTGCACGAACGCACCCTGCGGTCACCCGAAGCCCTGCTGCTCACCTGGACCTGCCGCGTGCGCGGCCTGGCGCTGGCGCACGGGGTGGGTGTTTCGCTCTCGGTGGTGTTGCCGTTGGGCCAGGCCAGCTACGAATTCATGCTGTTGCTGTACATCACGCTGGCGGGCATTTTGGCCGGCAATGCAGCCCAGATGACCGCCACGCTCGCCGTCTACCGGATGTACTTCATGGGCGCTTTGGGTGGACTGGCGATGATCCCCTGGGCGTTTCCCGGGCAGTGGCCATTTATTCTGCCCATGACACTGATAACGGCCGCCGTGATCTACCGCAGTGCCGTGAACTCGCACCGCTTCTTTGTGCGCCAGGTGGTGCTGGAAGAGCGCAGCCGCGACCTGGCCGAGCGCTACCGCGAGGCCAGCCAGGCGGCTGAACGGGCGCTCGCAGAGAAGAACCATTTTCTGACCACCGCCGCGCACGACCTGCGCCAGCCGGTGCATGCGATGGCGCTGTTGGCCGAGGCCATCGCCTTGCACGGACGTGGCCACCCCCACATCGACAACCTGCTGGTGCAATGGCGGATGAGCATGCGGTCGGTCAACCACATGTTCGACGCGCTGCTCGACCTGTCGCGCATTGAATCCGGCGCGGTGGAGCTGCGCCCCGCCCCCGTGTCGCTGGCTGCACTGTTCGAGGACCTGCGAACCCAGTTCGCGACCGATGCCAGCGCACGCGGCCTGGTGCTGCGTTTGCACCCACCACCGCCCGGCGCCGCTGCACTGGCCGACCCGGCACTGGTTCGCCAGTCGGTGGCCAACCTGGTGCAAAACGCGCTGCGCTACACCCCAGAAGGCGGCGTTCTGGTGGGCGCACGGCGACGGGGCGCGCATTGGCGCATCGAGGTGTGGGACACCGGGGTGGGCGTGGCCCTGCACGAGCAGGCACAGATCTACCAGGCGTTTTACCGCCCCGAGCACGCCTGGCAGGTTCACCGCAGCGGGCACGGCCTGGGCCTGGCGGTAGTGGCGCGCTGCGTGGCGCTGATGCAGGCCAGGCAAGGGCTGCAGTCCCGATTGGGCAAGGGGTCGTGCTTCTGGCTGGAGCTACCCACCACGCAGCAGGCCACCGCAACGCTGCCCACCGTACCCACCGCAGCACCAGGAACCAGCCCACCGTTGAGGGGCCGCTGTCTGGTGCTGGACGACGACCCGCATGTGCTGAATGCCTGGTCTACGCTGCTGATCACCTGGGGCATAGACGTGCGCCTGGCCTCCAACGCGGCAGAGGCTTTTGCCCACCTGGACACCGGCTTTGCACCCCATTCCATCCTGTGCGACCAGCGGCTGCGGTCCGGCGAGAGCGGCTTTGACGTGCTGCGCGCGCTGCTGGACCGCTGCCCCGACGCGCGTGGCGCGATGGTGAGCGGAGAGTACGACTCGCCGGAGCTACAGACAGCGCAGGACGAGGGCTACCTGGTGCTGCGCAAACCCGTGGATGTGGACGAGCTGCACGCGGTGCTCAGCCAGTGGCTGCGCGGGCAGAAATTTGAATAAAAACAGGCTCTAGCGCTTATCCAACAAGCGCCATTAGCTATTATTTATATAGCAAACAACATCAAGCCAGCGCGCGCTGGATGATGATCTTCTGCACGTCGCTCGTGCCTTCGTAGATCTGGCACACGCGCACGTCGCGATAGATGCGCTCCACCGGGAAGTCGTTGACCACGCCGTAGCCGCCCAGCGTCTGGATGGCGGCGCTGCACACGCGCTCGGCCATCTCGCTGGCAAACAGCTTGGCCATGGCGGCTTCCTTCAGGCAGGGGCGGCCTGCATCGCGCAGCGCGGCGGCGTGCCAGATGAGCTGGCGCGCGGCCTCGATCTGCGTGGCGCAGTCGGCCAGGCGAAAGCCGACGGCCTGGTGGTTGAAGATGGCGGTGCCGAAGCTCTCGCGCTCTTTCGAATACGCGAGCGCCGCATCGAAGGCACTGCGTGCCATGCCCACACTTTGGGCGGCGATGCCGATGCGGCCGCCCTCGAGCGCGCCCAGGGCGATCTTGTAGCCCTCGCCCTCGGCGCCGATAAGGTTCTCGGCAGGGATGCGGCAGTTGTCGAAGTTGATCTGCGCGGTGTCGCTGGAATGCTGGCCCAGCTTGTCTTCGAGCCGCGCCACCACGTAGCCGGGGTTGCTGGTGGGCACGAGGAAGGCGCTCATGCCCTTCTTGCCCGCGCCCTTGTCGGTCACGGCGATGACGATGGCCACGTGACCGTTCTTGCCGCTGGTGATGAACTGCTTGACGCCGTTGATGATGTATTCATCGCCCCGCTTCACCGCCGTGGTGCGCAGGGCCGAGGCGTCCGAGCCCACATGCGGCTCGGTCAGGCAGAACGCGCCCAGCATCTCGCCACGGGCCAGCGGCGTGAGCCAGTCGCGCTTTTGCTGGGCGTTGCCGTAGCGCATGAGGATGGCGTTGACGGGGCAGTTGGTCACGCTGATGGCGGTGCTGGTGCCGCCGTCTCCGGCCGCGATCTCTTCGAGCACCAGCGCGAGGGTGACGTAGTCCAGATTGGCGCCGCCAAATTCTTCGGGCACGCAGATGCCGTACGCGCCCAGTGCAGCCAGGCCCTGGTGCGCCTCCTTGGGGAAGTGGTGTTCCTTGTCCCAGCGCGCGGCGTGGGGCCACAGCTGTTCCTGCGCAAAGTCGCGCACCGCGTCGCGGATCATTTCCTGGTCTTGGGTCAGCAGCATCGGGGTTGTCTCCAGAAGTCGTTGTGGGTTTGGTCGAAAGAATTACCAGTGGGCTGCGCGGCGTCCGTCGTGGTGCAGCAGGCGGCCCTTGTCGGCGGCCGTGACACCCGCCACGGTGGCACGCAGGCCGCGCACGCTGTCCTGCACCGTGAGCGCAGCGCCTTCGCCGCCCATGTCGGTCTGCACCCAGCCGGGATCGATGGTGATGAGGGTTGCGCCGGGGTAGTCGTGCTGCGCGGAGGCCACGGCCATGTTCAGCGCGGCCTTGCTGGTGCGGTACAGCCACGAGCCACTGCTCTGCACGCTGCCAATCTGCGACATGGACGAGGACAGGAACGCGAACACGCCCTGCGCGTCGGCCACCAGGGGTGCAACCTGCGGCAGCGTCTGCATGGCACCCAGCACGTTGGTGTGCATGACGGCGTCAAAGTCCTGCTGCGTGGGTGGCGTGAGCGCGCTGGGGCGGCGGATGACGCCCGCCACATACCAGGCGGTCTCGATCTTTTCGCCGTCCAGTTGCCAGGCCAGCCCGCTCACGCTGGCGGGGTGGGCGACGTCCACGGTCAGCACCTCGGCGCCCAGGGCCAGCACACGCTCGCGGCCCGCTTCGTCACGCACGGTGGCAATCACGCGGCGGCCCGCTTCGGTGTACTGGCGCACCAACTCCAGCCCAATGCCGCGCGATGCGCCGATGACCAATATGGATTTCATGGGGGAAATTTGAATGGAATTGGGCTCTAGCGCTTATCTATCAAGCGCTAGCAGCTATCAAAATTGAAGTATTCAACGCCAACACGATCATGCATCGCCCAGTTGCTGCTCTTGCGCCAGTTGGGCGCGGTAGCGCTGCAACATGGCGACTTGCGACTCAGGCTCGGTAGCGAGGCCCATCTGGGCGTGGATCATCTCGCCCATCGTGGGCAGCGCGGTGCGGTCCACCTGCGCATCGGCCGACCACAGCCGCGAGCGCATGAAGGCCTTGGAGCAGTGCAGATACGCCTCGGCCACGCGCACTTCGATCACTATTTTTGGGCGCTGGCGCTCGGCCGTGAAGAAGTCGGTGTACAGCGCCTCGTCGCGCAAGCGCGCCGTGCCGTTCACCCGCAGGGTTTCGTCCACACCCGGAATCATGAACAACAAACCGATGCGCGGGTCTTCCAGCAGGTTGGTCAGGGTGTCGAGCCGGTTGTTGCCCCCCGCATCGGGCAGCAAGAGCGTGTGCGGGTCGGGTGACTTCACAAACCCCGGCGCGCCGCCGCGTGGCGAGGCATCGAGCAGCGCACCACCGATCCCTCCACTAGCCACCACGCAGAACGGCGACAAGGCAACGAAGCGCTGGCAGTGCACATCCAGCTGCGGTTGCTGCTTGTGCAGGGCCCGCTCGCCGGGGGCTGCGTACAGGGCGCGCAATTGTTCGAGGGTTTCGATCATGGTGTGGCCTGCGAAGGTTGGTGGTTGATGCGGTGACGTTGAGGGTGAAAAAGGACCCGCGGCGCAGAGCGGGCGTCGGGCCTGTGGCGTGCGGCACCAACGCCCCCGCCTGCTCAGGGGCAATGCACGGAAAACTCGAAATAGCCCGACCATGCGGGGTCAAACGCAAAAGTCAGCTCCAACGATTCGGCCTCTTCGCGCAGCAGCAGGGGCGCCAGCGCTTGTTTAGCCAGTTGCTCATCGCCCACGTAATACACCGCCTTGCGGCGACCGGCGCGGGTCAGGGTGTAGGCCATGATGCCCAGCTGCGGCAGCTCCAGCAGCGTGGCCGCCTGGTCTTGCAGGTCTTGCACGGCAGCCAGCTGATCGCGGTTGCCCACCGCCAGGTCCAGGGTCAGCGCATAGGCCAGGTCGGCGCGCATGGCCACCGGGTTGGCGCTGCGGTTGACCATGACGATGGCCGTATCTTCAGCATCGTCACTGTGGCCGTCCTCATCGTCCTGCCCGCCAAACGACAAGGTCATGCCCGTCCAGTCGTGCTCGCCGCTGGGGAAGTCGCTGGTGCGGCCCAGGGTGTCGAACCAGTAGCGGTCGAACACGGGCACGAACTGGCTCAGGGGCACCCAGGGGGTCAGCGGGTCGGAGGCTTCATCCACAAAGTCCACCGCCCCCACCTTGACGGCAAAGTCGTATTCGCCCAGCACGTGGTCGAGCATGATGAACGCCATGTTGCGCGCGTGGTCCCGATAGTCCTCGGGGATTTCGCGGCCAAAGCGGATCTCCAGCGCGGCCTGCCCATCGTCCTGCCCGCAGGCGACCAGCACTTCGGAGGTAGCCAGCTCGAAACCGTCCATGCCAATAGGAAAGTCCGGCTGCGTGGTGCGCTCCCGAAATGCGCGCACCCGGTAGCTTTGCAGCACGGGCGCGGCGGCCACCACCTGCATCAGCAGCGGAAAGTTTTCGGTGCTGCCGTGGGCGGTGACGATGAGGTCCACCACCGCATCGCCGTCGCCGCCAGACATCTCCAGCGCGAGGCCACTCAAGTGGCGCTCGATGAGCGCATTGGCCGACTCGACCCGCCCGCGCAGCGGCTGGGCCTGGAGCGATGCCTGGGCATCGGAAAAATCGCGCCAGAAAGCGGCGATCTCGGGAGATGGTGCAGTCATCACTGTCCTTGTGAAAAGAGCCAAATCATCCCATCTCCCTCCCGCATCAAACGAGTTCCAGCGCCACCGCCGTGGCCTCGCCACCGCCGATGCACAGCGTGGCCAGGCCCTTGGTCAGGCCGCGGGCCTTGAGCGCATACATCAGCGTGACCATGATGCGGGCACCGCTGGCACCGATGGGGTGGCCCAGCGCACAGGCGCCGCCGTTCACGTTGACCTTGTCGTGCGGCAGGTCGAGCTCCTTCATGAGCGCCATGGGCACCACGGCAAAGGCCTCGTTGATCTCCCACAGCTGCACGTCACCCACTTGCCAGCCGGCCTTGGCCAGCGCTTTCTGCGTGGCACCCAGGGGGGCGGTAGCGAACCACTCGGGCTCTTGCGCGTGGGTGGCATGGCTCACGATGCGGGCCAGGGGCTTGCAGCCGAGTTTCTTGGCGGTGGATTCGCGCATCATCACCAGCGCGGCGGCGCCGTCGTTGATGCTGGAGCTGGAGGCGGCGGTGATGGTGCCGTCCTTCTTGAAGGCGGGCTTCAGCGTGGCGATCTTCTCGAGCTTGACCTTGCCGGGGCCTTCGTCGACCGACACCACGGTCTCGCCCGCACGGGTCTTGACGGTGACGGGCACGATCTCGGCCGCGAACGCACCGGACTCGGTGGCCGCCTTGGCGCGCTGCACGCTGGCGGTGGCGAATGCGTCCTGCTGCTCACGAGTGAACTGGTACTTGGCGGCGCAGTCTTCACCGAAGGTGCCCATGGAGCGGCCGGCCTCGTACGCGTCTTCCAGGCCGTCGAGCATCATGTGGTCGAAGATGCGGTCGTGGCCCAGGCGGTAGCCGCCACGGCCCTTTTGCAGCAGGTAGGGCGCGTTGGTCATGCTCTCCATGCCGCCCGCCACCATCACGTCGTGCGAGCCGGCCAGCAGCATGTCGTGCGCAAACATGGCTGCCTTCATGCCCGAGCCGCACATCTTGCTGAGCGTGACCGCGCCTGCGCCCTTGGGCAGGCCGCCCTTGAAGGCCGCCTGGCGCGCAGGCGCCTGGCCCTGGCCTGCCATCAGGCAGTTGCCGAACAGCACTTCGCCCACGGCGTCGGGCGAGACGCCGGAGCGCTCGAGGGCGGCCTTGATCGCGGCGCCGCCCAGGTCGTGCGCGGCCAAGCTGGAGAAGTCGCCCTGCAGCGAGCCCATGGGGGTGCGTGCGGCGCCGACGATGACGATGGGGTCTTGGGGGGATGCGGACATGGTGAAGCTCTCCTGGAATTGGTTCAGATGAAAGATCAGGGTTGAATCAAACGGGCTAAGGGACTAAGGGACTAAGGGACTAAGGGGCTAAGGGGCTAAGGGGCTAAGGGGCTAAGGGGCTAAGGGGCTAAGGGACTAAGGGGCTAAGGGGCCGACGCGCCATGCGTGAAGCGCCGGTCTGCGTCGTAGGGAAACACGTCAAACATGTGGCCCGCCTGGATGCGTTCCTTGTGCGACTGCCAGAACGCGGCGTCGAGCAGGTCGGCGTGGTGCTGCAGGAACACCTCGCGCACGGCGTCGTTGCCCAGAAGGAACGGGCCAAAGGTTTCGGGAAAAACGTCGCGCGGGCCCACGCTGTACCAGACCTCGCCGCTCATCTCTTCTTCTTCGTTGCGCGGCGTGGGTACGCGGCGGAAGTTGCAGTCGGTGAGGTATTCGATCTCGTCGTAGTCGTAGAAGACGACCTTGCCGTTGCGCGTGACGCCAAAGTTCTTCCAGAGCATGTCGCCGGGGAAGATGTTGGCGGCCACCAGGTCCTTGATGGCGTTGCCGTATTCGATGACGCTGTGCTCCATCTGCTGGCGCGCACGCGGGTCTGCGAGGCCGGTGTCAAAGGCCTCTTGCAGGTAGATATTGAGCGGGATCATGCGCCGCTCGATATACAGGTGCTTGATGATGACTTCGGTCTGGCCGTCGCCATCGCGGTCGCTGATTTCGAGCTGGCTGGGTGCAAATTTCTCGATCTCGGCAATCAGCGCATCGTCGAAGCGGTCGCGTGGGAAGGCGACCTCGCTGTACTCCAGCGTGTCGGCCATGCGGCCCACGCGGTCGTGCTGCTTGACCAGCAGGTACTTGGCCTTGATCTGCTCGCGCGTGGTTTCTTTCTGGTGCGGGAAGTAGTCCTTGATGAGCTTGAACACGAACGGGAAGCTCGGCAGGTCGAACACCAGCATCACCATGCCCTTGATACCGGGGGCGATGCGAAACTGGTCGCTGGAATGTTTGAGGTGGTACAGGAAGTCGCGGTAGAACAGCGTTTTACCCTGCTTGGCCAGGCCCAGGGCGTTGTAGATCTCGGCACGCGGCTTGCGCGGCATGAGGCTGCGCAGGAACTGCACGTAGGCACTGGGCACCTCCATGTCCACCATGAAATAGGCGCGGGCGAAACTGAACAGCATCTGCAGGTCGTCTTCGCCAAACAGCGCGGCGTCGATGTACAAGCGGCCAGCATCGTCGTGCAGGATGGGCAGCGCAAACGGCACCTCGTGGAAGCCGTTGATGATCTTTCCCACCACGTAGGCGCCCTTGTTGCGGAAGAACAGGCTGGTGAGCACCTGGATCTGAAAGTTGGCGCGCAGCCGCACCTTGTCGAGCCGGCCGCGCATGGCCGCCACCACGCAGGCGGTGTCTCGCGCCAAGTCCGCAAACTCACGCTGCAACTGGAAGTTCTCGATGATGGCCTGGAACGTCTCGTGCAAATTCTCGCGCGAGGGGTAGTAGGCCCGGTAGGTGGGGCGCGCTGCGGGCTCTTCGTTTTCGATGTATTCGGTGCTGACGGCGGGCCGCACAAAGATGAAATCGTTGTGGAAATGCGTGCGGTGCAGGATCTTGGTGGTGACTGAGTTGAAGAAGGTCTCGGCCAGCTCGGGCTGGTGGTGGTTGACCAAGAGGCCGATGTAATGCAGCTTGATCTGGTGCCACACGTCCATGGGCTGCGCGCCCGCGCTGAATTCCTTCTCCAGCCTGCGCACACACTCCTTCACGCGCAGGTCGTAGAACTCGATGCGTTCGCGCTGGGCCCGCTGCTGGCCGTGCCAGTCACCGGTTTCGAAGCGGTGCTTGGCCCGCGCGGACTCGGTACGGAACAACCGGTAGTGCCGGTTGAAGCCGTCCATCATGGCCTTGGCAATGCCATAGGCCTGGGGCGCATCGAGCCGTTGCGGGAACATGGCGGGTGCTCAGCCGTTGCAAGGGGGCGGTGGTTGGCTATTGCCTTTTGACGGCCGCAACACCGGCGATCGCCGCCTTGTACAGCGAGTCCAGGCCTTCGGTGCTGCCCACGGACATGTGCAGGTTGTTGATGAGACCGTCCTTGAGCCCATAGCACCAGCCGTGCAGCGTGACCTTCTGGCCCCGGCCCCAGGCGTCGAGCATCACCGTGGTCTGGGCGATGTTGACGACCTGCTCGATGGCGTTGAGCTCGCACAGCACGTCGTGGCGCCACTCTGGGGCGGTGGCAGCAATCAGGTCGCGGTGGCGGTCACGCACGTCCTGCACATGGCGGATCCAGTTGTCAGCCAGGCCCACACGCGTGCCCTCTAGCGCAGCCAAAACACCGCCACAGCCATAGTGCCCCACCACCATGAGGTGCTCGACGTGCAACTGGTCCACCGCGTACTGGATGGTGGAAAGGCAGTTCAGGTCGGTGGGCACCACCACATTGGCCACGTTGCGGTGCACGAACACTTCGCCCGGCTCCAGGCCCGTGATCTGGTTGGCGGGCACCCGGCTGTCCGAGCAGCCGATCCACATGTACTTGGGTTTTTGCTGGGCCAGCAGGCTCGTGAAAAACCCGGGCCGCTCGCGCTCCATCTGGGCCGCCCAGGCGCGGTTGTGAACAAACAGGTCGTCGATCGAGGAGGGCATGTTGTCCTTGAGGAATCAGTAGAAAGGAAATGAAGCTCAGCAGGTTTCAGCGAACAGTTCGCGGCCAATCAACATGCGACGGATCTCGCTGGTGCCCGCACCGATCTCATACAGCTTGGCGTCGCGCCACAGGCGGCCCAGCGGGTATTCGTTGATGTAGCCATTGCCACCATAGATCTGCACGCCCTCACCGGCCATCCAGGTCGCCTTTTCCGCACACCACAGGATCACGCTGGCGCAGTCCTTGCGCACCTGGCGCACATGGTCGGTACCGAGCATGTCGAGGTTCTTGGCCACAGTGTAGGCAAACGAGCGCCCTGCCTGTAGCACGGTGTACATGTCGGCCACCTTGCCCTGGATGAGCTGGAACTCGCCAATGCTCTGGCCGAATTGCTTGCGGTCGTGAATGTATGGGATCACGTTGTCCATCACAGACTGCATGATGCCCAGCGGGCCGCCGGTAAGCACGGCGCGCTCGTAGTCCAGGCCACTCATCAGCACCTTGGCGCCCTGGTTCAAGCCACCGAGCACATTGGCGGCGGGCACTTCGACATTGTTGAAAACCAGCTCGCCCGTGTGACTTCCGCGCATGCCCAGTTTGTCGAGCTTTTGCGCAATGCTGAATCCGGGCATGCCTTTTTCGATCAGGAAGGCCGTGACGCCACGCGCGCCCAGCTCGGGTTCGGTCTTGGCGTACACCACGAGGGTATCCGCATCTGGGCCGTTGGTGATCCACATCTTGTTGCCGTTGAGCAGGTAGTAGCCACCCTTGTCTTCGGCCTTGAGCTTCATGCTGATCACATCCGAACCCGCGCCGGGTTCGCTCATGGCCAATGCGCCCACGTGCTCTCCGCTGATGAGCTTAGGCAGGTACTTGGCCTTTTGTGTCTCGCTGCCGTTGCGGTTGATCTGGTTCACGCACAGGTTGCTGTGGGCGCCGTACGACAGGCCCACGGAGGCGCTGGCGCGCGATATTTCTTCCATCGCCACCATGTGGGCGAGGTAGCCCATGGCAGCGCCGCCGTATTGCTCGGGCACCGTGATGCCGAGCACGCCCAGGTCGCCCATCTTGCGCCACAGGTCCATGGGGAACTGATCGGTGCGGTCGATCTCGGCCGCGCGCGGTGCGATCTCGGCTTGCGCAAAGTCGCGCACGGCATCGCGCAAGGCGTCAATGTCCTCGCCCAATTGAAAATTCAGACCGGGAAGGTTGGCAGGAATGCTCATGGTGCATGTCTCCTCAAAACAGATAAAGGAAGATGGCTTGTTCAGCCTTGGATGCTGTCGCGTCCAGTGACCGCCATGAGGGTGCACCCCATGGTGGCGACCAGCTTTTCTTGGCTGCCGTCGATGGCGAAGGCGCGGCCTTCGCACACGGTGATGGTGCGGCCGGGTTTCAACACCCGCCCTTCCATGCGAAATCGCTCGCCCTTGGCGGGGGCCAGCAAATTGATCTTGAATTCAATCGTGAGCACCGCAGCATCGGTTCCCATCAGGGTGAAACCGGCATACCCACAGGCGGAATCCAGCGCCGTGGCGACCATGCCTGCATGCAGAAACCCATGTTGCTGGGTCAGTCCTATGGCCCATGGCAGTTCAATGTCCACCGCACCGGGCGCCACCAAACCAAGACTTGCACCCAGGGTCTGCATGGCGCCCTGGCGAGCAAAGCTGTCACGCACGCGGTCTGCAAAGTCGGCAGAGCGGGGCTCAAAAGGGGGCGTGCTCACTGCGGTCTCCTAATTTACGTTTACGTAAACGTCAATTATGAATCATTTTTGCTTTTCAACCTTGAGAAGCAGAGCCCGTGCCTCGTCTTCATGCTCCTGAACCTCCTCCAGATTCGCTTGCAGGTCGGCCATCTGTTCCTCTAGTTGCTTGCGATGCACCACGAGGACATCGAGGAATTTGCGCAACTGCACCCCGGTGTCTCGCGGGCTGTCGTAGAGATCAATGATCTCCTTGGCCTCCGTCAGCGACAGGCCGAGGCGCTTCGCACGGAGCGTCAGACGCAGCCGGGTGCGGTCGCGGGCGCTGTAGACGCGGTTTCTACCTGCGGCGCCCGTTCGTTCGGGCTGCAGCAGACCCATGTCTTCGTAAAAACGGATCGCTCGGGTCGTGAGATCAAACTCTTTGGCGAGATCGCTGATGGTGTAGGTGTTGGCCATGGGGTATTGCACGTGGCAGGGTCGGTTTCGCACAGGAGACAGCCCTGGTGCTGTCGGTCCCTACAATGCACTGAATGCATGACGTTTACGTTAACGTCAATGCTAACCCATCAAGCCACCACCATGAATCCACTTGAACACCAGATCCACTATCCATTTGGCGATGTGCTGCCTCTGGAGGGCGTGGCAATGGAGATTGCGCCAGGCATCAAGTGGGTCCGCATGGCCCTGCCCTTCGCGCTGGATCACATCAATCTGTGGCTGCTGCGTGATCGGCAACCAGACGCCTTCGGCAATTTGGTCGATGGCTGGACGGTAGTCGACTGCTGCATCGACAGCGCCACAACGCGGGCGCAATGGGAGCGGGTTTTTTCCAGCAGCCTAGAGGGTTTACCGATTCTTCGCGTGATCGTGACCCACATGCATCCAGACCATATCGGTTTGGCCCATTGGCTGTGCGAGCATTGGAAGGTACGCCTTTGGATCAGCGTCACCGACTACAACGTGGCGAGGACTGCCGTTTATGACCGCAACGGCTTTGGCGGTGAGGCGAGCGCAGATTTCTACAGTTTGCACGGCATGCAGGATGGCGAATTTCTCCAACACGTTCGAGGACGCGTGTCGTACTTTCCCACTCTGGTTCCTGCGTTGCCTCCTACCTTTCGCCGGATCATGGATGGAGACATCGTCGAGATTGGGGGATGCTCCTGGCGGTGCATCAGTGGCTACGGGCACGCACCCGAGCACATTGCGCTGCATTGCGCAGAATCATCCGTCCTCATCAGTGGCGACATGGTTCTGCCACGCATTTCCACCAACGTCAGCGTCCATGCCGTGGAACCGGAATCCAATCCTCTGGAACTGTTCCTGACCTCGCTGCTGCGGTATCTTGAATTGCCTGCTGACACGCTTGTCCTACCGTCTCATGGCAAACCCTTCCAGGGCTTGCATGAGCGTATCCAGCAGTTGCAAAACCATCACCGGGATCGGCTGGCAGAAATCCTCGATGCAGCGAAAGGGGCCCCTCTGTCTGCGGCCGATGTGCTGCCCATTATGTTCAAGCGCAAGCTGGATGCCCATCAGATGACATTTGCCATGGGCGAAGCGTTGGCCCACTTGCACCTGCTTTGGTTTGATGGTCGATTGCAAAGGGTTCTGGATGCTGCGGGCGTTCACCAATTCCACTCTCCGCGCAAGGAATGATCGGCAGCTGAGTTTGAAAGTCCTTGGGCAAATTTCAAGGAATTGGCGGCCCACATATGCCCACGCGGGACGTTCAATTTCCTGCTGTCCAACGGGC